>NZ_QPMH01000015.1 GCF_003344765.1 Ferruginivarius sediminum | reverse complement strand
AGTCGCCATTGTCGCCGTCATGCGCAAGATGATCACCATCCTCAACGCCATGCTTCGCGACAACACGCCCTGGCAGCCAAAAGCGGCATGATGAAAGACAGTTGCTCACCCTCCTTTCCTGAACACCCCCCGCAGCCGTCGCAGCGCATGCCTTGCCCAGATGAACAGCAGGTCCTTGCGTATCGGCGCCGGCTGGGGGTCCAGTTCGATGCCGACCTGCTTGATGTGCTCGCCGTCCAGCTTGCGGACGATCAGTTCGACCGGGCCCAGGCGCAGGCGGTCGCCGGGGACGGGCTGGCCGCGCAGGTGGCGGCGGAGGAAGGTGTCGGCGCTGAGGTCGTGCTCGGCGGCGGGGACCGCGAGGTCGTACATCGCCACGAGGTCGCCCACCTTCACCTCGCCGCCGAAGGCGAATTCGCCCAGCACCGCCTCGTCGCGGCCCCGGCGGTCGCGCTTCGGCGGGCGGCCGAACACTTTGTCCAGCTCTTCCAGCCGCTCGGCGGGCACCACGACGACGACGTAGTCGCCGGGGGAGAGGCGGCCAACGGTGCCCGGCCGGCGCATCGCACCGTCGCGGATGACCGAGACGACGTCGATGTCCGCTCCGATGGGCAGGTCGTTCAGGTGCCGGCCGGCGGCGGCGCTGCCGTCCTGCACCGTGTAGGCGGCCATGTCGCGGCCGACGTCGGCGGGCAGGTCGACGTCCACGCGCTGCGAGGGATCGGGCGGCGGCGGCAAGGCCAGGTTCAGGCCGCGCGCCGCCGAGTTGAGCGTCCAGCCCTGCACGATCAGCGAGGTCAGGACCACGACGAAGGCGACCTCGAAGTACAGCGCCGCGTTCGGCAGCCCGGCCAGCACCGGCACGGTGCCCAGGAAGATCGGCACCGCCCCCCGCAGGCCGACCCAGGCGACGAAGCCGCGCTCGCGCCAGGTGAAGCGGAACGGCAGCAGGCAGGCCGCCACGCTCAACGGCCGCGCGACGACCATCAGGAAGACCGCGATGGCAAGCGCCGGCAGCAGCGAGTCCGCAAGCTGCGAGGGCGTCACCAGAAGCCCCAGCATCAGGAACATGACGATCTGGCTGAGCCACGCGAGGCCGTCCTGGAAGCGGTCGATGATCTGAGTCGCCCGGTGGCGCTGGTTGCCCAGCACGATGCCCGCCAGATAAGCGGCCAGGAAGCCGCTGGCACCCACGTTCTGCGCCCCGGCAAAGATGACGAGCGCGCCCGAGAGCGCCAGGATCGGGTAGAGGCCGGTGGCAAGCTGCAACACGTTGACGAGCCGCAGCAGGGCATAGCCGCCCACCAGCCCGAACGCCGCGCCGCCTGCGATTTGCAGCACGAACTCCGCGCCCAGGTCCAGCGCCGCCGACCAGCTTGCCTCCGGCATACCCAACTGAAGAAGCTCGACACAGGTGACGGTCAGGAAAACCGCCATCGGGTCGTTCAGGCCCGATTCCGCCTCCAGCGTGGCGCTCACCCGCTTGACGAGGTTGGTGCCGCGCAGGTTCAACAGGAAGAACACCGCCGCCGCGTCCGTCGAGGCGACGACGGAGCCGACCAGCAGGCTTTGCAGCCAGTTCAGGTCTATTAGGAAGAACGCCGCAACCCCGGTGAGGACCGCCGTCGCGATGACGCCGACGGTTGCCAGCACCAGCGCCGGCCAGGAGGCGAGGCGCAGCGTGTCGCGATGCGTGCGCAGGCCGCCGTCGAACAAGACGATGGCCAGCGCCGTGGCTCCGATGGTGTAGGCGGCCTGGAAGTTGTCGAAGTGGATGCCGCCCAGCCCGTCCTCGCCGGCCAGCATGCCCAGCGCCAGAAACACCAGCAGCAGCGGCGCGCCGATCCGGGAGGAAATGAGCCCGGCGAAGATACTGACGAAGACGAGCCCGGCGCCGAGCAGGATAAGTTGATTGCCCAGCTCCATGCCGTCCGTCATCCTCCCCGTGCGCCTCGCTCATCGGTATGTTTAATGAATAACATGTCTCGATGCGTCCGGCATCACCCGGGCAGCCGTTACGATTAGCGTCGCCTCAGACCCGGAAGAAGAAATGGGCACCGGGCAGGCATAATCTTGAATTCAAAGCAGACTGCCGGAAGCCGCTGTTTTCAGCTAAACCATCCCGCCCAGCCGCTCGCCGTCGCTCAGGCGCCTGAACCACTGCCAGGCGGTGCGCACGGCTCGGCCGTCGACGTTGGGGGCGCAGCGGCCGGCGGCGGCGTCGTCCGCGTTGACGGTGCGGATTTCCAGGCTGAAACGTGTCCTGTCGGTCGTGTTCGGAACGCTGGCGTGCAGGTGCGCGCCGGAAAAGCACATCAGGTCGCCCGGCTCGATCTCCATCGCGACGGCTTCCGAGGGATCCGGCGCTTCCTCCACCACCGGGAGGAAGGGGTAGTCGTCCAGCGGCTCGCCTTTGCGGCGGCGGCGCAGCACCTCGGCAAGATCCCAGCCCGTGCTGTTGTTGGCGACCGGGCGGGCGAAATACGCGGGCAGCAGGGCGATGGTGCGCTCGGCCGTGACGGGCATGACGGGCGACCACCAGTTGGTCTGCGCCATGACGTTGGAACCCCAGGTATCGCGGTGCGCGCCCAAAGGCTCGGTGACGATGCCGCGCGCACCTTCGGCCGGCGGCTGCACCCGCAGCTTCAGGCCGTCCTCGTAGGTCCTTCCGGGCTCCACGCCCGCTTCGCGCAGGGCGGCGTACAGGGCCTCGCGGATGGCCTCGTCCCTGCCAAGGTCGCGGCGCAGGGCGTTGGATGCCGCCTCGATGCCCGCGCCGTTCATCGCCCGGTGCACCGATTCGGGATCGTCGCCCATGACGCGCCGGAGGTGTTCCGCCACCCGGTCGCGGAGGGCGCGCATGCCGGCAAGCTGGCGGAATACCAGGATGTCGCCGCGATAGACGCGGGCATTGCGCGTGGCCTCGTCAAGCGGGGCCGTTATCAGTGCAATCGCGGTCATGCGGCATCCAGACGCATTCAGGCGTCGTCCCTCTCGCGGTGTCGCCGGCGCACGCGGCGAACGCGCGTCAGCCTTTGGCGCGTGTAGTAGCGGGTTTCCTCCAGAAGCGCCAGCAAGCGCCGTGCGCCGCGCCCGAAGGTTCCGTCCCGGCGATCGTAGGCGTCGAGCGCCTTGTCCGCCGCATCGGCCGGATCGCACTCCACGGGAAGGCGCACCAGCCACGCCAGCAAGGCGTCTTCCGCCCTGGCGGCGGGCTCCCCCGGCCCGGCCGCCAGGGCGCGGCGGATCAACCAGCCGGGATCGAACCACGGCGCGCGCTCGTCGGCCTTCGGCTGACTCACGGCCGGCATGATGCTGGATGGAGCGCCGCGGTCATTGGCGACATGGATGGCGTCGAAATCTGGAAAAGAGGACGTCACGCGATACCTCCTCCCGGTGCACCCCGCCCGGGTTCTGGGGTTGAACGGCACGTCGCGGCCGGTGTCCTGGCTTGCGGGTCGCCGCCGCGTGCCGGCCTTCCCGGTCCATCGGGACCAGTGGCGCGTGCTGGCACGCAGCTCGCCGCTTACAGTTGCGGGGGCAGCTCCGGCATTGGCCCGACCCGAGAAGGCGGGCCGCACGGGATTCCCGTTTGCATCCCCTATAAGAAGGGGATGACCGCGACGCATGTGGAAAAAGGATGCCGGGGCGTCCGTGGTCGTGTCAATCGGCCTTAGTCGTCGGACGCCTTCACCAGCACCGTCAGGCGGCAGGGCTGATCGAACCAGAAGGCGCCGTCGGCTTGGCGCGCGCTTGCCTCGAAGCGGGCGCGCATGGCCGCCTCGTGCCGTTCGACGGCGGGCTCGCGCGCGGGATCGACGGCAACGATGTTGTCCCGGAACGCCTGGAAGGACGCATAACGCACCGGCGCGGCGTACTCGGATTCGTGCATCAGATGCCAGCCGGTCTGCGCCGCCGCGCGACCCAGGGCTGCATAGGCGGCGGCGCGGACCTCGGTCTCGTCCTCCACCGGCTGGACCATCTCGAACACCGGGCCTTCCGCAATCGGCTCGACGACCAGCAACCGCGCCCCGGGACGCAGTATCCGCCACGCCTCGGCAAGCGCGGCGTCCTGGTGTTCGACGGGGACATGATGCAGGGCGTTGAAGCACACGGCCGTGTCCATCGAGGCATTGGCCAGCGGCAGCGTCTCGCCCCCGGCGGCAATGTAATGGATCGGGCCACTTGCCTCGGCCTTATCGTCTGCTTCCCGCGCATGCAGGAGGGCGGCGTGCTGCGGGTCGATGCCGATCACCGACGCGGCCTCACGGGCCAGTATCCGCGCAACCCCGCCCTGACCGCAGCCGATATCGGCCACGCGCGCCCCGGCAAGCGGCAGCCACTCGCGCAGGACGGCGGTGTGTTTGCGGCGGGGGCGCTTGGCGTGGTCGGCGGTGTCGGCGATCATGCCTGGACTTGTACCGCATCGGGCGTGCAAGCGCAGCCCCGATCCCTACTTCACGATCAGCACGTCGACGTGGGCGTTGGCGGCCAGTTTTTGCGAGACGCTGCCGAGGATCAGCCCCTTGATCTGGCTGAAGCCGCGGTTGCCGACGACAATGAGGTCGGGGTTCTCGGCGTCGGCGGCGTCGAGGATGGCGTCGGCCGGATCGCCGATCATCGTCTCCTCGCGGATCTTGAGTTCGCCGCCGGCGGCCTCCGTCGCCTCGGAACTCGCGCGGTGCAGGACGGCGCGGGCGATGTTCTCCCACGTCTCGGTCGCGCCCTCGTCCAGGTGCTCGACACGGGCGAATTGCCGCAGGCTCTCGGGCACCGGCTGGCGCGGCTCGACGTTGGCGAGAACAAGCTCGGCGTTCTGCGTCTTGGCAATGATGGCCGCGCGCTCGACGGCGCGATAGCTGTTGGGCGAGCCGTCGACGGCGGCGAGTATCCGCTTGTACATCCTGTCTCCTCCCCGGCAGGCGGGTGCTGCCCCGCGCGTATCCGACCCTGACGCGGTGGGCGGCGGTTCACCTTGATCCTGGTCAATCCGGGTAGGTCTTGCAGGGACACGGCGATCGGCTAGGCTCGGGGCCATGCGGCTGGCGCCGAAAGGACAGGACGACGGGAAGGCAACGTATGGCGGTCATACAGGGTCGGCGGGAGTTCGCGGGATGAGCGATCCTCGCGATTGGATCGGCAATAGCGTCGAGCAGACGGATACCATCGACATCGCCCGGGCGCGGGCGATGCAGGCGACGCAGGACCGCGCGCCGGACCTTTCGGACGGCGATGCGCTGCCGCCGTTGTGGCACTGGATCTATTTCTGGGAGACGGCGCCGGCCTCCGCCCTGGGCGAGGACGGGCATGCCGCGCGTGGCGGCTTCCTGCCGCCCATCGACTTGCCGCACCGCATGTGGGCCGGCGGGCGCCTGCGCTTTCACCGGCCGCTTCTCGTCGGCGGCAGTGCGCGCAAGACCTCGACCGTCACCGATGTGACGGAGAAGCAGGGGCGAAGCGGGCGGCTGGCCTTCGTCACCCTGCGGCACGAGATCGCGGACGATGGCGGCCTCTGCCTTGTCGAGGAACAGGACATCGTCTACCGCGAGGCCCGCCGGCCCGGCACCACGCCACAGGGCCAGCCTGCGCCCGGCGATGCCGTCTGGCGGCGGCATGTGCGGGCCGATCCGGTGCTGCTGTTCCGCTACTCGGCGCTGACGTTCAATGGCCACCGCATCCATTACGATCAGCCCTACGCCGCCGGGCACGAAGGCTATCCGGGCCTGATCGTGCACGGGCCGCTGCTGGCGACGCTGCTGGTCGACCTGATGCTGCGCGAGGGCCGCCGGGCGGCCCCCGCCGGCTTCGATTTCCGCGCCCTTCTCCCGGTTTTCGACACGGCCGGCTTCGATCTGTGCGGGCAGCCCGCCGAGGCCGGCGCCTCGCTGTGGGTCGCCGATGCGGACGGCTGCCTCGCGATGGAAGCGCGGGCCACGGACTGAGGCGTGCACCTCCATCGAGCCAAGGCTCAGGCGTACCAGAAGTCGTCGGCGCCGATGAGGCCGGCGGCACCCAGGACGGTCACCTCGTTGTCCGCGTCGAGTTGTACGATGGCATCGGCGCCGTCATCGCGCACCGACACCTCCGCCAGATCGCCGTAGTCGAAGCCGCGCAGCTCGATCAGGTCGCGGCCGTCCTCGAAGTCGAGAATCGTGTCGTTGCCGGCGTTCGCCGCGAAGACGAAGAGATCCCCGCCGGGCCCGCCGGTCATGAATTCGTCACCGTCGCCGCCGATCAGCGTATCCTGGCCGCGCCCGCCATCGAGCTCGTTGTCGCTGCCGCCGTGGACCTGGAGCACGTCGTCGCCGCGTCCGCCGCTGAGCGTGCTGCGACCCGGGCTGCCGGGCGCGATGGTGGCGGTGAGGGTATCGTCGCCCTTTCCGCCGTCGAGGATGTTTTCGGCTGTTCCGTCCTGCGGAGTCTCGGCGTCCATTCGGGCGGTTGCCTGCATCTCGTCGTCGCCATTGCCGCCGTAGAGTATGTTGGTGGCGGTGCTGACGCCGAAGAAGCCTCCAGGCTCCAGCAAGGTGACGGTCGCCTCGGCAATCAAGGTGTCGTTTCCGTCGCCGCCGCTCAGGGTGTTTTCGACGGTGTTGAGGAAACTATGGATACCGCGAGCCTCCGCCATCAGGATGTCGTGCCCAGCCCCGCCGTACAGCGTGTTGCTTACCTCGACAGTATCGCTGTTCGAATTGCCCAAGGCGTGTGCGCTCAGGGTGTCCTCGCCGTCGCCGCCATACAGCAGGTTCGTTGCGCTGCGTCCCCCGTTCGACTGCGCGACCGCCTCCGCGGTCAGCGTATCGTTGCCGCTGCCACCCATTAACTCGTTGCGAACGTCGCTGTGCAGGCCACTGAAATCTCCGGTGGCGACGGCGTGGATCGTGTCGTGACCCTTGCCGCCGTCGACGATGTTGAGGGCGGTACTGCTGTCCGGCGCACTGAAGAAGGCGATTTCGGCCGTGGCATGTATGACGTCGTCGCCATCCCCGCCGTCGATATCGTTGATTGCGGTCAGATCGACGTTGAATAGGCCGTCCGCGAAGGCGGTCGCGTCGATGGTGTCGTGCCCGGCGCCGCCGTCGATATCGTTGTGCGCCGAGGCCGTTGCGCTTTCGTCGAGGATCAGGGCCTCCGTCATGGCGCTCGCTTGCGCGGTGATGTCGTCGTCGCCATCTCCGCCGTCGAGTTCGGTGTGCGCATAAGTCTCGCTGCCGAACGAGGCAGTCACGGCCGCATCCAGCGTATCCCTGCCGTGCCGGCCATGTTGCGTCGTCACGGCTTCGACCGTCTCACCGGGATGGCCACTGACCTCGACGTCGGATATCAGCGTGTCGCTGTGCTTGCCACCGTCGAGGGTTGTCCGGTTGAACGTGCTGGTGAGCACGTCGTCGCCATGAAGTCCGAAGATGGTCAAATCTGCATGGTCGGCCGCCAAGTTATCGTCATGCTTGGTGCCGTAAATGATCGGCGATGTCATGCCAGCCTCCCCGTGTTTCGCGTATCACGGCCCAGTGGGGCTAGCTCCCTCTCAAACGATAGTAAATAAATGCAATTATGAATGTTCCATATTCTTGAAATTTTATTTCATTATATTGACTGTATTGGAGGGAAATCCACCTCCGGCAATCTTCAAGTGTATCGGTGTCTCGTCCGTCATGGCAGGGAGATTTCGGAGGTGCGGAGACAACTTCGAGTTACCACAATGTCGGGAATCAGAGTGCGTTAATCGACTTTTAACCTTGTTGAGTCGGGAATCGAGGTTGCCCTCAGGAGGTGGCCCGAGATGCCCCGCGATATGACACGTTTCGCGCTCGTCGGCCTTCTGGCGCTGGGTGCCTGCGCCCTTCCCGGCAATGACCCGGAGCGGCAGGTGGAGGCGACCCCCGCCACCACGGACGCGGTCGACACCGTCGAGAAAAAGCCGGAGCCAGCGACGCTTGAGCAAGCTGTCGTTGCGCCGCCGGCACAGCCCACGCGGCCGGTCACGGTCCTGCCGTTACCGCCGAAACCGCCGGTTCGCCCCGACTTTCCCCGGGTGCACGCCAGCGAGCTTGCCGGCATGACCTTCGCCGACGCGCTGTCGGTCTTCGGCAAGCCGGCCAGTGCGCGGCAGGACAACGACACCGTTGCCTGGACCTATGAAAACGAGGGCTGCCGCCTCACCCTGGTGTTCTATTTCTCGGTGGCGCGGAACGCCCTGCAGGCCGGCGATTTCGAGGTCGGAGCGGGCGCGACGCCGCGCTCGATCTGCCTGCACGTGCTGGCCCGGGAGCCGCAGCGTATCGCCGCGCGGCCCACAAGCTGACGCATCGCGGCTCAGGCAGCCGATTGGGTGCGTAGCTCCGAGATGGCCTCGCAAAAACGGTCGAGCTCCTCCTCGGTGTTGTAGTAGTGCACCGAGGCCCGCATGAGCGCGTCCAGCGACCGGCGGTCCATGTCCAGAAGCGTCGAATGGCGGTCGGAGACAGATATGTGCATGCCTCTGCGCCGCAAGGCCTGCCGGGTTTCGGCAGGGGGCGGGCCGTCTACGGCGAAACTGACGATGCCGCACTGCCGGGCGCCCAGGTCGGCGACGTTCACGCCTGGGATGCGGCCAAGCCGGCGGCGCAGGGTGTCGGCCAGCCATGTCACCCGCGCCTCGATATCCTCCAGGCCCCAGGACAGCGCGTAATCCACCGCGACGCCAAGGCCGATGACGGCGGCGTAGTTGAATTCCCAGTTCTCGAAGCGGCGGGCGTCGTCACGCATTTCGTAGGTGTCCGGTCCCGTCCAGCGAGCCGCGCGGATGTCCAGGAACGGCGGATCGAGCCGTTCCATGAAATCGCGGCGCACATAGAGGAAGCCGGTACCGCGCGGGCCGCGCAGGAACTTGCGGCCGGTGGCGGAGAGCATGTCGCAGCCGATGGCGTCCACGTCGAGCGGCATCTGCCCGGCCGATTGGCAGGCGTCCAGCAGGAAGGGGATGCCGTGGGCCCGCGCGATGCGCCCGATCTCCACGGCCGGATTGACGAGACCGCCGTTGGTGGGAACGTGCGTCACCGCGATCAGCTTCACCCGCCCGTCGATCATGCCTTCCAGCGCGCCGATATCGAGCTGGCCGTTGGCATCGCTCGGCACCGCCTCGACCGACACGCCCTTGCGCTCGCGCGCCTGCAGGAAAGCAATGTAGTTGGAGCCGTACTCCGCGTCGCAGGTCAGGATGCGGTCGCCCTCGCGCAGGTCCATGCCGTGGAAAGCCAGATCCCACGCGACTGTCGCATTCTCCACCAGCGCGATCTCCGCCGGCGTGCAGTTGAGCAGCCTGGCGATGGCGTTGTAGGTCCGTTCGATCTCGCGCTCGGCCGCCTCCTTGGCCTCGTAGCCGCCCAGCCGTGCCTCGCGCCGGATGTGGGCGATCTGGGCCTCGACGACGCAGTTGGGCATCAAGGCGGCGCCGGCGTTGTTGAGATGGAGCACTTCGCGGCAGCCGGGCGTGTCCGCGCGGGCCTGGGCGACGTCGATGGACATGAGGGGCGGGCCTCCCGCATTTTCATTGCATCCCAGCCTACTGGACGCGGCAGCGCGAGCTCAAGCGGCGGCGGCCGATGGGCTTGACGGCTTGGCGGCGGTGCGGGATAAGCGCTGGTATGGATAGGGACGATCTGCTGGATGCGGTGGCGCGCCGCGATCACGGGCGGGCGCGCGCCGCTCTCGACGCCGGCGTTTCGCCGGATGCCGCCGACCGGCTGGGTGTGACGGCGCTGCTGCGCGCGGCGGGGCAGGGCGACCGGGACATGGTGGCGCTGCTGCTGGAACATGGGGCGACGGTCGACAAAAGCTCCGATCAGGGGAATACGCCGCTGATGTTGGCCGCCGCGCGCGGCCACGTCGAAGTGGTGGGCGACCTTCTGGCCGCCGGCGCGGCGCCTGGCGCGCGGAATAAGTGGGACTACGGTCCGCGGGAGTGGGGAAAATGGCCCGCCAACGCGGCCGAGATACAGGCCTTGCTCGCGGAATACGCACACTCGAAGTAGGCTTTTTACGCCCGCAACCTATTGAAAACATGATGTGAATCAAAAACGTCGAGCGCAGCGGTATTTTTTGATGACCAATTCATGAAGCTGTCATACTAAAGCGCGCCGCGCCGAATGGTCCGGCGGGGTGCAGAAGGTATGGCATGCGGCACAGACCGTTTCGCGCCCAGAGTCCCCCGAACGACTGTCGCAACTGCCCATTGAGGCGGCTGCCAATGATTGCGCCCGTCACCTCGGAAGAGATCAAGGCGATCGGCCGCGCCCGAGGAGAAGTCCGTTACTACCGCCCGCACGCCACGCTCTATTACGAGGGCGATCCGGGAAGCGATCTGTTCACGCTCTTCTCTGGATGGGCCTTCAGCTTTCAGATGCTGAGGGACGGGCGCCGTCAGATCCTGCGCTTCATGCTGCCGGGCGACGTGATCGGCGTGCAGCCGGATCTTGTCGGTCCGATGGACCATGGCGTGGAAACGGTCACCGACGCCTCGGCCTGCGTGTTCAGACGCGATGCCCTGCGCGAGCTTCTGGCCCACGACCCGGAGTTGAGCTGGCAACTGGTATGGCTTCTGGCCCACGATCAGGCGTTGCTGCGCGAGCATCTGACGGGCATCGGCCGGCGCCATGTCACCGAGCGGCTGGGTTGTTTGCTGCTGGAAATCTATCACCGCATGGCCCGGCGGGACATGGCCGAAGGGACGTCATGCCCCTTCCCGCTGACGCAGACCCATCTGGCCGATGCCCTGGGCCTTGCAAGTGCCCACGTCAGCCGCCTGCTGCGCCGATTGCGAGAGGATGGCTACGTCACGATCAAGAGTGGGTGGCTGCATCTCCACGATCTCGACGGCTTGACGGAAATCAGCCAGTTCGACGACCGCACCCTGACTCGCCGGCCGATGCTTTAGGGCCCTTGCCAGACAACCACACGCGCGCCGGTGGCGTGCGCCAGTTCCTCGCGGACGTTTTCCGGCACGTGCGGCGGCACGACCGCGAGCGACAGCGCGCCGCTGTCCGGCGGGCTGGCGGCCAGTTCCACCGCCACCTTGCCGGAGAGGACGGCGACTTGCGGCTGCTCGTGGTTCAGGGCGGCCGCCACGGTTCGCGCATCCAGCCTTGGCAGCATCATCAACTCCCGTCCCGCCGTCAGCGGCGTCAGCATCGCCGCCAGCGGCCAGGCGTCGTCCAAGTGATGCGCCAGAAGCCAGCGCCGCGCGCCGCCTGCCAGGTCGGTCAGCGCGCCCATCGCGTCCAGTATCGCATCCTCGCCGACGCTTCGGCTCTCGGTATCGAGCAACGCGCCACTTGGCCCTGCCTGCACGGCTGCGCCGGCATCCTTCTGGAGAAGCCGGGGCAGGGCGGCCAGGCGCGGGTCGCGCGGCACGGCGGCGATTTCCCCGCCGCGCATCAGCGGCATCAGCAGGTTGCGCGGGAAGGGCAGAAGGTCGGCCATCTTCTCCACCAGCACGGCCGACAGCTCCGTCTGATCCAAGAGCCCGATCCAGCGCCGTTGCAGCCGGGTCAGGTCCAGCGTCACCATCACGCCGCTGCCGATGGCCTGCATGCGATCCCGCAGTTCCTCGCCGGAGCGCATGGGATCGCAGGGCACCACGGTCGCCCCCAGCCGCAGCGCGGCCAGCGCGGCCATCGCCGCTGTCGGAACGGGCGGAAGAAGCAGGCCCAGCGGCCGCTCGGGCCCGACGTCCAGACGCGCGAGGGCGCCCGCGATGCGCTCGCTGCGCGCCATCACCTCGCCGTAGCTCCAGCTTCGCCCAAAGGTGGCAAGCGCGGCGGATTTGCCGGCAATGCCAGCCCGCTCGCGGACCCGGGTCAGCACGCAGTTACTCTCGGCAAGGCTGTCGGTTGCATCGGCCATGGCGTTACAGATAGCGGACCGCAAGGCGTCGTGAAACCGCGAAGATGGGGCGTAGTGTCCTAATCCGCGGGCTTGCGAAGCGTCATGACGCGCGAGAAATACGCAACCTCCGTCGCCTCAACCCGAAAGCCGGCGGCCGTGAACAGCGCGTCCAGATCGCTTCGGGCGTACTCGGCATAGTAGGGCTCGTGGAACGCCACGGGGAAGTATTCCAGCAGCCCGTCGTAGTCGGGGTTGTCGCCAAGCTGGACAGAGTCGAGCAGGATCATCGCGCCGCCCGGCTTCAACAGCCGATGCGCCTCGGCGGCGACCTGCCCGCGAATCTTGGCCGGCAGTTCGTGGAACAGGTAGATGCAGGTCACGGCGTCGAAGGTCGCTTCCGGCAGGCCCGTTCTCTCCGCCGGCGCCTGCACGAAATCGACGCCGCGCCAGGGCGACAGGCCGTCGCGCGCCTCCTCCAGGTAGTCGGGACTGAGGTCCAGCGCGGTGACGTGAAGCTTCGGGTAGTTGTCCTTTACGAATGTGAGGAAGCGCCCCGTGCCGCACGCCATGTCCAGGAGCTTCGCCCGGCGTACGCCGCGCTCGTGCAGCACGCTTGCCAGCGGTACCAGCGCCTGCCGGCGCATGGCGTCGGCACCGCCGCCGAACAGCACCTCCACCTGATGATCGTACAGGCGTGCCGACTCCCGGCTGAGCCAGCCGTCGGTCTGGTAATGGAAGTTTTGCAGGTAATAGCGTGGAAAGTTGTCCCAATCCTCCCGCCGTGCCGCGAAGATCTCCTGCGATTGCCGGTCGTGGCGCCGGCGCTCGACCGCCTGCAGGTCGCGGAAGTATTGCGGGGCGGTGCGGAGAGCATCGACCGGCGCGGCAAAAAGGTCGTGCGGGACACGGTAATGCCCGGCCTCGACGTTTTCCCAGTCGCGGCGCAACAGCTTGCGCAGGTCGGCCAGGATCTGCCCTGTCTTCGGGGTGGAGCGGGCGATGGGCCGCGGCGGCTTGACCGGCCTGGTGACGCGGGCGGAAAGCCAGTACTGGCCGAAGTAGGCGCCGATGCGCGCGGCCTGGCCCAGCATGTAGGCCGAACGGGTCAGTGGGTTCGCCATTGCAATCCTCGTTGCTGACAATCCTATTCAATTCGGTGCCGGCCCCGTGCGGTCAAGACCCCTCGAATTGCTTGCGTCCAGGCGCTCGCTGTGTACGCTCCCGCCGGTTTTCCTGCCGCCCAAGCTTAGCGAGGATAAGATGGCCGACGTCACGATGCTGGATGACCTGGATATCGCCGGTAAGACGGTGCTGGTCCGCGTGGATTTCAACGTGCCGATGAAGGACGGCAAGGTGACGGACGCCACCCGCATCCAGCGCGGCGCGCGAACCATCCGCGAACTCATGGACAAGGGCGCGCGCGTGGTGCTGCTCTCCCACTTCGGCCGGCCGAAGGGACAGCGGGTGCCGGAGATGTCGCTGCGCCCGATCGTCGAGCCGCTGCGCGCCGCGCTGGGCGGCGCCGAGGTTGCCTTCGCCGAGGATTGCATCGGCCCGGCGGCGGAGCAGGTCGTTGCCGGGCTTCAGCCGGGGCAGGTGGCGCTGTTGGAGAACCTGCGCTTTCACGCCGAGGAGGAGAAGGGCGATGAAGCGTTTGCGGCCAAGCTGGCGGCGCTGGGCGACGTCTATGTCAACGATGCCTTCTCGGCCGCGCACCGGGCGCACGCCTCGGTCTCGGCGCTGGCGAGGCTGCTGCCCTCGGCGGCCGGGCGCCTGATGCAGGAGGAGTTGGAGCACCTGGAGCAGGCGCTGGAGAACCCGGCACGCCCGCTGATGGCCGTGGTGGGCGGCGCCAAGGTGTCCACCAAGCTGGACCTGCTGGCGAACCTCGTCGCCAAGGTCGATGTCCTGGTGATCGGCGGCGGCATGGCGAACACCTTCCTGCATGCGGTGGGGCAGGAGGTCGGCGCCTCGCTGTGCGAGCGCGACATGGCCGACACCGCGCGCGACATCATGCGCCGGGCCCAGGAATCCGGGTGCGACGTGGTGCTGCCTACGGATGTCGTCGTGGCCGGAAAGCTTGCGGAGGGCGTGGAGACGAAGACGGTCTCGGTGAAGGAGGTGCCCGGCGACATGATGATCCTGGACCTCGGCCCCGCCTCGGCCGAGCATCTGGCCCGCCGGTTGGAGGACTGCCGCGCGCTGGTGTGGAACGGTCCGCTGGGCGCCTTCGAAACGCCGCCGTTCGACGCCGCGACCAATCACGTCGCCCGCAAGGCCGCGGAGATGACGGCCTCGGGCCGACTGCTCTCGGTGGCCGGCGGCGGCGACACCGTCGCGGCGCTGACGAACGCGGGCGTGCTGGAGTCCTTCTCCTACGTTTCCTCCGCCGGCGGAGCTTTCCTGGAATGGCTGGAAGGCAAGGAACTTCCGGGCGTCGCCGCGCTGCGCGCCGGTTGAGGGGACGGAGCAGCCCCCTCAACCGCCCACGGGCGCCGTCTCGTCCGCCTTGTCCTTGCGGGACAGGCTGGTGAGGTCGTAGGGGCTGTCCTCGTAAAGGAGGTAGTTCCAGTTGCTGAACAGCAGGTAGGCCAGCGGGCGCCAGACGTTCGGCCTGGGCGTTGTCGGGCCGTCGTCGGCGAAGTAGTTGCGCGGCGGGGCGATGCGGGGTTCGCGTTCCAGGTCGCGCTCGTATTCCTCCTTGAGTGTGTGGGTGTCGTACTCAAGGTGGTTCAGCATGTAGATGTCGCCGGTCTTGCGGTGACCGACCATGCAGACGCCGGCCTCGTCGGAGTCGATAAGGATCTCCAACTCATCACGCGCCTCGATGTCCTCGCGGCGAACGCCGGAGTAGCGCGAGACCGGCACCATCAGGACGTCGGGGAAGCCGCGCAGCACCCGATGGCGCGGAGCGACGACGCGGTGCTCGAACACGCCGAACAGCTTTTCGTCGAACAGCAGCTTGTCGATGCCGAATTCCCGCCACAGCGCGGCCTGCGCGCCCCAGCACAGGTGCAGGCGGCGGAAAACGTGGCGCTCCGACCAGTCGAGAATCTCCAGCAGTTCCTGCCAGTACTCCACTTCCTCGAACGGCAGCCGCTCCACCGGCGCGCCGGTGACGATGAGGGCGTCGAAGTGCTCGTCGCGGACATCGTCCAGTGTGCGGTAGAACGCCTCCAGGTACTCCCGCGAGGTGTTGTGCGGCGTATAGCTGCGCGTCGTCAGCCACGTCAGTTCCACCTGCATCGGCGTGTGGCTCAGCAGGCGGGCGATCTGCACCTCGGTTGCCACCTTGATCGGCATCAGGTTGAGCAGAAGGATGCGCAGCGGACGGATGTCCTGGCGCAATGCCACTTCCGTCTCGATCAGTTCCACACCCTCGTCATTGAGGATGCGTTCCGCCGGCGAATTCGCGGGAATCTTGATAGGCATAGGCGTTCCAAACCGTTTTCGGTTGACCCGTGCCGAGTCGTGCCCGGCCATGCGGGGCGCACACCGTAGAGTTGCATATTATGCTGAGCCGTCGCGAATGCAATGGGCGTGCGGCGCAAAACACGGCACAGCGGATCGACAGTTCGCGATCCGCGTCGACAGCGTGGCAATTTACATTCCACGGACCGCCCGGCACCGTCAAGTCTCCGGCCGAGGATTGACCTTCCCGTAACTGGAATCTCTATTCGCGACGAGCATCGAGCGAGATGTCAGAGTATTCGTGAATATCCCCCTTCCCTATCTACATCTCACGAGGGTGTGATATAAGTTCGGCACGCGGACGAGGCGCGGATGGGGAAGAACGGTATGTGGGTCCGGCGACATTGGCGTCTTGTGGGCGTCATTTTCTTTTTTTTATCGCCCATTTGGCAGTTCGTAAGATGGCTATTACAAGTCGGCGGAGACATCGACTTTGTGATTGAACACATCAACAGCCCTGGGTGGGTGGCCACTGCAATTTCTTGGGTGCTCAATCCTCCGGCTTGGCTTAATCTGCCTCTCATCTTGTGTGGGCTGGCTCTTATTTATTGGGAAATGCGTCATCATCGCCATGTCCAGTCGACGACCCAGGTTATTCCATCTGTCGAGACGGTGGCGTTTGGATCTGTTCTTACGGCAACGGCAAGGCATCTGTTCAGTCTTATCGGAGCAACTCGTCACGCCTTGACATATTCTTGGTCGACCGGGGCATCTGGGGTATTCGACAATATAGAGGGGCATGATTTTCAACTCTACACGCATGACTTCGATGGTGATGGGCGTAACGAACTGGTTGTCCGCTATCAGGTTGGTGCCCACACGCGTGTCATGCGCATCTATAGGATTCCCCCACCACCAGCAGCCCCAACGTTGATTCCTGGCGCAGATATAGGAAGCGATTTCCCCCAGATAACATGGCGGGAACGAGGCGATGGCAATGGCGTCGTCATTTACGCAAGCAATAGAAACTGGTCAGGGTCTCCGGCGTCTGATCCGCCTGTTGTTGAGCGCTATATCTTCGAGGAGGGCAGGTGCGCACGCGTTCCAGACGACATGATTTTGGGGATCAAATAGCACAAGGCCAACGTGTCTCCCTCGAATAAGCTCGCAAGTGTGGCAGCTCAAGAGGCTCGTTAAGGAACACCCCGCCAAGCTCAGTAGTCTTCGACATCGCCGTGGCCGGCTATGCGGCGTGGCTTGCGGCGTAAGGCGCCATGCCCTCCGGCTACTCGGCCGCCGTCCTCGTGGCGGCGAACGCCTTCTCCATCTCGCGTCGCGTCCGCACCGTGGGGTCGGACTCGTCCAGGCTCACGTGGCGCTGCGTGACGACCTCGCCCTTCCTGACCGGCGCCGCAAGCTGCATTCCCTGCGCCAGCCCTATGGGAAGCGCGGCCTGTTCCAGGCTGTCGGCCGCCGGCATCAGGCGGCCCCAGACGCAGAAGCCGCCTTCGCCGTCCAGTTCCTCGCCGGGGTTCAGGTCGCGCTTGGCCACGGCCACGACGTCGCCGTTGAAGGCGGATGAGACGCCGGTCGACTCCCCGCGCAGGGCGGCGTTGGCGACCGAGATGCCAAGTTCCAGCCCGATCATGTGGTAGGGCCGGTAGAGCGCGGTGTAATTGCCGCTGACGTCCGTCTGCAGGCCGTAGTCGTGGAAGCAGCGGGCGACGTAGTCGGTCTCCGCCTCGATCACGACATAGACGCCCCAGCGCAAGTCGCGCCCCACGGGCCGGCCGTCGCGCTCCAGGCTGGAGACGACCTCCACCTGGCCCGCGTGGTGCAGGCGTCCGCCCAGTTCGGCCGGACGCAGCACCTGAGGCAGGTCATCGACGCCGCAGGGTGGAAAGGCAAGTCCTTCCGGTGGTACCGCGAGGCCCGTGGCGTTCGCGACCGCCGCCATCTCGATCCCCGACTTGGTGCCGTCGAGAAAGGAGTTGAACATCTTCGGGTTCATGCCGGCGGCCTTGGCGCGCTGTGGCGTGATGCCATAGTGCTCCCACACGGTGTCGGGGGTGGAGGCGTGGAAGTGCTCCAGGTACTTCGTGCCCTTGCCCGCGGCCATCACCGGGAAGCCGCTGGCCCGCGCCCAGTCCACCAACTCCGCGATCAGTGCCGGTTGATCGCCGTAGGCCATGGTGTAGACGAGGCCCGCCTTCTCGAACTCGCGCGCCAGCAACGGGCCGGCCAGCACGTCGGCCTCCACGTTCACCATGACGAGGTGACGGCCGTGCCGCACGCAGGCGCGGGCGTGGGCGATGCCGGCCGCCGGGTGGCCGGTGGCGTCGATCACCACGTCCAGTCCGTCGGCGGCGATCAGGTCCATCGGGTCGGCGGTGATGCGGGTCGTGCCGTCCAGTCGTGCGTCCTCGAAGCTGTCGGCACCGTGCTGCGCCGCCGGCCAGCCGGTTTCCGCCATGGCGCTTTCGGCGCGCGCGGGGTTCAAGTCGGCGATGCCCATCAGGTGCAGGCCGGGGGTGCGCCGCGCCTGGGCCAGGAACATGGTGCCGAACTTGCCGGCGCCGATCAGGCCGACGCGGATCGGGCTGCCGTTTTCGGCACGGCGGCTCAGCATTCGATAGAGGTTCATGGGTTCGCTTACTCCGCCGGTTGGCGTGACAGGTCGAGCAGGCAGTCGTCGGCCATGCACTCGATCGGGGTGAAGTCGCGGTGGGCGATCCACTCCGGGCGCTTGAATTGCCGGATGTGGTTGTCGCAGTGGCACAGCGAGATGTAGGTGATCATCCGCCGCCACGGGCTGATGTTCGGCGGCGAGGCGTGGACGATGTTGCCGTGGAACATCAGCATCGAGCCCGCCGGCCCCTTCGGCGCGACGATGCCGCCCTCGTCCGCCAGGCGCGCCACCGTCTCCTTGTCCAGCGTCCACAGCGGGTAGGAGGTCGTCTCCAGGTCGTGCCCGGCCTCCAGCACGCCAGCCTTGTGGCTGCCGGGGATGATCATCAGCGCGCCGTTGAACTCGGTCACCTCGTCCAGGAAGACGGAGATGTTCATGGCGCGCGGCTCGGGCATGTCGTCGTCGCGCTTCCAGGTGCCGTAGTCCTGGTGCCACTGCCAGACGTCGCCCTCGAAGGCCTCCTTGCCGTTGATCTTGAACTGGTGGACGTAGACGTCGCCGCCCAGAAGCTGCTTCACCGGCTCGATCATGCGCGGGTGATGCGCCAGGCGGTGGAACGGCTCGGAGTAGGTGTGCGCGGCAAAGGCGGTGCGCACCGACTTGCCGTCCTTCTCGCGCCAGACCTCTTGCCGGTCCATCGCGAAGATGCGCGGGATGTCGGCCTTCATCGCCGCCACCTCGGCCTCGGTGAACTGCGAGGGCAGGAAGACGTATCCCTGCTCCTCGAACTGGCGGACCTGATCCTCGCTAAGCTGCATGGCGGCCTCCCAAAGCGCGGGCGTTACGTATTCCGCGCATCATATCCGCCCGCCCGGGCAGGCGGCAAACGGTCACTGGTCGCACCACTTCTCCCGCCGGCATCCCGGCGTTACAGTGTGCAAAGGTTCACCAACCCAACATCAAAGGAGCCCGCGCCCATGAACGAGGAAACCTTCAACATCTCCATCCGCAAGTTCCTGAAGAAGGTCGGCGTCACCAGCCAGCGCGACATCGAGAAGGCCGTGCGCGAGGCCATCGACAGCGGCAAGCTGAAGGGCGACGAGACGCTCAAGGTCAAAATGACACTGGAAATGGGCGACCTCGACATGAAGGTCGACATCGACGGCGCCATCGAGCTGGAGTAGGCGCGCGCCGTCGCGGACCCTCGATGTTCAGCCGCCTGCCGCCGCCTGGAACCGGGGCGGCGGCGATAGGCCCTTCTCCCGCATCACCTTGCGCAGCTTGGCCGGGTAATCGGTGATGATGCCGTCCACGCCCAGGTCGATCAGCGAGCCCATCGTCTCGCCATCGTTCACCGTCCACACCACGACCTTGATGCCCAGGCCGTGGGCGCGGCGCAGGTCGGTCTTGCGCAGGTCACGGAAGTAGGGCGACCAGATCACCCGCCACGGCGGTGCGGCCTCCAGCTTGTCCGCCGCGCCCGTCTCGGCGGCGACGATAGTGCGCGGGACGGAGGCGGCGTAGACATCGACGTCCAGGCCGTCCAGCCAGGGGGATTCGCCGTCCTCCCCCCGGCGGACGTTGTTCAACCAGTCGCGCTCCGCCGTCAGATAGGCGCGGGACACCTCCGGCGCTTGTTTCCGCACGGCCCGCAGCGCGCGCCAGTCGAAAGACTGGATGGTGACCCGCTCGGCGATGCCGGCGCGCTCGACGACGCCGAGCACGGCGCGGGCCAGGGTTTCCGGCGACGGCGTGCCGGCCGGGTCGTCCGGCGTCATCTTGGTTTCGAGGTTGTAGCGGATGGCGCCGTCGCTCTCGGCCTCCGCCATGTCGATGACCTGTTGCAGCGAGGGGATGCGTACGCCATCCAGTTTTGCCTGTTCGGGAAAGCGCTTTGCCACCCTGCCGTCCGGCCGGGCGGTGCCGACGTCGTAAACCTGCAACTCACCAAAAGTCAGCGTGTGGATGGCGGGGGCCGGCGACTCGATCCAGTTACCTTGCGCGTCCCGCGTGCGGTCCGGGTCCAGGTTCGGATCGTGGTGCACCACGACGACGTTGTCCGCCGTGAGGTGCAGGTCCATCTCCAGCGTCGTCACGCCGGCTTGCAGGGCGTGACGGAACGCTGGCAGCGTGTTCTCCGGATGGGCGCCGCGTGCCCCGCGATGGCCCTGCGCCTCGAAGCGCATTCCACTCTTGCCGCCGAAGCCGGGCGGGCGCGTCTGGAAGAACAGACCCGCCCCCAGTACTACAAGCAGGCCGGTCGCCAAGATCCAGGCAATCGAACGGCGGGAGAGGGCGAAGCGCATGCGCCCAGCATCGCGTATGCTTCGCGCCGCGCCAAGAGCGGGCTGCGCGGCTCCAAGGCTGGAACCGCGACTGGTCAGACGGCTTCTGCGTCCAGCGCCTCCATCCAGGCCAGCAGGGCGTCCGCTTCCGCCGTGCCTTCCGCCGCCAGCCCGGCGCGCAGGCCGTCGCGCGCGGCGGTTGGCTTGTTCTGGCCCAGCTTCGCCTTCGCCTCCACCTTGGTCAGTGGCATCGTGAACGCCAGCAGGGCGGGGCGCAGCTTGTCCCGCACCTCCATCGGCAGGTTTTCCGGCACCCACGACGGTTCGCGCGTGGCCTCTTCCTGCGCGGTCATGCGGGCCAGCATGTCGTCGACCTCCGCCGGGTCCTCCACGATGTCCGGTACGCCGCTGACGTGGACGGCCAGGTAGTTCCAGGTCGGCGGATGGTTGCCGGGGCCGTACCACGTCGGCGAGGCGTAGTTGTGCGGTCCCTGGAACACCGCCAGCGCCGGCTGCCCGTTCGCGGCCATGCGGCGCAGTTCCTCCGCCTGCGGGTTCGCGGCAGAGACGTGCGCCAGCAGGCGGCCCCCGCTGCCGTCGCCCTCGTAGACGAACGGCAGGGGCGTCGCATTCGGCGCGCCGGCCGCGTCCGTCGTGACCAGAAGGCCGAAGCGGTGCTCGCGCAGGATCCGCGCGATGGCTTCGGTGGATTTTAGCTCGAACAGTTTCGGTATGTGCATGGATTGCACCTCCCCCGATGTTGCGTCACCCCATAGGGCGCCACTCTGCCACAGGGAAGGGCCGCTTTCACCTGTCCTGGGGGACCGCTCCGCTGGCGGTGCAAAACGAAAACGGCCGCCGGAGGTTGTTCCGGCGGCCGTTTGGCTCTTGCGCGCGGATGCGCCGTCAGGTGCGGCGCTCGACCATCAGCTTCTTGATCTCGGCGATGGCCTTCGCCGGGTTCAGGCCCTTCGGACAGGTGCGCGTGCAGTTCATGATGGTGTGACAGCGGTACAGCCGGAAGGGATCTTCCAGGTTATCCAGCCGCTCGCCCGTGTACTCGTCGCGCGTGTCGGCGATCCAGCGATAGGCCTGCAGCAGGACGGCGGGACCAAGGTAACGCTCGCCGTTCCACCAGTAGCTGGGACACGCGGTGGTGCAGCAGAAACACAGGATGCACTCCCACAGGCCGTCCAGCTTGGCGCGCTCCTCCGGCGACTGCAGGCGCTCGCGCTCCGGTGCCGGGGATTTCGTCTTCAGCCACGGCTCGATGGAGGAATACTGCGTGTAGGCCTGGTTCAGATCCGGCACGAGGTCTTTCACCACCTCCATGTGGGGCAGCGGGTAGACCTTCACCTCGCCGTCGGTTTCCTCGATGTAGGTGGTGCACGCCAGCGTGTTGCGGCCGTTCACGTTGAAGGCGCAGGACCCGCACACGCCCTCGCGGCAGGAGCGGCGGAAGGTCAGCGTCGAGTCGACCTCGTTCTTGATCTTGATCAGCGCGTCCAGGACCATCGGCCCGCAGTCGTCGAGGTCGACGGTGTAGCTGTCCACCCGCGGATTCTCGCCGCTGTCGGGGTCCCAACGATAGACCTTGAAGGTCCGCGGCCGCTTGGCGCCTTCCGGCGCCGGCCACGTCTTGCCCTGCTGGATCTTGGAATTGCGCGGCAGCGCGAACTCAACCATGTGTGCCTCTTCGTCCTCTCGACCGTCTCAAATCCAAAGCGGGCAGCCGGCTAGTAAACCCGCGCCTTCGGCGGGAACTGCTGCACCTCGTTGGTCAGCGGGTTCATGTGCACCGGGCGGTCGTCGAGGGTGACCTTGCCGCTGTCGTCGCACCAGGAGATGGTGTGCTTCATCCAGTTCTCGTCGTCGCGGTCGGGATAGTCCTCGCGCGCGTGGGCGCCCCGGCTCTCGGTGCGGTTGGCAGCCGAATGCATCGTCACGGCGGCCTGACCCAGCAGGTTGTCCAGCTCCAGCGTCTCGACCAGATCGGAATTCCAGATCATCGAGCGGTCGGTGACGCGCAGGTCGCCGCGCTTGGCCCAGCAATCCGCGATCTTGGTCTTGCCTTCCTCCAGCACATCGCCGGTGCGGAAGACGGCGCAGTTGGTCTGCATCGCCTGCTGCATCTCCAGCCGCAGGGCCGCCGTCGACGTGTCGCCCTTGGCGTGGCGCAGCTTGTCCAGGCGGGTCAGCGCCTTCTCCGCCGACTCCGGCGGCAGCGGCTTGTGGCTCTCGCCCGGCTTCACCACCTCGGCGCAGCGCAGCGCCGCCGAACGGCCGAACACCACGAGGTCCAACAGCGAGTTGGAGCCAAGCCGGTTGGCGCCGTGGACCGAGACGCAGGCCGCCTCGCCGACGGCCATCAGGCCCGGCACGACCTCGTCCGGGTTGCCGTTGCGCTTGGTCAGCACCTCGCCGTGATAGTTCGTCGGGATGCCGCCCATGTTGTAGTGGCAGGTCGGCAGCACCGGGATCGGCTCCTTCGCGACGTCCACGTTGGCGAAGATGCGCGCCGTCTCCGCGATGCCGGGCAGGCGTTGATAGATCACCTCGGGGTCGAGGTGTTCGAGGTGCAGGTGGATGTGGTCGCCGTTCGGCCCCACGCCCCGGCCCTCGCGGATCTCGATGGTCATCGAGCGCGAGACCACGTCGCGGCTGGCCAGGTCCTTGGCGCTGGGGGCGTAACGCTCCATGAAGCGCTCGCCCTCGCTGTTGGTGAGGTAGCCGCCCTCGCCGCGCACGCCCTCGGTAATGAGGCAGCCGGCGCCGTAGATCCCCGTCGGGTGGAACTGCACGAACTCCATGTCCTGCAACGGCAGGCCGGCGCGCAGCACCATGCCGTTGCCGTCGCCGGTGCAGGTGTGCGCGCTGGTGCAGGAGAAGTAGGCGCGGCCATAGCCGCCGGTGGCCATGATCACCGTCTTCGCGCGGAAGCGGTGGATGGTGCCGTCCTCCAGGCTCCACGCCATCACACCGCGGCATTCCCCGTCCTCCATGATGAGGTCGAGGGCGAAGTACTCGATGAAGAACTCCGCGTTGTTGCGCAACGCCTGCTGGTACAGCGTGTGCAGCATGGCGTGTCCGGTCCGGTCGGCCGCCGCGCAGGTGCGCTGGGCCGTGCCCTCGCCGAAGTTCGTGGTCATGCCGCCGAAGGGGCGCTGATAGATCTTGCCCGCCTCGGTGCGGGAGAACGGCACGCCATAATGCTCAAGCTCGACGATGGCGGGGATCGCCTCTTTCGTCATGTACTCGATGGCGTCCTGGTCGCCCAGCCAGTCCGACCCCTTCACGGTGTCGTACATGTGCCAGCGCCAGTCGTCCTCGCCCATGTTGCCGAGCGCGGCGGAGATGCCGCCCTGCGCCGCCACCGTATGGCTGCGGGTGGGGAAGACCTTGGAGATGCAGGCCGTCCTGAGCCCGGCCTCGACGCAGCCCAGCGTCGCCCGCAGGCCGGAGCCGCCGGCGCCGACGACGACCACGTCGTAGGTGTGGTCGTGGACCGGATAGGCCTGCTCCATCGCGCCCGGCGCGGCCTTGCCGTTGCCCGAGGACTTCGAGGCGGATTTCTTGGCGGTAGATGCCTTGGAGGCCGTCGCCTTCGACGCGGTCGACTTGCTCGCGGCGCTCTTCGTGGTCTTTGTCGTGGACTTGCTCGACTCGGACTTGCTCATGGTTGCCTCAGCCCCGGAACAGAATGGTCAATACCGACAGCGTGCCCGCCAGCCCAAGCACGATGGCCAAGGCCTTCAGCGCGATGATCGTGGCGAATTTCGCGCCTTCATGATGGACATAGTCCTCCACGACGACCTGCAAACCCAGATAGCCGTGATAGAATGTCGCGACGACCAGCAGCACCAGCAGCCCGGCCACCACGGGCGAGGACACCCAGGCGGTCATGGCGGCATGATCGGCGCCGGCCATGGCGATCACGCTGGCCACGAACCATACCGTCAGCGGGATCAGCGCCAGCGCGGACAGCCGCTGTGCCCACCAGTGGGCGGTACCGTCCTTGGCCGAGCCCAGGCCGCGGACCCGCGCCATCGGCGTACGCATCGACTTCATCCGATTTCCTCCCGGCCTTGCTTACAGCGCGATGAGCCCGGCGATCCAGGCGACCACGGTCAAAACCGCGGTGCCGATCAGCACGGCCCAGCCGCTGCGGTAGACATTCACAAGCTCGAAGCCATAGCCGGCGTCCCAGAACAGGTGCCGGATGCCGTTGCACAGGTGGTAGAACAGCGCCACCGACCAGCCGAGCAGCAGCAGGTAACCGATCCAGGAGCCGATGAACCACTGCGCCGCGGCAAAGGCCTCCGCGCCCGAGGCGGCGGCGACCAGCCACCACGTCAGAAGCAGCGTGCCCAGCGTCAGGAAAACGCCGGTGATGCGGTGGAATATCGACAGTGTGGAGGTAAGCTGCGGGCGGTAGACTTGAAGATGCGGCGAAAGCGGACGATCCGACGTACTCAAGGCGCCTCTCCTGCGCGGGTCAGCCGCGAAAGGAGATGTTTCGCGGCATCGCAACCGAATTGCTGCACAACAGCATAACGCGAACGATGGTTCCGAAATAGACCCCGCGCCGGATCGAGTCAACGCTGCCTCCGGCGGGCTCGTCGCTGCCGGATACATCGGCAACGCCGTTTTGCGGCGGATTCCCGCGCCAAAGTGCCGGCCTTGCCGGGGCTTCGGGCCAGGCTGTCAAAAACAGGCGGACGGGTGCGGCGCGGCGAAATCGCGCCGCACCCGGGTCTTGAAGCTTTGCCGTGCCGGCGCTCAGCTTGCCTTGTCGAGCGCCTTCGGTTGCAGCGGCGTGTCGAGGGGCGTGTCGGCGATGTGGTTGATGTAGTTGGAGATCGTTTTCATCGACAGGCCGACAATGACGTCCAGCAGCTTCTGCCGGGTGTGGCCGGCATCGAGGAACGCCTGGATGTCGCTTTCGTCCAGCCAGCCCTTCTTGTCGATGAACGTCCGGCACAGTGTCGCCACCGCGTCCAGCGATGGATCCGGCAGATTGCGGTCCTCGCGCAGCGCCTGGATCACGCCGGCGTCCAGGCCGGTGCGCTCGCCCGAAGCCGTGTGCGCGGCGACGCAGTAGCCGCAACCGTTGTGCCGGCTCACCGCCAGCAGGACGACCTGCTGCTCTTCCGGCGACAGCGCCGTCTTGGTCTGCAGGATCTGGTTCAGCGTGACATAGGCCTCCAGCGCCGCGGGCGACTCCGCCGTGACGCCAAGCACGTTCGGGATGAAGCCGAAACCCTTCTCGACCTTTTCCAGGATCGGCGTGGACGCCTCGGGCGCGCTGGACTTGTCGTGGATGCGGAAGCCGTTCTTCGGCTGACTCATGGAGTTCCTCCTCAAACTCTTGGGGAAACCGTGCCGGAAACACCGGCAAAGCTCATTTTCGGACCGCCACCCATTCTTGATGGCGGCGATGTCACCCGTGCATTTGGGGAGGACCGAAGCGACTCTGCACTCGCAAGAGCCTCAAAACGTCGTGAGCGCGTCAGCCGTCGAGCGTGGCGTCCAGGCGCTGCACCCGCTCGTAAAGGTTACGGCTGCGCGAGAGCAGGTCGTTCAGGCGCGCCGGCAATTCGACCTCCGGCGCAACCGGCCCGGACAGGCAGGCGTCCTGCCCGGACAGCCGGTGCTCCTTGGCGGCGGCCTGGCTTCGCGTCATCTCGCCGGCATGGACCGCGCGCTGCACCAGCAGCCAGGCCATCACCTGCGTCATGCGCGCGGTCAGGCGCATTTCCTCGCAACTGGCGACCAGCATCGCGTCCGGCGTCATGGCGCGGCGCTCGCTCGCCCCTTGTCCGCCGATATAGTCGCGGGCCTCGCGGGTCAGCGCCAGGGCCTCGTCGTACGTCCGGTCGAAGAACGCGACCGCGCCGGCCATCGTGGTGTCGATCTCGCCCAAGCCTGTCTTCCCGTTGCTTCGCCGAATATCTCAACTCCAGCAAAGCAAGTTTAACAACACCTTGCCGCCCCGCCCAAGCAAGCGCTTGACGGCGTCCGTCCACGGCACTCGGGTTTGGCAGTTTACCGCGCCTCACCCTCTTGAATCCGCGTGCGAGATACCCATATACATATGGCCTTGCGGCGACGGCGGAGTGCCTTGATGGGCTCCGGCCACGAAGAGCCGCAGGGCAGTGGTTCGACCAGTTGGTGGACCAGTTGAAAACCGTATCGCTTTAGGAGGATATGGCTATGCGCAGCTATGACCTGACGCCACTCATGCGTTCGACCGTCGGCTTCGACCGGATGGCGTCCTTGCTGGACAGCTTTGCCCGCGCCGACGATTCCACACCGGGCTATCCGCCGTACAACATCGAGAAGCTGGGCGAGAACGACTATCGCATCACGATGGCCGTCGCCGGCTTCGGCGAAAATGAGCTCGACATCACGACGCAGGGCACGACGCTCATCGTCTCGGGCAAGGCGCACGAAGACGGCGCGGACGTGAAGTACCTGCATCGCGGCATCGCCCGCCGCGCGTTCGAGCGCCGCTTCGAGCTGGCCGAGCATATCGAAGTGAGGGGTGCGCGCCTCGACAACGGCCTGCTCCACATCGAACTGCGCCGCGAGGTGCCCGAGGCGATGAAGCCGCGCACCATCGCCATCAAGCCGGCGTCAAAGGCGGAAACGCTGGAGCACAAGTCGGCGGAGACCGAGAGCGTGGAGACAGCCGAGAAGGCCGCGTAACGCAGGCCGTCGACTGGCTCCGACGCACGCAATCGCACGCAACCGGCCGGAGGCGGCGCCTCCGGCCGGCTTTTTAATCGGGCTTGCGGCGGTTATCATCCTGGCCGTCCAAAAGTATTCGAACCCAGGGGGGGGGGGCAATCCATGCAAAAGCTCGTCGCAGCAATGACGGCAATTCTCGCCACCGCAATGCCGGCTGCCGCGCAGCAGCCGGGTTATTACGGGCGCGGCTGGAACGATCACATGATGGGCTGGTGGTTTCCTTTCGGCGGTATCCTGATGTTCCTTGCCGTCGCGGCGGTGATCGTCGTCGCCGTGCTGGTGATCCGCTATCTCTGGAACGTCGGGCACAACCACGGGGCGGGCCAGTCCGGCAGCGCGGCCAGCCGGCGGGAGGCGCTGGATATCCTCGATACCCGCTATGCCCGCGGTGAGATCGACCGGGAAGAGTACCTGCGGCGCAAGCAGGACCTGCAGGGCGGCTAGCTATTCACCCGCGACCAGGGTGGCTTTCGCCGTGCGGAGCTCGCTTAGGGCCTGACGCACGATGCCGGCGGAGGAGGTGAGGAACAGCCCCGCCATCGTCCCGGCCACGATCAGGTCGGGCCAGGGCGTGCCGCTCGCGAACACGCCGAGTCCCGCCAGCACGACGGCCACGTTGCCAATGGCGTCGTTGCGGCTGCATAGCCAGACCGAGCGGACGTTGGCGTCACCGTCGCGATAACGCATCAGCAGCAGCACGCTGGTCACGTTCGCGGCAAGCGCCAGCATGCCGATACCGCTCATCACGAAGGCGTCCGGCTGACCCAGCACGAAGACGCGATAGACGGTCTCCCCCAGCACCCATAGGCCGAGGACGCCGAGCGACAGTCCCTTGAACAATGCCGCGCGCGATCGGACTGCAACTGCCTGGCCGATCACCGCAAGGCTGATGGCGTAGGTCGCCGAGTCGCCCAGGAAATCCAGGGCGTCGGCCCGCAGCGCCATCGACCCGCCGGCCAGGCCGCCGGCCATCTCGATCCCGAACATGGCCAGATTGAGCGCGACAACGGCCCACAGCACCCGCTTGTACCGCGCGCTGGCACCGTCGAAAGCCACCGAATCATTACAACCGCAACCAGACATGCTCCTAAGATAAGAGCTTCGGCCGTCGGATGCGAGGCTTGCGCGAAACCGAGGGGGAGGGGCATTCGCCATTCGCGGTTGTCAATGTCAACCAAGGTACGACCTCCTTGTCGCCCGCCCTTGCTGCGCTGCGACAATCGACCGCCTGGAAGCGGTACGCGGCAAGGTCCATTGAGGTATCGCAAATGATTTCCCGCTGGACGGGCGTAGTGTGGCGACGCTGACGGGCGGCAACCTGAGGGGCTCGGTTCGCGAGGCCGGGCGGCGGAACAGCGAAATGAGTGAGACGACAGCGCAGGAGAGCGTGGACGCGCTTTCCCGCAAGCAGCAGAAGGAAAGCCAGCTTTACGCGGGCCGCGTCAAGGTGCACCCGATGTCGATCTGGGGCACTTTCCGCAAGCTGAAGTGGGCGGCCGTCGGCATCCTGCTGGCAATCTACTACCTGGTGCCCTGGATCCGCTGGGACCGGGGACCGGGCGCGCCCGACCAGGCCGTGCTGATCGATATGCCCAGCCGGCGCGCCTATTTCTTCTTCATCGAGATCTGGCCGCAGGAGGTCTATTACCTGGCCGGCCTGCTGATCCTGGGCGCCATCGGGCTGTTCTGGGTGACCAGCCTGCTGGGCCGTGTCTGGTGCGGCTTCGCCTGCCCGCAGACGGTCTGGACCGACCTCTACATGCAGGTGGAGCGCTGGATCGAGGGCGACCGCAACGCCCGCATCAAGCTCGACAAGCAGCCGATGAACCGGGAGAAGCTGGTCAAGCGCGTCTCCAAGCACGCGGTCTGGCTGGTGATCGCCGTGCTGACCGGCGGCGCCTGGGTGATGTATTTCAAGGACGCGCCGACCCTGGCGCGGGAGTTCTTCGTCGGGGAAAGCTCGGCCTCGGTCTATGGCTTCACCGCGCTGTTCACCGCCACGACCTATCTGCTGGCCGGCTGGGCGCGGGAGCAGGTCTGCACCTACATGTGCCCGTGGCCGCGCTTCCAGGCGGCGATGTTCGACGAAGACTCGATGATCGTCACCTACGAGGGCTGGCGCGGCGAGCCGCGCGGGAAGCCGCGCAAGAACCTGGCCCACATCTCGCCGAAGGAGATGCCGCCCGGCCCCGACAGCGTGCCGCGCCAGGGGCTTGCGAACATCGACTGGGGGAAGGCGGGCGAGCAATACGATACCGCGAAGCTTGACGGGCTGGGCGATTGCGTGGCCTGCAACAAGTGCGTCGCCGTTTGCCCCACCGGTATCGACATCCGCGACGGCGTGCAGCTTGAGTGCATCGGCTGCGGCCTGTGCATCGACGCCTGCAACAGCGTGATGGAGAAGCTGGGCCGGCCGCGCAACCTCATCACCTACGACACGCTGAGCAACCAGGACCGCTATGCACGGGGCGAGCCGGGCCGGTTTCGCCTGGTGCGCCCGCGCACGGTGCTCTACACCCTGCTGTTCCTGGTGGTGGCGGGGATCATGCTGTGGTCGCTGGC
The DNA here is from genome assembly GCF_003344765.1 of Ferruginivarius sediminum. Taxonomy (GTDB): domain Bacteria; phylum Pseudomonadota; class Alphaproteobacteria; order Kiloniellales; family Rhodovibrionaceae; genus Ferruginivarius; species Ferruginivarius sediminum. The sequence goes on along the minus strand of NZ_QPMH01000015.1, from coordinate 69,420 downwards.
CTTCCGGGCGACGGCGGACATCAACGTCCTGCACGATCGCAACCCGCTGTTCGTGACGCTCTCCGACGGCAGCATCCGCAACGGCTACACCATCAAGATCCTGAACAAGACCCGCGCGGAGCGCGATTTCACGCTTGACGTGCGCGGTATCGAAGGCGCCACCATGTCCGTCGTCGGCCAGGGCGAAGGCGGCGGCGACGTCACCCTTGCCGCCCAGCCGGACAGCGTCGCCACCTACAAGGTGTACGTCACCGCGCCGCGCGAGGCGGTACGCGGTGCGCAGGCGGATGTCAGCTTCGCCCTGACCGACATGCAGGGCGAGACCGCCCTGCACGAAACCGTGTTCCGGGGGCCGGAGCGATGAAGCTGGTCGAGAAGTTCAAGAACCCCAACGTCTGGATCCCCTCGGCCTTCGTCGGGATGTTCCTGGTCATCATCGCCGCCAACGGCGCGATGGTCGGGGTGGCGATGGGCACCTGGCGCGGGCTGCACACCGAGAACGCCTACGAGAAAGGCGTGGCCTACAACGAAACGCTGGAGAACGAGCGGCGCCAGCGTGCCCTTGGCTGGGATGTCGCGCTCGAGACCGAGAACCTCGGCGACAGCCGCGCCGACCTTGAGGTGCGGCTGAGCGACGGCGACGGCGCGCCGGTTTTGGCCGAGCGCGTGCGCGTCGGCTTCGTCCGCCCGACACAGGAAGGCTATGACCATATCGTCGAGCTACCGCGCCGGCGCGACGGCGTCTACGGCGCGATCGTCGAGGTACCGCTTCCCGGCCTGTGGGAACTGCGCGTCGCGGCGGAGCGGGGGCAGGATGCCGTCCGCACGACCGAGCGGGTGAATATCGCGCCATGAGCTGCTGCACCACCGGCGTGGGCGACCTTGCGGCCGAGGCGGCGTCCCGCGGCGCGGCGGCCGCTGGGGATGTCGCGCCGCCGGTGGAGCTTGGCCCCTATGTCCGCGAGGACGAGGAGGGGGCGTGCCGGCTGTCCCTCATGGTCGAGGGCATCCATTGCGGCGGCTGCATCAAGACCATCGAGAGCGCGCTGAACGCCATGCCGGGCGTGCGCGAGGCGCGGGTCAACATGACGACGCGCCGCCTGCAGCTTGCCTGGGTTGGCGCGGCGGAACGGGCGGGCGACTTCGTGCGGCGGCTGGACGAATTGGGTTACCGGGCGGTGCCCTACGATCCCGAGCGGCTGGCCGGCGACGACGGGCGGCAGGAGACGGAGCTGCTGCGCGCGATGGCGGTGGCAGGCTTCGCCGCGGCCAACGTGATGCTGCTGTCGGTCTCCGTCTGGGCCGGCCACGCGCAGGGCATGGAGACGGCGACCCGCGACCTGCTGCACTGGTTCTCCGCCCTGGTGGCGTTGCCGGCCATTGCCTACGCCGGGCGGCCGTTCTTTCGCTCGGCAATCCAGGCGCTGGCGGCGAAGCGCATGAACATGGACGTGCCGATCTCGCTGGCCGTCGTGCTGGCCGGCGGGATGAGCCTGTTCGAGACCGTTACCAGCGGCCAGCACGCCTATTTCGATTCCGCCGTGACGCTGCTGTTCTTCCTGCTGGTCGGGCGCTACCTGGACCGGCGGGCGCGGGGCAAGGCGCGCTCCGCCGCCGAGCGGCTGCTGGCGCTGCGCAGCGGGGCGGTCACCGTGCTGGACGAGGACGGCGGCCGTCGTGTGGTTCCCGGCGACCAGCTTCGCCCCGGCATGCGGGTGCTGGCGGCGGCGGGGGAACGCATCGCCGCCGACGGCCGCGTCGTCGAGGGGCGGAGCGACCTGGACACCAGCCTCCTAACCGGCGAGACCGTGCCGCGCGCGGCCGAGCCGGGCGCGCGCGTGTTCTCCGGCACGATGAACCTGTCGGCGCCGTTGACGCTCGAGGTCACGGCGGTGGGCGAGGACACGCTGCTGGCCGAGATCGTGCGCCTGATGGAGGCGGCGGAGCAGCGCCGCGCACGCTATGTCGCGCTGGCCGACCGGGTGGCGCGGCTCTACGCGCCGGTCGTGCATATCCTGGCGCTGGCGGCCTTCGTCGGCTGGCTGCTACTGGGCGGGCTGGCGTGGCAGCCGGCGTTGTTGATCGCGATTGCGGTGCTGATCGTCACCTGTCCCTGCGCGCTGGGCCTGGCGGTGCCGGCGGTGCAGGTGATTGCCAGCGGCCGCCTGCTGAATCGCGGTATCCTGCTGAAAAGCGGCACGACGCTGGAACGTCTGGCCGAGGTCGATACCGTCGTCTTTGACAAGACGGGAACCCTGACGGAAGGACGTCCGGCGCTGCGGGCGAACGATGTGGAGACGGCGGATCTGCGCGACGCCGCGTGGCTGGCCGGGGCGTCCAGTCATCCGCTGGCCCGCGCGCTCTGTCGCGCCGCCCGCGATGTGCCGGTTGCCGGCGGCGTGCGGGAGGAGGCGGGCTGCGGCCTGTCGCTCGCCACGCCCGAGGGCGAAGTCCGCCTCGGCAAGCGCGGCTGGTGCGGGGTCGAGGATACATCGGCCGCGGACGGGCCGGAGCTGTGGCTCTCGCGTCCGGGCCGCGCGCCTGTGCGCTTCGTCTTCGACGATCCGCCGCGCGCGGACGCGGGCGATGTCGTGCAGGCGCTGAAAGACCAGGGCATGGAGGTGATCCTGCTGTCCGGAGACCGGCCGGAAACGGTGGCGAAGGTCGCGGGCGAACTGGGCCTGAGCGACTGGCAGGCGGAGTGCACGCCGGCGCAAAAGGTCGCCCGGCTGGAGGCGCTGGGCGCGGCGGGGCGCAAGGTGCTGATGGTGGGCGACGGCCTGAACGACGCGCCGGCGCTGGCCGCCGCGACGGTCTCGCTGTCGCCGGCCAGCGCCGCCGACATCAGCCAGACCGCCGCGGATGCCGTGTTCCAGGGCGAACGGCTTCAGCCGGTGTTGGAGGTGCTTTCGGTGGCGCGCCGTTCCGGCCGCCTCGTGAAGCAGAACTTCGCGCTGGCGTTCGGCTACAACGCGGTGGCCGTGCCGCTGGCGATGGCGGGGCTGGTGACGCCGCTCATCGCGGCGGTCGCGATGTCCGGCTCGTCGCTGGCCGTGACCGGGAACGCCCTGCGGCTTGGCCTGGACCGCCGCTAGTTTGACGGGGACAGAGGTGAGGCAGCCTGCATGACTGTCCTGATCTACCTGATTCCGATCGCGCTGCTGCTGGGGCTGGCCGGCCTGGCGGCCTTCCTGTGGTCGCTGCGCTCCGGCCAGTTCGACGACCTGGAAGGCGCGGCTCACCGCATTCTATTTGACGATGACGACGACGGGCCGGGCGGTCCGGACGGCGGGCGGGGCTAGACGTTGGTAAGCCTTGCGGGCTATCAAGCTCCAAGGCCACAACTCGGGAGGCCCCATGACCGCCGCCGGTACCTTCGCCGGGGTGCTCGCCCCGGTCGCCACGCCCTTCAAGGACGACCTCTCGGTCGATACCGACAGGTTCGTCGCCTTCTGCAAGCAGTTGCTGGACGAGGGTTGCCACGGCCTCGCCGTCTTCGGCACGACGAGCGAGGCGAACTCCCTGTCGGTCGACGAGAAGCTGGACCTGCTGCGGGCCCTGAAGGCGGCGGGGGTGCCCGGCGAGAAGCTGATGCCCGGCACGGGGACCTGTGCCCTGCCGGATACGGTGCGGCTGACGCGCGCGGCGATGGAGGCCGGGGCGGGCGGCGTGCTGCTGCTGCCGCCGTTCTATTTCAAGAAAGTCGACGACGAGGGGCTGTACCGCGCGGCGACGGAGACGATCCGGCGCGTGGAGGACCCGCAACTGCGTATCTATCTCTACCATATCCCGCCGATTGCCCAGGTCGGCTGGTCCCTGCCGCTGGTCGAGCGGCTGGCCGCCGATTTTCCGGGCACGGTCGTCGGCCTCAAGGACTCCTCGGGCGACTACAGCTACACCGAGGGGGTCCTGCGCCGCTATCCGGGCTTCGCCGCTTTTGTCGGCAATGAGCGGTTCATGAAGGACGCGCTGGAACTGGGCGGGCCCGGCACGATCACGGCATCCGCCAACGTCAACGCCGCCGCGCTGCGCAAACTCTACGACAACTGGCAGGGCGCCGAGGGTGAGCGCATCAACGACGCCGTCTGCGCCTTCCGCCGCACGCTGGAGCAGTATCCCACCATCCCCGCCGTCAAGGCCATCATCGCCCGGCGCACCGGCGACCCCACCTGGCAAAACCTCCGCCCCCCGCTGCGTCCGCTACCCGAGGAGCAGGCCGCGAAGCTGTACCAGCAACTCGATGCGTTGGCGGCGCTGGCGGGGGTGGGATGACGCGCGTTTGAGCTTTAACGCCGCCCGATAACCTCCGCCGCCGTCTGGCCGCTTGCCACCGCGCCCTCGATGGTGGCGGGGAGGCCGGTGTCGGTCCAGGCGCCGGCGAGGAGGAGGTTGGGGCAGGCCGTTTCCGTCGGCGGGCGCTGGCGCAGGGCGGCCGGGGTCTGGGCGATGGTGGCGCGGCGTTCCTTGATGACGCGGATCGGCGGGCGCAGGCGCGGGTCGAGCACGAGGGCTTTCGCGACGTCCTCCCATATCGCCTGCGCGATCTCCTCGGCCGGGCGGTCGACGAGGCCGTTGGCGGCGCTGACCGTGACGCTGGCCACGTCATGGCGCAGGAACAGCCACTCCGCCGTCCCGCCGACGAGACCCAGGAAGGGGATGCCCTCGGCCAGCCGGGCGCGGTGCGGCAGGCGGATGTGGGCGTTCACGATGGGCCGCATCTCGCGCGGGACCGTCAGGCCCGGCAGCAGGTCGGCCGCCACCGTCGCCGGCACCGCCAGCACGACGGTGTCCTTTTCGCCGAGGCTTTCCCGTGTTTCCCCGAAATCCAGGCCGGTGACGCCCCCGACATCGCCCTCCAGCTTTCGCAGCCGCTGGCCGAAGCGCACCGGGGCGCCGGCCTGTTCGAGCATCGCGAGGGCCGGATCGACGAAGGTATCCGACAGCGAGGCGACTGCCGTCAGCGGCTTGCTGCGTCCGGCCCCCAGCGCCAGCGTCTGCAAGAGCACGTGGCGCAGCAGCCTAGCCGATGCGGCCTCCGGCTCCGTGTTCAGGATCGCGACGGTCAGCGGGTGCCACAGCCGGGCCCACAGCGGGTCGCCGGGCCGGTACAAGGCATCGGCGACCGAGGCGTCCGGCTTTGCGCGTAAAAGGCGGAGCGCGCGCAGGTAGGCGCCCGGTCTGGCACCCGCCACGCGGCGGCTCGGCATGAACATCCAGAAGGGGATCGGCCCCGGCGTCGGGCGCAGCGTCCACCGCTCGCCGCTTTCAAGGTCCATGAAGGGGAAGTAGGCGCCCGGCGGCGACGACAGCTTGTGGCGCGCCCCGATCTCCTCAAGATAGGCGAGGGCGGCGCCATTGGCGGACAGCAGGATGTGATTGCCGTTGTCGACCGTGCGCTCCAGCTTCGTGTCGTAGTAGGAGCGGCAGCGGCCGCCGGCGTGCGGCGCCGCCTCATGAACGGTCACGGGGATGCCGTCGCGGGCAAGCCGCACGGCGCAGGACAGGCCCGCCAGACCGGCGCCGATCACGTGGACGTGCGTCATGCGGCCCGGCTACAGGATGCCGTGGCGCAGGACAATCCAGAGCTTCGTCCACTTCGGGACGCGGACGCGCCGCTCCGGATGGCGCCACCCAGAGGTTTCGAGGGTGTCGAGAATGCGCGCATAGATTTCCAGCATCAGACGGCAGGGCCGCGCCGTGCCCTTGTCCAGCCGCTCCATCAACGCCCTGGAGCGGGCAAAGCGCTGGCGGGCCGTGCGGGCCAGCATCGCGCAGGCGGCGGGCAGGGCCGGGTCGCGCAGGATGTCGCGGGGTTCGCGCGCGGTGACGCCAGCCGCTTGCAGCACTTCCTCGGGCAGGTACAGCCGGCCGCGCGCCGCGTCGTCGCCCAGGTCGCGCAGGATGTTGGTCAACTGCAGCCCCTCGCCCAGGGTAATCGCCAGCTCTTCACAGGTTGCCCGGTCGGCGCGCGTGTCGCCGTCGGCGAAGATGTGCATCGCCAGCATGCCGACCGCGCCGGCAACCTGACGGCAATAGCTGCGCAGGGCCGCGTCGGTGGGGGCGACGATGCCGCCGCGCGCGTCTCGCTCCATGCCGTCGAGGATGGCCAGAAGCTCTTCCTTCGGCAGGCCGAAGCGACGGACGGGGGCCGCGAGGGCCCGCGTCACCGGGTGCGTCGGCGTGCCGGCGTAAAGCCGCTCGACCTCCGCGCGCCACTCGGCAAGCTGTCTGTGCTTGACGCTGTCGGGGGCGTCGCCGTCGGCGATATCGTCGACCTCGCGGCAATAGGCATAGACGGCGTAGATCGCCTCCCGCCGCTCGCGGGGCAGCAGCCGCATGCCCCAGAAGAAGGAACTGCCGGACTTCCGTACCGTTTTCTCGACCCGCTGTAGCGCGTCGCCGCCCTGATTCACGGTCCGCGGGCCGGCGGCCGTCATGAGGGCGTTCCCGTGGCTTGACCGGCCACCGCCGGCATCGGGCCGTGTCGGCGTTCAAAGACAATGGACACGACGCCGCGCACGGCGACGGCCAGCTTGGCCGGCTTCGACAGTTCCACCCGCTCGGCAAGCGGATCGCGGCGGTGGAGCGCCTTCGTGATGGCGCGGGCAAGGCGGACGATGGCGGCCGATTCCATCGCCAATCGCGGGTCCCGCAGCCGGCGCGGTAGTTCGGCGGCGGGCGCCAGAAGCTCCTCGACGCCGCCCAGGCAGCGGTCGATGACGCGCCGCAGGCCGGGCGAGGCCGACGGGCGGGCCAGCGCCTCGATACTCTCCCCCTCGACCGCCAGCCAGCTTTCCGGCAGGTAGACGCGGTCCAGCTTGCGGTAGTCGTCGGCACAGTCCTGCAGATGGTTCAGCACTTGCAGCAGCGTGCACAGGGCGTCCGAAAACGGCCATAATGCGCGGTCCTCGCCGTGCAGATCCAGCAGGAAACGGCCCACCGGCTCGGCCGAATAGCGGCAGTAGCCCATCAACTCCTGCCAATCCGCATAGCGGTTCTTGACGGCGTCCTGCTTGAACGCGGTGACGAGGTCCAGGCCATGCTGCGCCGTGACGCCGGTTTCTTCCAGCGTCTTGCGCAGCGCCTCGGCCTTCGCAAGGGCCGGGTCGCCGGGGTTGGTTCCACCGGACAAGGCGTCCGCGAAGGCGTCGAGTCGCGCGATCTTGTCGTCGGGCGAAAGTTCCGGGCTGTCGGCGATGTCGTCGATCGCGCGGGCGAAGGCATAGAACCGCATGACAGGCGCGCGCAGCCGCCGCGCGATCAGGCGCGAGGCAACAGGGAAGTTCTCGTCGCCCGCCCACTTGCCGGAGGGCGTTTCGATCTGCTGCGCCATGACCCGTCGGTCCGATCCTGGCTGTCCGTCGGCGCGAAACTAACACCGCCTGAGCGGTGCCGCTAGCCGTGGGCGGGTTTGCGCACGGCCTCTGGTGCCAGTTCCTGAAAGCGTTGCAGGAACAGGCGCTTGGCGTCCTGCGGCGGGCAGGGCTCAAGCCGCATGTCGCCGGCAAGCCGCGCGAAGTTGCGGGGGCGGCCGAAGACCCGCTTCGCCTCCGCCTCGGCGAAGCCGGCGAGTTGCGTGGCCTCCAGGTAGGCGGCGACCTTGTCGGCGCGCTTGGTCAGGTCGCGCAGGTCGCCGGGAAGCTCGCCCGGCAGGCCGAAGCGCAGCAGCACAGCCGTCATCAGCCGGTTCTCCAGCGCCTTGTAGTCGAAGCCGACGGCTGCCTTGAAGGGCGTGATGAGGTCGCCCACCACGTACTCCGGCGCGTCGTGCAGCAGCACGGCAAGTCGCCATTTCCAGGGCGTATCGCGGCGCATCCGTATGGCGATGCGTTCCACCAGCACGCTGTGCTGCGCCACGGAGAAAGCCCACTCCCCCTCGGTCTGGCCGTTCCAGCGGGCGACGCGCGAAAGGCCGTGGGCGATGTCCTCGATCTCGATGTCAAGTGGCGATGGGTCGAGCAGGTCGAGCCGCCGGCCGCTCAGCATCCGCTGCCAGGCGCGGGGCGTGTCACTGTTGCCCGATGTGCGGCGGGCGCTTCGATTCGCAGGCGTGGACATGCGCGGGACTGTAGGCGACCGGCGCCCGATACCGCAACGCCCGGTGGGTGTGATTGCGGCTCTCGGGCGATGGCGCGTAGGGCAGGGAGTGCCGGCCCTTCCTTTGGGTGCAGGTCGGGGCAGGAAGGGCCGGCAACACGGCGTCCATCAGACGGGTAGGCAAGGAACGCCGTGCGGATGGTCTGGCTGCCAGGATCGGTCAGGGGAGAACCGAACCCTGGGCCTCGTCGGGCTGGGAGCGCGAGGGGGGACCGCTCCGTCCGATAACCCGAAGTTAACCATCCGTCGGCGCATCGGCAGTGACAGCGGTCACAGGTTGGAATCGATCAGGTGCTGCGCACCCGTTCCACCATCTCTTCCAGGGCGGGAATATCGTCGATCACCAGAGCGTTGCCGTCGCGCTTGACCAGGCCGTGCTTGGTGAGGTCGCTCAGTACCCGCGCGACGGTCTCGCGTGTCGTGGAAACCCGGCTGGCGATGTCGGCGTGCACGGGAATCGGATAGATCCGCGCGCGCTCCGCCTCGTCTCCGGCGGCGCGGCGGGCGAGGCGCAGCATCTCCGCGTGGACGCGGTTGTGCGCCCCCAAGGTGCTGAGTTCCATGATGCGTTCGCCGGATTGGCGCACGATGCGGGTCAGGCGCTGCATCATCGCGAGCGCGACGTCGGGATGGTCGGCCAGGACGTTCAGAAATGTCCGCTGATCCAGCGCGCCCGTCACGGTCGGCTGTACGGCGATGACCGAGGCCGAGCGCTCGCCGCCGTCGATGGCCGCCATTTCGCCGATGATCCCGCCGGCGTCGATATCGTCGAAGCTGACCTCCTTGCCCGAGGCCGTGTGATCGACCACGCGGACACGGCCAGAGGTGATGAAATGAACCTCGTGGGAGTTGGCCGCACGCTCGATGATGGCGTCGCTGGGCTGATACTTGCGCCAGCGGCAACGCTGCTCGACCCTGTGCCGCTCATCATCTGAGCAGTCGCGGAACAGCTCGATGTTCTTGAGGCTGTGAGCGGCCTGCGCGCTGGCGGTCGTCGCCATGGGTCTTCCTCCACTCCCATCCACCCTACAGTATGGTGCGTTGCGAGGCGCGAAACCAGAGGGTTAACGGACTGTTGCCATGCGGGAAGGTGCGCCTGGGCCAAGTATGAGACCGAAAAGCAAAGGCCCCCGGAAAACGGGGGCCGAAGCAAGGTTGCGGAAGCAGGCGACACCGCTGCTCAGTGCAGGCGATTGGAGACGTCCTCTATCGCCTCATCGACAAGCGCGGCGGAGCGCTTCTCGGTCAGGCTCTCCCGCAGCAGCTTTTCGGTCGCGGCCACGGCGATGTCGACGACGTAGTTCCGCACCTCTTGCAGGGCACGCTGCTCGGCCTGCTCGATCTTTTCGAGGGTCAGGCGCTCCCGGCGGGCAAGCTGGTCTTCCAGATCCTTCTGGGACTGCTCATGCATCCGCTTGGCCTCGACCTTTGCGTGCTCGATGATCTCCTCGGCCTCGCGCTGCGCCTCGCGCTGCTTGCGCTTATAGTCGGCAAGCTGCTTCTGCGCCTCCTCGCGGAGCTGCTCGGCCTCCTGGATCTCCTTGCGGATGCGATCCGCCCGGGCGTCGAGCCCCCGGATGATCGGCCTGAGGCCCCAGTAGAGGCCCATGGCCATCAGGATGATGAAGGCGACGGCAACCCAGGTTTCAGGGTTCTGAAGCATCAGCTTTCGCCTCCCATCGCCTGCTTGACGGCCTTCTCGGCGCGGTCCTTGCCGATGTTGGCGCCGATCAGCTTGGCGGTGGCGCTCTGCGCAACCTCGCCGGCCACCGACTGGAGGCTATCGAGCGCCTCGGTCTTGGCCGCCTGGATGCGGTCCTCGGCCTCGCGCGTTTTCTGGTCGAGTTCCTTCGTGAAGGCCTCGTTGCGCTTGGCCTGCTCGGCGGCGATCTCGTCGCCCGTCTCGCGCAGCACCTTCTGGGCGTCGGCCCGCGCTTCCTGAAGCGCCTTTTCGTAGGCCTGGTAGACCTCCTGCGCTTCGGTGCGGAGCTTTTCCGCCTTGGCGAGGTCGTCCTCCACCTTGTTCTGCCGATCCTCGATGATCTGGGAAACGCGCGGCAGCGCGATCCGGCTCATCAAGAGATAGAGAACGACGAAGGTGACCACGAGCCAGAAGATCTGGCTGGCGAACCACTCTGGATTAAACTGGGGCATCGCCTGATCCTTTCGCGATCCGCGCCGTGGGCCGCGCCGGCGGGACCGGGATGGCCCCGCCCGACGTGGTGGACGAAGATGCGCTAAAGCCGCTTGCGCTTCCTAGAAGGCAAACAGGACGATCAGCGCGACGATCAGCGCGTAGAGCGCGATAGCCTCGGTAACGGCGAAACCGATCCAGATGCTGGCGCCGATATCGCCCTTGGCCGAGGGATTGCGGGCGATCGCGCTGTAGTAGCTTGCCCAGACATTGCCGACACCGATACCAGCGCCGATCACGCCAATGGCGGCCAGACCGGCACCAATCAACTTCGCAGCTTCAACGTCCATCGTTTCGTCCTCACGCTTACAGGTGAACCTGGCCGGGCGCGCATCCCCTCGGCCCGGCACGGGGATGACTGCTCCTCAGTGCATATGGAGCGCGTCGTTGAGGTAGATACAGCTCAGAATTGCAAAAACGTATGCCTGCAGCACCGCGACCAGGAACTCCAGCGCGGTGATCGCAACCGTCGCCGCCAGCGGCACGATGCCGGCGATGCCAAGCACGAACACGAAACCCGCGATGGTCTTCAACAGCGCGTGGCCCACCAGCATGTTCGCGAACAGACGCAGCGCCAGGCTGACCGGCCGCGACAGGTAGGAGATCAGCTCGATGAACACCAGCAGCGGGGCCGACCAGATGGGCGCACCTTCCGGCATGAAGAACTTCAGGAAGTGCGGCCCGTGTTTGATGAAGCCGATGGCCGTCGTGCCCAGGAACACCACGATTGCCAGCGAGAAGGTCACGACGATGTGGCTTGTGAAGGTGAACGAGCCGGGAATCAGGCCCTGCAGGTTGCCGACCAGGAGAAAGCTGAACAGCGAGAAGATGAAGGGGAAGTAGGCGCGCCCCTCCCGTCCCGCGCTCTCGCGCAGCATGTTCGCCGTGGTTTCGTAAAGCACCTCGGCGATCGACTGGATCCGGCCCGGAATCAGTGCGCGCCCGCGCGTGGGCAGCGTCATCAGGGCCGTGATCAGGATGACGGCGATGGTCATCCACAGCGAGGAATTGGTATACGACAGATTCAGGTCGCCGACCTGAATCGGCACGATGGCATGGATCTCGAACTGATGCAGCGGGTCCAGTTCGAACCCACCGCCGCCGCCATGACCGTTCGCGGACTGCGCTTCCGCCACGAGTGACCCCTCTTCAGTCCTTAGGCGCCGTCGTCGCGGCGCTCAGCCCCTTCCTCATCCCTTCTTCGCGCGGCGTCGACTTGATTGGCCACGCGGATCAGGTTCACGAACGCAGCGGCGGCCCCCAGAACGAAGAAGACGATCAGGAACCAGGGCTGCGTTCCCAGCCATGTATCCAGGACCAGACCGATCCCGACGCCCACCGCCAAAGCCGAGACCATCTCGGTGGTGATGCGCAAGCCAAGCCCGAGACCGCTGTAGGAGCGGCTTTGACGCCCGCTACCTTCGCGATCCTCGCGCCTTTCCCTGGCGGCTTTGATCCGTTTACCCAACCCGTCCAGGGGCGACGGCTTTTCCGGGTCGTTCATCGCAGAATCCCCCGTTCTTCCGCCGCAATGGACGCTGCGCCGCACAAGGCGCGGGGAACATACGGGCCTCCCCATACCCTGTCAAGGCCCCAGGGAACCCTCCAAATCGGGCGGAAAACCGGGATTTTCGCGGGGTTGACGGGCGCCGCGCTCAGGCGATCTCGCGCAGCGACTCCGCCGCCGTCAGGTCGACCGACACCAGTTGCGAGACGCCGCGCTCGCTCATGGTCACGCCGAACAGGCGGTCCATGCGGCTCATCGTCATGCGGTGGTGGGTGATGACGAGGAAGCGGGTGGTGCCCTCGCGCGCCAGTTCGTCCACCAGCGTGCAGAAGCGGTCCACGTTGGCGTCGTCCAGCGGCGCGTCCACCTCGTCCAGCACGCAGATCGGCGCGGGGTTCGTCAGGAACACCGCGAACAGCAGCGACAGGGCGGTCAGCGCCTGCTCGCCGCCGGACAGCAGCGACATCACCTGCAACCGCTTGCCCGGCGGCGAGGCCATGATCTCCAGCCCGGCGGCCAGCGGGTCGTCGGATTCGGTAAGCGACAGGTGCGCGCGTCCGCCGCCGAACAGCCGGACGAACAGCTCGGCGAAGTGCTCGTTCACCTGCTCGAACGCGGCGAGGAGCCGCTCGCGCCCTTCGCGGTTCAGGCTGGCGATGCCCTGGCGCAGGCGCTGGATCGCGGCCGTCAGGTCCTCGCGCTCGCTCTGCATGCCGGCGATCTGCTGCTCCATCTCCTCGGCCTCGACCTCGGCGCGGAGGTTGACCGGGCCAATGTTGTCGCGCTCGCGGGTCAGGCGTTGCAGCGTCCGCTCGGCTTCTTCCCTGGCGGGCAATTCCTGGCCGGGATCCAGGTCCGCCTGTTCCAGCACGCGCTCCAGCGGGCATTCCAGGCGCTCGTCGACGCGCTCCTTCACGGTCTGGAGCGCCGTCTCGGCCTGCTCCACCGCGCTTTCCGCGCGCACCCGCGCCTCGCGGGCCTCGCCCAGCCTTTGCTCTTCCGCTTTCAGGGCCTTGTCGGCCTCGGCCAGGCGCGTCTCGCCGGCGGCCAGCGCGTCGGCGGCCTCGCCGCGCTTCGCCTCCGCCGCGGCGATGCTGTCGGACAGCGCCTTACGTTTTTCGGCCAGTTCCGCGGGCTTCGCGGCCAGATCGTCCAGTTCCTGTTGCGCCGTCCGGGCGCGCTCGTCGAGTTCGGCCAAATGGCGGTGGGCGTTGTCCGCCCGGCTTTGCCAGGACTGGCGCTCGCGTCCGATGGCAAGCAGGCGCTCGCCGCGCGCCTTGGCCTCGCGCTCCACCCTGTCCAGTTCGCCCTGGGCCTGCGACAGCCCGGCGCGACGCTCTGCCAAGGCGGCGCGCTGGTCGTTCGCCCGCGAGCGCAGGGCGGCGAGGTCGGGCAGGGCGGCTTTGTCGGCCTCGGCCTGCGCCTTGGACTCCTCCGCCTCTTTGACGTCGCCGGCCAGCCGCTCGGCGCTCTCGTCCAGCGAGAAGCGGCGGGAGCGGGCCTCGGCGGCGGCCTTTTCCAGCCGGTTGTGCTCCGTGCGCGCGCGGTCCACCTCCGCATAAGCCGTGTTGACCGCCTGCCGCGCGGCGCGCTCGCGCTCGACGGCCTCGTGCGTGGCGGCCTCGGCCTCCTCGTGCCGCGCTTTCGCCGATTCGACGCCGGCCTCCAGGTCGGGAAGCTGTTCGCGCAGCTCGGTCAGGCGATTGTGCTGCTGCAGGCGCTGCGCCGCCGCCGTCGGTGCCTCCGCCGCCGCCACATAGCCGTCCCAGCGCCACAGGCCGCCGTCGCGCGTGACCAAACGCTGGCCCGGTTGCAGGGCTGGTTGCAGGCGTTCCCCTGTCTCCCGGTCCTCGACCACGCCGACCTGTCGCAGCCGCCGGTCCAGGGCCTTCGGCGCCTTGACGACGTCGGCCAGGGACGTGGCGCCGTCCGGCAAAGGCGGTGGCGTGTCCAGCGGCGGCAACTCCAGCCAATGCACCGGCGCCCCTGAATCGGCCGGCGCGTTCAGGTCGTCGCCCAGCGCCGCGCCCAGCGCCGTCTCGCTGCCCGTGCGCGCGCGCACGGACTCCAGGAGAGGCGTCCACATCTCTTCCTGCGGCTGCTCCAGCAGGCCGGCCAGCGCATCGATCTCGGCCTGCAGGCGGTCGCGTTCGCCCTGCGCGGCCTGGAGCGCGGCGCGCGTCTCGTTCTCCTTTTCGCGTGCGGCGGCGAGGTCCGCCTCCGCCGCTTCCGCGCTTTCGCGCGCTTGTGTCAGTGTCGCGTCGGCGGATTCGATGGCCGCGGCGGCCTGCTCCAGTGCGCGCGTCCCATCGTCGTCCCGCGCCGCAAGCTCGGCCTTCTGACGCGCGACATCGTCGGCCTGCCGGCGCAACCGGTCGAGGCGCTGGGTCAGTTCCAGGATGCGCTTGTCCAGCGCCTTCGCCTGCGCCTCGTCGGCCGCGAGACGCTGGTTCAGCTCGCCAAGCGCGCCCTCGGCGGCCTTCTCGGCCTCCTGCGCATCGTCGCGGACCCTGCGGGCGGCGGCTTTGGCCTCGTCCTCGCCGGCGGTGGCCTCTTGCAGCTCGGCCTTCTCGGCGTCCAGCCGCTCGATGGCCGCGGTGGCGTCGTCCACCTGCGCCTGGGTGCGCTGGCGGTCGCCTTCGATCTGATGCAAGCGGTCCTCGGCCTGCTTGCGGGCCTGCTCGACCTGCCGTTCCTCCTGCTCCAGGCCTTGCAGGGCCAGTTGCAGGCGCTGCAACTCGGCCGCCGCGGCCGCCTCGGCCTCGCGCAGCGGCGGCAGCGCGGCCTGCGCCTCCGCCTGCTCGGTGGAACGGGAGGAGGTGGTTTGCGTCAGTTCCGCGACGCGGTCCTGGGCGGCCTTCAGGCCCTCGCGCGCGTCGGCGAGGCGCTGCTTCGCGGCCTCGGCCTCCAGGTGCAGGACGATGGCCTCGTTGCGGCGCATCTGCTCGGTGATACGGCGGTAGCGTTTCGCCTGGCGGGCCTGGCGTTGCAGGGTCTGAAGCTGTGTCTCCAGGGTGGAGATCACGTCGTCCAGCCGCTCCAGGTTGCTCTCGGCGGCGCGCAGGCGAAGCTCGGCCTCGTGCCGGCGCGAGTGCAGGCCGCCGATGCCCGCCGCCTCTTCCAGCAGGTGGCGCCGCTCGGCGGGCTTGGCGTTGATAATGTGGCCGATCCGCCCCTGGCTGACCAGCGCCGTGGAGTTGGCGCCGGTCGCCTGGTCGGCGAACAGGAGCTGCACGTCCCGCGCGCGCACCTCCCGCCCGTTCACGCGATAGGTGGACCCCTTGTCGCGCTCGATGCGGCGGACGACGTCCAGTTCCGCCATCTCGTTGAACTGCGCCGGCGCCGTGCGCGAGCCGTTGTCGAGATTGAGCGCGACCTCGGCCAGATTGTGCGAGGGGCGGCGGGACGAGCCGGCGAAGATGACGTCGTCCATCTCGCCGCCGCGCATCCGCTTGGCCGAGGTTTCGCCCATCACCCAGCGCAGCGCCTCGACAAGGTTCGACTTGCCGCAGCCGTTCGGCCCGACGATGCCCGTCATGCCGGGCTCGATCACCAACTCGGCCGGGTCGACGAAGGACTTGAAGCCTCTCAGGCGCAGCCGGGTGAACTGCAAGCGGTGTCAGCGCCTCCCGCGCGCGGGTTGCTTCACTGTTCGGCCTCCTGAAGCTTCTCGGCGAAGACCTCGTAGGGCTGCGAGCCGACGACCTTCTCGCCCTCGACCACGAACGTCGGGGTGGACGTCAGGTCGATCTCGTTGCGGGCTTCGAGCTGCATCTCGATGATGCTGTCCGCCTCGGCCTGATCGGTCATGCAGGTCTCGAAGCTCTGCTGGTCCAGGCCGGCCATGCCGCCGATCCGGGCCAGCGCCTGGATCGGGTCCTGGGCCCGCGCCCAGCGCTGCTGGGACTTGAAGAGCAGGTCGAGGACAGCGAAGAACTTGTCGCCCTCGAAGCAGTTGGCGAGCAGCGCGCCGCGCAGGGCCAACTCGTCCAGCGGATAGTGGCGGTAGACCAGTTTCGCCTTGCCCGGCTCGATCCAGTTCTCCTTCAGCTTCGGCAGTGTCTCGCGGTGGAAGCTGGCGCAGTGCGGGCAGGTGAGGGAGGCGTACTCGATGATCGTCAGCGGGGCGTCGGGATCGCCCAGGACGTACTCGTCCTCGCCGATGTCGGTGACGGCGACCCGCTGCATGGCATCGGATGCATCCGACGGCGCGGCGATGTCGTGGGCGGCCGGCAGGGGCGTGTGCGCGTCCGCGCCCGAGCCGGCGCCGATCAGCGACTGGCCCAAACCGATGGCCATGACGGCGGCGGCAAAGATGCCTCCGAGAAACAGGATTTTCCGCAGCTTCATAATGAACCTACCATATCTAGTGTAACGTAGCTGTCCTATGCCGAGGTGTGCAAGCCTTCGGCACATGCCGGGCACGCTCGCCCGGCGTGGGCTGTTCGGGGCGAGATTGTCTATCGCCTTGTTTTTCCGACGCGATCATATTTTCGTGTGAGCACGCAATGTCCGGCCAAGACGCGCCAGCGCGTCGCGCAGGTCGTCGTCGCCGACTTCGGAAACGCGCGACTCGACCTCGCGCGACTCGGTGTCGCTCAGCGGGCGGGCCTGGCGCTTCGGCGGCGTTTCCCTGGTCGGCAGTGGTCCCTGTTCCATGCGCACGCGGGCGACGGCCTTGTAGCCGAAGAAGCCGTTGACGCGCTCCACCAGGATCGGCTCCTGGTGCGACAGCCGCGTGGCCTCGCCCGGATTGACGCGCAGGACGAGGGTGCCTTCGCGGCGTTCCTTGCGGTTCGGGAAGGTCAGGCGACGTGGCTGGCACACGCGCGCGACGTCCGCGCCGACGATGGACGGCCACTCGCCCAGCAGCGCGGCCTCGGCAAGGCTGCGCCGGCCCAGCGTGGTCTTGGTGATCGCCTGGACGCTGTAGGACAGCGCGCGCAGGCCACCCCGGCGCACGTCGCGCGGCCCGCTTGCCGTCCTGGTGTTCCGCTTGCCGCCGTTGCTCATTGCCGCCCTTGGTTTCTCTCCACGGACCCGAGTATAGAGGGCGTCATGGCCGATAACGCAAGCGAGCAGACAACTTCGGCGATTTCGCGGCATCTGCTGGCCTGGTACGACCGCCACGCCCGCAGCCTGCCCTGGCGCGCGCCGCCGGGCGGCCGCGCCGATCCCTACCATGTGTGGCTGTCGGAGGTGATGCTGCAGCAGACCACGACGGCAACGGTCGCCCCGTATTTCCACGACTTCCTGCAACGCTGGCCCAGCGTCCACGATCTCGCCGCCGCACCGCGGGAGGAGGTGATGACCGCCTGGGCCGGCCTTGGCTATTACGCCCGCGCGCGGAATCTGCATAAGTGCGCGCGGATGGTGAGCCACGACCTCGGCGGCCGCTTCCCGGAGGACGAGGCGGGGCTGCGCAAGCTTCCCGGCATCGGGCCTTATACGGCGGCGGCGATCGCGGCCATCGCCTTCGACCGGCCGGCCGCGCCGCTGGACGGCAACATCGAGCGGGTGGTGGCCCGCCTCTTCGCCGTGGAGGACCCGCTGCCGGGCGCGAAGGAGTCCCTGCGCGGCCTGATGGCGCGGCTGGTGCCGACCGAACGGCCGGGCGACTTCGCGCAGGCGATGATGGACCTGGGCGCCACGGTCTGCGTGCCGAAGACGCCGAAGTGCATGCTGTGCCCGCTGCACGACGCCTGCGACGGGCGCGCGCTCGGGGGTGCCGGCGAGTTGCCCCGCAAGGCGCCGAAGAAGGCGCGGCCGACCCGCCGGGCGGTGGCGTTCTGGACCGTGCGCGCGGACGGCAGCGTGCTGCTGCGCCGGCGGCCGCCCGAGGGCCTGCTGGGCGGCATGCTGGAGGTGCCGACGACGGCCTGGACCGAGGACGGCTGGGACGAGACGGCCGCCCTGCGCCACGCGCCCGTGCCGGCATCCTGGAACGAACTGCCCGGCCAGGTGCGCCACGGCTTTACGCACTTCGAGTTCCTGGTGACGGTCTGGGCGGCGCAAGTGCCCGCGGAAACCGCCGTCGCCGAGGCCGTCTGGGCCGGCATCGACCGCCTGGGCGACGCCGGCCTGCCGACCGCCATGCGCAAGATCGCCGAGCACGCGATCCGGCAGGGTGGCGGAGGGTGAGGGGCAGGGATTCGGCCTAGTTCGTCTCCGCGCGCAGCTTCTGGCGCAGCACGTCGATGGGGACGCGGTTGCCCTCGACGTCGATCTGCCAGAACTGCCAGCCGTTGCAGCTTGGCGCGCCCTGCAACTGGGCGCCGACCTGATGGATGGAGCCCTTGGCCTCGGCGCTGACCAGGGTGCCGTCGGCGCGCACGCGGGCCGTCCACTGCCCCTTGGGTCCGCCGTAGAGCACGGTTCCAGGTGCCAGGAAGCCCCGCTCCACCAGCCGGCCGAAGGGGATGCGCGGCGCCTCCCGCCGGCTTTCGAGCTGCACCAGCGTGGGATCGTCGACGGCGCGGACCCTGGCAAGACGCTCGCGCGCGATTTCCGCGTACTCCGCGTCGGCCTCCAGGCCGATCCAGCGCCGGCGCAGGCGCTTGGCGACGGCGGCCGTGGTGCCGCTGCCCAGGAACGGGTCGACGATGAGGTCGTCGGGCCGGGTGGAGGCGACGACGATGCGGTGAAGCAGCGCCTCCGGCTTCTGCGTGGGGTGCGCCTTGCGGCCGTCCTTGTCCTTCAGCCGCTCGCTGCCGGCGCAGATTGGCATGTACCAGTCGCTGCGCATTTGCAGGTCGTCGTTCAGCGCCTTCATCGACTGGTAGTTGAAGGTATAGCGCGAGTCCTTGCTTTTCGCCGCCCAGATCAGCGTCTCGTGCGCGTTGGTAAAGCGCCGGCCGCGGAAGTTCGGCATCGGGTTCGACTTGCGCCAGACGACGTCGTTCAGGATCCAGAAGCCCAGGTCCTGCAGGCTGGCGCCCACCCGGAAGATGTTGTGATAGCTGCCGATAACCCACAGCGTGCCGTCGTCCTTCAGGCAGTGCCGGGCGGCGGCCAGCCAGTCGCGGGTGAAGCGGTCATAGGCCTGCAGGCTTTCGAACTGGTCCCACTCGTCGTCGACGCCGTCGACGCGGGTGTTGTTCGGACGGTGCAGCTCCCCGTCAAGCTGTAGGTTGTACGGCGGGTCCGCGAAGATCATGTCGACCGAACCGGCCGGCAGTGCGCGCATACCCTCGATACTGTCGCCGACGCGGATAACGTCGGTTTCCAGGCCCCCGGTTCCGCTTGCGCGACGGATATTCCCCGGCCTCGACCCGGATGTAACCCCCATTGAATGCCCCCGAAAATGCAACGCGACGCGAGATGAGGGCCGAAGTCTGAGTCACGCCGGAGTCGGCGTCAAGCATTTGCAGCAGAGTCAAGAGGCTAGCGCTTCTCGCACCGGCCGGAACGATCGGCGGTGGTGGTCGGTGGCGCCCAGGCGGGCGAGGGCGGCGCGGTGTTCGGCGGTGCTATAGCCCATGTTGCGTTCCCAGCCATAGCCGGGGTGGCTCTCTGCCAGGGTGCACATCATGCGGTCGCGGGCGACCTTGGCGACGATGGAGGCCGCGGCGATGGACAGCACCTTGCCGTCGCCGCCAACGACGCATTCCCCCGCGCAGGGCAGGGCGGGCAGGCGGTTGCCGTCGACGAGGGCGAAGTCGGCCGCGATTCCGAGCCCCTCCACGGCGCGCGCCATCGCTAGGTGGCTGGCGTTCAGGATGTTCCAGGTGTCGATTTCCGCCACGCTGGCCTGGCCGAGGGCAACGGTGCAGGTCTCGTGCAGCGCGGCGGCGATCTCCGCGCGGATGTCGGGGCGCAGCGTCTTGGAATCAGCCAGTCGTTCGTGCAGGCCGCGCGGCATGGCCTGGGGCCGCAGGATGACGGCGGCCGCCACCACGGGGCCCGCCAGGGGGCCGCGCCCTACTTCATCGATGCCGGCCACGACACGGCCGTCGTCCGCGCCGCCAGCGCGCTCGTGGGCGTAATCCAGGCTCACCTTTGGCTTTCCTCGGACACCGTGGCTTCCCCCGCTTCGATCCGGCCGCGCTGCGGCCGCCGGGCGCCCGCGCGCGCCGCGACGGCCCCGGCGGCATAGGCGCAGAGCTGCGCCCACTGCCGCACCGCGCGGGTCTCGCGCGAGCACATCACCCGCACGACCTCCCGGCCGGAGGTTATGCCCAGCAGCGTGATCCTGTGCAATCGCCGCGCGACCTCCTGCCATATCGGCGCCAGGACCAGCGAGAGGACGGTCACCACGACGACGAGCCGGTGATACTCCGGCTCCACGACGCCGACCGACAGGCCCAGCGCCGCCAGGACGAAGGAGAACTCGCCGATCTGCGACAGCAGCACGCCGGCCTGGAAGGCGCGTGGCCACGGCTCTCCCAACAGGCCCAGCAGGCCGACGTTGACGGCGGTCTTGAGGATGGTGACGAACAGCACCAGCAGCAAAACGGTGCCCAGGTTGTTCCACAGGAACGTCAGGTCCATCAGCAGGCCGATGGACAGGAAGAACACCATCAGCAGGACTGCCTGGATCGGCTCGGCGTGGCGCAGCATGTTGGTCCGCGCGTTCGAGTTGCCGATCACCAGCCCGGCCAGGAAGGCGCCATAGGCAACCGATAGGCCCAAAAGCCCGGAAATCGCCGCCGCGCCGAAGCAGACGGCAAGCCCGGCCAACGGCGTGAGGTCCACGTGGTCGCCGACCAGCCGCTCGAACGGCAGGCGCAGTCGCTCCCGCCGGGAGAGGTAGAGGATCAGCAGGACGAGCAGCGCGACCGACAGCACCACCTTGATAAGGGCATCCAGGCCCGGCCCTCTCTCGCCGCCGAAGGAGCCCACGATCAGGATCATCGGCACCACGGCAAGGTCCTGCGCGATCAGGATGCCGATGGTGACCTGGCCGACACGGGTGCGCAGCTCGCCAAGCTGCTCCAGCATCTTCACGACGACGGCCGTGGACGACAGCGCCACCGCGAAACCCAGGGTGATCGCCAGCGGCATCGGCCATCCGAGCAGCTTGCCCAGGCCCAGCATGCAGGCCATCGCCACGGCGATCTGGCCCAGCGTCGCGGTCAGCGCGACCTTCCAGACGTCGCGGAAGCCGCGCAGCGACAGCTCCATGCCGATCAGGAACAGCAGCATCAGGACGCCAAGCTCGGCCAGAAGCTGCACCGATTCCCGGCTTTCCATCACGCCCAGGCCGCCGGGCCCAAGGATCGCGCCGGCCAGGATGTAGCCGACGACGGCGGGCTGATTGAGGCGCGCCATCGCCACGCCGCCGGCCAGGGCCGCGAGGACGATGAAGGCGATGCCAATCAGTTCCGGGCCGTGTTCCACGAATCGAAGGATAACACGAGCGACCGGCGCGGCATCGCCCGGCCGCTAGGACAGGTCCGCCGCCTCCAACTTCATGCCGGCTGCACCGAGCGGCGGACCCGCCGTGCGGATCCGCCGCCTGAAAACGGTTACATCGCGGGCACGCGGGAAATGACAATCCGGGCTACCGGATTGCGCCAGTCGAAGGTGTTTTCAGCGAGGTCGCCGATGCCGTGGATCCCGGCGTGAATATGGACATAGCCTTCGCCATCCTCCGCCGACAGGCCTTCGCCGGCGCAACCGCCACCGCCGGGAATGTCGGCGCAAAGCTCGCTGTTCGGCTCGGTGCCCGCGTCGTAGGCCGGCGAATAATGGACGGCGGACTTGTTACCTCGTGGGCCAGCCATGTCGGTCAGGCTGAAGAAGGCATCGTTGGTGGGCACCAGCATGGCGCCAAGGCTGATATGCGTGAAGGCACCCTGCGTCGGGACGGTCAAGGTCACGCTTGCTCCCGGTGGCACCGGGCCGGCACTCGCGGCCGTTTCCAGCACTGCGTCGGGCCGGGAGATCAGCAGGTTCTCCAGGGGTGTGATGTCGCCGGCCTCCGCCAATGCTTCCAGCTCGAGGCTGGCTGGTTGACCGGGGTTGAAAATTCGAAGACCAGCCTTGTGCGAGGCGAGAAGGACAGGGGTGAAGGTCTGCCCCCGGGTCAGGTTCGTGATCTCGACCCTATAACCCGGTCCGCTATCCGCCATCGCGGGGCTTGCCGCGGCGGCCATGCCGAGGGCGAGGGCTACCGATGCCAATGTCGTGAATACGATCTTGCCGCGCATTGCGACGCTCCTCCATCCGCAGGGTGGGTTCCGTCGCCGCCCGGAGCGCACACTATCGCTCGCGGATAAGGATTTGAGAAAGCAACTGTAAAGTTTCTGTAAGGGACGTCTTGACGCCCGAAGCTACTCGTCGCGCGTGAGGGTCAGGCCCATTCCCTGCAGCGAATTGCCGTTGCGGGCGAAAACGACGGTGCCGTTCGGCCCCTCGACGATGACGTCGTTGCGGCTGAGCTGGTATTCGCCGGCGAAGCGCAGGCCCATGACGTTGAAGATGACCAGCCGCTCGTCCCGGAATTCCAGCCTGGAAAGCGAGTTGGCGTCGGTGAAGGTGTAGCCGACAAGCTCCGGATCGCCGCCGGCCTCGATGGCGCGCTGCCGTTCCTCCGCGCGTGCTTCCGCCACGATGGCGGCGATCTCGTCCCGCCGTTCGCGGGCGGCCGCGACGTAGACGGTGCGCGTATCTTCCGTGGCGGTGTCCCAGCCCTTGGCGGTGTCGAGTTTCTCCTCCGCCTCTTCCAGCCCGGTTTCGGTCTCGGGCAGCGCTGCCAGCTCCCGCTTGAATTCGGGCAGCGCGGCGCGTGCCAGTTCCGTATGGCGATCCCTGGCCGCGTCGTTGAAAGATACAAGGGCGGAGCGGCTGGCGCGGCCACCGATGCTTTCCATGGTGGTGCGGAGATGATCCTCGAACTGACGCACGCCCGCCATGGTGCCGGGATAGTCGTCGAACTTGGCCGTGGCGGCCTCCAGCACGCCGTCGCCGATGTCCTTCTGCCGCTCCAGCCCGAAAGCACGGACTTCTTTGTATTGTTGCCGTGTTATGCCGCCTCTGGCCGTGTTCGCCAGGATCTTGTCGATACGTTGCGAGGCCGCCGCGTCGTTGCCGGCGCGTTCGATCATGTCCCTGGCGCGCCGGGTGATGGCAAGCTGGATCGATCGGTATTTCTCGCCGATGGCCGTTGAAAGCTCGGCTATGTCCTCGGGGGTCAACGCGGCGCCCAGGTCGCGCTGGACCGTCGGCAGCTTGCGCTGCAAGATCCGCAGGCTCCGCGTGCTGCTGTCCAGGCCGTCGATCTCGCCGCGCAAACGCGTCATGGCCGCCTTGTGCAGTGTTTCCCGGCGCGCCGCGAGCTTCGTGGCCACGCGCGGATCCTTGCCGCTGACCTCCAAGCTGCGCAAGGTGTGCAGCAGCGCACGCGACGGCCGCAGCTTCGGCATCGGCATGTTCCGCCAGGCATTCATGTCGCTGGGGTCGGCCGCGCCCAGCAGCGCCAAGTCATGCAGCAACTCGGGTGAGTCGGGCTGGGCGAGCACGTCGTCCACCGCCTGCGTCAATTCGGCCTCGCGCCTTGCCGCGCGGGCCTCGGCGCGCTGGCGCTCCCGTTCGGCGCGCTGCGCTTCCTTCTCCCGTCGCGCTTTCTCGCGGGCTTCGGCGCGCTGGCGCTTCTTTTCGGCGAGGCGGGCTGCCTTTTCCTGGCGTGCTTTTTCCCGGGCCTCCGCTTGCTCGGCGCGAGCCAACACGGTGCTCAGGCGGCCGACAAGGTTCCTTGCCGCGTTGACGAGCGCCCGGCGCTCGGCGGTCCGCCCGGCCTCGTTGGCCCGTGCGATGCACGCCTGGATGGGCGCTTCTATCGCCTTCGTATCGTCGACGGTCCACTCAAGCGGCGCGGCGCCGAAAAGGTCCCGGAACGCCTGGCCCTCGAAGGCTTTCGGAAGCCAGGCGCCATTACCCGGAATCGGGTTCCAGCGGTCCCGGACGTCGATGGTAAGCGCCCATTTCTCCAGGGCCGCGCAGTCCGGCGTTTTCACCGCGGCATGGGATGTGGATACGAAAATCGTCGTCGCCAATCCGGCGACGACGAAGATGACGGCCGATTTGAAAGCGATTTGACTGCGTCGAAACATTGCCCGCCAACCCCCGCTCTTGATTGGGACAACACACGCAAGAAACGAATAATTCTGAGAAATTATGCCATAAAATTCATGCGAATTGACTCCTTCTGAAGGCGTACTTCTTTCGTTCGAGCGAGGGTAAGGCAGGTCAGAACAACGCCATTTGCCGGGGGTCAGGCGCCGGCGGCACGAACTGCGAGCAGTCGAGGTCATAGCGATCGGCATTCAGGTTCAGCTTGCGCGCGGCGAGACGGAAGCGCTGCTGGATCAGCCGCGCGTAGTGGCCTTTCCCCTTCATGCGCTGTCCCCAATCCGCGTCGTACAGCCGGCCGCCGCGCGACTGGCGCACGAGGCTCAGGACGTGCTCCTTCCTGGCCGGGAAGTGCGTCTCCAGCCAGCCTTCGAACAGGTTCTTTATCTCGTGCGGCAGGCGCAGCAGGATATAGCCGCCGGTGTCCGCCCCGGCCTCCACGGCGGCGGTCAGGATTTTCTCAAGCTCGCTGTCGTTCAGGGCCGGGATCATCGGCGCGGCCAGGACCCCGACCGGGACGCCGGCCGCCGCCAGGCCGCGGATCGCCTCCAGCCTTCGAGGCGGCGTCGGCGCGCGGGGTTCCAGCTTGCGGGCCAGGTCGCGGTCCAGCGTGGTGACCGAGACATTGACGCGGACAAGGCGCCGGTCGGCCATCTCCCGCAGGATATCCAGGTCGCGCAGGACGGTGGCGGATTTGGTGACGATGCTCACCGGGTGCCGCGCCTCGGCCAGCACCTCCAGGACCCGGCGCGTGATCTCCAGCCGCCGCTCCACCGGCTGATAGGGGTCGGTGTTCGCTCCGAGCGTGATGACGTCCGGCTTGTAGGACGGTTTCGCAAGGTCCTTGCGCAGAAGTTCGGCGGCGTTCTCCTTCGCGAAGATCTTCGTTTCGAAGTCCAGGCCGGGCGAAAGGTCCAGGTAGGCGTGCGTCGGGCGCGCGAAGCAATAGATGCAGCCGTGCTCGCACCCCTTGTAGGGATTGATCGAGCGGTCGAAGGGAATGTCCGGCGACTTGTTCCAGGAAATCGCCGTGCGGCCGCTGTCACGCCCGACGGCGGTGGCAGGGGCGGATTCCACAGCCTCGTCGGCGGAGCCCCAGCCGTCGTCGCCATACGACCGCTGAAGCGCCGTGAAGCGCGCGCTGGCATCGTTGGCGACGGCGCCGCGCCCCTTCTTCGCCCTGTCCCGAAGCTTCTCGTCCATACCTGACAGCGTAGCTCGGGAAATCGAACGAAACAAGAACAAATGGACGGCCGGGTGACGCCGTGCTATCTGGCGCGGCATGGCCTATCTGTCCGTGGTGATACCGACTTTGAACGCGGCGGCGACGCTGCAGGCGTGCCTGGGCGCGCTGGCGGAGGCGCGGACGCGCGGGCTGGTCGACCAGCTTGTCGTGGTCGATGGCGGTTCCCGCGACGCGACAGTCGAGATTGCGCGCGCGGGCGGGGCTGTCGTGGTGGAGAGCGAGGCCGGGCGCGGGCGTCAGCTTGCCACGGGCGCCAACATTGCCGCGGGTGGATGGCTGTTGTTCCTGCACGCCGATACGGTTCTCTCGCCCGGCTGGGCAACGGCGGCGGCTGATTTTATGGCGCGGCCCGACGCGGGGCAGGCGGCGGCGGTGTTTCGCTTGGCCTATGACGAGGATTCGCGCGCCGCGCGGCGCGTCGCCGGGCTCGCCAACTGGCGCGCGCGGCACCTTGGCCTGCCTTATGGCGACCAGGGCCTCTTGATACCGCGCGAGCTTTACGAGGCGGTGGGCGGTTTCGCCGATGTGCCGCTGATGGAGGACGTCGGGCTCGTCCGCGGGATCGGGCGGCGGCGTCTTCGCATGCTCGATGCCACCGCCGTCACCTCGGCCGGGCGTTACCGGCGGGACGGGTGGTGGTGGCGGCCGGTGCGGAACTTGGCCGTGCTGTCGCTCTATTTCCTCGGCGTGCCGCCGCGCACGCTTAAAAGGTTCTATGGATGACGCTGGAGAA
This sequence comes from Ferruginivarius sediminum, assembly GCF_003344765.1. GTDB lineage: Bacteria > Pseudomonadota > Alphaproteobacteria > Kiloniellales > Rhodovibrionaceae > Ferruginivarius > Ferruginivarius sediminum. The sequence continues at coordinate 43,571 of NZ_QPMH01000015.1, read as the reverse complement.
CCATTTGGTCCTCTTCGCGCGGGAGCCGCGCCTTGGCCGGGGCAAGCGGCGGCTGGCGCGCGATGTCGGCGACGTGACGGCATGGCGCTTTCACTGGCTTGCGACGGGCCGCCTGCTGCAACGCCTTGCCGGCGACCCGCGCTGGACGACCTATCTGGCCATCACGCCCGACCGCGCCGCGGTGCGGGGCAGGGGGCTGTGGCGCACGCCGGCCCGGCTGGTGCCGCAGGGGACGGGCGATCTCGGTGCGCGCATGGAGCGGATGATGCACGTCATGCCGCCGGGACCTGTCGTGATCGTCGGCGCCGACATCCCGGACGTCCGCCCGTGCCACGTGGCGCAAGCCTTCCGTCTTCTGGGGCGCCACGATGCCGTGCTGGGCCCGGCGGACGACGGCGGTTACTGGCTGGTGGGCCTGAAGCGCCGCCCGACGGTCCGCCCGCCGTTCCAGGGTGTGCGCTGGGGCGGGCCGCAGGCGCGCGCGGATACGCTGGCGAACCTTGAGCGGCTGGGCATGTCCGTCGGCTTCCTGGAAACACTCTCGGACGTCGATACCGGCGCGGACCTGCGGTCGCATCACTGGCGGTGAGGGCGGGCGTGGGCCTGCGGCGGGCAGCCTTGCCCGCCTCGAACCGATAAGCGAAACGGCGGCCGCCAACCAAGGTAGCCGCCGTTTCCCCCCCTCCTGACACGTGCCTTACTACGCCGCGCGGACCTCGCCGAGGAAGCGGTCCACCTCGCCGCGCAGTTCCTTGGCGCCGCTCTGGAAGGTGGCGGATTCGCTGCGCAGCCTCTCGGCCGACTGGTTGGTTTCCTCCGCGATGTCGCGCACGCCGCTGATGCTCTGCGCCACGGTTTCCGAGGCCTTGGTGACATCCTCGATGTTGCGGGCGATCTCGCCGGTCGTCGCCTCCTGCTCCTGCACAGCGGAGGAGATGGCCGCGACCGACTCGTTGATGTGCTTGACGGTGTTGCTGATGCCGTCGATGGCGGAGACGGCCTCGCGCGTTTCGCCCTGGATCGCCTCGATCTGGTGCTGGATGTCCTGCGTCGCCTTGCCCGTCTGCTCGGCCAGGGTCTTCACTTCCTGCGCCACGACGGCGAAGCCCTTGCCCGCCTCGCCGGCGCGCGCGGCCTCGATCGTGGCGTTGAGGGCCAGAAGGTTGGTCTGCTCGGCGATGTCGTTGATCAGCGTCACCACCTGGCCAATGCGATCCGCGGCCGTGGCGAGGCCCTGGATCGTCTCCGTCGTCCGGACCGACTGATCGCTGGCCTGCTGGGCGATCTGCGCGGATTGTTCCGCCTGCGAGGCGATCTCCCGGACCGAGGTCGAAAGCTCCTCGGTCGCGCTCGCCACGGCCTGCAGGTTCGATGCCGCCTGTTCCGCCGCCGAGGAGACAGCCGTGGACTCGGTCTTCGTCTTGTCGGCGTGATGGCTCAGCGTCTGTGACAACTCCTCAAGCTGGCCGGAGGACGCCGCGACGTTGTCGACGACCGCGCCGACGCTTCCCTCGAAGCCATCGGCCAGCTTGTGCATGGACGCGCGCCGTTCTTCCGCCGCCTGTCGTTCCTGCTCCGCCTGCTGCTCGCGCAGGCGGTCCGTCTCCTCCATGTTGGTCTTGAAGACCTCGGTCGCGCGGGCCATCTCGCCGATCTCGTCGCGGTTGTCCACCGCCGGAATGTCGGTGTCCCGCTTGTTCTCGGACAGGCTCAGCATGGCATCGCGCAGCCTGCTGACGGGCCGCAGCACGCGGCTGTAAAGGCCGAGTCCGGCCAGAAGGCCGAGAAGTACCGCCACCGTTATCGAGATGCCGAACATCCAGGAATACATCGACACACGCGAGCGCGCGGCCTCGACCGCGCCGGCGGTTCGCTGGTCCAGCATCACGAAGAACTCGTCGATCGGCTTCATGATGCTGGCCTTGTAGGTGTGGTACTCCTCGCCAAACAGCAGCTTGCGCGCCTCCCGCAGCTCGCCGGCGCTGGCATCGCCATCGCCGACCACGCCCATGGCCTTGGTCTCCAGCTTGACGAGGCCGTCGGAGTTCGCCTGCGCCTTTTCCAGCTTGGCGAACTCGGCCTCGGTAAAGCCGGCCTCGCGCATCAACTCGCTCAGCGACACCGCCTTGCCGGTACCGCGCGGTGGCTCGCCCGTCGCGGCGACGAAGTCCCAGTAGATCCGGTTATAGCCTTTCGGCCGCGGCGCGTCCCCGTTCCGGATCGCCAGGATCTGGTTGTACATCTCCTTGAAGCGCTCATCTCCCGTCGCGACGTACGAGCGGGCGAAGCGCGTCAGGTCGTCGGAGCTTTGCCGCAACTCGTCGGCCAGCAGGTAGGAGCTGTAGCGCTGCTCGAATGCCGTTTCCAGGTCTTTCTCCGCCTGTTGGAACAGCACGAACGTGGCCACCATCGCGGCGGCCGAAAGGAAAAGGCACGCGCCGACGATCTGGGACGTGCGCGTAATGGTCTTGCTAGCCTGCATCGATCCCACCCCTTCCTAAGATCCCCTGTGCCCGCGGGACGGGCAGACATGGATTCGAACTGCCCTCTCCCGACCCGGTTCGAATTCCAATGTTTGGACACGATCAATGCAGGGGGCGAGTTAACATAAGGCTAACATTCGATAGGGCTTTATCGTACATGCCATGTATCGCGGATTCGCACGTGCCAGTGCTCCAGGTTGCGTTTGACACGCTGAATTGAACCTTTCATGTCTCTGGACCTTTAACAGCGGAGGACCTTGCTTGCACCGTGAACCGGCGGACCCGCCCCCCACGCCGCATCGGCTGGCCATGGCGCTTGGCGGCTTCCTGCCGCCGCCACGGTATCGCGTGGGTCTGCTCGGCGGCTCTTTCAACCCGGCCCACGGCGGGCACCGCTTTGTCTCGCTGCAGGCGCGGCGGCGGCTGGCGCTGGACGAGGTGTGGTGGCTGGTCTCGCCGCAAAACCCGCTGAAACCGACACGCGGCATGGCCACGCTGGCGGACAGGCTGGCCTCGGCGCGGGAGGTCATTTCCGGCCACCCCGGCCTGCGCGCCACCACCGTCGAGGCCGCGCTTGGCACGCGCTATACCGCCGACACGCTGCATGCCTTGCGGTTCCGCTTCGCCAAGGTGCGCTTCGTCTGGCTGATGGGCGCCGACAACCTGTGGCAGATCGATCACTGGGACCGTTGGACAGAAATCTTTCACACCGTGCCCGTTGCGGTATTCGACCGTCCCTCCTATTCTTTAAGTGTGACCGTGTCTAAAGCGGCACAGCGCTTCCGCCGGGCCCGGGTCCCGGAGCGCGGGGCCCCGGAACTGGCGGAGTTGACAGCGCCGGCGTGGACATTCGTGCATCAGCCGCACGATCCGCGCTCGGCGACGGCCATCCGGGCCACGCAAGGGAAGGACGTGCGCACACGTTGACGACTGACAGTTCGCACCGCCCAGGCAACGCAAGGTACTACCGCGATGTCATCGACGGGGCGGCGTGTGCGCCCGCGGGCCGTAAGCCTGCGGCAGGCGTTATCTTCCCAATTTTTCAATGGAGGTAGAGCCATACACGACGTGCAGACCGCACGACCGGCCGCTTTGGCCGGCGAAGAAACCGGGACCGGGCGGAACGACGTGCTTACCCTGGTCACGGATTCACTCGAAGACGACAAGGCCGAGGATATTGTCGTCATCGACCTGTCGCGGAAAAGCACCATGGCCGACTACATGGTGATCGCCAGCGGCCGCTCCAGCCGTCAGGTGGGCGCCATGGCCGATCACCTGCGCGAGAAGCTGAAGAACGCCGGCCAGGGCAACGCCGCCGCCGAGGGCATGGGGCGTTGCGACTGGGTGCTTGTCGACGGCGGCGACGTCATCGTGCATCTTTTCCGCCCCGAAGTGCGGGCCTTCTACAATCTGGAAAAGATGTGGGGCGGGCCGCTGGTCGAGGATAAGGGCGCCACATCCGCACTCGCCTGAGAACACCGGCGCGCGCCGGTGCGATCAAGCGGATGCCGCCGTGACAGGGCCGTTGCAGGTATGCGCATCACGCTCGCGGCCGTCGGGCGATTCCGGCGTGACTCCCTTCGTTCGCTTTACGACGACTACGCTGCCCGCATCGCCTGGTCGCTGGAGGTCAAGGAGGTCGTGGCGCGCAAGCCGGTCGAGGGCGAGGCGCTGAAGGCCGAGGAAGGCGAGCTGCTGCTGGCCGCCGTGCCGGGGGGCGCCACCCTTGTCGCGCTCGATGCTGGGGGAAAGACGCTCTCCAGCGAGGCCTTCGCCGAGAGGCTGCGGGCGTGGCGGGACACGGGCGTGCAGGATCTGGCCTTCGTCGTCGGCGGGGCCGACGGGCTGGCCGACGACGTTCTCCGCCGCGCCGACCTCAAGCTGTCGCTGGGCGCGATGACGTGGCCGCACATGCTGGTGCGCGTTCTGCTGGCCGAGCAGCTTTACCGCGCCCAGGCCATCCTCTCGGGTCACCCCTACCATCGCTAGGCAATTGGTTTCGCCGGAACATCGTTGAGTGGAAATCGCGCGCGGCCGTTTACGCCACTGTCGCCTCGGGCCGCGCTTCGCTATAAATGGGGCCCATGAGCAAGACCGACACCAAGCGACCGCGCCCCGTCGTGCTGTGCGTGCTCGACGGCTGGGCGCTGAACCCCGAGACCGAGGACAACGCCGTCGCGCAGGCCGACACGCCGGTGATGGACCGCCTGTGGCAGGCCAGCCCTCATGCCACGCTGGTCACCCATGGCGAGGATGTCGGACTTCCGGAAGGCCAGATGGGCAACTCCGAGGTTGGCCACATGAACCTGGGCGCCGGCCGCGTGGTGTGGCAGGAGCTGCCGCGCATCGACAAGGCGGTGGCCGACGGCTCGCTGGCGGATGCGGAGACGCTGCGGGACTTCATCGCGCGCATGAAGGACAGCGGCGGCACGGCGCACGTCATGGGCCTGCTCTCTCCCGGCGGCGTTCATTCGCATCAGGCGCACATCGCCGCGCTGGCCAACACGCTGGAGAAGGCGGGGGTGCCGGTGGCGGTGCATGCCTTTACCGACGGCCGCGACACGCCGCCGATGGCCGCCGCGGAATACCTGGAGCGTTTTCGCGCCGACGCGCCGGCAGCCCGGATCGCCACGGTCTGCGGCCGCTATTGGGCGATGGACCGCGACAAGCGATGGGAGCGGGTGCGCAAAGCCCATGACGTCCTCGTCGACGCCAGGGGGGAATCGGCCGCGGATGCTATTGCCGCCGTTCGGGGCGCCCACGAAAAGGGCATCGGCGACGAGTTCATCGAACCGACGGCCATCGGCCACTATGCCGGCATGGCCGATGGCGACGGCGTCATCATGGCGAACTTCCGCTCCGACCGGGCGCGGGAGATCCTTCATGCCCTGCTCGACCCGGATTTCGGCGGCTTCGAGCGTGCGCGCACCGTGCGGTTCGCCGCGCGGGCGGGCATGGTGGAATACTCCGATGAGTTGAAGACGCTGATTCCGGCGATCTTCCCGCCGCACTGGCCTGAGGACGTATTGGGCGAACTGGTGTCGCGCGCCGGCCTGAAGCAGCTTCGCATCGCCGAGACCGAGAAGTATCCGCACGTCACCTTTTTCTTCAATGGTGGCCGCGAGAAGGTCTTCGAGGGCGAGGAGCGCATACTCGTCCCGTCGCCCAAGGTCGCGACTTATGACCAGAAGCCGGAGATGTCGGCGGTCGAGGTCACCGACAGGCTTGTCGCGGCGGTCGAAAGCGGCCAGTTCGACCTTGTGGTGGTGAACTACGCCAACGGGGACATGGTGGGCCATACCGGCGACCTGAGCGCCGCGATCCGCGCCGTGGAGACGGTGGACACCTGCGTCGGCCGGCTGGTCGAATCGGTGACCAAGGCCGGCGGCTGCCTATTGATCACGGCGGATCACGGCAACGCCGACCAGATGCGCGACCCCGGAAGCGGCGAGCCGCACACCGCCCACACCAAGTTTCCGGTTCCGGTGGTGCTGGCGGGTGCGCCGGATTGGGCGGAAAGCCTGCATCCGGGTCGCCTGGCCGACGTGGCGCCGACGCTGCTGCAGCTCATGGGGCTGCCGCAGCCGCCGGCGATGACCGGCCGGTCGCTCATCGGCAAAGACAACAAGAGCGAGAGCGGGGCGTCAAAGCAACGTGTACAGGCTTAGCCTCCCGTCCTTGATCCTGGCTTTCACGGTGCTCGCACTGCTGGTGACGCCGGTTGTCGCCCCGGCGCAGATGGGCGGCCGCTCGGCCGAGGAGATCGAGAAGGAGGCCGAGGCCGACCGCGCTCGTGCCCAGGCCCTGCGCCGCAAGGCGAACGTCCTGTCCGAGGAGGTGCGCGCGCTCAAGGCCGAATCGGTCTCGGTCGCCCGGCGCACGCAGGACCTGGAGGCCGACCTTTCGGCGGTGGAGGAGACGCTGGCCTCGCTGCAGGCGGAGGAGACGGCCAAACAGAAGGAGCTGCGCGACCGCAGGGCCCAGATGACGGAGACCCTGGCCGCCTTGCAGCGTATCGCCGTGCAGCCGCCGGAGGCCCTGGCGGTGGCGCCGGGCTCGCCGATGGAAGTGGTGCGCGGCGCCATGATGCTGCGCGTTGCGGTGCCCGCCATTGAGGGGCGGGCGGCCCGCCTGCGCGGCGATCTGGAGGAACTGGCGAAGCTGCGCCGCGACATTGAGGAACAGCGAGAGACGATGCGGGCGACGGCCGCGAAGCTGGCCGAGGAGCGCCGCCATCTCTCGACCCTGCTGGACAGGAAGAAAGAGCTGCGCGCCCGCACGGCGGCGCAGTCCGAGGCCGCGGCAAGGCGCGCCGACAAGCTGGCCGAAGAGGCCGCCGACATGCGCGAGTTGCTGGCCCACCTGCGCCGGCAGGCGGAAATCCGGGCCGAGGCGCTTGCCGCCCGCACGCCCAAGCCGCCGGAGAAGCCCGCCGCGCCCTCGGAAAGCCAGGGCGGTGCCTCGACGGCCGGGACGGCGGCGACACCCGATACGAGCCAGGTGGCGCGCCTGAACCGTCCCCCGGATATTCGGGCCTTTCCCGGGAACAAGGCGTCGCTGCGGATGCCGGCGCGCGGGCGCGTCGTGACCCGCTATGGCGAGCGGGTGCGCCGGGCGGGAGGGCCGACGGAATCGCGCGGGATCGCCATCGCGACGCGGCCGGCGGCACAGGTCGTCGCGCCCTATGACGGGCAGGTGGTCTATGCCGGGCCGTTCAAGGGGTACGGGCGCATCTTGATCATCGAACACGGGCAGCGATATCATTCCCTGCTGGCCGGACTCGAGCGCATCGATGCGATCGTGGGCCAGTGGGTTCTCGCTGGCGAGCCCGTGGGCGTGATGGGCGGCTCCCAAGGCCAAAATCCGGAACTGTACGTGGAACTCAGGCGCACGGGGCAGCCGATCAATCCGCTGCCGTGGCTGGCGCAAACCGGCGACAAGGTACGAGGCTGATGCGTAACATGCGACTGGCGACCCTGGCGGCCGCCGCCCTGATTGCCCTCTCTCCCGCGGCAGCCGTGGGCCAGGACAATGGCAACGGCGACCGTTCGGAGACTTACAGGCAACTCAAGCTGTTCGGGGACGTGTTCGAGCGGGTTCGCTCCGACTATGTCGAGAAGGTCGGCGACCAGGAACTGGTCGAATCCGCGATCCGCGGCATGCTGAGCGAGCTGGATCCGCATTCCAGCTATCTCAGCAAGGACAACTTCCAGGACATGCAGGTCCAGACGAAGGGCGAGTTCGGCGGCCTCGGCATCGAGGTGACGATGGAAAACGGCCTGGTAAAGGTCGTCTCCCCCATCGACGACACGCCCGCCGCCCGCGCCGGGGTCCAGGCCGGCGACCTGATCGTCGCGCTCGACGACGAGCCGGTCATGGGGCTGACGCTTGCCGAGGCGGTGGACAGGATGCGCGGCAAGGTCGGGTCCGACATCAAGCTGACCGTCCAGCGCGGCAGCAAGGAACCCTTCGACATCACGATCACCCGCGACACGATCACCATCGAGTCGGTGCGTTCGAAGGTGTTCGGCGGCGTGGGCTACCTGCGGATCACCACATTCAACGAACAGACGCAGCCCGGCGTCGAAGAGCAGATCGCCAAGATGCGGAAGGAACTGGGCGACGACCTGCAGGGCTATGTTCTCGACCTGCGCAACAATCCCGGCGGCCTGCTGGAGCAGGCGATCTCGGTGTCGGACAGTTTCCTCGACAAGGGCGAGATCGTCTCCACCCGTGGCCGCGACGCGGAAGACAGCCAGCGCTACAACGCGGAAGCCGGCGATCTCACCGACAGCGCGCCGCTGGTGGTACTGATCAATGGTGGCTCCGCCTCCGCCTCGGAGATCGTGGCCGGCGCGCTGCAGGACCATCGCCGCGCCATCGTCATGGGCACGCGCAGCTTCGGCAAGGGATCGGTCCAGACGATCGTCCCGCTGCCCGGTCATGGCGCCATGCGTCTGACGACGGCCCGCTACTACACGCCCTCCGGCCGGTCCATTCAGGCCAAGGGGATCGAGCCCGACATCCAGGTCAAGCAGGCCAACGTCGAGGTCGTCGAGCAGCCGAACGGGCGGCGCGAGGCCGATCTGCGCGGTGCGCTGGGCAATGACGGTGCCGGCCCGCCACCCGAGAACGAGGCCGAGGAAGGCAATGGCGAGGACGCCGACGGCGAGACCGATCCCGCCGACCAGCAGGCGGCACAGCTTCGAGAGGACTATCAGCTCTCGCGCGCCGTCGATCTTCTGCGTGGATTGACCCTGTTCGGCCAGCGGGTCACCAACTAATCGGCCGGTCGGGCAGGAGGCCTGAGCAGTGCGGGCAGGACGCAACCCTGGACTTGCGCCTCGCAGCAGGCCAGGGTTGCTTTTTGCCTGGATTCTGCTCGCGATCGCCGTGGCGGCGGGGGCTGTCTATGTCTTCGCCTTTCCACATCCCGATGCGCTGGTGGCGCACGACAAGACGATCCGTTTGAGCGTGCCACCCGCCGAGACGGCGGAGCCGGTGTCCAATGCGCCTTCGCCGGTCGGTGAGACGGAAAAGAAGGCGGACGTCCAGCGGCCGAGCGGCAATCAGCCCACACCCGAAGCTTCGACCGGCGTGAGCGTGGGCACGCTGGAGAGCGAGGCTATTCCCCCACCGCCGGTGCCGGAGCAGACGAGCGCGCGTGAATCCGACAGCCAGGATACGCCGGCAGTGCGTACCACTGACACCGATAGCACTGAAGCCGGCGCCGGCGGCGGCGAAGGTGCCGCGGAAAGTCCTTCGGCACCGACGCTGTCGCTGAAACCTGCCTGGAAACGCTATGCCCGCGGTCTGGCCCCGCCACAGGGCCTGCCCCGGATCGCCGTTGTCGTGCGCGGGCTCGGCCTTTCCAGCGCGGCGACCGAGGCCGCTATCGAACGCCTGCCGGGCACGATCTCGCTGTCGTTCACGCCATACGCGCGGCGCGCGGCGGAGTGGAGCGCCCGCGCGCGGGCCGGCGGACATGAGGTGCTGATGGACCTGCCGATGGAGCCGCGCGATTTTCCCGCGCTGGATCCGGGTCCGCAGGCCCTGATGACCGAGGCGGCGCAGCAGCGCAACCTGGACCGCCTCGACTGGGCGCTGTCGCGGGGACGCGAGGTCGTTGGCGCGGTCGCCCAGATGGGCTCGCGCTTCATGGCCTCGAAGCAGGCGGCGGAGCCGATCATGCGCGAACTGCGGGCGCGTGGCCTGATGTTCGTGGACAACGGCACGGCGAACCCGCCGGCCGCGCTGCGGATCGCGCGGCGGATCGACCTGCCGCACGCGCTGAACGACCGCACCATCGACGACGGGCAGGTCAGCCGCCCGGCGGTCGAGGCCCGGTTGGTGGAAATCGAACGCATCGCGCAGCAGGAAGGTCTTGCGGTGGCGCTGGCCCATCCCTATCCCGTGGTGCTCGACCTTCTGGCGACGTGGAGCCAGGATCTGGACGAGCGGGGATTCGCGCTGGTCCCGATTACCGAGGCGGTGCAACCGCGCAGCGCCGCCCGGGCAGGCCGCTGAACGCAACCGACAGGCCGGATTCGATCAGGGAGGAGCGATGTCGGAGCAACAACAGCCCCGGCAGCCGACAGCCGAGGAGATCGAGGCGCTGCCCTACCGGCCCTGCGTCGGCCTGATGCTGTTGAACGACGCCGGACAGGTGTTCGTCGCCCAACGCGTGGACGTGCGCGGCGACAACTGGCAGATGCCGCAGGGCGGCATCGACCCCGGCGAAACGCCGCGCAAGGCGGCGCTGCGCGAGCTGAAGGAGGAGATCGGCACCGACGCGGCGGAGATCCTGGCCGAAAGCCGCCACTGGCATTACTATGACCTGCCGCCCTATCTCGTGCCGCGTGTCTGGGGCGGTAAGTACCGGGGCCAGACGCAGCGCTGGTTCGCGCTGCACTTTCTGGGCGACGACGAGGATATCGACCTCGAAGCGCACCACCCCGAGTTCAAAGCCTGGTGCTGGGCCGACCTGGAGCGGTTGCCGCAGATGATCGTGCCGTTCAAGCGCGACGTCTACGACAAGGTGATCGCGGAATTCCACCCCGTGGTGGAGCGGCTACGGCGCGGACATAGGGAGTAAGGCCCGAAGCGGCTATTCGTGCTGTCCGGTGGTAATGCCGAAGCCGCCGCACATCGCGATGATGATCGGAAAGAACAGGATCGCCAGCGCCAGCGCGGCGTAGTAGAGAATGCCGGGCCAGAAGAAGGCGATGACGATCACCAGCAGCAACACCGCCGCCGCGCCCAGCATCGTCTTTTGAAAACCGTCCATGGCGTCGAACCCCTCACATCCACATCGCAGTCCGTGTGCGCGCGCCCGCACGGCGACGCTGCCGCAGACGGCGGCGGACCGCAAGCCCGCACTGCGGGGCTGCGGCGAGCGGCCGCATTGGCGCGCGCATCTTGACCGAACCGCCACGGCCCCATAGGTAAAGACCCACACGGATTGTGCCTTTCTGCACGCTGCTGACAATCGGAAACGCCATGGCCAAGCTGCCCATCCTGATTGCCCCGAACCCGACGTTGAAGAAGGTCGCCAAGCCTGTCGAGAAGGTGGACGACGACATCCGCGCCCTGATGGACGACATGCTGGAGACCATGTACGACGCACCGGGAATCGGGCTGGCGGCCCCGCAGGTCGGCGACCTTCGCCGCATCCTGGTGATCGACTGCGCTCGCGAGGGCGAGGAGCCGCAGCCGATCCGCATGGCGAACCCGGAAATCCTGGAGCGTTCCGAGCAGATGGTGACCGGGGAGGAGGGGTGCCTGTCGCTGCCCGACATTTTCGCCGATGTCACCCGGCCCGACGCGGTGCGCGTGCGCTACCTCGACCACGAGAACGAGATCCGCGAGATGGAGGCCGAGGGGATGCTGGCGACCGTGATCCAGCACGAGGTGGACCATCTGAACGGTATCCTTTTCGTCGACCATCTCAGCTCCCTCAAGCGCAACATGCTGATGCGCAAGCTGGCGAAGATGCGCCAGAAGAAGGGCGGCAAGGTCAGCCAGAAGGAAGCGGCGGTCTAGGCGCCGGCGATGGTGGAACGACCCTTGCGCCTCGCCTTCCTGGGCACGCCCGATTTCGCCCTGCCGACCCTGCGCGCGCTTCTGGATGCGGGTCACGAGGTCGCCTGTGTCTATACCCAGCCGCCGCGCAAGGCCGGACGCGGGCACAAGCCGCGCCCCTCGCCCGTGCAGGCGGAGGCCGAGCGGCGTGGCATAAAGGTGCGCACGCCCACAAGTCTCAAGGACGAAGAGGCGCAGCAGGCGTTCGCGGCCCTGGAACTGGATGCCGCCGTCGTCGTCGCCTACGGTCTGATTCTGCCGCAGGCGATTCTGGCGGCGCCGCGCCTGGGCTGCCTGAACGTCCATGCTTCCCTGTTGCCGCGCTGGCGTGGCGCGGCGCCGATTCAGCGCGCCATCCTGGCCGGGGACGACAAGACGGGCGTTTCCATCATGCAGATGGACGAGGGGCTGGACACCGGCCCCGTCCTGATGCGCGAGGAGGTGCCGATCGGTCCCGACGCTGACGCCGGGCAGCTTCACGATACCCTGGCCGAGTTGGGCGCGCGGCTGATCGTACCGGCGCTTGAAGGCTTGGAGGCCGGCGAGATCGAGCCCGAGCCGCAAAGCGAGGAGGGCGCGATCTACGCCGACAAGCTGGCGCCGGCGGATCGGCGGCTCGACTGGGAGCGCCCGGCCATCGAGCTGGAGCGCCTGATCCGGGCCTTCGCGCCGAAACCGGGCGCCACGACGGCGCTGCCGGACGGCGAAACGCTGAAGGTCCTGCGCGCCAAGGTCCTGCGCGCCGAGGTGGGCCCGGCCTCTCCCTCCGGCAGCAAACCCGGCACCATCGTGGACGACAAGCACTTCCAGGTGGCCTGCGGTCTGGGAACGCTGCGGCTGAAACGGGTGCAGCGGGCCGGCAAGGGCCCGATGGACGCGGAGGACTTCCTGCGCGGCTATACGCTGGAGCGTGGTAGCGTGCTGTCATGACCCGGTGGAAGCTGGTCCTGGAGTACGACGGCGGCGCGTTCGTCGGCTGGCAGCGCCAGAACAACGGGCCCAGCGTACAACAGGCCCTGGAAGAGGCGATCCACCGCCTGTCGGGCGAACGCGCCGAGGTTCAGGGCGCGGGTCGCACCGATTCCGGCGTCCACGCCACGGGGCAGGTTGCGCATTTCGATCTGGATAAGGCCTTCGAGGCGGATACCGTGCGCGACGCCCTGAACGCGCACCTGCGGGCGGAGGCCGTGGCCGTACTCTCGGCGGAGCCAGTTGCCGAGGACTTCCACGCCCGCTTCTCCGCGACCGGCCGCGCCTATCTCTATCGCATCGTCAACCGCCGCCCGCCGCTGGTGCTGGAAGCAGGGCGCGCATGGTGGGCGCCGGTGCCGCTCGACGCCGCCGCCATGGCGGCCGGGGCGAAGCATCTGCGCGGCAAGCACGACTTCACCTCGTTCCGCGCCAGCGAGTGCCAGGCGAATTCGCCGGTGAAAACGCTGGACCATCTGATGGTGACCCGCCGGGGCGAGCACATCGAGATCGAGGCGCGCGCCCGCTCTTTTCTGCACCATCAGGTCCGTAACATCGTCGGCACGCTGAAGCTGGTCGGGCAAGGCAAATGGCTGCCCGAGGATGTCCGCCACGCCCTGGCGGCCCGCGACCGGCGCGCGGCGGGCCCGACGGCGCCGGCGGACGGGCTTTACCTGACCGAGGTGACTTACGACTAGAGGGAAACGGCCGGCCTTCGGCCGCCGCCTTATGCGGCCAGGGCGGTGTCCGTCAGCGTCGTAATAAAGATGCCCAGCACCACGTCCAGCCCGGTGAACCCGGCGGCCTGCATGCCGGTGATGTCGAAGGCCGTGCGTGTCACGTACCACTGATAGACCAGCACCAGGATCATGGCGCCGAAGGAGAGCAGGCCGCTGGCCCCCGGACCCGCGATTCCGCTGGCCGCAAGGCCGATCAGGGGCAGGTAAATCAGAAGCTGGATCACCTTCGACCAGTTCAGCGCCACAACGAAGCCGAGCCAGCGTGATTCCTTGTCCATGCCCAGCGCCAGGTAGTAGGCGGCCAGCGGGAAGGCCGTCCAGTTCATGGTGTAGGCAAGCAGATGGATGATTGCGACCGACAGCGCGTCGGCTCCGACCTCGGCCCGGTTCAGATGCAGCAATACCAGGATGGCGTAGCCGGGCAGCACGATAACGCCCGCGAAGAACGACTGCCAGAACGCGCGCTCGGAGATCTCGAAGAAATCGTGGCCGCGGCGGTCGAACTGCAGCAGGCGCCAGGCGCCGTAGATGGCATATGCGACCTCGGAGAGGCTTGGCAGCATCAGCAGGCCAGCAGACGTTTCAGTGCAACCTCGTAAACGTCGGTCAGATCGCGCAAGTCCCGCAAGGGTGCGCGCTCGTCCACCTGGTGTGCCAGGGCGTTCTTCAGGCCAAGCTCGGCGACGGGGCAAAGATCCTTGATGAAGCGCCCGTCGGAGGTGCCGCCCCCGGTTCCCAGGATCGGCGTCCGCCCCAACTTCTCCTCTACCGCGGCGCTGAGCGCATCGCTCAGCGGACCGGGCGTGCAAAGGAAAGACTCCCCGGATACCCGCACCGCCAGGTCGAAGCGCGGCGCGTCCGGCTCCACACGCTCGCGCACCCAGCGCTCCACGGCGGTGCTGTCGTGCAGGTCGTTGAAACGCACGTTGAAACGGGCGGTTGCCTGCGCCGGAATCACGTTGGTGGCCGGGTTGCCGACATCGACCGAGGTGACTTGCAGGGTAGAGGGCTCGAAGTGCTCGCTGCCCTCGTCCAGACGGTCGCCCGTCAGGCGGTGCAGGCCGCGGACGAGGCGGTGCACCGGGTTGTCGGCGTGCTGCGGATAGGCGGAGTGGCCCTGCGTGCCGTGCACGGTCAACTCGAAGTTCATGCTGCCGCGCCGGCCGATTTTGATCGTGTCGCAGAGATCGGTACCGCTGCTGGGCTCGCCCACCAGACAGTAATCCGGCACCTCGCCACGCTCACGCATCCAGTCCAGCACCTTGCGGGTGCCGTTGATCGAGGGCCCTTCTTCGTCCCCCGTGATCAACAGGCTGACCGAGCCGCCCGGCTCCCCGCCACGCCCGGCCGCGAGCCGCGAGGCCGCCGCGACGAAGCAGGCGACTGCGCCCTTCATGTCCACCGCGCCCCGGCCGATGACCGCGTCGTCCACCACTTCGCCGCCGAAGGGATCGACGCGCCAGTCGTCGGGGTTGCCCGGCGGCACAACGTCGGTATGCCCGGCAAAGCACAGGTGCGGCGAGCCGGTGCCGAGACGGGCATAGAGGTTGTCGACGTTCGGTGTTCCGTCCTCGGAGAAGACCAGGCGATGACAGACGAAGCCCAGCGGCTCCAGCACCTGCTGCAACAGGTCGAGCGCGCCGCCTTCCTCCGGCGTCACGCTTCTGCAGCGAATCAAGCGCCGCGTCAGTTCGACCGGGTCGGGCGGCTGCGTCATGTGCGCAGCAACTCGTTGATCGACACCTTCTCGCGCGTGCGCTCGTCGACGCGCTTGACGATCACCGCGCAGTAGAGGCCGGGTCCGGGGCTGCCGTCGGGCAGCGGCTTGCCCGGCATGGTGCCCGGCACGACTACGGCGTAGGACGGCACGCGGCCGCGATAGACCTCGCCGCTCTCCCGGTCGACGATCTTGGTGGAAGCGCCCAGGTAGACGCCCATCGACAGCACCGCGCCTTCCTCGACGATGACGCCCTCGGCCACCTCGCTGCGGGCGCCAATGAAGACGTTGTCCTCGATGATAACCGGGTTCGCCTGCAACGGCTCCAGCACGCCGCCGATCCCCGCGCCGCCTGAGATGTGGCAGTTGCGGCCAATCTGGGCGCAGGAGCCCACGGTCGCCCAGGTGTCCACCATCGTGCCCGAATCGACGTAGGCGCCGACGTTCACGAAGCTGGGCATCAGCACCACGTCGTTGGCGATATAGGCAGAGCGGCGCACCACGCAATCCGGCACGGCGCGGAAGCCGGCCTCGGTGAAGTGCTTGTCGGTCCAGTCGGCGAACTTCGAGGGAACCTTGTCGAACCAGGCGGCCTCGCCCCACTCGTCGTCGCGCGGACCGCCCAGGACGGTCTTGGTGGGATACAGCCGGAAGGAGAGCAGCACAGCCTTCTTCAGCCACTGGTTGACTTGCCATTCGCCGTCGACCTTCTCGGCCACGCGGTAGGTGCCGTTGTCCAGGCCCGCGAGCGCCAGTTCCACGGCGTCGCGCACCGCCCCCGTCGTGCTTGGCGATGCATCGGCCCGCTTTTCAAAGGCGTCGTCGATGACTGTCTGCAGATCTTCCCGGTTCATCGTGCTGTCTCAAGGTCCCCTGGCCAGGTGAAGCCACGCCCAGGCGCGCGCGGCAAAACGGCGGAGACGATGCGGCACGGCGCACGGGCCGTCAAGGCCGCGCAAGCCCCTTCATGCCGCCTTTCGACCGCCGTTTCCGGCTGGTGACAGGCGCGGCTATTACGCCAGCACGAAGAATAAGGATTTCGTATGGCAACAAATGGCGGTTGTTACAACTTTGCAGCGTGTTAATCGCCATTTAACGATACCCGCAGACAGTGAATGCAGCGTTCTGTCGTCAGTCGCGACGACAAGGGCGTGGCGCGGTACCGTCTTCGGTAATCCGGTCGCCACGCCAATAAAGGCGGTGAGGCGGGATCGAATACATCGCCTTGCATAGATGCGTAGGTATTCGGCGGCCGCCAGACGGGGAGGAAGTATCGATGACCGGCCATGAGGATCGGGAATCCCAGGAATCAATCGACGCGGCGGAAGAGGCCGAGAAACTTGACGCCGAACAGTCCGGGGCGGCCGAGGGGCGGCGGCGCAGCCGCATCGGCGTCAAGCACCGGCTCTACCTCGCCTTCGGCGGCGTCGCGGCGCTGACCGTCGTTGCCAGCGCCGTCGGCTGGATCTCCTATGCGCAGGTCACCGACACGATGGGCACCGTCGTGGGCGAGCAGATGCCACGCATGACCAACGCCCTGCAGTTGGCGCGCGAAAGCACCGCCCTATCGGCGGCGGCGCCGGTCCTCAACGGCGTTCGAACCGACGCCGAGCGCGAGGAGGTCAAGGCACGACTGACGGCGCGCACCGAGGCGCTTTCCGAACGCATTGAAATGCTGGCTGCGAAGGGCGTCGATACGGAAGCGATCAGCCAGCCCGTGGGCGTGTTGCGCGACGCCGTGGCGGCCCTCGACGGCGCCGTGGCCGATCGGCTGCGGGCGAGGAACCGGGTGGACGAGACGGTCGCCCTGATCGACAAGCGCCACACTGACCTGGTCGATGAACTGAAGCCGATGGAAGCGGCGGCCAAGAACGCCCTGGGCAAGGGCTCCGCGTCCGCGACCGTGGCCAGCATCAGGGCGATAAACGCCCTTCTTCAGGAGGACGTCGGACGCCTGGAAACTGCGCTGAACATGCGCGCCCTGGCCAATCGCCTTCAGGGGTTGATCGCGCAGGCTCCCGGCATTGCCTTGAAGAGAGACCTGGAGCCTCTTGCGGAGAAGCTTTCCGCGACGGCAAAGCGCCTGGACGAGATCGTCACTGGCCTGCCGGACAACGACGATACCTCCGTCCTGAAGCTGGCTGCCGGGGAACTCCATGCCGCGGCGGTTGGCGAGGCCAATGTCGTCGCGCTGCGCCGGGCACAGATGGGCGGCGATACGGCCGCCGGCCGCAAGCTGCGCCAGAGCCTGCGCACCGTGCAGAGCATGCATGGGCAGATCCTTGAGGTCAGCGGCACCCTGGTGACCGAGGCGCAGAAGACGCTGAAGTCGAAAGCGCAGAAATTCACGGCGAGCAATGCCAAGCGTATCTCCGACCTCGTCAACAACGAGATGGAGAAGCTGCAGACCTATCTGCGGCTACGCTCGGCGGCGAACCACGCCGCGGGCGTGCTGCAGACCGCGGCGAACGCGCAGACATCCGAAAGACTGGGAATTCTGCGCAAGCGGTTCGTCAAGGACAGCGGCAACATGAGCTATCAGCTGGGCCAGCTCGACGACAAGGTCGGGGGAGGCCTGTCCCCCTTGGTCGATGCCTTGAACGCGCTGGGGCAGGGGGATGACAGCATGTTCACCCGCCGCCAGGCCGAGCTTGCCGCCGCGCAGGCCGCGGAAGAGGCGCTTGCGCGCAGCCGGGAGGCCGCCAAGACCTTGTCATCGCGTGTCGACGCGGTAATGCGGACGAGCCGGCAGGAGGTTCGGCAAGGCACGGAGGCGCTGGACAGCGCCGTCTCGAACGGCCGCACCATGCTGGTCGCCATCGGCGGGGTCAGCGTGCTGATCGCGGCACTGATCGCGTGGCTCTACGTTGGCCGCAATGTGGGCCGGCGGCTGGAGCGCCTGACTGGCTCGACCCGGGCGGTTGCCGACGGCGATCTGGAAGCCGAGATCGACACGCGCGGCAACGACGAGATCGCCGAGATGGCAAATGCCCTTCTCGTGTTCCGCGACGGCCTGATGGAGGCGAAGGAGGCCGACAGGCGTGCCTCCGAGGAGCGCCAGCAGGCCCGCGAGGAGCGCCGCCGGCAGATGCTGGAGCTTGCCGAGAGCTTTGAGGCATCGGTCAGCCAAGCGGTGGACAAGGTCGCCGCCTCGGCCCAGGGGATGCACGACACGGCCGAGAGCATGGCCGCCACGGCCGAGCAGACCAGCCGGCAGAGCCAGGCCGCCGCGCAGGCGACCGAGGCCGCCAGCGGCAATGTCCAGACGGTGGCCAGCGCCTCGGAAGAACTCGCCGGCTCGATCACCGAGGTCAGCCGCCAGGTCACCCAGTCCACCGACATCGCCAACAAGGCGAGCGACCGTGCCCAGCGCACCAACGAGACGGTGCAGGGCCTGCAGGCGGCGGCGAACAAGATCGGCGAGGTCGTCAACCTGATCCAGGACATCGCCGAGCAGACCAACCTGCTCGCGCTCAACGCCACTATCGAGGCCGCGCGCGCCGGCGAGGCCGGCAAGGGCTTCGCCGTGGTGGCGCAGGAGGTCAAGCAGCTCGCCAACCAGACGGCGAAGGCGACCGAGGACATCGCCGCCCAGATCAACGACGTGCAGAAGGTCACCGGCGAGACTGTCGAGGCGATCGGCGACATCGCCCATACCATCGAGGAGATCAACGAGATCGCGGGCAGTATCTCCGCCGCCGTGGAGCAGCAGACGACCGCGACGCAGGAGATCGCACAGAACGCCCAGAACGCGGCCGCTGGCACCGAGGAGGTCAGCGACAACATCGCCGGCGTCGACAAGGCCGCCAGCGAAACCGGCTCGGCCGCGCACGGTGTGCTGGAATCGGCTGGCCAACTGGGCGATCTGTCGAAGACGCTACAGTCCGAGGTGGATTCCTTCCTGAAGCACGTCCGCGCCGCTTAAATCCTGCTGTTCGAGCGTAGCCATCCGGCGAGGTCGTCGGTGACGTGGTGGACGAAATCCTCGGCGCCCGTGTGGCCCTGCAGCGCCCATTCGCTGTCGTTGGCGACCCAGACGGTGGTCATGCCAAGTTCGGCCGCGGGCTCCAGATTCCGGGGCATGTCGTCGAAAAACACCGTGGCCTCGGGGCGCAAGCCGTGGCGGACGATGAGCTGGTCGTAGGGTCCGCGCGCTGGCTTGGGCACGTAGTCCGCGGCCGCGATATCGAAAATGGCCTCGAAGTGGTGAGCGACGCCCAGCCGGTCCATCACGTTGACGGCGTGGTTCTCGGAGCCGTTCGTGAAGATCAGCTTGCGCCCCGGCAGCGCGGCGAGCGCGGCATCGAGATTGGGGTCGGGCTGCACGGCGGAAACGTCGATGGCGTGGACGTAGTCCAGGTAGTCGTCCGGGGCGATGCCGTGGACATCCATCAGCCCGCGCAGGGTCGTGCCGTGATCGCGCAGGTAGTCCTTTTGGATCTTCCTGGCCTCGGCCGGGTTCGCGAGGCCGAGCGCCTGCTGCACGAACTCCCCCATTCGCCGGTCGACCTGGTCGAACAGGCGGCAGGACGCCGGGTACAGCGTGTTGTCCAGGTCGAACAGCCAGATCGTCTCGTCGGTCATTGCCTTCCTTTCGGACTTCCGCCGAAGCGTGTGCGCCTGGCCGTGCGCGCGGCAGGGTTGCCATCCAGCATTTAAGGTGCCCTTAACGCAAGCTCAACTACACAGGTTGGTCGTGGCGATCCAGGACGTATCGCTGTCGAGGCCAGGTAGAAGGCGATGACGAACACCTCTTCCCCATCTTCGGCCCCTTCCGGTTGGGTGGATGGCAACCGCAGATTGGACCTCAGCCTGTTCGCGCTGGGCGGGCCGTTCGCGAACTATACCGGTCCGGCGATCGTCATTGGCCCGAATCGGCTTGTCCTGGCGGCCAACGCGGCGGCGGAAGAGCTTTCGCAAATTATCAAGGCGGCGCCATCGGACGAGCTGCGCACCGCAATCGATACCGCCCTGTCCGGCCGCGCGGCCCAGATCAACCCGCTTTTCCTGCCGTCCGCCGATGACCGGAAGAGGCATAGGCGCGCCCTCGACCTGACGGTTCTGCCCTGGGGCGATGGCGCGGCGGCCCTCGTGCTGGGCCGCGATATCACACTGGACCGCCATCTGCGTCGCGCGCTCGTCGATTCCCACGAGCGCTACAAGGACATCGTCGGCCTGCTATCGCGGGACTTTGCCTGGGAGACCGACGCGGATGGCCGTTTCGTCTTTATCTCGCCGCGGGGTGGTCTGGGGTATTCCGCGGATGGTCTGCTGCACCGCCGGGCGGCGGAGTGCGTCGTGGACGGGCCGGTCGACCGGGTGTTCCAGGCGGCGGAGGCGGTCAACGAGATCGCTCTTCGCCTGCGCCATGCCGACGGATCGCTGGTGGCGGTCGTGGCAAGCGCCACGCCGGTGCGAGACATCGATGGTGTATGGCACGGCGCACGCGGTATCTGCCGCGATGCGGCCGGCAGCGGCGACGCAGCGGGCGATGCGCCGCCTTGTGGCTGAACCGCGGGCGGGTATCCTTCACACCGTTCCGGCAAGTTGCGCGCGATGGCATTTCATGGCGTCCGCGATGAAATCCAGCAGGGCGCGGATGCGGGCCGTTTTGCGAAGATCCGGATGGGTCAACAGCCACAGGTCCG
The DNA here is from genome assembly GCF_003344765.1 of Ferruginivarius sediminum. Lineage (GTDB taxonomy): Bacteria > Pseudomonadota > Alphaproteobacteria > Kiloniellales > Rhodovibrionaceae > Ferruginivarius > Ferruginivarius sediminum. The sequence goes on along the minus strand of NZ_QPMH01000015.1, from coordinate 22,933 downwards.
TCGCCAACGAAGGGATCGTCCCGCCAATGCGGACCAGCCGCTTGTCGCTGTCACCGAGGTAGCAGGGCAGAACCGCCAGCCCGGCGCCGTCCCTTACGGCGGCGAACATCCCGAAGAGCGTGTCCACGCGATACCGGCAGCGCGCGTCCAGCCCCTGATCGGCCATCCATCTCTCAAGCGACGCGTAGGCCATGCCTTCGTCCGGGCCGATCCATTCCTTGGCGTGGATGTCTATCTCGCCACCATCCGCCGGGCAGAGGTCATCGCGGCCGTAGATTGCCTGCGCGATGGTGCCGATGCGCCGGCCGACCAGGGTTTCCGGCGGTGACGGGGAGGGCCGTATCGCCACGTCGGCCTCGCGCCTCGTCAGGCTGAAAAGCTGGTTCGAAACCGAGATCTCGACGCGGATATCGCTGTGCGCCTTGCGGAAATCGCGGAGGATCGGCGACAGCAGCCCCGCCAGCAGCGTATCGGTCGTCGTCAGCCTGACGGTCCCAGACGGCCGCAGGTCCTGCCCGGCGAAGCGCCGCTCCACGTCCAGGACCTCGCTCTCGATCCGCCGGGCTGCCGCGGCGGCCTCCTCGCCGGCGGCGGTGGGGGTGTAACCCTTGCGCCCCCGGTCGAACAGCTTGGCGCCCAGGCGCTCCTCGATCTCGCCAAGATGGCGGAACACCGTCGCATGGCTCAGCCCCAGCCGGCGTCCCGCGCCCGAAAGCGTGCCTTCGACCGCGACGGCCAGGATCAGCCGCAAGTCGTCCCAAGCCAGTTGTCTGTTCATTCGTGCAAACGAAATTGTCGGCTGTGTCTAATTGTGACGGATAATTGAATAGATTATCCCGATTCATAGCAATAGACGATATTACAAAGGAGCTGGAACTTATGCACGTTTTGGTTGTACATGCCCATCCCGAACCGACTTCATTCAACGCGACACTTAAGAATGTCGCGGTGGATACTTTGAAGCGGCAGGGTCATAGCGTCGAAGTCTCCGACCTCTATGCCGAAGGGTTCGACCCGGCGGAAAAGCCCGAGCACTACGACAACCGGGTGAACGTCGATTGCTTCTCGCCCCTCGCCGAGCAGCGCAATGCCTGCCAGACGGGCACGCTTCCCGGCGATGTCCACCGCGAGATCGCGCGGCTGGAGCGCGCCGATCTCGTGGTGTTCCAGTTCCCGCTTTGGTGGCACGCGCAGCCGGCTATCCTGAAGGGCTGGTTCGACCGGGTGTTCGTCAGCGGCGGGCTGTACACAAGCAGCATGCGCTACGATCAGGGTTACTTCCGCGGCAAGCGGGCGATCTGCTCGGTGACGACCGGCGCGCCGGCGGAGACCTTCGAGCCGAACGGCCGTGGCGGCGATATCGAGCTTCTTCTCTGGCCGATCCAGTTCTCGCTTTATTACATGGGCTTCGACGTACTGCCGCCGTTCATCGCCTTCGCCATTCAGGGGCACGGTTTCGGCAATATGGATGAGGACAGTTTCAAGCAGCAGCTTGAGCGGCAGAAGGCGGAATGGGCCAGCCGGTTGGAAAATGCGGAGAACACGCGGCCGCTTCCGTTCCCTGGCTGGAACGATTGGGACGAGATTGGCCGCCCGAAGCCCGAAGGCAGGAGCGCCGAAGCCGCGCTTCGGTTCATGTCACAGCAGGAGGGCGGGGCACGGCAATAGCGATGCTCGCCGGGCGCGGTCCCGATCAGCGAAGCGGGACCGCCTCGCGCTGTTGGAGGGGTGGGGTAACGCCGGCCTCCAGATCGCTTTCGGACAATACGCGGTTCCGTCCGGCTCCCTTCGCGGCATAGAGCGCGGTGTCGGCGCGCTCCAGCAGCGTTTCAAGCGATTCGCCAAGCCGGTACCGGGCCACGCCCGCCGAGATCGTAACCTTGCCATAACGCATGTCGCTCTTGCGGCTGGTTAGCGTGTGGCTGGCCAACTTGTCGCGAATGCGGTCGATAAGGGTGACGGCGTCGACGAGGGCGGTTTCCGGCAGGATCAGGGCAAACTCCTCGCCGCCATAGCGTGCCGAAGTGTCGCGCCCCTTGGTATGGTTGCGCAGGTGCGCGGCGACCAGTTTCAGGACTTCGTCGCCGACGTGGTGGCCGAAGCGGTCGTTGAACTGCTTGAAGTGGTCGATGTCGGCCAGGACCACGCTGACCTCGTGGCCGTGCTCCATGGCCGCGGCGCCGGCTTCGCGCAGGCGCTGATCGAAGAGCTTTCGATTGGCGATGCCGGTAAGGGAGTCGGTCACGGCGTCGCGGCGCACGCTCTCCAGGTCTGCACGCAGGCTGGTCACTTCGCGCGTGGACTTTTCCAGCCTGTGCTCCAGGTGCTGGTTCTTGGCCATGATGGCGCGCGTTTCCTGAAGCATCGCGCGCACGGTGGTCTGCACGTTCTCCAACGTCTTGCCGTCGGAAAGCGCGCCGGAAAGATCCGCCATCTTGCGGCCGTAGGCGTTGGTATCCTTGCCGGCTTCGCCAAGGACGGAGACGATGCGCCCCATCTCCTCTTCCAGCTTCCGGCCGGTTTCCTGGATGTATTCCAGGTCGGCGTCCATGGCGAAGAAGCGTTCGTAGATTTCCAGGTTCCGCTCGGCGGTGAACGGGGAGTTGTTGGAGATCAGAACGTCCAGCGCCTTGTTTAAGTCAGGGTTCTGGCCCGCGGCGTAAGCGTACCACACCGTGTAGTTCTCGGGTGTCGGCGGGATATCCAGCGCCTCCATCCGCTCAAACGCGGCTGCGCTATATTCTCGCGAGCGCTTCATATTTTCGGCTTGCTGCATTGGCACACCCTTCCGCCGCGGGACGGCAGGCCGTCCCTTTCCGCCAGGGACCCGGCGCCCATGCAAGCCGATATTGGTTATGATTTGGTTAGGAGGACAGCCCGGACACACGCTGCGGTCGGCCCGCCATTCCAGTACGCGAATGCAGTATTAAGCGGACAGTGGCGGCCGCATTATGGCAGGAAACGGAAATAGATCATTCAATGCGCGGACATCGACGGGGATGTTGACCAAAAATGTCACAGAGCGCGCGCATTTTGCTGCTACCCCGAACGATAGTGGTATGCTCAAGTCGATCTTGCCCCGCAACCCCACTACACCCGATTGCATGCGGGGCAGGCGGACTGCAATGGTCCGTGCCTTAGCCTAGTGCCTACGCCCCCGCGTCCCGCTCCCTAAATGGGCGCGGGGGTTTCTTGTCCCGATTGCATGGAATGCGGCCGTATGGCCGGCGACTACGTGCGTGTGCGGCGGCGAGCCGTGGATAACGGCGGCCGTCCGTCAGGGACGCGTCTGACCGCTGCCGTGGACGACGTACTTGTAGCTGGTCAGCTCGGCCGCCCCGACCGGGCCGCGCGGCGGCATCTTGCCGGTCGCGATGCCGATCTCCGCGCCCATGCCGAACTCGCCGCCGTCGGCGAACTGGGTCGAGGCGTTGACCATCACGATGGCCGCATCGACCTCGCCGCAGAACTTCTCGGCAGCCGCGGTGTCGCCGGTCAGGATGGCCTCGGTATGGCCCGAGCCGTGGCGGTTGATGTGGGCGATGGCGTCGTTCACGCCGTCCACCATCTTGACCGCCAGGATCGGTGCCAGGTACTCCATGTCCCAGTCCTCCGGGCGCGCCGGCAGCATCCGCTGCTCGGCCCCGCAGACGGATTCGTCGCCGCGCAGCTCGCAGCCGGCGGCAAGCAGGTCGTCCACGATGCCGGGCAGGTGGGTCGTGAGCGCGGCGCGGTCGACCAGCAGCTTCTCCGTGGCCCCGCAGATGCCGGGGCGCCGCATCTTGGCGTTGAACACCACACGGCGCGCCAGCTCGGGGTCGATGGACGCCTGGACGTAGGTATGGTTGATGCCCTCCAGGTGGGCCAGCACGGGCATGCGGCTTTCCTCGCGGACCCGCTGGATCAGGCTCTTCCCGCCGCGCGGGACGATGACGTCGATGTGCTTGTCCATGCCAAGCATCAGCCCGACGGCGTCGCGGTCGGTCGTCGGCACCCGCTGCACGCAGGCCTCGGGCAGGCCGGCGGCGGCCAGGCCATCCCGCACGCAGTCCACGATGACCGCGGCGGAATGATAGCTCTCCGAGCCGCCGCGCAGAATCGCGGCGTTGCCGGATTTCAGGCACAGGCCGGCCGCATCGGCGGTAACGTTGGGGCGGCTTTCGTAGATGATGCCGATTACGCCGATGGGCACGGCAACGCGGGCGATCTTCAGGCCGTTGGGGCGTTCCCATTCCGCCAGCGTGCGGCCCACCGGATCCGGCAGCTCGGCGATCGCCTCCAGCCCGGCGGCCATCGCCTCGATCCGCTGCTCGCTCAGTTCCAGCCGGTCCAGCAGTGCCGCGCTCAAATCGCGGCTCCGGGCGCCCTCGACGTCCTTCGCATTGGCGTCGAGGACCTCGTCCGTCCGCCGGCGCAGCGCTGCCGCTGCCCCTTTCAGGGCCTTGTCCTTGGCTGCGCCGTCGGCGACGGCAAGCGCGTGGGAGGCGGCCCGCGCGGTTTCGCCAAGCTCGATCATCTCATGATAAAGCCGTCCGGCGTTCGCGCTCTGCTGTGCGGGGGCGGCGCTCATCGTCTCTTCCCCTCCTCGGTGACTACCAGATCGTCCCGGTGGATCAGTTCCTCGCGGCCACGATAACCCAGCACGGCCTCGATGTCTTTCGAGTTATGACCGCGAATCAGGCGCGCATCCTCGCCGCCATAGGCGGCCAGCCCGCGCGCCACTTCGTGCCCGTCGGGCGCGCGGACGATAACAAGGTCGCCGCGCTGAAAGCCGCCTTCAACCTGCGTCACCCCGGCGGGCAGCAGTGATTTCCCGGCGCGCAGTGCCTTGAGCGCCCCGGCATCGACGGTGATCGCGCCGGCCGGGTTCAGCGACCCGCCGATCCAGCGCTTGCGCGCCGTCTGCGGCTCGACCTGCGAGACGAACCAGGTGCAGCGGCCGCTTTCCTGCATGCGGGCCAGCGGGTGCTTGGCCCGGCCCTGGGCGATGGCCATGTGGCTGCCGGCGGCAAGCGCGATGCGGGCCGCCGCCAGCTTGGTCACCATGCCGCCGGAGGAATAGCCCGGTGGGGCGTCGCCGCCCATCGCCTCGATCTCCGGCGTGATCGCGTCGACCCTCGGTATCAGGGCCGCGTCGGGGTCGCGCTTCGGGTCGCTGGTATAGAGGCCGTCGATGTCGGAGAGCAGGACCAGCGCCTCGGCGTCGATCATCGCGGCCACCCGTGCGGCCAGGCGGTCATTGTCGCCGAATCGGATCTCGCTCGTGGCCACCGTGTCGTTCTCGTTGATGACCGGAACCGCGCCCAGGCGGAGCAAGGCGTTGACCGTGGCACGCGCGTTCAGGTGGCGTCGGCGTTCCTCGGTGTCGTCCAGGGTCACGAGCACCTGGGCCACCGTGATGTCGTGCCGCGCCAGCGTTTCCTGATAGGCGTGGGCAAGGCGAAGCTGCCCGGTCGCCGCGGCTGCCTGCTTTTCCTCCAGCCGGATGGTGCGGCGGGTCAGGCCCAGCCGGCGCCGCCCGACGGCGATGGCGCCCGAGGACACCAGCACGACTTCCACCCCGCGTGCCCGCAGATCAGCGACGTCGTCGGCCAGCGCATTCAGCCAGCCGCGTCGGATGGCGCCGCTGGCTTCGTCGACCAGGAGGGCCGAGCCGATCTTCACGACGATGCGCCGCATGGCCCCAAGGTTGGGGGTCCACGCCTCGCTCGCCGCTAACTCGGCCAGGTTCCGCCCTGCGTCGAAGGGGCCGCTCATGGCTGCCAGTCCCCGCTTTCGCCAACGGCATGCGCGACCCGGCGCTCCTGGCGTGCCGCCAGGACATGGTCGAGCAGGGCGCCGATGACCTCGTCCGTGCCCGCGCCACTGACGGCGGAAACCTGCAGGACGGGCTTGCCGGCCGCCGTTGCGAGAGCCTCCGCCTGCTCGTCCACCAGTTCCTGCGGGAAGGCGTCGATCTTGCTGACGGCCACAAGCTCCGGCTTGTCGGCCAGGCCGTGGCCGTAGGCGAGGATCTCGTCGCGCACTTGGCGATAGGCGGCGGCGACGTCGTCCTGCGTCACGTCGACGAGATGCAGCAGGACCGCGCAACGCTCGACGTGCCCTAGGAAGCGGTCGCCGAGACCATGGCCCTCGTGCGCGCCCTCGATCACGCCGGGGATGTCGGCCAGCACGAAGCGCTCGCCGTGATGGTCGATCATGCCAAGGTGCGGATAGAGCGTCGTGAAGGGATAGTCCGCCACCTTCGGACGCGCCCGCGACACGGCCGATAGGAAGGTGGATTTGCCAGCATTGGGCAGTCCGACCAGCCCGGCGTCGGCCAGCAGCTTGAGGCGCAGCCACACCCGGCGCTCCTCGCCCACAAGGCCGGGCTTCGCCTGGCGCGGTGCCTGGTTGGTGGAGGACTTGAAACGGGTGTTGCCGAATCCGCCGTTGCCGCCATGGGCCAGGATCGCGCGCTCGCCCGGTTCCGTCAGGTCGGCCAGCAGCGTTTCCTTGTCCTCGTCCAGGACCTGGGTGCCGACGGGCACCTTGACGACGAGATCGTCGCCGCTGGCGCCGGTCTGGTTCCGCCCGCGCCCGTGCTCGCCGTTTTCCGCCTTGAAGTGCTGGTGATAGCGGAAGTCGATCAGCGTGTTGAGGTCGTCCACCGCCTCGAAGACGACATCGCCGCCGTTGCCGCCGTCGCCGCCGTCGGGGCCGCCGAACTCGATGTACTTCTCGCGCCGGAAGGACACGCAGCCATTCCCGCCGTTACCGGCCTTCAGATATATCTTGGCCTCGTCGAGGAACTTCATGGCGCGGCGCGCGAATGTCTTGTGCGTTTGGTGTCTGTTACGGCGAAACGAAAAGGGGGGAATGGCATGCCATTCCCCCCGATCCGTGTCTGGATGCGCGGTTCGGAGGCTGTGCCTACTCCTGCGGCACCACCGAAATAACGGTTCGTCCGCCGGTGGTCTTACGGAACTGCACCGTACCTTCGGTCTTGGCGAAAATGGTGTAGTCCTTGCCCATGCCGACGTTGTCGCCGGGATGCCACTTGGTGCCGCGCTGGCGGATGAGGATGTTGCCGGGGATCACCCGCTCGCCGCCGAACTTCTTCACGCCCAGCCGCTTGCCGATCGTATCGCGGCCGTTGCGCGAGCTACCGCCTGCCTTTTTATGCGCCATGGCGTGGTGCTCCTACCTACTCGTCGTTCTCGGCCTGCTTGCCGCGGGCCTTCCGGTTATTCGCCGCCGCGGCCTTGCGCTCGGTCTGGCTTGCCGTGCCGGCGTTGCGCTGCTTGGCGGTCGTGGACTTCGCCCTGGACTGCCGGGTCACGGCGGCCTGCGTCGCCTTCTTCTGCGCGTTACGGCTGGCTGGCTTTTTGGTGGCCGTCTCGCCGGAGTCGCCGGCGGAGGACTTGCCGTCCACCTGGATGTCGGTGACGCGGAGCACCGTCAGGTCCTGACGATGGCCGGCGGTGCGACGGTAGTTCTTGCGGCGCTTCTTCTTGAAGACGCGGATCTTCGGGCCGCGGGTGTGCTCCACGATCTCGGCGGCGACGCTGGCGCCCTCGACGGTCGGCGCACCGACCTTCGGGGCCGCGCCCTCGGCGCCGACCATCAGCACCTGATCGAGGTTCACCGTGCTGCCGGCCTCTTCGGCCACGCGTTCCACGGTGACCATATCGTCCTTGGCGACCCGGTACTGCTTGCCGCCCGTTTTGATGACTGCGAACATGGTCTTCTTCTCGGCGTTCCGGCCTGACGGTTTCGGTTCATTCGCGCGACTGTGCCGGGCTGTCCGTCGCATTCCAAGGTGCTTGCGGCACCGCGATCCGTCGGCCCTGCGTCAGTCGCAGTCGGTTGTCCTGAGTTCCCTGCCGGCCAGGGGCGATGAGGTCGCCCCGAACAGCAAGAGGCCCGCAGCACCGCCCAACGACGGCCCGCGGGAACAGGGCGCGGACTATAACGTGCCGGGACGGCCTGTCAATGCCCTGCGGCCGGGGGAACGACGGCTTTCACGGCCCCGAGGATATTCTCGACGTTCCATGTCGGTAGCCGTTGCACAAAACCGAACCAGATGCTAGGAAGCGCGCCCGCAACGGAGGGGTGGCCGAGTGGTCGAAGGCGGCGGTCTCGAAAACCGCTGTAGGGTAACCCCCTACCGTGGGTTCGAATCCCACCCCCTCCGCCATTAAGTTCTTGTTTTAATTCATTTTTCGAAAGAGATTCGAACCCTCGGTACGGGTCCCCGCATTCCGCGGGCTTTTGCGCGCATCTCCGTGACGGACCGAACCGGAGAAGCCTGGAACGCTGATTTCTCCGTACTGTGCCCGTCCGTTTTCTCCGCAAGCGAGTGAGACGGCGCTGTCAGAGGAAAAGCTTGAGAGGTGGTCATGGGGCTGGGTAGCCTACCGCATGGCCAATTCGTTTCGCTACTTCAAGACCTCGCCCGAGGTGATCCGCGCGGCGGTGCTGATGTACGTCCGATATCCGCTTTCGCTGCGCAACGTCGAGGACCTGCTGTTCGAGCGCGGGATCGACGTGACCCACGAGACCATCCGGCAGTGGTGGAACCGCTTCGGGCCCATGTTCGCCTCCGAGCTCCGAAAGAAGCGGGCCGGGTGCCACCGCAGCTATATCCAGTGGCGCTGGCACATGGACGAGGTGTTCGTGCGGATCAACGGCGAGAGGCGTTATCTCTGGCGGGCGGTTGACCATGAAGGTGAGGTCCTGGAGGTCTTCATGACCAAGCGCCGTGACGGCCGGGCGGCTAAGGCTTTCCTGAAACTACGATGAAGCGCTACGGCCGGCCGCGGCGGATCGTGACCGATCGGTTGCGGTCCTACGGCGCCGCGATGAAGGAGATTGGCAACGCTGGCCGCCAGGACTGTGGCCGCTGGCGGAACAACCGTGCCGAGAATTCGCATCAGCCGTTCCGACGACGCGAACGGGCGCTGGCCCGGTTTCGAAAATCCGCCACGCTCCAGAAATGCGCCTCCGTCCATGCCGCCGTCCACAACCACTTCAATCACGACCGCTATCTGACCAGCCGGACGATTTTCAACGCAAGCCGCTCAGCTGCCCTCGCTGAATGGCAGCAGCTTGCCGCCTGAAGCCGGGCGCGAACCTGCCATTCGAAGATCAGCTCGCATCGTCTTGACAGCACCGGTCTGCCGCCTTGGCGGAATGGCGGCAACTCGCCGCCTAACCCAGTCGCCTATGCGATCTTAGCCTGGTCTGCTCACATTCCCCTGACAGTGCCCTCACGGCTCATCCTATTTCTGTTCAGCGAGAAATTTTTCTATTCGCGAAAAATATGCATCCGGCTCTTCGTAAAACGGGGTGTGCGAACTGTTCGCAAAGACCGCAATCTCCGAGTTCGGAAGCGCCTTATGCATGCGCAGCGCACAGGCGGGCGTCAGTTCGTCATAGGCGCCAACAACGACAAGGCAGGGCCGATCGATCCGCTTCATCTCGTCGAGCCGGTTCCAATCCTTGAGGTTGCCCGTGTAGAGAAATTCATTCGGCCCTTGAACGGTCTCGTACGGCGCCTTGTTCCATTCCTCGATCGACCGTATCAGCGGTCTCGGCCACGTCTCGAGGCGACACACATGGCGATAGTCGAGCAGCGTAATCGCGGCCTTGTATTCCTCGTGCTCGATCGTGCACTCGGCCTCGCGCTGCTGCATCATGCGGACGGTTTCCGGGCCCAGGGCGGATCGCAGCCGGTTGAGTTCCGAGACGAGGTGCGGGATATCGCCGGCGCTGTCGGCGATCACGAAGCTGGCGAGCGCATCGGGGAAGGTCACCGCATATTCGATGCCGAGCCAGCCGCCCCAGCTATGACCGATCAGATGAAAGCGATCGAGGCCCAGGGCCTTGCGAACGGTCTCCACCTCCCGCGCGTACCGTTCGATGTGCCAGAGAGAGGGATCGGACGGCCTGTCGGAGGCGCCCGTGCCGAGTTGATCGTAGCTGACCACGCGGTAGCCCCGGTCGACCAGACGCAGATGGGGTTCGACAAGGTAGCGACACGGCAGGCCCGGCCCACCACTGAGCAGGAACACGGCTTCACCGCCCGTTCCCCAGGCATAGGTCACGACCTCATGACCGTCCACCTCGACCCGTTGCGTTTGATCCGGCCTGTCGAATGCCGCCATTATATTCCCCCCGATCTGATACGATATCGGGAGAGAATGACGAGGCGCCAGCGGTCAATCAAGCAAGTGGAGACGCGGCGTGGAAATCGACGGCGAGACGGCGTGCCGACTTGCAGCCATCGGGGGCCTTGAGCTCGACAGGACACGAGGCGAGCGCGTGGCCCCCTTCGTCTCGGATGCGCTACGGGGCGCTTTCGCTCTGGCCCGGCTCGACATGGGCGACGCCGGGGCCGCGGGGCCGCCATGGGGCGGAGACGTGCCGGATGCATGAGGCGAACGACTCGATTGCTGCCCTCGGCCGTGCCTATCGCAACGGCCATCGCGCGCCGGTCGAGGTGGTTCGCGGATGCTTCGAGCGGATTGCCGCGGTCGAGCCGGCGCTGAACGCCTGGATCACGCGCGACGCGGAGGCGGCCCTCGCCACGGCCGAGCAACTGGGGCGGGAACTCGAAGCCGGCTGCGATCGCGGCCCCCTGCACGGCGTGCCGGTCGCCATCAAGGATCTGATGGACGTTCGCGGTCAGCCCACCACCTTTGGATCGTCAATCTCTCCTGAGGCGCTTGCTGGCAGGGACGCCACGCTGGTCGGGCGACTGCGGGCGGCTGGTGCCGTGCTGATGGGCAAGACGAACTGCCTGGAATACGGCTACGGAATTGCCCACCCGGCGGTCGGCCAAACCTTCAATCCATGGAACACGTCGCAAACCGCCGGCGGCTCGAGCGGCGGCTCGGCTGCGGCCGTGGCGGCGGGGCAGGTCTGGGGGGCGACCGGTACTGACAGCGGCGGCTCGATCCGGATACCGGCCGCGTACTGCGGCGTCGTCGGCCTGAAACCGACTTACGGGCTCGTGCCGCTGGGTGGCGTCCAGCCGCTTTCGTGGTCCCTGGATCACGCCGGACCGATCGCGCGGACATGCGCGGATGCCGCGTGTTTGCTTTCGCTCATGGCAACTCGAGATGTCCGCCCGATCCCTCGCGACCTTGAGGGCCTGCGCCTCGCTGTCATCCGGGAGCACGCCGAAGACACGGACTTGCAGGAAGACGTCGGCCATGCTTTCGAAGAGGCACTAAGCGTACTTTCCAGCCGGGGCGCCGTGATCCGGCGCGTCAGCGTTCCCGACCTGGCGCACGCCGACGATGCGCTGACGCATGTGATGGCGCCGGAGGCAAGCGTCGTACATGCCGAACGGCTTGCCGCCCGAGCGGAAGACTTCGCCGAGCAGACCCGGGTTCAGCTCGAAACCGGGTTCGCGCTGCCCGCGACGGCCCACGTCCGCGCCCAGCGCTATCGCCGGCATATTGGTCGACAGTTGCGGGAGCTGCTCGAGGAGGCGGACGCATTGGTATCGCCGACCGTGCCCTGGACAGCGCCCACGGAGAACCCGCCGCTCGACGATCCCGTGGGCGCGGCGGAGATGCGTTACATTGCCCCGTACAATTTGACAGGGCTACCCGCGCTGACACTCCCCTGCGGCCTCGGCGAGAATGGCATGCCGGTCGGCTTCCAGTTGGCGGCACCACCGGATTTCGACGGTGAGCTTCTTGCTATTGGCGCCGCGCTCGAGACGATCTTCCCGCCACTGCGTCCGACGGCGTGCGAGGGTTCGGCGGCGCGATAGCAAAGCGGCGCCGTCGACATGGACGGCGCCGCCCTCGGGGTTGCCCGATTCCCGCTACTTGTTGATTTCTGTCATTTCAAGAGTGAAGCGGCCCATTGGTGTCTGGTGGAAGTTCTCGACGTACTGGTGCGAGGCGTTCCGGAACGGGCTGTAGTAGAGATCGATCCAGTGGACATCCTTCTTCGCCATTTCCTGGATCTTGTAATAGATGTCACGCCGCTTCTCCGCATCCAGGACCGTGCGCCCCTTCTCGACGAGCTTGGCCACTTCCGGGTTATGATAGCGGGTGTAATAGGACTTGGCGTCGTTCTCGCCATAGACGGAGAAGGTCGCCTTCTGGTCCGGATCGATAATGTCGTTCGTCCAGTAGTTCAGGGATAGATCATATTCGCCCTGGACGATGGTATCCCAGGTCTGGCCGGGCTCCTGCTTCACGATGTTGAGCTCGATGCCGACCTGCTTGAGCATGTTTTGAAGCAGCACCGCGGTCTGCTGCTGGGTCTCGTTTCCGGCGGCGGTGATGATCTCGAGCGTGAGGTCCTCGACACCGGCCTCGTCAAGGAGCTGGCGGGCCTTGTCGGGATCATAGTCATAGGTGGGCGTGTCCGGATTGTGGAACATCTGCCCCTTCGGCACAAAGCTCGTCGCGACGGTTCCGTGGCCGAACAGCACCGCGTCGATGATCCCTTCGCGGTCGATGGCGTGATAGAGCGCCCGGCGGACCTTCACGTTGTCAAGCGGCGGGTGCTCGTGATTGATGAGCACATGGTCCTCGCGGCTCGACGGGTCGAGATGGACCTGGACGTTGGGATCGTTCTGCAGTCCCTCGACCCGGCTGAACGGGATGAAGATTGCGGCGTCGATCTCGCCGGCCTGCAGCTTCAGGATGCGTGTATTGTCGTTCGCCTCGACGAGCCATTGAACCTCGTCGACCTTGGGCTGACCGTCCTTGTGATAGTGCGGATTCTTTTCCAGGACGATCCTGTTCCCACGCTCCCAGGTCTTGAACTTGAATGCGCCGGCGCCGACGGGGTTCGTCCCGAAGTCATCCCCGCGCTCCTTTACCACGTCTTCCGGCAGGATCGAGGCGGAGAACACCGCGAGCGCCGAGAGGAAGGGTGCGGAGGGATGCTCGAGTTCGATCACTACGGTGTGCTCGTCCGGGGCCTTTACGTCCTCCATCACCTGGAACATCGAGCGTAGAACCGACTCCTTCTCGTCGCGCAGCCGCTCCAGCGAGAATTCGACGTCGCTCGCCGTCAGCGCCGAGCCGTCCGAAAACTTGAGTCCCTCGCGAAGGTGGAAGGTATAGGTCGTCTTGTCCTCGGAAATGTCCCAGCTCTTGGCGAGGTCGGGGGCGACCCCGGTCATGTCCTCGTTCACCTCGACGAGCTTGGCGTTCATGTTGTTTAGAACCCAGATGTCGGCATTCTCAATGGTGAAGATCGGGTCCAGGGTATTACTATCCTGATCGCGACCGATTTTGAGCGTGCCGCCATCGGCAAAGGCCGAGGCGGCGCCGAATGCCGCCGCGAACGCGGCGCCGGCCGGCAGCAGCCATTTGAAATGCATAATTATCGCCTCCCTCATATTCCATTGACTGGATACGATGATCGCACCGCCCGGACGCGGTCCGTGTCAAGCCTTCTCGGTCTCAGGATAGAGGTGACAGGCAGTCGCCGCCGCGCCGACCCGGCGGATCGATGGCGGGGGGTCCTGGCGACAGGCGTCCATGACGTGCGGGCAGCGGGGGTGGAACGCACAACCTGGCGGCTTGTCGGCCGGGCTTGGCGGCTCGCCCTCGAGCCGCGGCAGCTCACGGCGGCCCTTTGGGAACTCGACCCGCGGCATCGCCTCCACGAGGCTCTGGGTGTAGGGATGCTTCGGATGATAGAAAATCTCGTCCGCGGGGCCTTCCTCCACGATCCGGCCGAGATACATCACCGCGACCCGTTGGCAGAGGTGATGCACGACGCCCAGGTCGTGCGAGATGAACAGCATGGTGAGCTGCATCTCACGTTGCAGGCGCAGGAACAGGTTGAGGATCTGTGCCTGGATCGAGAGGTCGAGCGCCGACACGGGCTCGTCGGCGATGATAAATTCCGGCTCCACCGCGAGCGCCCGGGCAATGCCGACGCGTTGGCATTGCCCGCCGGACAGGCCCCGCGGCCGGCGGTCGGCGAATTCGGTATCGAGGCCCACAGTGTCGAGGAGTGCTGCCACACGCCCGGGTATCTCCTCGCGGCGGGTGAGCCGATGGACGCGCAGCACCTCCGCCAGGGCTTCGCCGACCTTGAAACGGGGGTTGAGCGAGGCCAGCGGGTCCTGGAACACCATCTGGGCGCGCTTGCGGTAGGCCAGGAGGCTCCGGCGGTCCTGGCGCAGAACGTCCGTGCCGTCAAATCGCACCTCGCCGGTGGCGGGCGTCAGGCGCAGCAGCGCGCGCCCCAGCGAGCTTTTCCCGGAACCGCTTTCACCGACCAGGCCCACGGCCTCGCCCTTGCGGATGGCGAGATGGGCGCCATCCACGGCGGCAAGCTCGCGGCCCGGCTTTCGCCGCAGGAGATCGGCGAAGCTCCGCGACAGCGTATAGCGCACCGAGAGATCGCGGACATCGACGAGCAGATCGTTCACGGGCCAACCTCCATGACCTCGCGCCAACGCACGCATGCCGAGGCATGGCCGTCGTCCACCGTCTCCAGTTCTATGGGCTCGCGCCGGCACCGATCGATGGCGAAGCGGCAGCGGGGGTGGAAACGGCAGCCCTGCGGCAACCGGTCGAGAGGCGGCGGGTAGCCGCTGATCGACGGGAGTTCCGCGCCACGGGCCGCGGTTGTGGGCAAGGAGTCCAAAAGACCCCGGGTATAGGGGTGGCGCGGTCGGGTGAGCACGTCCTGTGTCCCCCCGCACTCCATCACTCGGCCGCTGTAGAGCACGACGACGCTGTCGCAGGTCTCCGCGACGACACCGATGTCATGGGTGACCAGCACGATGGCGAGCCCGGTGCGATCCCTGAGATCGAGAAGCAGCCGGAGGATCTGGGCCTGGACCGTGACGTCGAGCGCCGTCGTGGGCTCGTCGGCGAGCAGGATCTTCGGCTCGCAGGCAAGCGCGGCCGCAATCATCACGCGCTGCTTCATGCCGCCGCTGAACTGGTGGGGATAGCGCTCGATCTGGCCGGCGGGATCGGGAATGCCAACCTGGCGCAGAAGCTCGACGGCGCGCTTCCGGGCGGCACGGCGGCTCTCGCCGAAATGCCAGATCAACGGCTCGGCGATCAGGTCGCCCACGGTGAACACGGGATCGAGGTGGCTTGCGGGATTCTGGAAGATCATCGCGATGTCGCGGCCCCTGACCACCCGCATCTCGGCTTCGCTGAGCCGCATCAGGTCACGGTTCTCGAACATCACCGTGCCCGCGGCGATTCGCGCGCGCCGCGACGGCAGCAGGCGCAGCAGAGAGCGGCAAGCCACGGTCTTGCCCGACCCGCTTTCCCCCACCAGCCCCAGAATCTCACCGGGCCGGAGCTGAAAGCTCAGCCCGTCCACGGCCGCGACCGCCCGGGTGGGGGTCGCAAATTCCGTCCGCAGCCCGGCTACGTCCAACAGCGTCATCCCATCACTCCTGGACACCGAGCCATTCGGCGAGCCCGTCCGCGAACAGGCTGAAGGACAGGGCAGCGAGGACGATCGCCACGCCGGGGAAGAAGGTGATCCACCAGGCCCGGGTGATGAAGTTCTGGCCGTCCGCCACCATCACGCCCCACTCCGGCGTGGGCGGCTGCGCCCCGAGTCCGAGATACGACAACGAGGAGCCCAGGAGAATGACGATGACGACATCGGTCATCGAGAACACCACGGCGGGAATGATGGCGTTGGGCAGCATGTGTCGCAGCATGGTCCGGAGGTGGCCAAAGCCGAGGGCGCGGCAAGCCATGACGTAGTCCTGTTCGCGCAGGACCAGCATCTCGGCGCGCACGAGCCGGGCGTAGGAGACCCAGCCGACGAGCGCGACCGAGATGTAGAAGCTGGAGACGCCGGGTCCCAGGATCGCGATGATGGCAATGACGAGGACGAAATAGGGAAAGGCGATCGTGACGTCGAGCAGCCGCATCAGGAGGGTGTCGACAATGCCACCGAAATAGCCCGCGAAAGCGCCCAGTGTGATGCCGATGAGAAAGGGGAACAGCACGCCGAGAATCCCCATCTCCAGATCGAGCCGCGTGCCGAAGATGATGCGGGAGAGGACGTCGCGGCCGAAGTTGTCCGTACCGAGCGGGTGGGCCCAGCTTGGCGGGCTGAGCGTCGTCCTGAGATCCTGCGCGATCGGGTCGTAGGGGGCGATGAAGGGCGCGAAGACCGCCACAACGAACCAGAAAGCGACCGCCGCGGCACCGATGTAGACGAGGCGAGGCGGTTCGCCCAGGCGTTCATGGAGTTTCGCCAGGCGCCGGGGCGTATGCAACTCACTGACAGCCATTACATCTCGACCCTGGGATCGAGGGCCACGGTGACGATGTCCACGAAGAAGTTCACGAGGATCACGCCGATCGCGAACATCAGCGTGACGGCCTGAACCACCAGATAGTCCCGGCCGAAGATCGAGGACACCATCAGCTGTCCAAGGCCCGGTACGGAATACACGGACTCGATGACCACCGTGCCGCCGATGAGCCAGCTCACGTTGACGCCAAGCAGGTTGACCGTCGGGATGAGGGAGTTGCGGAACACGTGGCCGAGGTAGATCGCCCGCTCGGGCAGCCCCTTGGCGCGTTCTGCCGAGACATAGTCGCTCTCCAACTGCGCCAGGAGCGTCGCCCTGAGGTTGCGGACCAGCACCGGCGCCAGAGCGATCGAGATGGTCAGCGCCGGCAGGAACAGGTGATGCAGATGGCTCAGCGCTCCCTCGCCGTAGCCCGAGACCGGAAAAAGACGCAGCTCGATCGAGAACAAGAGCATCAGCATGATGCCCAGCCAGAAAGCCGGCAGCCCGATCCCGGCGGTGGAGAAGACGCGTACGGCTTGGTCGACACTGCTGCCGGCGCGCCAGGCCGCGGCAAGCGCGAGCGGCACCGCAAGAAGAACGGAGAGCACCACCCCGTAAATCAGCAGGAACAATGTGGGGGCAACCCGCTGCTCCACCACGCTCAGCACCGGCGCACGATAGATGATGGACCGGCCGAGCTCGCCCTGCAGCAGGTTCTTCATGAAGTGGACGTACTGGAGTACAAGAGGTTGATCGAGCCCGAATTTTTCTCGGACCTCCGCGATTGCCTCAGGCGTGGCCTTGGCGCCGAGGAGGATGCGCGCCGGATCGCCGGGAATCAGCTGAACAAGGATGAAGGTGACGATGCTGACCCCGATGAGGACGGGGAGGAGCTGAATCGGTCTGTAAAGAACGAACTTGAAGCGATGCATGCCGGACCTGGAAAGGTGCGCCCTCCGCGTGGCCGGTCGAGCCTAAGGTTTGACTGCGGTCGAGACAAGGCTCGGACGGCTTGGCCTATTCGCACGGCTGCCCCGCGCCAGACCTGTCCCAGGCAGGATTACGGTGCGGGCTCTCAACCAAGCGAATCGCATGGGCTTTGTCACGAGAACAGGTGGTGTGCCGCCGATGAAGTCGATAGCGTGCGGCCATGCCACCAATCTCGTATGCCCACCACCAATACCCGCCTGCCGTGATTCAGCATGCCGTCTGACTTTATCTCCGGTTCACGCTGAGCTACCGCGACGTGGAAGAACTGCTGGCCGCGCGCGGGGTGGAGGTGAGCTACGAGACGGTCCGCCGGCGGGTGCTGAAATTTGGACCGGCGGCGGCACGCCCCCTGCGGCAGCTCCGTGATCGGCCCAGCCCACACTGGCATCTCGACGAGATGGTCGTTCGGATCGCTGGCAAGCGCATGTATCTGTGGCGGGCTGTCGATGATCAAGGGGAGGTGCTGGAGTCCTCGTCCAAAGTGGTCGTGACAAGGCGGCGGCGCGAAAGCTGATGCGCAAGCTGCTCAAGAAGAAGGGCTTTGCCCTCACGGTGATCGCGACGGACAGGCTTCGCTCTTACGGTGCCGCCTTCGCCGACTGGGACCTCGCGGCGCGCCATGAACAGGGCGCTGTCAGGAGAATCAGAAGCGGTCGCCAACCGCCTTGGCCGACTGCAGCATCAGGCGGCGAGTTGCTGCCACTCCGTCAAGGTGTGAGTCGGCGCGGGGTCTGGGCGCCGAGCGGCGTTGTAGAGCCTTGATTTCGCTTGGTTCAGCAGGGTCAAACTCGCTGCCGATTCACAGCCACCAGCTCCGCCGCACACGCGGGGGCAGCCTGAGGCTCGAATTCACGCCCGTTGCATTTTGTATGTAAAGGCTGAAATTTCAGGCAGCGTTGACATGACTAGTGCTGAAACCCAGGCCGATAGGGGCATGCGAGGCGCGTTCCCTGATTGCTGCCGCAGCTTCCCTGTTAGCGGATTTTGGTTCCCTGCTCCCTTCCGCAAATTCCCTGTTCTTCCCCGCAGGCAATTCTCCGCTAACGTCCTGATTTCGCTGCCTAGTTCTCGGCGGGTATGGATACGATCCCTGCAAAAATTGGCAAAATTCCCTGTAAATCGGGGCATAACAGGGAAAATGGGCGGAGACCAGTTCGCACCAGACTGCCTGCACCGCCATTTTCCATCCGACGAACGTTCTCCGTCTGTCGGATCGCGCCGAAAATCCCGAGAAACTGCGCCGTTCGCCGTCAGACCTCCGAACTGTGCCAGTCCTGTTGGGCTGGATCGGCGTGCTCTCTCCCTGCCTATTCTCTCAACTGGCCTGACCCCTTCAAACCGCTCCAGGCGCTATATGTTAGCGTCTGGTTTTCGAGGAGATTGGAACTGGCACGACGGAAGCGCTCCCCGGAGGAGATCATCGGCAAGCTGCGCGAGGCCGAGGTGTTATTGTCGAAGGGCAAGAAGGTTGGCGAGGTCCGAGCTGCCTCCCTCGGACGGCGGACGCACAGCGGTCGTGCTGGTCGGCTCAGAAATCGGCCTCTGTGGCGCCTTCAAGGATCGGCTGGTAACCTTCGCCCTGGAAAGCCTGGCTGCGACCGGCGATGACGTTGCCGAGGGACTCGTGCTCACGATTGGAGCCTGCGCTGACGCGAGTTGGCGTGCCGAGGCCGAGCCGCCGGCTGCCCATGAAGAGGTGCCTGCGACGGTGGAAACGCTCGCGCACACGGTCAGCACCGTGCTGACCCGCCTCGACCACAGGCGGGAGAGTGAAGGTGTCGGTCGGCTCGTAATGTTTCACCATCGTCCCGGCGAGCGAGGCGGCATGACGCCCGTGCGTGCCCGCCTCCTGCCGATCGACCCTGGCTGGCTCACCGCATTGCGCGGGCGTACTTGGTCGTCGTGCCGTTTGCCGGTTCCCATCGGACCTCCGGAGGCGCTTTTCAGCAGCCTGATCCGCCAGCTTCTCTTCGCGCGTGTCTTCACTGCGGTCATCCAGTCGCACACAGCCGAGCATGCCGAGCGTCTTGCCGCCATGCAGGCGGTTGATCGTAGCATTGTCGAAAAAATCGACGATCTGCACGTGGCTCATCGACTGAAGCGGCAGGACGTGATCACGTCGGAGTTCCTTGACGTCATCTCAGGCTATGAGGCCATCACCGGGAACGTCCTCAGTTGAGAGATAACAGAGCTCACGGGCATGCGCCAAATATTTGGATACGGTTGTCAGTATGAGCGATTTAGAGACTGCGATGCTCTACGCGACGCTGGCCGGCGCCTTCATGCCGCTGGGTGGAGTCCTAGCGCGGATAGAGCGCATTCGTCCGTTGTGGCTGGAACGCGAACTGCGCCACGGCGTCATCGCCTTCGGCGGTGGCGCGCTTCTGGCAGCCGTTGCGCTCGTGCTGGTGCCGGAAGGCCAGCGCTATCTGTCCGCATGGCCGGCGTTGGCCGCCTTCGGCGCGGGCGGAATCACGTTCTTTCTCATCGACCGGACGATCGAGCGGCGGGGCGGCGGCATCGCACAGCTTATGTCCATGCTGCTCGACTTCGTTCCGGAATCGCTCGCGCTCGGCACCATGCTGGCGGCGGATTGGCAGGCGGGATTGCTGCTGGCCGGCTTGATTGCCCTGCAGAACCTGCCGGAGGGGTTCAACGCCTACCTCGAACTTCGTGTGCGCGACGCGCTGTCCTCGAAACAAATACTCGCTGGGTTTTGCGCGATGACGCTGCTCGGGCCGCTCGCGGCGTGGTTCGGATTCATCTATCTGCGCCAAACGAGTGGTGCCCTGGGCGCGATGATGCTGTTTTCAGCGGGTGGGATTCTTTACCTGATCTTCGAGGACATTGCGCCGCAGGCGCATCTTGCGCGGAGATGGGCGCCGGCGCTCGGCGCGGTGGCAGGCTTCATGCTTGGCCTCCTGGGACAAATGCTTCTTGGATGAAGAGGGGGCAAGGGGCGCCGAACTGACCCGCCCGCAAGTTACGGAAATGCTGGTTTGTAATTCGGAGACGACCATGTCCGAACAGAAGAATCGCAGTTTCGCCGTCATCGGCCTCGGCACGTTCGGCACGACGGTGGCCTCGGAGCTGGCACGTTTCGGAAACCACGTGCTTGGGATCGATACAGTCGAGCGAAACGTCAGCCATGTTGCGGAGATGCTGACGGAAGCCGTGATCGCCGACGGACGCGATGAGGAGGCGCTGCGCGAGGCGGGGGTCGGTAACTACGACGTCGCGGTAATCGCGATCGGTGAGGACCTCGACGCGAACATTCTCTGCACGATGAACGTCAAGCTCATCGGCGTGCCAACCGTCTGGGTCAAGGCGATGAGCCGCACTCACCATCGCATCCTCAGGAAGCTCGGCGCGGACCGGGTGATCGAGCCCGAGCAGGAGATCGGCCGCGTCGGGCCTCTGACGCTGGGCTTCTTCTTGGCCACTCGGGCGAAGGCACGGGTCGGCTATCCACCGAGCAAAGTGTTTCTGGGATAGGTGCCTGGACGGACGGCGCGGTGCATGAGAATTGCCTGTTCCGCACCTGACATTCCCTGTTCTTCTTCAATGAATACGCTGTTCGCTATTTTAGGGAATTTCTCGGTAACCCACAGACAAATGAGCTTTATTCTGCTTGTAACACGTACCTGAACCCCAGATAGCACCAATTTTCCCTGTATTTTCGCTGTTCGACAGGCCGCCGCACCGGAGATGGGTTCGCATCAGACTGCCTGCACCGCCATTTGTCCGACTGTCAGGCCCGGTAGAGACGTCGCCTGGACCGTCCGAGCTCGCTATTTGCGGTTCAACATCGCGCCGCTGCGCCGGGCCATGCCGAGTTTGTTGCGAAGGTCGTCGCGCATCAGCCGCGACAGGTGCGGGCTGTCCGAGCGCCTCCAGCGCGATCAGGACCGCCTCGTGCTCCTCCGTCGCCTGGAGCCAGCGTTCCCGCGATTGGTTGGCGGCGTAGACAGCGCAGCGGCACGAGTGGGCCCTGCCGCGGCTGCGATCTCCTCTCGTCATCGCCCCAGGCGTGCGCCCGGCACGCCGTTGACGAACCAAGCCAAAATGTATGTGGTATAGAATATGTAAAAATGAACGCACGCCGTCGTTCGGCGACCGTAATACAGAAGGAGTGGAATTCGGATGAGTCACCGCAGCGGCCGGCATTTCCTGCAGATTCCCGGCCCGACGAACGTTCCCGACCGGGTCCTGCGCGCAATCGATCATCCGACGATCGACCATCGCGGGCCGGACTTCGCGGAACTGACGCGGCAGATCCTCCCGGGGCTACGGAAGGTCTTCAAAACGGCTGGTCCAGTGGTGATTTACCCGGCCTCCGGCACGGGCGCCTGGGAGGCGGCGCTGGTCAATACGCTTTCGCCCGGCGATCGCGTGCTGATGTTCGAGACGGGGCACTTTGCGGCCCTGTGGCACGAGATGGCGAAGCGCCTGGGTCTGGAACCCGAGTTCATCTCCGGCGATTGGCGCACCGGCGCCGATCCGGAGGCCATCGGCCAGCGCCTGCGCGAAGACACCGAAGGCAGTGTCAAAGCGGTCTGCGTCGTCCACAACGAGACCTCGACCGGCGTGACCAGCCGCATCGGCGAAATCCGCAAGGCCATCGACAACGCGGGGCATCCGGCGCTGCTCATGGTCGATACGATCTCCTCGCTTGCCTCGATCGACTACCGCCACGACGACTGGGGCGTCGACGTCACGGTCGCCGGCTCGCAGAAGGGCCTGATGCTGCCGCCGGGGCTGTCGTTCAACGCGATCAGCCAAAAGGCGCTGAAGGCCGCCGAAGGTGCACGCCTGCCGCGCAGCTACTGGGACTGGCGGCCCATCCTGGCCGCCAACGAGAACGGCTTCTTCGGCTACACGCCGGCCACAAATCTGCTGTACGGTCTGCGCGAGGCCCTGGCGATGCTGTTGGAGGAAGGCCTCGACAACGTCTTCGCCCGCCACCAGCTCCATGCCGCCGCGACCCGGGCTGCCGTCGAGGCCTGGGGGTTGGAGGTCCTCGCCAGCAATCCGCGCGAATACTCGGGCTCGCTCACCGCCGTCGTCATGCCCGAAGGTCACGACGCCGACGCCTTCCGCAAGACCGTACTGGACCGCTTCGACATGTCGCTCGGCGCCGGGCTGGGCAAGCTGAAGGGCCGGGTGTTCCGCATCGGACATCTGGGGGACTTCAACGATCTGATGCTCGCCGGGACGCTGTCGGGTGTGGAGATGGGGCTGAGCCTTGCGGGCGTGCCCCATCGCAAGGGTGGCGTTCAGGCCGCTTTCGACGTGCTGACCGGGGCAGGGGGGAGCGCCGCCGCAACAGCCGACGCCGGCCGTTAGGTCCGGCCGGGGCGCCCTCCTTCGGCCCGTATTCGATGCGGGGGTCATTCACGCAACTTTCAACCGAGGGCCGGCCAGCCCGGCGGCGAGGCTGCGCTCGCAGCCCTCGGCGGCCCCGAACACGATCAGCGTTGGCGCCAAGGCGCGCAGGTGGGTGGACGTCCAGGCGATCCTTGGCGTCGCGGATGCCTACCGCGGTGTTCTGGACGGCAGCCTGGAGCCGGTGGCGGCCGCCGCCCGGATAGGCGACCTCGCGGGCGCGACGCCCCTGGCGAACGGCTTCTATTATGAGCGTGCCGGTGCCGAGTGGATCGAGGCGGGTTCATAGGACGCCGCCAAGCGGTG
>NZ_QPMH01000014.1 GCF_003344765.1 Ferruginivarius sediminum | reverse complement strand
CCTGCCGCATCCAGCCGCTCCCGCCTTGCTCACGTCAGTAACAACGTCGCTACCAACGTCAGCCTAAGCGGCGAACGTCAGATGCCAAGGCGGCCCTGACCGGCCGGTTACGATCCTCCAGCGCGGACTGCAGGTCCTCGGCCTTGCGCCGGTACGCCTGGGCGGCGTTGGGATGCAGCTCCACCGCCTCGGGCTCGGGCATCCTCTCCAGTTCGCCGTCGATCTGCGCCAGACGCGTCTCCAGCTCGTTCAGACGGCTGGCTAGGGTACGGGCCTCGGGGTTGGCCTCGATGGCCTGAAGGATGTTGTCGATCTTGCCCTGGATCTCGGCGCGCTCCGCCTCGAGGCGCTCGCGGTCCGCGTCGGCGGCGCATTGAGCGTGCTTAAGCTCATCCTGATAGGCCTGCATGAAGGTCTCGACCATGTCCGGGGCGAGGAGGCGGTCCTTGAGGCCGTCCAGCACCCGCCGCTCGATCTCCTGGCGGGTGATGGTGCGGTTGTTCTGGCAGGTGCCCTGGCTGCGGCGGGTGGCGCAGCCGTAGCGGTCGACGCCGATGATCGTGTAGCGCCCGCCGCAGTGGCCGCACACCAGCAGCCCCGACAGCAGGAAGCGGCGCCGGTGCGCGCGGTTCAGGGCATTGCCGCTGTCATCGCGCTGCACGGTGAAGTGCAGGGCGTTCTGGCGTTCCTTGACGCGGTTCCAGAGCGCGTCGTCGACGATCCGCAGCGCCGGCACCTGGACGACCTCGTGCTGGTCGGGCGGGTTCGGCCGGGCGACGCGCCGACCGGTGCGCGGGTTCTTGACGTAGGAGCAACGGTTCCAGACCACGCGACCGACGTAGAGGTCGTTGTTGAGGATGCCGGTGCCGCGGTCGACCTGGCCGCGGATCGTGGTGTCGCGCCAACGCCCGCCGCGCGGGCCCGGGACGCCCTCGGCGTTGAGGTCGTGGGCGATCCGGCGGGGGCTGTGGCCGGCGGCATAGGCCTCGAAGATCCGCCGGACGACCGCGGCCTCGGCCGGGTTGATCTGGCGGGCGCCGCCGTCGCCGTCGTCGCTCTCCACGATATCATAGCCGTAGGCGCGGCCGGCGGGGATCCGGCCGGCCTGTACGCGGCCGCGCTGGCCGCGCCGGGTCTTGTCGCGCAGGTCGGCCAGGTACATCTGCGCCATCGTCCCCAGCATGCCGATATGCATGGGCGTGATCTCACCGGCGTTGGCGGCGTGGACCTTGATGCCGAGGTAGCTGAGCTGGTCGTGCAGCGCCGCGACGTCGGCCAGGCGCCGGCCGAGGCGGTCCAGGGCCTCGCAGACCACGACGTCGAACTTCCCGGCCTCGGCGTCGGCAAGCAGTTGCTGGTAGCCGGGCCGCGAGGCCGACGCGCCGGAGATCGCGCGGTCCTCGTAGGTGCCGATCTCCTGCCAGCCCGTCCGCGCGATCACGCGGCGGCAGGTGTCGACCTGGTCGGCGATGGAGGCCTCGCGCTGGTTGTCGCTCGAATAGCGGGCGTAGATGGCGGCGCGCATGTCGAACCTCATGATCGTTCGATCAGCAATGTCTGGGATTGCCCGTAGCGATCTGCAAAGATGGACGCAAGGGTATTAGGTTGTTGAGGTAGACGAAATCCCAGAGCCCCCTAAAGCGGTATGCAGCCTGATTTAATGTCGTCGTGCGACATTTAAATATTAGAAATAATACGCTGCTTTTGGCCAAACCAAACCAAGCGAACTGGTAAGGAACATCCAGGATAGTCAATTAGGTCTGGCCAAGACGAATGCGGTCGTCGACGCCTTGGGTTATCGTAATCACACTTCCACCACCTGTTAAGGACAGTGGCGCTACGATATGGCAGCCCTTTTCTTTTTTTATTGTTCAATGGTAGTTCTAAAAACCGCGCGTGCAGCCACTCGGTCATGTCGAGAGTCTGGCGGGTTACTTTTAACTTCCGTCCAGATGGCTCGGCAGTGGCAATCTCCCCTAACCAGAACTCGACCTCCCGCTCCACGTCACTTAATTTGTGGTGGTTAATTGATAATCGTGTAAATAGGCGCTCGCTTAACCCGATATACTGTAATCGCCTCTTTCTCTCATGAGCGCGTTTTCCGATGCAAATGTAAAGACCGTCATCATAGTCATTACGCGCATTTTCTTTGGCATCTGAAATATTAATATACGGTCCATACCAATCCACAGCAATCATCAGATGTTTGTCCGGCACGCCTTTCTCCAACACTGGTTAGAAACATATGACGAAAGGGGTCAAGCATATATATGCCTATGCTATAGGCATTTATTAAGATAAATTAGTAGCGCAGTCAACCCGGGATTTTTCAGTACTCATCCTTTACTGCGCTTTTTTGCCGCCGTAGTTCATCGAACGTCCGCGCGAGACACTGCAACGCCTTGTGCCGCTGCGCCTGGTTGTAGTGGTCCTCGGTCATCTTGGGATCGCTGTGGTCGAGCATCGCCCCGGCCAGGGTGACGTGCTCGGGGAGGTCCACGGCCCAGGCTGTGGCCAGACAATCCCGGAAGCGATGCGGCGGGATGGCGACGCCCAGGGCTTCGCGGGTGCGGGTCTTCGCCATCACGTTGATCGCCATCGGGCTCAGCCGGTCGCCGAACTCGGTGAGCCACAGGGCGTCGGCTGGCTCGGGTTCGTGAGGCCCGTTCGCCAGCACCGCCCGATGATGGTCGAGATAACGGTCGATGCGCGGTGTCAGGTCGGCCGGGAGCCGGTGCTCGCTGGCCCGCTTTTGCTTTGTCTCCGCGCCCGAGAAGACGAGCCAGTAATGCCCGCCCGCGCACGTCACGTTGACGTTGATCCGCATGCCGGCGAGGTTCTTTCGCCGCGGCGCCCGGGCGGCCAGGATCGCGATGATGAGGCCGTCGCGGTAAAGCACCGCGCGCTTGCGCGCCAGCAGGCCGTCCGCGGTTTCGCCGTCCTGCATCAGGTCAACGCCGAGCTTGTACAGTTGGCCGGGCGAGGTGAGCGCCTCGGGCTTGCTCTTGGTGGCCTTCTCGGCCCGCCGCAGGCGCGCCTTCAGCTGGGCCAGCCACCCCCAGTCCCGCTCGGGTTCAAAGAGCTGCATCGCTGTGTACAGCCGCCGCACCCGGTTGGCGAGCGACGCCGGGGCCAGCATGGGCTGCAGGTCGGCAATGTAGGCGGCCACCGCGTCCTCGGTGACGCGCTCGCCCGGCCGGCTGTCGGGCGCGAGCCGGCCGCTGGTGGCGAGCCAGCCCAGCCACAGGCCGTAGTCGTTCTCGAAGTTGGCGACGGTCTGCGGCCGCCAGTTGGCGGCACCGCCGCCGGGCTCGAAGATGTCGCCGGGGGTACGGGCCACCGCCCACGCCTGCCGGTCCGCCGCCGGCCAGTGCTCGGGGCGCAGGCTTTTGCGGGCACCTAGCTTAGCCATGATCTGCCCCCTTGTCGCCGGCGGCGCCAACGAGGTCCTCGCGCAGCGCCAGGATCTGCTTGTCGTACATCTCCACCGCCTGATGGCTGTCGAACTCGGCGTAGGTGTCCACCGTGGTTTTGAGGCGCTTGTGGCCAAGCACATGGCGGACGACCTCGAACTGCCCGGGGTTGGCCCGCAGGTAGAGCTTGGCGGCGATGTGGCGGAACAGATGCGGATGCACCGCGAGGCCGGTTTCGCGGCGGATCACGTTCTTCAGGTAGGTGCCGAAGGCCGCGATATGCTGGTGCCCGCCCTTTTGTCCGGGAAACAGCCAGTCGCCGTTGTCGCGCACCAGGAGCGGGCGGTAGTGCGTGAGGTAGAGGTCCAGCAGCTGCGCGGTGCGCGTCGGCAGCTCGACCTGGAGGGTTTCGCCATTCTTCACCTCGAGGCCCGGGATGTGGATGAAGGTGCGGCCCTTGCCGTTCGCCTGGGTGCGGTGGATGTTCGCGTCGATGCGCAGCTGGACGAGGTTGCGGATGCGCAGCGGCAGCACCAGCAGGATCTCGATCGCCAGCGCCGAGCGCACCCTGTAGGCGTCGCGCACCGTGACGTGCTTGCGGTTGCGCTGCGCGACCAGGCGGTCGGGCAGGTGCAGGAGCTTGGCGACGTTTTCTGGATCGGCGAAGGGGCGCAGGCGCTCGCGGTTGCGCTCGGCCATGCCGTGCGGTCGGTACTCCACCGCCTTGTAGGCACCATGCACGGCGTCGAAGGTGGCCTGATCGATGTCGCCGCGCTGGACGAGGTAGCGGGCGACGCCGAGCACGGCGTTAGCGATCTGGGTCAGCTGGCTCGAGAACTGCTGGCCGTTGCGCTCATAGAAGAAGCGCAGGCCGGCCTTGACCCGGCCGGGCTGGACGAGATCCGGAAGATCCTGCAGCTCATTGCAGCTGGCGGCGCCGCGGAGGACGACTGCTGAAGCGAACTGCCGGAGCTGGAAACGCTGACCTTGTATGGAGGGCGGGGCGAGCGGCCTCAGACTGGCATCCACGAAGGGATCCGTCCCGCTGCGGGCCTTGAAGTAGGCGTCGACTGCCTGCCGGAGACCAGCGGGAAAGTCCTCCCAGCCGTAGGTGTAGCCGTCGTCCCGGCACGGGATCGTGATCTCTGTCTGGGGCCAGCCCGGCACCTCGCGGACCGCCTTGTTCCAGTTCACGCAGGCCCGCCGGTAGGTGCGCGCCGGGTTGCGGGCGATCGACCGGTTCTCCAGGACGTCAAGGAAGGCCTCGAAGTAGCTGTCGTCGATCTCCTGCGGCGCCCATTGGTTATCGCTGGCGAAATGGGCAAAGCGAGAAAGCCCGTGCCGCAGCCACTGTTCGTCGATACAGGCGAGGAGATCCTGCCACGCTGGTGCAAGCTCGCCCTTGTGGCGGCCGGGCTCGATGTAGCAGCCGGTCACGTGCAGGGACTTGCGCAATCGCGAGCGGGCATTTGCCCAGCTGTTGCGGGAAATGCCGGCGGCGGCCGGCGCCACGGCGTTCAAGCGGTTGTTCAGAATCGGCGGGCTGGCCGGGATGTCGGCTAGGTTGCGGGCGAGGGCCCGGCCGACGTGGCGGATCGCCCAGGCCATGTCCTGGCGCGCCCGCGGCGTCAGCTGGGTGTCGGTCTGGACCCTGTCCAGCACGTCGGCCAGGGTGTTCGGTGCGTCCATCAGGCGCCTCCTTTCGGTCTCGTGACGCTCATTTGCCTGCCAGCGCAGGACTCGTCATGACTCCGATTGCCATGGTGTCGAATTTGTCAAAACGGATACTAACAAAACAAACCCGATTACTATGATCTGTTCTCACGAATGTTCATATCGACTAGGACTCGTCGAGACAGGGAATGCCAGTGCCGGCCATGGAGCCGTGGGCCTTGAGAAAGCGGCGCACCTCCGCCGGCGCGATCCGCACCCGGTTGCCGAGCTTGTAGGCGGCGAGATCCTCGGAGCTGATCCACCGGCGGACCTGGCGCGGCGAGACAGCCAGCAGCTCCGCGACCTCGGCCACGGTGAGCAGGCGCTCGGGGGTGTTATTCGTCCGACGCATCGTCGTCGTCCACCGTGTCGGCTTGATGCTGGACAGCGTCACGCGCGGCCTGGCGTGCGAGCAGGCGCACGAGTGCGATCATGCTTTGTTCCGTCTCAGCGGAACGTGTCACGGACGATGAATGTGTTTGCTCATGCTGCTCGCCGGTGTCGCGTTCGGGCTGTGCCATCGCTCCTCCGCTCGCTACGGCTTGTGCCTCTCAAGCGGCCCGTAGCAGCGACAACGAGGTCGTCAATGCGGGTGGGATAGCTGGACAACCGAGACGTGGGCCGGTGCAGGGGCCGCGTTCGACGCCTCACCCGGCCAGCTGGAGGAGATCCACGTAGTGGGCACCCCCGTGTGTGGGGAGGTCCTTCGGCGGCGTGGCAAGGTGGAACGCAACCATGGCTGCGACATCGACGGCCTTGAGATGCGGGTTACAGATGTTGACGAGCGCGGTGATACCGTATTCGTCGAGATCCCATTCCCGGAAGGCCGACAGCCATCCCCGGAGAATGTCGCGGGCAACCGTGCGGCGGTCCTTGCCGCCGCCGGCATCACAAGCGATGAGCTTCTGATCGAGGTCTTCGAGTTTTGCATCGGTCGGGCGGGCACGAGCCCCGTGAACGTCCGACCAGATCCAGTACCCGAGGAACCGGAACCCGTCGTGGGCCTGCCTGACGTAGCCGTATTTCAGGTGCAGAGGGCCGGCCTGGTGCCCCTGGAGGGCACCACGCAGGGCATTGTAAGCCGATACCGCGTCCCCGTAGCTCTGGCAGAAGAGCGCAATGTCATCGACATAACCGAGCGCAGCGATGCACGCCGGCAGCTCACCGTATACCGGCGCGAGCATCGCCGCTGCGGCAACGGGGGACGCGGCCGAACCCTGCGGCAGCCGACCCGTGACCACCTCCTTCTTCTTCCCTGCCTTACCTTCATTGTCATGAGGAATGACAATGTGGTCCCCGGAGGGCGGCAGGAGGATATGCCTGAACTGATGAGGCAGGTTCAGGCGGTGAGCAACTTCGTGGGCGTCCAGGCTGCCGAAGCAGTTCTTCACGTCAGCCGAGACGACCCAGCTGTAACCAGCGTCGATGTAGTCCTTGGCCTTGCGGATGGCCTCGTTGCGGCCTTTGCCCGGCACCCCGTGCTGGCCGGGATGGAGATCGTGTTCCGCGTGGATAGCGTGTGCCAGGAGGCGCTGGAGCGCCGTGCGCCGGAGGTCGAAGCGGAAAATCGGCCGGTATGACTGGTCGGATTTCACCTTCCACGTGAGGCGCACCGTCTCCTGGGGTTCGATCCGGGGGTCCAGCGTACTTGCCAGCTTCTCGGCCTCGGCGCAGGTGAGCTTGATGTCCTTCTTGCGGGCGGCCTCGGCCACCGCGACGGCCCGGGCGGAGAAGCTGTTGAGGAACGCCTTGCGGGTCTCGCGTGTCCGCGCCACGTCGCCGCATGCAGCTGCCTGGCCCAGGCGACCATGGAGCTTGGCCGCCTTCTGGCGGTGCTTGGCGCTCACCTTCGCGTTGCCGAACTTCCCGGGCATAGCCTGACGCGTCCTTCCTGGTGCAGGTGTCGGAATCGTCCTCCTCGCGCCTTTAAGCGTGATGGCACGCTTGTCAAGCGCAGGCATGCCGAGGGAGGCGCAGTCTAGGCTTGTCTAATCTTTTGAATGCCAGAGGCGTGAAATCGATTGCACAGGAAGATGGTTATTCTGAAGCCAGAGAACAGACTGTTAGAAATCTGCTGTTATCTTCAGCGGCAGTCAGATGTGCAATCGATTGCACAGGCCTGTCCTTTACCCCCGGACGGGCAAGCTTATGTATCGAGGGATATCTCGCCCTGCTTCAGCTTTTGATATAGCTCGGCTTGGAGTTTGCGGGCTGCCGGGCGCTTGTCCTGCTTTTCGTTCGCGTCCACGTTCAGGCCGTAATGGCTGGTCAGGGCGTCCAGGACGACGGCACGCAGCGTGGTGTTCTTGTCCGCTGCCAGCTGCTTCAGATCTTGAACAACGTGGAGGGGAAGGCGGACCGATAACTGTTTCTCGTAAACTTGTGCACTTCCCGAGTACGGTGCGGACTTGGTTTTGTCGCTGGATGAGCCTTTTTTGAATTTCACCGCCATGAATGCCCCTTGATTGTCTACAGCAGTAATCTGGTACGGGGTAGCCTGTTCGAGCAAGGCGGGACAAAGCAAGAGGCAAGCTTAGCTTTGCAGGCGACGCACCTGCGCGGGGTGCGACGCCCGAGCCGCTTGTCACCCACCACGAGCGAGAGGTTCCAATCCACGCACCCGCGCGGGGTGCGACCCCTGCGCCTGCAAGGCTGGGAGCAGCCGCACCTGTTCCAATCCACGCACCCGCGCGGGGTGCGACCGGCTCGCCTTCAAGGCGGTGACCGCTTCTTACGTTCCAATCCACGCACCCGCGCGGGGTGCGACGGCTGCGCCGGCACCCAGTTCAGCACCCGGTTGTGGTTCCAATCCACGCACCCGCGCGGGGTGCGACGGCGTGGCTCCAGCATCTCTACACCTGCTTCACCGTTCCAATCCACGCACCCGCGCGGGGTGCGACACATAGCCCGGCATCAGCTCGACGAGGTCGTGCAGGTTCCAATCCACGCACCCGCGCGGGGTGCGACCGACCGCAAGGTGACGTTGCTTGTGGACGAATTGTTCCAATCCACGCACCCGCGCGGGGTGCGACACAGGACGTGGTGCGGCGGACAACAGGGCATCCGTTCCAATCCACGCACCCGCGCGGGGTGCGACGAGTTTCTTGGCTGGCGCACGGCGCAACTCATGGAGTTCCAATCCACGCACCCGCGCGGGGTGCGACCCCTCGATCATCTGCCGCAGGCCGCCCAAGCGCCAGTTCCAATCCGCGCACCCGCGCGGGGTGCGACATGGAAATTTGCGCCGTGTTCCGAGGCCGCCAAGAGTTCCAATCCACGCACCCGCGCGGGGTGCGACCAAGTCCTGGGGTGGTCAGACAATGGCGTCGACGTGTTCCAATCCACGCACCCGCGCGGGGTGCGACCCGACGACCTCGACTGGCACAGGATCGCTGCAGACGTTCCAATCCACGCACCCGCGCGGGGTGCGACTTAGGGCGATCCTGCCATACGCCGAGAGCCGCGCTGTTCCAATCCACGCACCCGCGCGGGGTGCGACCCCCGAACAGTACCGCACCCAAACCCTGTTGTGGATGTTCCAATCCACGCACCCGCGCGGGGTGCGACGTCGTTGACCCCTTCAAGGGAGTTCGCCTTGGCGATGTTCCAATCCACGCACCCGCGCGGGGTGCGACGCAGGGTGTCGTCGCCGCGCACCTCCTGAACATGTTCCAATCCACGCACCCGCGCGGGGTGCGACGCTGAAGCGCGCACGCAAGGCCGAGCAGGCGAAGGCGTTCCAATCCACGCACCCGCGCGGGGTGCGACCATGCGCCACGAGTACCGGACTCTGAGCGAAGCCGAGTTCCAATCCACGCACCCGCGCGGGGTGCGACACCGACGACATTGGTGTCGTCGACGTGTCTCAGGTCGTTCCAATCCACGCACCCGCGCGGGGTGCGACTTAGGGCGATCCTGCCATACGCCGAGAGCCGCGCTGTTCCAATCCACGCACCCGCGCGGGGTGCGACCAGTAGTGAGGCTCGACGCACGCCCCGGACCTATCGTTCCAATCCACGCACCCGCGCGGGGTGCGACAGATTGCCAATCCTGCTGGTAGCGGTGTGGTGATGTTCCAATCCACGCACCCGCGCGGGGTGCGACGCGTTCGATGGTGTCTTTGTCTAGCCCCTTCCACAGTTCCAATCCACGCACCCGCGCGGGGTGCGACGAGGTGGCTGGTGCGACCTATTCGAACGCCAACACGTTCCAATCCACGCACCCGCGCGGGGTGCGACGCGAACTGGTTCTACAAGCTGGCGCGCAAGGCGGAGTTCCAATCCACGCACCCGCGCGGGGTGCGACCCACATGCCCCGATGGGCTTCCCGCCTGACGCTCGTTCCAATCCACGCACCCGCGCGGGGTGCGACTCGCGACCGGATGTGGCCGTTCACCTCGCGATGGAGTTCCAATCCACGCACCCGCGCGGGGTGCGACCCCCGGACGATGACGCCGATGTCGGGGACGCGCGAGTTCCAATCCACGCACCCGCGCGGGGTGCGACGAGCGTAGCTTCGACAACAAGCGTCCACAGCGAGTGTTCCAATCCACGCACCCGCGCGGGGTGCGACGTTGGGCCGACGTGTTCGACGCCGAGGTGTCAGACGTTCCAATCCACGCACCCGCGCGGGGTGCGACGCCGACCAGACGAACGACCAAGCGAACGAGACAGTTCCAATCCACGCACCCGCGCGGGGTGCGACCGCGCCGCCGGCGCCAGCACCGGAGCCCGCGGACGTTCCAATCCACGCACCCGCGCGGGGTGCGACGCTTCACTTCCGAGACAACGCGCAGGTTCTGGAGTTCCAATCCACGCACCCGCGCGGGGTGCGACGCGTAGATCGCCGCGGTGGTCTTGCCGTAGCCGCTGTTCCAATCCACGCACCCGCGCGGGGTGCGACCCGTGGCGGACATGGCGGCTCCGGCAAGATCAAGTTCCAATCCACGCACCCGCGCGGGGTGCGACTTCGCGATTGACCGCGCGGCCGATGTCCAGACCGCGTTCCAATCCACGCACCCGCGCGGGGTGCGACACGTGGCTCAAGCGCCTGCGGCGCAAGCTGGGTAAGTTCCAATCCACGCACCCGCGCGGGGTGCGACCTACAACGTGGACAAGGACGAGCACCCCAACGAGCGGTTCCAATCCACGCACCCGCGCGGGGTGCGACTGTTGCGAGATCGCTTCGGACGGCTTCGAGCCGCCGTTCCAATCCACGCACCCGCGCGGGGTGCGACTGGCCTATGCCGGGATCGAGATCAAGGATCTGATCGACGTTCCAATCCACGCACCCGCGCGGGGTGCGACCACCGCCAGATCGCCCGACTCCCAACCTTGCCCAAGGTTCCAATCCACGCACCCGCGCGGGGTGCGACGGATCGCGCTTTCGACGTCGTCGGCGAGATCCTTGTTCCAATCCACGCACCCGCGCGGGGTGCGACGTGTTTAGATAGATAAGGTCACGGACCACGGCGGCGTTCCAATCCACGCACCCGCGCGGGGTGCGACATGCCGGTGCCGCAGCGGAGGCGCCCGCAACGTTGTTCCAATCCACGCACCCGCGCGGGGTGCGACGCGTCGCACCCGTCCCCGCGCTGCCGCCGTCCGGGGTTCCAATCCACGCACCCGCGCGGGGTGCGACTCCCTGAGCGTAACCGGTTGAGTGGGCGGGGAAAATGCGGGGTTTTGCGCGAACCTCCTGCCGGGGCGGTGTCGTGGGGGCTCGGGTGCTGTGGCGACAGCAGGGAAAATCCGTTATTTCAGTGGCTTAGCCTCCGCGCGAACCTGCCGGGGATTGCGTGCGTGCTTGGGGTCCGCGCGGCGGCTGCCGGCGTGGCAAGTTGCCGCGTCGAATGTGTGCGAGGGCGGTTGCGCGACTGGAAGTTGACCGGCAGAATAGCGACTGTTCGAGTCAGAAGCAAACCGGACGGGTCCATCCGCGCATGCCGCCTTATGCCCACTCGCTCGACGACCGGCCAGAGGCCGAGTGGGAGCCGCTGGCCGAGCATCTGGAGGCGGTGGGCGCGCTGGCGGCCGAGAAGGGCGCGGCCTGCGGGTTGGGCGAGTGGGCGCGGCTGGCCGGGCTGCTGCACGACCTGGGCAAGACCAGCGAGGCTTTCCAGGCCCGGCTGCGCGGCGACAGCTCGCGGGTGGACCATTCCACCGCCGGCGCGCGGGAGGCCGTGCGCCGCTGGGGGTTGGCGGGGCGCGTG
This sequence comes from Ferruginivarius sediminum, assembly GCF_003344765.1. Lineage (GTDB taxonomy): Bacteria > Pseudomonadota > Alphaproteobacteria > Kiloniellales > Rhodovibrionaceae > Ferruginivarius > Ferruginivarius sediminum. The sequence continues at coordinate 89,824 of NZ_QPMH01000014.1, read as the reverse complement.
CTGGCCTATGCCGTCGCGGGCCACCATGCCGGCCTGCCCGACAGTGCGGACCTGCACGAGCGCTGTGCCAGGGCCGACCTGCCGCTGTACGACGTGGATTTCCTGACGCTGCCGGACACGCCGCCGGATTTCCCCTTCGCCCCGGCGGACAAGGATCTGGGGCTCAGCCTGTTCATCCGCATGATCTTCTCCTGCCTGGTCGATGCCGACTACCTGGCGACCGAGCGGCTTTACGAGCCGGAGAAGGGCGCGCGGCGGGGGCGCGCGGTCACGCTGGATGCGCTGCGCGAACGGCTTGAGGCGTACCTGACGGAACTGGCTTCAAGCAGGAAGGAAAGCCGGCTGAACCCCGACCGGCGGGCGATCCAGGACGCCTGCCGCCGGGCGGGCGGACGCCGGCCGGGGCTGTTCTCGCTGACGGTGCCGACCGGCGGCGGTAAGACCCTGGCCTCGCTGTTGTTCGCGCTGCACCACGCCCGGGCGCACGGCCTGCGCCGGGTCATCTACGCCATCCCCTACACCAGCATCATTGAGCAGACGGCGGCGGAATTCCGCAAGGTTCTGGGCGACGACGCGGTGCTGGAGCACCACAGCAACCACCCCTATCCGGACAAGGAAGACGACGAGGGGCGGCGGGCACACGACAAGATGAAGCTGGACGCGCAGAACTGGGACGCGCCGGTGGTGGTGACCACCAACGTGCAGTTCTTCGAGTCGCTCTTCGCCGACCGGCCCTCGCGCTGCCGCAAGTTACAGGCCATCGCCGGGTCCGTGGTGGTGCTGGACGAGGCGCAGATGCTGCCGGTCGACTATCTGCGCCCCTGCATGGCGGTGCTGCGGGAGTTGACGGCGAACTACCGGGTCAGCGCTGTGCTCTGCACCGCGACGCAGCCGGCGCTGACGTATTCCAAGGACTGGATGCCGCATGGCTTCGAAGGGGTGACGGAGATCGCGCCGGACCCCGACGCCCTGCACGAGCGCTTTCGCCGCGTGGACGTGCGCGAGATCGGCAAGCTGGACGACGACGCCCTGGCCGACGAACTGGCGGCGCGGATGCAGGTGCTGTGCATCGTCGATACGCGCCGGCAGGCGGCGGCGCTGTTCCAGGCGTTGCGGGACCGGGCGCCGGACGACGGCACCTTCCACCTCAGCGCGCGGATGTGCCCGGTGCACCGCCGCGAGCGCCTGGCGCAAATCCGCCAGCGGCTGGATGACGGCGTGCCCTGCCGGGTGGTCAGCACGCAGCTTGTCGAGGCCGGGGTGGACGTAGACTTCCCCGAGGTGTTCCGCGCCCTGGCCGGGCTGGACTCCCTGGCGCAGGCCGCCGGCCGCTGCAACCGCGAGGCGCGGGAGGCGCGCGGCACGCTGCATGTCTTTACGTCCGGGCGGGAGAGCAACCTGCCGGACTGGCAGCGCCGCATCGCCTGCGCCCGCGCCATCCTGGACCGCGGCGACGACCCGATGTCGCCCGCCGCCCAGCGCACCTTCTTTCAGCGGCTCTACGCGCTGGAACGCGAGCGCCTGGATGCCAAGAGAATCCTGAACCTGCTGGGCGAGCATCCGCGCAAGGTCAGCGTCCGCTTCCGCGAGGCGGCGGAGAAGTTCAAGTTCATCGAGAACCCGATGGAGCCGGCGATCGTGCCCTATGACGAGACGGCGCGAGAGCGGATCGACGCGCTGAAGTGGAGCGAAACGCCGGGCGCGCTGGCCCGCGGCCTGGACCCCTACGTGGTCCAGCTTCACCCGCGCGAGATCAACGCCCTCGCCGCCGCCGGCGCGCTGGAGGTGCTGCACGCGGACGCGAAAGGAAACGCCGGCTATCGCGTGCTGGCGAACCGCGACCTCTACAAGGACGACCTCGGGCTGTGCCCGGAGGACCCGACGTATCTCAGTATCGACAGCATGATGAATTAAGCGACAGGCAGAGGGGGAAAACATGGCGCAAGGCGTGCGCCTCCGCATCTGGGGCGAGCAGGCGTGCTTTACCCGTCCCGAGATGGCGGCCGAACGTGTGAGTTACGACGTCATCACGCCCTCGGCGGCGCGGGGGATTCTGGAGGCGATTCACTGGAAGCCGGCCATTCGTTGGACGGTGGAGCGCATCCGGGTGCTGAAACCGATCCAGACCGAAAGCATCCGCCGCAACGAGGTCAGTATGAAGCCCAGCCCGCGCGACCTGGCCCGCCGGATCAACGCGGGGGAGACGCCGGCGCTGTTCGTCGACGAGCACCGGGCGCAGCGTGCGGCCATCGTCCTGCGCGACGTCGACTACGTGATCGAGGCGCGCTTCGAGATGACCGACAAGGCCGGGCCGGAGGACAACGCCGGCAAGCACGCCGAGATGTTCCGCCGCCGGGCGCGCAACGGTCAGTGCTTCAAGCAGCCGGTGATGGGCGTGCGCGAGTTCCCCGCGCACTTCGAACTGCTGGAGGACGACGCCGATCTGCCCAAGTTGGCCCCGGCGCTGGCGGGGGAGCATCGCCTGGGCTGGATGCTGCACGATCTGGATTTCGCGAACGGCGCCACGCCGCGCTTCTTCAACGCGGTGATGCACGACGGCGTGATCGAGGTGCCGGCCTTCCACGGCCCCGAAACGGTTGCGTGAGGGGGAACGACACATGATCTTGCAGGCCCTCACCGACTACTACGACCGCCGCCGGCGGCAGGAGGACGGCGACCGGCCACCGCCGTTCGGCTATGCCAGCGAGCGTGTCGGCTTCGTCCTGGTTTTGGACGAACAGGGGCAAGTTTTACAGCCGATCCCCCTGGGCGACACCGACGACAAGGGCCAGCGGCAGCCGCGAGTCCTGGAGGTGCCGCGGCCGCTGGGCGGGCGGACATCCGGCATCCGCGCCTACTTCCTTTGCGACAAGACGCAGTACGTCCTGGGGGCCGGCGGCGACAAGCCGGCGCGCGACCGCGAGGCGTTCGAGGCCAGCAAGGACAAGCACCTGCGCTATCTGGCCGACAGCGACGATCCGGGCGCGGTTGCGGTGCGCAGGTTTTTCGAGACCTGGGACCCCACGCAGGCCGAGACGCTGGAATATTGGCCGGAGATGGCCGGCGCGAATCTGGTGTTCAGGTTGGATGGCCAGCCCGGCTACATCCACGAGAGTCCGGCCCTGCAAGCGATCTGGCAGGACCGTTTCGCCGAGGAGAACGAGGCCGAAGAGCGGCAGTGCCTTGTCACCGGCGAGGACGGCCCGGCGGCGATGCTGCACCCGCCGGTCAAGGGCGTGCGCGGCGCGCAGAGCAGCGGCGCCTTCCTGGTGTCCTTCAATGCCGAGGCGTTCTGTTCCTATGGCCAGGGGGTCGCGGGCAAGGGCCTGAACGCCCCGGTCTCGCAGCGCGCGGCCTTCGCCTACACCACTGCGTTGAACGAGCTGTTGCGCTGGGACAGCCCGCGCAAGCTGCGACTTGGCGAGACCAGTGTGGTGTTCTGGGCGGTGAGGGACGCGTCCGAAGAGAACGATAAGTCCAAAGAGACTTACAAATTTGAGAAAGCGTTGCCCGCCATGCTTAGCGGGCGCAGGGATGATAGCCACTTGGACCCCGACACCGCCGGCCGGGTCGGAAGGATCATGGAAGCCATCCGCGAGGGCCGAAAGCCTGCCGACGTTCTGGAAGAACTTGACCCTTCGGTGACCTTCTACGTCCTGGGCCTCGCCGCACCCAGCCAGGCGCGGCTGACAGTGCGGTTCTGGATGGTCGCCACCCTCGACCACCTGCTCGCAGGCATCCAGCAGCACTATGAGGATATGAAACTCCAAACCCGCTATGCCAACGAGCGGGACATGCCGTCGTTGTGGCGGCTGTTGGCGGAGAGGACGCGCGATAGGGACTTAGACAACGAGTCCAATAGCTATCTTTCCCGATTGTATGAGAAGCTGCTTTTTGCCGTCCTCACCCAACAGCGTTATCCGCGTGCCTTGCTGACTGGCGTGCTAGGTCGTATCCGCGCGGAAATCGGCAAGGCCAGTCGTCTCGATTATGAGCCGGTGAGCCATCCACGCGTCGCGCTTATCAAGGCGATCCTTCGCCGTGACGCATGTCGCTCAAATCGCCCTATTCCCCCGGAGGTAAATTCGATGGCACTGAACGAAGATACCAAAGATGTACCCTACCGATTGGGCCGACTATTCGCTGTCTTGGAAAAGACGCAGCAGGATGCACACGGCATTGATCGTATAGGCGAAACAGATAATGCAATGACCGCCGACGGAAGCCGCCAGGGTTCCAAGGGGAAGCTCAAACGCACTATTCGTGATTCCTATTTTACGACAGCCTCTATGGCTCCCCAAGCTGTATTTACTCGACTCATTCAGAATAGCAAAAATCACATTTCAAAAATCCGTCAGTATAGAGAAGGTTATGCAGTTCATATAGATAAGAAAATTTCTGAAATAATAGATCCCATAGATATTGAGAAAAATCCGATACCCACTCACATGAACCTTGAAGAACAAGGGAAATTCGTTCTCGGCTACTATCACCAACGCAATGTGCTTTACCCTGGGCGCGACCGCAAAGAACCTGCGCCGGCGGATGGCCCCGACAACACCCCCGCCCTTGAGGAGGAAACCGCCTGATGTCCGAGCCGATCCAGAATCGCTATGAGTTCGTGTTCTACTTCGACGTCGAGAACGGCAACCCCAACGGCGACCCCGACGCCGGCAACATGCCGCGCATCGATTTCGAGACCAACCACGGCCTCGTCACCGACGTTTGCCTGAAACGGAAGGTCCGCAACTTCGTCGAGTTGGCCGGCGGCGGCGCGGGGCGCGAGATCTACGTGCGCGAGAAGGCGGTGCTGAACCAGCAGCACCAGAAGGCCTACGACGCGAACGGCCTGAAGCACGAGAAGAGCAAGCTGCCCAAGGACGGCGACAAGGCGAAAGCGGTCACCGACTGGATGTGCGAGAATTTCTACGACGTCCGCGCCTTCGGCGCCGTGATGACGACCGAAGTCAACGCCGGCCAGGTCCGTGGCCCCGTCCAGTTCGCCTTCGCCCGCAGCGTCGACCCCATCATGCCGCAGGAGATCAGCGTCACCCGCATGGCGGTCACCAACGAGAAGGACTTGGAGAAAGAGCGCACCATGGGCCGCAAGTCCATCGTGCCCTATGCGCTCTACCGGGCCGAGGGTTTCATCTCCGCGCCGCTGGCGGAAAAGACCGGCTTCTCCGAGGACGACCTGGAGCTGTTCTGGTCGGCGCTGGCGCAGATGTTCGACCACGACCGCTCCGCCGCCCGCGGCAAGATGGCCGCGCGCGACCTGATCGTCTTCAAGCACGACAGCAAGCTGGGTAAGGCACCGGCGCACAAGCTGCTGGACCGTGTGACGGCGGATCGACAAAAGGATGAGAATGGTAACGAGCCCAAGGACGCACCGCGCCACTTCGAGGACTACGTCATCGCCGTGAATAAAGAGGACCTGCCGGCGGGCGTCGAGGTCCTGCGGCCGTTCGAGGCGTAACCGTCATGGCCGGCGCGGCGGACGATTCGCTGCGGGACGAGGCAGAACTGATCCCGCTGTCGGCCTTGCAGCACTACGTCGTCTGCCCGCGCCAGGTCGCCCTGATCCACACCGAGCAGCAGTGGGAGGAGAGCGCGGAGACCGCCGACGGCCGCATCCAGCACGCCCGCGTGGACCAGCCCGCCAGCCGGCGCCGCGACGTCGTCCGCCGGGCGACCGGGCTGACTGTCCGCTCCTTCGCGCTGGGTGTGATCGGCCGCGCGGACGTGGTGGAGTTCCACCGCCGCAAGGGCGCGGCCGACACTGTCTTCCCGGTCGAGCACAAGCGGGGCCGGCCGAAGCGGCATGACGGCGACAGGGTCCAACTCTGCGCCCAGGCGCTGTGCCTGGAGGAGATGCTCGGCGTGACGGTGGCGGCCGGGGCGCTGTTCTACGGCCAGCAGCGGCGCCGCATCGACGTCGCCTTCGACGACGCCCTGCGCGAGCGCACCCGGCAGGTGGCCGCCGAGGTCCGCGAGCTGCTGGCCTCGGGCCGCACGCCGCAGCCGGTGCCGTGCCCCGCCTGTCCGAAATGCTCGCTGAAGCCGCGCTGTCGGCCGGACCAGCTTGGCGCGGGCGGCGGCCGGGTCGCCGCCTACCTGCGCCGCCGGCTGGCCGCGGACGCGGGGGAGAGCGAGGCTTGAAGCGGCATCTCAACACGCTGTTCGTCACCACGCCGGGCACCTATCTCGCCAAGGACGGCGAATGCGTACAGGTGCGGGTGGAGGGCGAGAACAAGACCCGTATCCCCATCCTGGCGCTGGACGGCGTCGTGTGTTTCGGCCAGGTGTCCTACAGCCCCTACCTGCTGGCGCACTGCGCCGAGAACGGCGTCACCGTCACCCATTTGAGCGAGAACGGCCGCTTCCTGGCGCGCATCCAAGGGCCGACCAGCGGCAACGTCCTGCTGCGCCGCATGCAGTACCGCTGGGCCGACGACCCCGGACAAAGCGCCGCGCTGGCGCGGGTGTTCGTGCTGGCCAAGCTGCACAACGCCCGCATCGTCTATCAGCGGGGTCAGCGCGAGGCCGGCGAGGGCGAACGCAAGACCGCGCTCGCCGCCGGGGCGGACCGGCTGGCGGGCCTGATCGGCCGGGTCGAGACGGCGGCGGACCTCGACGCCGTGCGCGGTGTCGAGGGCGAGGGCGCCATGACATACTGGCGCGACTTCCAGGCGCTGGTGACGCGCGGCGGCGACGGCTTCGTCTTCGACGGCCGCACCCGCAGGCCGCCCCTGGACCGGGTGAACTGCCTGCTGTCGTTCCTGTACACCGTGCTGGCGCACGACATCCGCTCGGCGTTGGAGACCGCCGGGCTCGACCCCTATGTCGGCTATCTGCACCGCGACCGGCCGGGCCGGGCCAGCCTGGCGCTGGACATGATGGAGGAGTTCCGGCCCTGGCTTGTCGACCGTCTTGTCCTGTCGCTGATCAACCGGGGACAGGTGACCGCCGGCGGTTTCACGCGGGAGGACACTGGCGGCTATCTGATGGACGACGACACCCGGCGTCAGGTCCTGACCGCCTGGCAGGAGCGCAAGCAGGACGTCGTCACCCATCCCTTCCTGAACGAGAAAATGCCGATAGGTCTGCTGTGGCACACCCAGGCCCTGCTGCTCGCGCGGCACCTGCGCGGCGACCTGGACGGCTATCCGCCGGTGCTGTGGCGGTAGGCGGCGGGGGACGGCGATGCTCGTGCTGGTCAGCTATGACGTCAATACCCAGGACGGCGCCGGGCGCAAGCGCCTGCGCCGGATCGCCCGGCTGTGCCAGAACCACGGCACGCGGGTGCAGTTCTCGGTGTTCGAGTGCGAGTTGACGCCGGCGCAGTGGACGGCGCTGCGCCAGAGCCTGATGGACACGATGAACGCCGAGAAGGACAGCCTGCGTTTCTATTTTCTGGGCGCGCGCGGCCGCGAGAAGATCGAACACCACGGCAGCCGCACACCGCTCGACCTGGACGGGCCGCTGATTCTCTAGGGATGCATCATATGCTATGGCCTGCGGCAACTCCGGGGATTCTCGATTCACAGGAATAACCAGTTCAATTCGCCCCAGCGAACACGCGTTTCCAAAGGTTTGCTAGGGCTTGTCTGCCATGCTGGATGAGTACAGGTATTAAGGACAGGCCTGATGGACGGATCACACTTCGACGGTCCAAATAAACCGTCGGTGGTTGCAGGCCCCCGCAACCAGCATTATCAAGGGCTTAGCCAAACACGGCTAAGCCCTTTTTGCGTTGTGGGCACATGCTGGGCACACTCGAAGCCGGCACATTGACGTATCTCGACCTATCTCGCCGGGCGCAACCGCCGCACCAGCACCAAGCAGGAAAGCCTCCAGCTCGCGAAGGAATTCGCCGAGGACTGGTATCTGACCCTGCGCGACAGGAACCGCCAGGGCGAACTGGTCAGCGAGACGACCTTCAAACAGGCGGCCGCCGCCTTCGAGCGCGAGTACGAGATTATCACTGAAGGCCAGCGCAGCCTGCGGTGGGTCGAGGGCCACAAGGCGCGGCTGCGCCTGCACCTGATCCCGTTCTTCGGCAATCTCGGCGTCTCGCAGATCACCGGCGGCACGGTGCAGGAATACCGGATGCACCGGATGAGCCCGGCCGAAGAGCCCAACCCGCATTCGAAGAGCAACCGCCCGCACACGGGCAAGCCGCCCTCACGCAGCACGCTCCATGACGAGATTGTCACGCTGCGGCAGGTGCTCAAAACGGCGATGCGCCATGGCTGGCTGTCGGCGCTGCCTGACCTGTCGCCGCCCTACAATACGGCGGCCAAGGTCTCGCACCGGGCCTGGTTCAGCCAGAAAGAGTACAAGTAGCTCTATACCGCCACCCGCAAGCGGGCGCGGAAGCCGAAACATCCGGCCTACAAGTGGCACGCCGAGCAGCTTCACGATTACGTGCTGTTCATGGCCAACACCGGCCTGCGGCCGGACGAGGCGAAGAACCTTGAGCACCGGGACGTGGAGATCGTCACCGACGACTGGAGCGGCGAGAATGTCCTGGAGATCGAGGTTCGCGGCAAGCGCGGCGTCGGCTACTGCATGAGCACGCCGGGCGCGGTGCGGCCCTACGAGCGGCTGCGCGATCGCCCGAAACCCCGCGAAGACGGCGCCGACGAGGATGCGCCGGCGGTCTATCCGGAGCCGACCGATCCCGTCTTCCCCGGCAACCACATCAAGATGTTCAACAACGTCCTGGCCGAAGAGAAGCTGAAGTTCGATCGGGATGGCAACCGGCGCACGGCCTACAGCCTGCGGCACACCTATATCTGTTTCCGGCTCATGGAAGGCGCGGACATTTACCAGATCGCCAAGAACTGCCGCACATCCGTCGAGATGATCGAAAAACACTACGCCGCGCACATCAAGACGGCGCTAGATACCGCCGCGATCAACGTGCGGCGCGAGCGCCCGCGGCCGGCGAAGGAGCAGGGCACGGGCGACGGTCACAGTTCACACGAGGGCGCGCCGCAGCGTTCATGAGCGCTATCACCGAGCCAGTGTTATGGACGGCACCGTCAAGCCACACCGCGCCCGCCAAGGCTGCGATCGATGTCAGGATTGCGATGCCCAGCGGACCTCTCTTCGCTTAGGCGAGTAGGCAGGGATGGGCCAAGAGCCGACAACCCGCGACCAAATTGACTGACAAACTGTGACAACTACTTGGAAATCTCTTCGAAGGGGTTCCAACGAACCCCATCTGCCCCGAATAGAGTCAACAGAGAAGTTCGGGACTCGGTGCCCGTCACGGGCTCCGCTTCGCCATTTTCTACGAAAGGTGAGCAAACACTAATGTTCCGCTCAATTGTCAAATCTAATGCACACCCGTTGCAGCCAGAGGCTGCAACTGGGTCAGCTGTGCGCGCTCGTTGTATCGACCCTTCCGGTATCGCTGTGCTGGGCGTAATTGTCGCGGTCGCTGTGATCTTCACCTGTTCGGCCTTAGTGAGGTCCGCTAGCGCCGATGCGCCATGCGAGATCAAGGCTTATGCGGCGTGTGCCGGAGCCGATCTTGCCGGCGCAGATCTGTCGCACGCCGACCTTTCGGCTGCAGATTTGCGAAGGGCCGATCTCACCGGAGCGAAGCTGACAGAAGCCGATCTGCAAGGGGCGGACCTGACCGCAGCGACCCTGAAAAAGGCCGACCTTAGCGACGCCGACCTCGCTGGCGCCCAGTTGGAACGAGCCGATCTGGCCTCAACCACATTATCGCGCGCAAATTTCCCGGACTCGGTACTGGACCGGGCCGATTTGCGCTATGCAGATGCCCGCAGCGCCACGTTCGAGGGGGCACGACTGCGTAAGGTCGATCTGCGTGGCGCCGATCTGCGCAACGCGACCTTCGTTGAGGCGGATCTCGTGGGTGCCAATTTCGAAGGCGCAAACATTCAAGGGGCAAACTTCGATGGTGGCGCGTGGCAACCGGGCGCGGATCTTTCAGGTGCCATCTGGACGACCGGCAGGGTGTGCGCGCAAGGCTCGGTCGGAGAATGCTTGAGGAAGTCGCCGAGCACTCAGTAGGAGTTCTCCCGCCGGCGCAATCGACCTGACGACGGCTGCCGTCCTACGCGGTGCACAACCTTAGGCCGCGGTGGAAAAGGCGGAAATGCAGGCGAGAGCCATTGGGCGATCCCTGAATGAGCACCAGCGTCAGGAGAATGACCACTGAGGTGCTGCTCGGGGCGGTGTCGCGCTTCACTGCCGATCAGCCCCGTACAGGCGGCTACCCAACCACTGCGATCGACAGCTGCTTCGGGTCACGAGCCGCCTATCCCCGTCGGAAGCGGCGGGGCCGGTGTTCGATTAGCAGGAGGCTACCAGACCGGGATGGGCCAACAGCCGCCATGTTGTCTCATATGCAACCGGGCAAACGCTCGATAATGACCTCCTAACTCTCAAACTCGATCCGGTTAAGGGGGGCAGGCCACGACTTATCAGATAGACTGGTCACAAAGGGCGGCTGCAGAACGCGGCGGCGTTGCAGCTTGCCCGAGTCGGGGCCATCTTCAGGCAACCGGGAAAGCTTCATATGGCAAGTCCCGGATAAGGCCTCAAAACTGAAAGTGGGAGATGTCGCAATGACGGTCCCTGAATGGGTAAAGCCCGCAATATGGGGCGCGATCGGCGGTGCGATCGCCACAATCGTGATCGGTTTCGCCTGGGGTGGCTGGGTAATGGGCGGTACGCTCGAAAGGATGGAGGCCGCAAGTGCGGAGGCAGCCATCGTCCAAGCACTTACGCCAAACTGCGTTGCCAAGGCAGAGCAGGAACCGGAACAGCGGGCGCTCTTGAAGGAGGAACACAGCTATAAGCGCGACGAGGTTGTCATCGAGGCTGGCTGGGTCGATAGCGTGAGCGAAAAATATCGCTCCGCCGTCGCAGAGGCATGCGCGTCGACAGTGGTGGAAGGCATGAAAGCAGATTAATATCGATCGGTGACTTGGTGAAACGTATTCTCGCTAATTCGGAATACACTTAAATACCCGTCTAAGTGGGTCCGCTTCGGGTCATACCCCGTCGACCCTCCAAGCTATAGGGTCGTCCGCTGTCCAGTGGACCCCGGTCGGGCGCTCATGGGTGCATGTCGCCGCGGCCTGTCGTTGGTAGCGACCTCACATGATCATCCTTGAAAATCATAAAAAACAATAATCCTACTCACAAAAAATGTTACCCCATAATACAGATATGTTATTCGGATAAATATAAATAACGTGTACTTAAGCATATCCTTAGATACTAATATATCTGCGAAGTATGCTAATGTGACAACTTAATCGTGTCTGTGCTATTCTGAAATAATAGTATACTTTTTGTCGGATGATGAAAGGCAAGGTGTGCGTGGATACTACCACGCGCACCTTGCAGGGGGATTTCCCATACCCCGTTGGCACCCCTAGGGAATCCCTAAGCCATAAACGGGTTTGTGGCCCGTTTTTGCCAAGAGATTGTTCAGCCGTCAGGGGCTCCCTTTCGCCCGCAGCGGCGGCGCCGCGTGGGCGAACAGGTCCGCGCCGCGTTGCGGCGTCGGACCCACGGGAACCCGCTTCCGGCTGAAGGCAACGTTTCGCCGTTGCATCGCGACCGGGGAGATGGCGGTTCTCCCCGGACCCATCGCGCAAAGGGCTAATTCGCAGCCCCTTGCAACCCGCGGCCGGGACTTTCGCGTCCCGGCCCACGACCGGTGTTTCGGCACCGGCGTCGACCCAAGGCGAGATTTCGCTCTTCCTTGGGGAACCCATCGGCCAGGGGACGCCCCTGGACCCCGCAGCGGCGGTGGCGACTGTCGCATGCGGCGTGAGGGGGGACCGGCATGACAACAACAAAAAGGATGACGGCCCATGCCGGACCGCAAAGACACAAGCCGGTCGCCGGTGTCCGCCGGGCAAAGGCGGACACGGCCGGCACCCATCTCATTCGGCCCGCCTCAGGGCCGGGAGGCGGAGTTCCGCGCCCGCGTCGCCGCGTCCGGTCAGGAACTCGCCACCCATCGGCTCAATGCGCACGAGAACGAGTGCATCGAGGTGGCGGGCGTCCGCGACCTGCACGGCGCCTTCCCCGAATGGGCGACCGTGGCCAAGGCCGTCACGCGCTGCCGCAAATATCTCTACAGCCTGTCCGTGAAGCCCGATCCCGCCCAGGAGCCGCTCACCCGGGCGCAATACGCGGACTATATTGCGCGGGTGGAGGACCGGCTTGGCCTGACCGGCCAGCCGCGCGCCGTCGTCATTCACGTCAAGCATGGCCGCGCGCATTGCCATGTGATTTGGTCGCGTAACGTTGTCCGGCAGCGCAAGGCCGTGTACCTCGCCTTCGACCGCGAGGCGCTCATGACGGTGACGCGGGAATTCGCCCGGGATCACGGCCTGTGTCTGCCCACCGGCTATGAACGCGCGCCGGGCGATCCCCCGGAGTCTGCTCAACTCTCGCTCTACGAAAAGGTCCAGCAGGACCGCACCGGCTTAAGCAAGGAAGAGCGCATCGACGAGATCACCGCCGCCTGGCAGTACAGCGACAGCCCGAAGACCTTCGTGCAGGCGCTCGCGGCGCTTGGCTACATCCTGGCCACCGGCAAGCGTCCCTATGTGCTGGTCGATCGCGACGGCGAAATGAACGCCTTGCCCAAACTGATTTCCGCGTCGCGGGACGGTGCACGCGTGCGCAGCAAGGACGTGTGCGCCTTTCAGGACGAGACGGCCGCATCCGGCAGAATCGGGGCGCCCATCGCCCGACAGGGCTGGCGGCCTTTTCTCGGCCGCGTCACCGGCACGGCCTATCTCATCCGCAAGCGCCATGAACGGCAGGACCGCCGCCGCGCACGGGGCCATGAGGACCAGAAGGCGGCGCTGTCCCGCCGGCACAACGGCGCCATCTGCTCCCCGTCCAGCAACCTCGCCACGAAACGAACGCGCTCATCCATCGGGCTACACTCCTTCCATGTCATCTCCGGATCCCCCCGAAAATGCCCAATTGTGTAACCCATGTGTCCGGTAGGAACTGTCACCTATGTCTCGGGAAGAGCATCTAGATTGTCATTCGGTCTAGGGCGGGCTGCTGTCGGTGGTGGCTCGATCGCAGATCGCATGACGGCTGATTTCGTCGGCCCCTGCGCGACCTCATAAACATACGTTGAGCAGCCTGTTCGCACCCCTCGACGGGACATTTTCCCGTATGACGGGAGAGAAATTACAACAAATGACGCGGGCAGTGAATATTCGTCAGCAAAACTTGATGCGAATCAATGCGCGCGACGCGGGTTGACCATATCCTCATTACAGTACGGAGCGGGACATTGGATGGTCGCGCTTCGTCGTGAGCCCAAGCGTTGGATGCAGTTCAGGTTAGGTCCCTGACCTGAAGGAGTTCAACGGGTTACGGGCTCGCTCCCCCTCAAGCCCTACCCTCGATCGCCCCGCCGACTTGTTCGGCGGGGCTTTTTTTTGCGCCGCCCCGGTCCTATCCACCGTCGCGCCCGAAAAGCGCGCGGCCAGTAGGGGTTAGTTTGCAAACGAGCCAATCGGGCTTGATCGGATTGTCGAACCATGGCGTGGCCCAGCCCTGGTCGATGCAGCTTCGGATCGTGCGCGCGCTGTAGCGCTGGCCGTTCTCGTCGAACAGCGGTAGCTTGCCGCCCGGCTGATCGAGGCCGCGCCGCAGGTAGGCCTTCTACGCCGGTGTCGGACGCCCGCCGGCACTGCGCATGGAATTGCTGTTGGCCGCCGCCGGATTGTTCTCCATCGCGCCGCCCCCGGCTGACCCTCTCGCGCCTACAGGCTACACTGCCGGGCCAACCGATGCCACCCGACCGGACGAAAGCGAGAAGGAGCCCCCATGAGCCACAGCCTGATCTACATCACCGCCGCCAACGCCGACGAGGCGAAGGATATCGGCCGCGCTCTGGTCGAGGCGCGCCTGGCGGCCTGCGCGAACGTCTTTCCGCAGATGATCCCGATCTTCTGGTGGGAAGGGAAGGTACAGGAGGATTCGGAAGCCGTTCTGATCGCCAAGACCCGCGACGATCTGGTGGATACTGTAATCGACTTCGTCAAGCGCCAGCATTCCTACGAATGCCCCGCCGTGCTGGCGATACCGGTGCGTGCCGGCAATCCGCAGTTCATGGACTGGATCGACGCGGAGACGGAGGGCGCGACCTTCGACGGTCCGCGTGCGCAGTAAGGCCGCGCACCTCGCCTTGCGAAGACCAGCCATGCGCCGCGGCGACTTGTCGCGGCGTGTTGCGGCTGCAATCATCAAAGAGTTTCATTCTCTCGACGTATGCATGAGGCAAGTCCCGTGTCCCGCCGTTCCGCCCGCCTGTCCCTGATCTTCTCCGCCCTCGGGCACGGCTACATGCATCTTTTCGCCGCATTCTACTTCGTCATCGTGCTGGCGCTGGAAGCCGACTGGGGCTTGCCGTATCACGAGCTGGTGGAACTCTGGACGCTAGGGGCGCTGCTGATCGGCCTTGTCGCGGTGCCCGCGGGTTGGCTGGGTGACCGCTGGTCCACGACGGGCATGATGATCGTATTTTTCCTGGGCATGGGGCTGGCGGGCATCGTCTGCGGGCTGGTGGACGGGCCGACGGCGATGATGCTGGGACTGGCTGCCATCGGGGTCTTCGCGGCGATCTACCATCCGGTGGGTATTCCCTGGGTGGTGAAGAACGCGACCGCCAAGGGCAAGGCGCTGGGCATCAACGGGATCTTCGGCGCGGTGGGCATCGCCGGCGCCGGCATCGTCGCGGGAACGCTGATCGACCTCGCGTCGTGGCGCGCCGCCTTTATCGTGCCGGGCATCGTGTCGGTGGTCACGGGACTCGCGCTGCTGGCATGCCGTCTTCTGGGCTGGATCGAGGAACCGCGCGTCGAGAAGGCGTCGGAAGAAGCGCATGGACGCGGCGACATGCTTCGCGCGTTCACGATCCTGCTGGTGACGATGTTCATGATGGGCTTGGTGTTCCAGGCGACGCAGGCGGCGCTGCCCAAGGTTTTCGACCTGCGCCTGCGCGATCTGGCGGGCGAGGGGGCGTTCGGCATCGGCGCTATTGTCGCCGCCGTCTACACCGTCGGCGGCGTGATGCAGGTGCTGGGTGGGCACATGGCCGACCGCCTGCCGCTGAAAGCGGTCTACCTTGGCGCATTCCTGCTGCAGGTGCCGATCCTGGCGCTGCTGGCGGCGCTGGGGGGCGTGCCACTGATCGTGGTGGCGATGGTGACGGTGTTGCTGTCCACCGGCGCGCTGCCGGCGGAGAACATGATGCTGGCGCGCTACACCCCGGACCGGCACCGCAGCCTCGCGTTCGGCGTGAAGTTCGTGCTGGCCTTCGGGGCCGCTCCGGTGGCGATGCAGATCGTCGGCTTCATCCAGGGCCGGACGGGCGAGTTCGTCTGGCTCTTCCTCTTCCTGGCGCTCTGCGCGGGGATCGCTGCCCTGGCCGCCGCGATCCTGCCCGGCGGACTGCGCGGCAGCGCGCCGCAAGAGAGTGTACAGCCGGCGGAGTAGCGGCTACTCCGCCGCCCGGTCGACTTCGCCTGCGGCTTTGTGCAGCGCCTGATCCAGGTCCGCGATCAAGTCGTCCACCGTTTCCAGCCCGATGGAGACGCGCACCACCTCGTCCCCGGCGCCGGCGGCTTGGCGCTGCTCGTCGGTGAGCTGACGGTGCGTGGTCGATGCCGGGTGCAGGATCAGCGAGCGCACGTCGCCGATGTTGGCGAGGTGAGAGAACAGGTCGACGCTCTCCACGACACGAAGGCCCGCTTCGTAGCCGCCCTTCACGCCGAAGGTGAACACCGCGCCGGCGCCCTTCGGCAGGTACTTCTCCTGTAGGCCCTTATACGGATTGTCGGGCAGGCCTGCATAGAACACCCAGTCCACCATCGGGTGTTGCGACAGCCATTCGGCCACGCGCTGAGTGTTGTCGCAGTGGCGTTGCATGCGAAGCGCCAGCGTCTCGATGCCGTTCATGGTGAGGAAGGCGTTCATCGGCGCCAGCGTTGGCCCCAGATCGCGCAGGCCGACGGCATGGCTGTGCATGGTGTAGGCCATGTCGCCAAAGGTCTCGACGAAGCGCAGGCCGTGGTACGCCGGCTCCGGCTCGCTGAGGCTGGGGAACTTGTCGTTCCGCGTCCAGTCGAAGGCGCCGCTGTCCACCACCGCGCCGCCGACCGAGGTGCCGTTGCCCGAGAGGAACTTGGTCATCGAGTAGACGACGATGTCCGCGCCCCACTCGATCGGCCGGCACAGATAGGGCGTGGCCAAAGTGTTATCGACGATCAGCGGAACGCCCGCCTCGTCCGCGATTTCCGCCAGCGCCTCGATGTCCGAGATCACCCCACCTGGATTTGCCAGGCTTTCGCAGAAGATCGCCTTGCACTTCGGCGTGATCGCCTTGCGCACGTTCTCCGGATCGTCGAAGTCCGCGAAGATTGCCTGCCAGCCGAACTTCTTGAAGGTCTTGCCGAACTGCGTGATCGAGCCACCGTAGAGCCGTGTCGAGGCGACCACCTCGTCGCCAGGCTCCATCAGCGGGAACAAGGCCAGGATCTGTGCGGAGTGACCGGAGGCGCAGCAGGTGGCGCCGCGCCCGCCCTCTAGGTTGGCTACGCGCTCTTCCAGCGCCGCCACGGTCGGGTTGGTCAGGCGGGAGTAAATGAAGCCGAAGGTTTGCAGGTTGAACAGCGAGGCCGCGTGGTCGGTGTCATGGAAGACGTAGGAGGTCGTCTGGTAGATCGGCGTGTTGCGGGCGCCCGTCACCGGCTCTGGCTGCGCGCCGGCGTGTATCATCCGCGTCTCGAAGCCGAAGCCGCCCGAGGGCTCCTCGGGCACGTGCTTTCGCGCCATAGCCTTGTCTCCCTCAGCGCCGGTGCGGCTTACGACAGGCTGACCCGCCGCCGCTTGGACGAAATCACCTTGGAATTGAAGCCGCCCCACGACAGCTCGGCGTTCAGGCGGCCGAACTCGATCTTCGGGCAGCGGTTCATCACCACCTGCAGGCCCGCGTCTTCGGCACGCCGCGCCGCGGCGTCGTCGCGCACGCCAAGCTGCATCCAAATGACCCGGATACCTTTGTCCCCGGCGATCCCGATCGCCTCGTCGACGATCCCACCGGCCGCGTCGGAAGCGCGGAAGATGTCCACCATGTCAAAGCGATCGGGGATATCCTTCAACGAGGCATAGCAGGGCTCGCCCAGGATCTCCGTGCCGGCGGCGCGGGGGTTTACCGGAATCACGCGATACCCCTTCGCCTGCAGGTACTTCATCGCGAAGTAGCTGGGCCGATTCCAGTTCGGCGACGCACCGACCATGGCGATGGTGCGCACGCCGTTCAGGATGCCCAGCAGGTAGGCATTGGGATAATCGTCGTGCCTCGTCTCGGCGGCGGCCTCGGGCATGGCGGTCATGCTCCCTGCCATGTCGGCTCGCGCTTCTCCAGGAAGGCGTCGATGCCCTCGGCGGCGTCGCGGGCCAGCATGTTCTCGGTCATCACCTCGCTTGTCTGGCGATAGGCCTCGGACAGCCCGACGTCGAGCTGTTCATAGAACGCGCGCTTGCCGATCTTGAGCACGTGCGGCGACTTGCTGGCCACCGCGCGGGCAAAGCCCATGACGGCGTCCTCCAGCTCGTCTTCGGGCACGGCCTTGTTGACGAGGCCCCACTCGGCGGCCGTCGGCGCCTCGATCATCTCGCCCGTCAGCAGCATCTGCATGGCCCGCTTGCGCGGCACGTTGCGCGACAGCGCGACCATCGGGGTGGAGCAGAACAGGCCGATGTTGACGCCGGGCGTGGCGAATCGCGCCGTCTCCTCCGTCACGGCCAGGTCGCAGGTGGCGACGAGCTGGCAACCGGCGGCGGTAGCGATCCCGTGAACCTTTGCGATCACCGGCTGCGGCAGGTTGGTCACCGCCATCATCATGGCGCAGCAGGTGTCGAAGACCTGTTTGTAGAAGTCGCGGCTGACCTCGCCGCGCAGTTCGCGGAGGTCGTGGCCGGCGCAGAAGCCGCGGCCGGCACCCTCGATAATAACGGCCTTGATCGAGGCGTCTTCCCCGATACGCTCCAATTCGCGCCGTACGGCCTGCATCATGGCAAGCGACAGGGCGTTGTACTGCTTCGGCCGGTTCAGGGTCAGCCGCGCGATGCCTTCACTGTCTTCGCGCAGGACCAGGTCTTCGGATTGCTCGGCCGCGACGGTCTCGACGGACATGGCTACCTCCTCATGGTAGCTGTACATGTAAGGACTTCGGGCGCCCCGACGCAATGGGTAGCAGCACGGGGCCGCGACCGCGAGGGGAGGAATGCGTGAGTCGGATTACCAAGGAAGAAGTGGCGGAGCTGACGCAGCGCGAGCTGCCGTGGGCCATCTGGATGGGCGTGGCCGTCGAGGAGATCGGCAATGGGCACTGCCGCGTGCACATGCCGCACAAGGAAGAGAACCTGCGCCCTGGCGGAACCGTCAGTGGGCCGGCGATGATGGGGCTGGCCGACTATTCCCTCTACGTCGCCGTGCTGTCGTCCATCGGGCGGGTGGAGCTCGCGGTCACCAGCCAGCTTTCCATCAACTTCCTGCGCAAGCCCCGGCCGGGGGACATCATCGCCGACTGCCGCATGATCAAGGTCGGCCGTCGCCTGGCCTATGGAGAGGTCTTCCTCTATTCCGAGGGCCGGGAGGCGGACGGTCCGGTAGCCCATGTGACCGGCACCTATGCGATCCCCGAAGATCGTGGGGTATAATAATACCGCGCTTCTAACATCCTACAAGCGCTGCATTTTTCGGGATAAGTGGTGTTGACAGCCTACGGGCGATGGACTAGAACCGCGCTCGGCAACGGGGATGGCGCGCGCCGTCCCCTGTTTTTCGTCCGCGCCCCGGCGCGGGCGGTTTGGAACACACGCTTTAAGCACCGGACGGTTCGACAATGAAAACCTATTCCGCGAAGCCGGCCGACATCGAGAAGAAATGGCTCGTGGTCGATGCCGAGGACGTGGTGCTGGGTCGTCTGGCGGCGCAGGTGGCGACTATCCTGCGCGGCAAGAACAAGCCGACCTTCACGCCCCACATGGATTGCGGCGACAACGTCATCGTGGTCAACGCCGACAAGATCCGGATGACCGGCAACAAGCGCTCGGACAAGGTCTACTACTGGCACACCGGGCACCCCGGCGGCATCAAGGACCGCACGGCCGAGCAGATTCTCTCCGGCCGTCACCCGGAGCGGGTGGTCTACAAGGCGGTGGAGCGCATGCTGCCAAAGGGTCCGCTGGGCCGTCAGCAGCTGAAGAACCTGCGCGTCTACGCCGGCGCGGACCATAAACACGAGGCCCAGCAGCCCGAGGCGCTGGACATCGGCGCGATGAACCCGAAGAACCGCAGGAGCGCTTGAAGCCATGGCGCAGGACGAACAGACGCTGACCGACCTCTCCGAGCTGGGCGAGGCCGCCGGCACGCAGGCGCCGGCCGAGGAGCAGGTGCGCGAGCCGCAGATCGACAGCTTCGGCCGCGCTTACGCCACCGGCAAGCGCAAGGACGCCATCGCCCGCGTCTGGATCAAGCCTGGCACCGGCAAGGTGCAGGTAAACGGCAAGGAACTGGCAGGTTACTTCGTGCGCCCGGTGCTGCGCATGATCGTCAACCAGCCCTTCGCGGCGGCCAACCGTGACGGCCAGTTCGACGCCTATGTCACCGTGACCGGCGGCGGCCTCTCGGGTCAGGCCGGCGCGGTGCGCCACGGCATCTCCCGCGCGCTGAGCCGGTTCGAGCCGGCGCTGCGTCCGGTGCTGAAGGAAGGCGGCTTCCTCACCCGCGACCCGCGCGTGGTGGAGCGCAAGAAGTACGGCCGCCGCAAGGCCCGCCGCAGCTTCCAGTTCTCCAAGCGGTAAACCGCTACCGGCATACGGCGGCAACGCCGAACCGCCAGGGCGCCCCGAGCAATCGGGGCGCCTTTTTGTTGCGGAGGATCGCTCGCCTTTGCCGCGCGCGCCAGGAGCGTGCTAAGAACCTTTCCATCCGAGCAACCACATACGGGGGAAACCGCCGCCATGTCCGGCACCATCCTGCCATTCAATGGTATCTGGCCGAAAATCGCCGATGACGCCTTTATCGCCGAGACGGCGGTGGTGATCGGGGATGTGGAGATCGGGCCGGAGTCGTCGATCTGGTATGGCTGCGTGGTGCGCGGCGACGTGAATCCCATACGCATCGGTGCGCGCACGAACATCCAGGACGGCACTATCATCCACGTCAATCACGACCCGGCGGGCGATTACCGCGAGACGGGCGGCGGCATGCCCACGCACATCGGCGACGACATCACCGTCGGACACATGGCGTTGCTGCACGCCTGTACGGTGGAGAGCGGCGGCTTCATCGGCATGCGTTCGGTGGTGATGGACGGCGCCGTTGTCGAGGGCAATGCGATGGTTGCCGCCGGCGCCCTGGTCACGCCCGGCAAGCGCGTCCGCTCGGGCGAACTCTGGGGCGGCAGCCCGGCAAGGCGGATGCGCGAGCTGACTAGCTCGGAGATCGAGTACATCCCATATTCCGCGCGCAACTACGCGAAGCTGGGCGCGGCGCACCGTACCGGAACCAAGGCCGGGGCGTGATGCACGGGCGCAAGCGCCACAAGCATCGCAAGGAAACGCCGGGCAAGAACTCTCGTAACGGCGCGCCGGAGGAGGGGCGGGTCAAGCCGCGCAATCCCCTGGTTCCGCTCGTCCGAAGGCTCGGCCACAAGCGGCAACCTGACAAGCACGCTTACCGCCGCCATCCCAAGCACAAAAAACACGGCCTCGATTAGACGAACCCGAGCACTACCGATCGATGCTCGGAAAGATGTTGAATATTAACATTAGCCTCCCTCTTAAGAGTATAAGTTTGCATGATTTATATCATTTGATCATGAGAATTTTTTCACTACATTAATGTGTGTCAGCAAGCTGGACGGCGTCGGGGCAGCGGGAAGCTCCGCGCGACCGGCGGTAGTGGGGCCAGCGGCCTCGGGACGGGCCCGAAGAGGCAAATGCGGACGTGGCAAAGCCGAGTCAGCGCGATGCGGTAACAGGGTGTACCGAGAAAGCGATCGACAATAAACGATTCCGGCATGGACCCCGCGCGGGAGGGCCAGCGCAATGAACCTTGTGGATGGTGGCCTGCTGGCACGGCGGCTTGCCGCCGTGGTCGACCTTTCGCAAGAAGACCGTGAACTGCTTGCAGCCCTGGAGACCCAGCCCACCCTGACGAAGCGCGGCCACGTCATGATCGCGCAGGGCCGCGAATACGCCGATATCGGCGTGCTGCTGAGCGGTTGGGGCCTCAGCACGAAGGACCTGCCTAACGGCCGCCGGCAAGTCATCGATTTCCTGCTACCAGGCTCGGTTCTGGGCTGGCAGGGCACGGCGTTCCGGGTTGCCGACCACGGGGTCGTGGCCCTTACCGATGTGATTGCCTCTTGGTTCTCGCCCCAGCGGCTGGTCGACGTCGCGCGAAGCTCACCCACGCTTGGCATGGTGTTCAACTGGCTGGTCCTGCGCGAGCACGCCGTCGTGGTGGAACGGGTCACCAGCCTGGGCCAGCGTTCGGCCCGCGAGCGGCTTGTGCATCTGTTGCTGGAGTTGTGGCGGCGCTTGCGCAGCGTGGGCCTGCTGGCCGAAGCCGAGGCTGGCATGCCGGTTTCCCAGGCGATTCTGGCGGAAGCGACCGGCCTCAGCCCGGTACACGTGAATCGCTCGCTGCAAGACCTGGTCCGCCAGGGGCTGATCGCCGTGCGCCGGCAAGCAATTACGCTTCTGGATTTGCCGGGGCTGGAGCGGGTGGCCCTCTACGACGATACCTATCTTCATGAGTCGCCCTTCGCCTTGAGCCCGTGCATGCCGGAGAAAAAGGATGACGAGACGGTGTGAGGTCGCGCCGTCGTGCAGCGCCGGCTCAGCGCTCGCCGGTGCCCGCAGCGGGCGTCGCATATCCAGGCTCGCACCATGCCCCCAGGAAATCGGCGAATCGGGCGAGGCTTTTGGTCTTCGGCGCCCGGTCCCAGACGGCGAAGGTGGGAATGGTGTCCTCGATGTCGATAAGCGGGCGGATGACGAGGCCTCGACGCTGGATGTTGCGGGCGCAGCTTGCATAAACGGAGACGCCGACGCCGGCGGCGGCGAGGCCGAAGATGCCCTCGCTGGTGGAGGCTTCCTGGACGATGTGGGGGAAGAAACCGGCCTCGTGGCAAAGCAGGAACAGCCGCTCGCGGAACGCGCTCCAGCCCCTGTCGCCAAGAACGAAGGGCTCGTCCGCCAGGTCGCTCAGCCGCAGGGTCTTGGCGTTTGCAAGCGGGTGGTGGAGGGGCAGGAGGACCACGTACTGGTTGACGTCGAACGGCCGGTTCTCAAGGTGGGGGTTCTCGAACGCACCGATCATGAAGCCAACGTCGATCTTGTGCTCCAAGAGGGCTTGGCGCTGCCACGCGGTGGTCATGTAGGTCAGGCTCAAGCGGATCGAGGGATGCGCCTCAACGAAGGCGCGCAGCATCTCGGGCAAGCGGCCGTTGATCGCGAAGTCCATGTAGGCGATGCGCAGTTCGCCGGTGACGCCCTGGGCCGTGCTGCGCGCTACCTCGACCGCGCGGTCCATGTGACCCAGGCCAAGCCGGCATTCCGCTAGAAAGGCCTTGCCGGCCTCGGTCAATTCGACCTTGCGCGTGGTGCGGTGGAGGAGGCTGACGCCCACCGCCTCTTCCAGGTTCTGGATAGTGCGGCTGAGCGACGGTTGCGTGACGTGAAGCCGCTCCGCCGCGCGGTTGAAGTGAAGCTCCTCGGCGACGACGCAGAAGGCGTTTATCTGGCGGAAATCATAGCGCATTGAGAGATCCATGCATACAGTGGCATTAATTTCATAGAAATTGATATTTGTTTCAAGATCAGTTTCGCCGCAGGTTCCCCGGTCAGCGCGGCAACGCGCCCTTCTATCGGCTCATAGGGGAACGTATCAATGCGTGCAGACCTGAACGCGGTTTTGGAAGAGGCCTTTGCCGAGGCCAGCAATATCTACCGTGAGCGCGGGTTCCAGCGAAAGGTCGGCTTCGGCGCCAAGCCGGCGCTGATCAGCGTCGATCTTGCCAACGCCTGGACGCGCCCCGGCAACCCCTTCACCTGCGAGGGCATGGACGACCGGATCATCCCGGCGATGCAGGACCTTCTCGCGGCTTTCCGGCGCAACAAGCTTCCGGTCGTGCACGTGACCACCTGCTATCAGGTCACGGACAGGGCGAACCCGGACACCGACATGGGACTGTGGCACAACAAGATCCCGGTCGAGGCCGTGCCGGAGAACCGAAAGGACCTGTGGGCCATCGATTCCCGCATCGAGCCGATCGAGGGCGAGCAGTTGCTGGTGAAGAAGCGCGCCAGCTCGTTCCACGGAACCTACCTTGCGGGCTTCCTGCGCGCCGCCGGGGTGGACACGATCCTGGTCACAGGCGTCACCGCCTCGGCCTGCGTGCGCACCACGGTATGCGACGGCCTTGCCGAGGGTTTTCGCACCATCGCGGTGAAAGAGGCGATCGGCGACCGCGTGCCCGGTGCCGTGGCCTGGAACCTTTTCGACATCGACGCGAAGTTCGGCGACGTCGAGACGGTCGAAAGCTGCGTCGAATACCTCGACGGGATCGGCGCATCGCGTAGCGCCGCGCAGTAACGCGGCGATTTCCCGCACCCCGCGTCGCCGACGCGGTCCTTCCACTCCAAAAAACAACACGGCATCGGAGGATAGAGACGTATGGAACGCTACATCCGTAAGCTCCCGAAGGCCCTGTGCACGATGCTTGGCGGCGGTGCGTTGGCGCTTGCCGCGACGACGATGCACGGCGCGCCGGCCCACGCGGAGACGACGCTGAAGATGCACAGCCAGATCGTCGAATCGCGCCCGGAGGCCCAGTGGCTGAACAAGTTCGCCGAGCGCGTGGCGGAGAAGTCCGACGGCGAACTGAAGATCAACGTCTATCACGCTGGCTCTCTCGGCCTGAAGGACCCGGACCTTCTGCGCATCCTGAAGGCGGGCGCCGTCGACATGGCGATGCTTTACGGCGGCTACTACACCCGTGACGCACCCGGGCTTGCCGCGGTCTACGTCCAGGGCGCGATCCGCGAGCCGGAGCAGCATATGGAGTTGCTGCCGACCGTCCGCGAGATCTACGAGGAGGCCTACGGGGATTGGAACATCAACACCGTCGGCGGCGTCGTGAGCCCGGTCTTCGACGTGGGCATCCACTGCAAGAGCCCGGTCAACACCCTGGAGGAGCTGAAGGGTAAGAAGCTCCGTGTATGGGCTGCTCACCTGGTGGACACCTTCACCCGCCTCGACGTCGCGGCGCAGGTGATCCCCCAGAACGACATGTATCTCGCCCTCCAGACCGGCGTGGTGGACTGCGCCTATTACCTGTCCACAGTCGCGCCGACCGTGTCGCTGCACGAGGTCACCGAGTACGAGGCCTATCTGCACCCCTGGGCGGCCGTGCCGTGGATGTTCGGCGTCAGCCAGAAGGCCTGGGCGGGTCTGAGCGATGAGCAGCGCGATATCCTGCGCGAGGCCGGCGAGGAGATCTGGCAGGAGACCCGTGAGGCCGCGGTCGACCCCGAGCGCGAGGCGAAGGCCCGGGCGGAGCGCGAGGAGCTTGGCGTCACCATGCTGGAGCCGTTCTCCGAGGAGGATGTCTCGAAGTTCGTGGCGGCGTCGAAGAAGGCCTGGCGCGAGCTGGCCGAGAAGGCTGGCCCCAAGGGTATCGAGTACTATGAGCGGATGCAGGACGCGATCAGCGAACTGCCCGAGTAGTCCGGACGAGGCGATGCCGGCCGTGCTTCCCGCGCGGCCGGCGGCCCGTTTCACGGGGTGAATACGGAGGAAACCCATGGGAGACGTCGCAGCGGACAAGGCGCGAATGCCGCTTCCCGTGCGTTTGCTTGCCCTGTTGGTGCGTGCGATGAATGCGCTGGCCGCTATCGCCGGGATCGTCATGACCGTGCTAGTGTTCTCCGGCGCCGTCATGCGCTACTTCCTCGGCTCGCCGCTTAAATTCTCCGACGAGCTTGTCGGACTGCTGTTCCTCTCGCTTTCCTTCCTCGCCATTCCCCTGGGCCTGCTGCAGCGCAGCCACATCAGCGTCGATCTGGTGAGCCGCAAGCTGCGCGGCGTCTGGGCACGGGTCGCGGAAATCTCCGCGTCGCTGATCTTCATCGCCTTCGCCACTGTCTTCGTCTCCCAGGCTTACGAGTTCGCGTCCTTCTCGCGGATGATCGACTCCCGGTCCGAACTGGGCTCGCTGGTACTGTGGCCCTGGATGGGGTTGATGGCCGCAGCCTTCTTCATCGCCCTGCTGGTGGCGCTGATCCAGCTTTGGGACTGCCTGCGCCGGATGGCAGGGCGGACGTCCTGGCTGGAACCCGAAGAGCGGGAGATCTCACCATGACGTGGGGCATCCTGGCGGCAAGCCTTGTGGTCCTGCTGTCGACCGGAGCCGTCCTGGGGGCGGGCCTCGGCCTCGTCGGCTTCGCGCTGCTCCACTTCGAGGCGGGCGGCGCAAGCCAGCTTGCCGTCATGAAGGTGTGGAACGTCTTCACCGACTTCACGCTGAGCGCAGTGCCGATCTTCATCTTCCTGGGCGATATCCTGCTGGCCAGCGGCATCAGCGATCGCGTGTACAACGGCCTGAGCCCGCTGTTTCACCGCGTTCCGGGCAAGCTGCTGCACACCAACATCGCGGTGTGTACCATCTTTGGCGCCGTAAGCGGCTCCAGCACCTCGACCGCCGCTGCCATCGGCTCGGTCGGCTATCCTGAGCTTTCCAAGCGCGGCTACGACGGGCCGACGATCATCGGCAGCCTGGCGGCCGGCGGCACCCTGGGCCTGTTGATTCCGCCCAGCCTCGCGCTGCTGATCTATGGCGCGACGCAGAACGTCTCCATCGGCAAGCTGTTCCTCGCGGGCATCGTCCCCGGCGTGATGATCGCCGGGCTGTTCAGTCTTTACATCATGGCGCTTTCCAAGGCGCGGCCGGACATCACGCCGGACGAGGCGGAGAAGCCGACGACGGCCGATATGCTGAGAGGGCTGTCGAACATCTGGCCGCTGCCGATCCTTATCTTTTTCGTCCTGGGGACGATCTATCTGGGGCTTGCGACGGCGACCGAGGCGGCGGCGCTGGGCGTCGCGGCGGCTATCGTCCTCGGCTTCACCTGGGGCAACCTGACGCCGCGCAAGCTGTGGGGCTCGTTTCTGGGCGCCAGCGTCGTCTTCGGCGCCATCGCCATGGTGATGCTGGGAACGCTGATCCTGGCGCAGGCGATCAGCATCCTGGGCATGCCACAGTCGATTGTCGCCTGGGCGGCGAGCCTGGGCCTGTCGCGGTACGCGGTCCTGGGGATGATCGTCCTGCTCTACCTGGTTCTCGGGTGCTTCTTCGACGGCATCTCGCTGCTGCTGATGACGCTGCCGATTGCCTTCCCGGTGATCACGGCCGTCGGCTTCGACCCCGTCTGGTTCGGCGTCATCGTGACGCTGCTGATGGAAATCGGGATGATCACGCCGCCGGTCGGGCTGAACCTGTTCGTTCTGGTGACGATGTCCGGGCAGCGGGTGAACCTGGCGCAGGCCGCCTGGGCCACCATGCCGTACTGGCTGATCATGCTGGGAGCCATCGTGCTGCTCACTCTGCTGCCGGGCATCGTCCTCTTCCTGCCCAGTTTCTACTAACGCTTTCGGAGCTGTTCATGACGCAAGACCTTCACGGCAAACTTACGGTCGTCGACGGCCTGATCGTCGCCAACTGGAGCCGTTCGCTTTTCCAGGCCATGCACGACGGCGGTCTCACCGCCGCCAACTGTACCGCCTGTGTCTGGGAGGACTTTCCGACCGCGATGAAGGCGGTGGCGGATTGGAAGAGCTGGATCCGGGAGAACAGCGACCTGCTGCTGCAGGTCTACACGACCGAGGACATCCGTCGCGCCAAGGCCGAGGGCAAGGTCGGCATCATTCTTGGCTGGCAGAACACCAGTGGCTTCGGTGACTATCTGCCGCTGGTCCAGGTTTACAAGGAACTCGGTCTCGGCATCGTCCAGCTGACATACAACACGGCGAACTCCGTGGGTTGCGGCTGTTACGAGAGCCGCGACGGCGGGCTGACCGACTTCGGCCGCGAACTGATTGACGAGTTGAACCGCGTCGGCATCCTTGTCGATCTGAGCCACGTCGGCGCGGACACCGCGCGCGATGCCATCCGCTATTCCAAGCAGCCGGTGGCGTTCTCCCATTGCCTGCCGGCGGCCATGAAACCGCATCCGCGCAACAAGACCGACGAGGACCTGCGGCTGATCGCGGAGCATGGCGGTTTCGTCGGCGTGACCGCGTTTCCGCCGTTCCTGAAGAAGGGGAACGACTCCTCCGTGGACGACGTGGTGGACGCGGTGTCCCATGTCCTCAACCTCGTTGGCGAAGCCCAGGTCGGAATCGGCACCGACTTCACCCAGGATCACGGCCGGGATTTCTTCGACTATATTACGCAGGACAAGGGCCACGCGCGACAATTGACGGAGTTCGGCGATATCGTCATGCCCGACGGGTTTCGCCGCATCGAGGATTTCCCGAACCTGACGGCCGCGATGGAGCGCAAGGGCTGGCCTGAAAGGCTGATCGCCAAGGTCATGGGAGAGAACTGGGCCGGGCATCTGCACACGGTATGGGGAGCGTAAGGCTTCCCGCACCCGGCGTGGGCGCAATGCCCGGCCAACGGTGGGCCGGATATGAAAGACCTTGCCACTGAGCCCGACGCGATTGCCGGCGATGGACCGCCCGGCGGCCCCCGGCTGCGGGTGGCCGTCTACCTGCTGCCGGAGTTCACGCTGACGCCGGTGGCGACCTTCCTGGACACGCTGCGTCTGGCGGCGGACGAGGGCGACCGCAGCCGGCCACTGCAGTGTAGCTGGCAGTTGCTCTCGGACGATCCGGGGCGGGTGCGCTCAAGCTGCGGCCTGTCGCTAGGGCCCAGCGAGCGGCCGTGCCGGGCGGAGCCGTTCGATTGTCTGGTGGTAGCGGGCGGACGCACCCCCTTGGATTTCAACTGGCCGCCCGGCGGGGCCGATCTCGTACGCACGGCGCTGGGGCGGAACCGGACGGTGATCGGGCTGTGCCGGGCCAGCTATGCCCTGGCCGGGCTCGGCGTGCTGGCGGGGCGCAGGGCCTGCGTCCACTGGCTGCATCGCGGCGAGTTCCTGGATGCCTTTCCCGATGTGGCGCCGGTGAGCGACGCGGTCTACGTGCGCGACGGGAACTTCATCACCTGCGCCGGCGGGCTGGGCGCGGTGCGTGTGGCGAACTGGCTGGTGGAGCACCGCGTGGGCCTGGACACGGCCGTGAAGGCGGCGCGGATCATGCTGTTCGACCGCCTGGTCGATCACGGCGAGGCGCAGCCGGCGGCGCCGCTGTTCGGCCCCGCCAGGCACCGCGCGCTGCGCACCGCGCTGGCGCATATCGAGGCGCATTTCAGCGAAGCCCTCGACGTCGACGACCTGGCCGCGCGCGGCGGCGTCTCCCGCCGACAGCTGGAACGGCTTTTCCGGCGCGAACTCGGCATCACGGTGGCGCAGGCGCTGCGCTCCTACCGGCTGGCGGTGGCACGCAACCTGATCGCGCACTCCGACGCCCGCATCCTCGACATCGCCATCGAATGCGGCTTCGCCTCGGAGCCCCACTTCGCCACGCTGTTCCGGCAGCACTATGGCCACACGCCGCGGGGTTACCGGGCGGTGTGTGGGGCGGCAGTCGGAGACGATCCTTCAATCTAAAAAACGGTCCACCGGAGGTCCGCGGTAATCCACCGCTTGCACCGGGCTTGGCGGCTCGCGTCCGCGAGCGATTTCACGCTTGCGGTTTGCCTTCCGCTTGACAGGGCGGCGCAGTGCGTGACACGTTTTCGTAAATCAAGAAAAGATTTCGAAAATCGAAACACTCACTCAAGGCTTATTCCCACGGAGAGGAGGGAGGCCCGGAAGATGCAACTGCTTTCAACAACAATAAAATCGGTCGCTGTCGCGGCTGTCGTGTCGGTCGCCGCCGCCGGTCCGGTGGCCAGTGAGGAAAGCTATCACTGGCAGATCCAGAGCAATCTGAATGCCGGTGAGCCCGGCTATGTCGCGGTCGAGAAGAAGTTCGTCGAGCTTGCCGAGGAGATGTCCGGGGGGCGGATCACCTTCGATCTTCATCCGGTCGGCGCGCTGTTCCCGATCAGCGAGGGACTGGAGGCCGTTTCCACCGGCCTCGCGCAGATGGCGGTGCTCACCGGCGGCTATTACTCCGGCAAGATGGGGCCGATCGCCAACCTTGAGATGGGCGTTCCCGGCTCGCTGCGCACGCCGATGGAGCGCTACAACTTCTTCTACAAGAAGGGTTTCATCGACCTGGCGCGCGAGGCTTATGCCGAGCAGGGCGTGTTCTACCTCGGCCCGCAGTTCTCCCCGCCTTGGGACATGATGTCGAAGAAGCCCATCACCGGCATGGAGGACTTCGAGGGCCTGAAGGTCCGCGCATTCGGCATCGAGGCGAAGTGGTACGAGAAGATGGGTGCCAGCGCCACCTTCCTCGACGGCGGCGAGATCTACAGCGCGCTTGCCACCGGCGTGGTGGACGCCGCGCGCTGGGCCAGCCCCTCGGGGAACATGAACAACTCCTTCCACGAGGTTGCGAAGTACTACATGCAGCCGTCGCCGATGCCGGTGCCGAACAACTTCTTCGCCGTGAACATGTCGGCCTGGAAGGAACTGCCGGACGATCTCAAGGCGATCCTGGAAGAAGCGGCGATTGCCGCGTCCTTCGAGTACCTGGCGATCAGCGCGCTGGAGGACGCGAAGGCCATGCAGGACATGCAGGCCGCGGGCGTCGAGGTGAGCCGCATCCCGCCCGAGGAGTGGCGCAAGATGGAGGCCATCGCCCGCGACCTCTGGCAGGACTATGCCGAGGCGGACGCGTACGCCAAGCGCGGCGTCGAGATGCTGAACGCCTATCTTGAAGAGCTTGGCCGCTAGACTTGCGGCCACGGCGGCGCGCCGGGGGCGGCGCGCCGCCGCTTTTCTTTTTTCTCTTCTATGGTTCCCTTGAACGTCGTTTGAACCCTGGGCCTGGGGAGGCGTGATGCTCGACCTGACCTTTCGCTGGATCGACCGGGTCATTGCCGGGATCGGCCGGGCGGCCGCCCTGCTGGTTCTCGTGGTGATCGCCCTGGTCGTCTACGAGATCATCGCGCGCGGCGCCTTCAACATGCCATCGTCGTGGGCGCACGAACTCAGCACGTGGCTGATCACGGCGCTGATCTTCCTGGGCGGGCCGTACGCATTGGCGAAGGATCATTTCGTCCGCGTCGACATCTTCTACGGGCAGATGGGGTCGCGGACCCGGGCCATCGTGGATACCACCGTCAGCACGGCTCTCTTCCTCATCTTCGTCGGCGTCCTGCTGTGGCTGGGCGGTGAGCTTGCATTGCGTTCGATCGCCATCGACGAGCGCTCGGCGACCGGGGCTTGGGGCGGGCCGGTCTGGGCGGCGAAGAGCCTGCTGCCCATAGGCGCCGTGCTGCTTGTCCTGGCATGGCTGTCGCGCCTTTACAGGTTGTGGGCCGGCGACGAGCGGGACGGAGGCTCGGCATGAGCGATCCGGTCCTGGTCACGACCTTGCTTTTCGGCGGCCTCGTCGTTTTCCTGGCCATCGGCGTACCCATCGCTTTTGCGCTGGGCGGGCTCAGCGCCGTGCTGATCGCCACCATGTGGAACGTCGATGGCCTGAACCTACTGCCGATGCGGGCGTTCCAGAACACCTCCAGCTTTCAGTTCCTGGCGATACCACTGTTCATTTTCATGGCCTCGGTGCTGCAGCGTTCCGGTATCGCCGAAACGCTGTACAACACCATGCAGAGTTTCGCCGGCACCCTGCGCGGCGGGCTGGCCGTCGGCACCATCGTCATCTGCACGCTGTTCGCCGCGATGGCCGGAATCAGCGGCGCGGCCACCATTGCCATGGGGCTTCTGGCGGTCCCGGCGATGCTGGAGCGTGGTTACGCCAAGGGCATCGCGCTTGGTTCCGTCGCCGCGGGCGGGTCGTTGGGTATCCTTATCCCGCCCAGCGTGACGATGATCGTGTACGGGCTGATCTCCGGCACCTCCATCGGCAAGCTGTATGCGGGCGGCGTTCTCCCGGGCCTGTTGATCGCAGGGCTTTTCATCGCCTACCTGCTGCTGCGCGGGTGGCTACAGCCGGAGATGGCGGGCGGCACGGAGACGCGGCGCTATTCGTGGCGTGAGAAGCTGGTCAGCCTGAAGGGCCTTATCGTTCCGCTGGGTCTCGTCGTTGCGGTGCTCGGCTCGATCCTGGGCGGCCTGGCCAGCGTGACCGAGGCCGCCGCCGTGGGCGCGGCAGGGGCGTTGCTGGCCGCCGGCGTCCAGCGGCGGCTGGGATGGGGCTTGATCCAGGAGGTCTGCAACGAGACGCTGCTGCTGAGCTGCATGATCTTCTGGATCATCATCGGCGCCTCGGCGCTTTCCACCTTCTACACGGCGGCCGGCGCCTCGCGCCTGATCGAGAGCCTTGTGCTGGGCCTGGAGGTGGACCGCTACGTCATCCTGATCGGTATTCTGGGACTCCTGCTGGCACTCGGCATGGTTCTGGACACCGTCGGTATCATCATGATCACGGCGCCTATCGTCGTGCCGATCGTCACGAAGCTGGGCTTCGATCCCGTCTGGTTCGGCATCCTGTTCATCGTGAACATGGAGATCGGCTTCCTGACGCCGCCGTTCGGGTACAACCTGTTCTACCTGCGCGGCGTGTCGCCGCCGTCGGTGACGATGGGCGATATCTACAAGTCCGTGCTGCCCTTCGTGATGCTGATGCTGCTGGCGACCGGCATCATGCTGGTGTTCCACGACATCATCCTGTTCCTGCCGGACAGGCTGTTCTGAGCCGTCTATCCGGCAACTGCCCCCAGCATGTCGGCAAAGCGCGAGGCCCCCTGCTTCAAGGCCGCCACCAGTTCCTCCGTGGGGATCTGGCGCAGGCGGCTGCACGGCCCTGTTACTCCCAGGCTGTAGAGAACCCCGGCGCCGGCAAGATGGATGGGACAGGCATAGGCCATGACGTTGTCGTCGATCTCGCGGTCGCAGATCGCATAGCCGGTTTCGCGCACGCGGGCGAGGTCGACTTCCAGATCGGCGCGGCTGGTGATGGTGTGTTCGGTCAGCGCCGGCAGTGGGTCGGGCAGCAGCCGGTCCAGGGTTTCTCCGTCCTGGTACGCCAGGATCGCCTTGGCCGAAGAGGCCGCGTGCGGGGGCAGCTCGGCGCCCGGCAGCACGTGCAGGCGGTGCCCCTGGTCGGGCGCGGAGCGGGCGATGGCGCGAACGTGCCGCTGGCCCAGCCGGACCATGTAGCAGGTTTCCTTGAACTCCTTCGCCAAGTCGTCGCAGACGATCTGCGCATAGCCGGCCACCTTGTCCCGGTCGAGGCCCAGGTAGAGGATCCGCCACAGCCGCCGGCCGACGGTGAAGCTTTTGTAGTGCGCACCGTCCGCTTCCAGGATGCCGGTATCGACGAGCGCGTTGATCAGCCGATGAACAGTCGGCTTCGGCAGCCCCGTCAGCACCGCGATCTCGGTCAGTCCGACACTCTGGTGAGAGGCGGCCACCACCTCAGCGACCCTCATGTAGCGTTCCAGGGGAAGGGTCTTCTGTCTCTCGCTCATCCCGTACTCCGCTTGCGCCGCCGATGCCGTTCCATGGGAACCCAGGCGGTTGACAACGTCCGCTCAGTCGTTTCTAGTATCATAAATCAGAACAAAGTTTCAATAAACGAAACAACCTTACGCCTTAGAGTCGCGTTATGCGTCAGGAGGACAACGTGTCGCAAATCAGCGTCGGCGTCGATGTCGGTGGCACCTTCACCGATTTCATCCTGCTCGACGGCGAGAGCGGGACATGGCGAACCGCCAAGGTGCCGACGACGGTCGGCGATCTCTCCGACGGCTTCCTTCAGGGGCTGAGGGAACTGGACGTTGCGCCGTCGGCCATCGACTGGCTGGTGCACGGCACGACGGCGGGCACCAATGCGGTCCTGGAGCGCAAGGGCGCGGTCTGCGGCCTGATCACGACGGCGGGGTTCCGCGACGTCCTGGAACTGGGCCGGCGCACGCGGCCGCACAACTACGGCCTGTCGGGCAGCTTCGAGCCGCTGATCCCCCGCAACCTCCGCCTTGAGGTGCCCGAGCGGATCGACGCGCACGGCAGGATCGTGCAGCCGCTGGACGAAGCGGCGGTGCGCGCGGCGGTCGAGCGGCTGCGCGAAATGGGGGCCGAATCGGTCGTCGTTCACTTCCTGCACGCCTACGCCAACCCCGCGCACGAGCAGCGCTGCGCCGAGATCGTGCGGGAGATCTGGCCAAACGGCCACGTCGTCGCCGGGCATGAGATCATCCGCGAGATGCGCGAGTTCGAGCGGGGCAGCACTGCGGCCATCCACGCGGCGATCCGGCCGATCGTGACGAGCTACATCGACCGCGTGGCCGAGCGGCTGAAGGATTCGGGTTATGCCCGCCAGCTTCTGGTGATGCAGGCAAACGGCGGCATGATGGATGCTTCGGTCGTGGGCGAGAACGCGGCGCACACGGTGATGTCCGGCCCGGCCGCTGGCGTGCTGGCCGCCGCCGAGATCGCCCGCGCCGCCGGGGTCGGGAATGTCATCACAGGCGATATGGGGGGCACCAGCTATGACGTGGCCGTGGTGGTGGACGGCGAGCCGGTCATCACGGCGGAGAAGGACCTGGCCTACGCCGTGCCGCTGCGCATCCCGATGATCGATATCCACACCATCGGGGCCGGCGGCGGCAGCATCGCCCGCGTGGACAGTGCCGGGATGCTTCGCGTCGGCCCGGATAGCGCGGGCTCTTATCCGGGTCCCATCGGCTATGGCCGGGGCGGTAAGGAGCCGACGATTACCGACGCGAACCTCCTTCTCGGCCGCATCAACCCGGACGCCGTCACCGGCTCCGGCGGGCACGCTCCCTTGCAGGAAATCGAGGCCGCCATCGACGCGAAGATTGGACGGCCGCTCAGTATGGACACCGTGAAGGCAGCGAAGGCCGTAATCGACGTTGCGGTCAACGAGCTTGCCGCCGCGATCCGGCTGATTTCCATCGAGAAAGGCCACGATCCTCGTGACTTCGCGCTGATGCCCTACGGCGGGGCGGGGCCGCTGCACGCCGTCGAGATCGCCCGCGAACTGGGGCTGCCGAGGGTTCTGGTGCCGCGCTTTCCCGGCCTGACGTCGGCGCTTGGCTGCATCCTGGCGGACGTGCGCCACGACTTCGTGCAGACCGTGAACACGCCGGTGCGGGAGCTTGAGTCTGCCGATGTCGACCGCTGGCTCGCCGATCAGGCGAAGGCCGGCAAGACCTTGCTGGAACGCGAGGGCGTCACCGTCGAGACCGTCGAGGTGCGGCACGAGTTCGACCTGCTCTACCAGGGTCAGTCCCATGTCATCCGCCTGCCGCAGCGCGGCGCGTCCTTCGATCCGGAGACCGTGCTGGCCGACATGACGGCACACTACCAGGAGCGTTTCGGGATCACGCTGCCCGAGATGGTGCCGGTCCTGGTGAATATCCGCACGACCGTCATCGGCGTGCGCAAGCGTCCCGACCTGGCCCTGTTCGGCGGTGGCGAGGCGAAGGCCGAGGTGCCCGACGCGTCCGGACAGCGCCCTGTCTACTTCGGCGAGCGTTGGTACGACACCAAGGTCTACCGCCGCGAGGACATGGGGGATGGCAGCTGGATCGCCGGTCCCGCCATTGTCGAGCAACTCGACACCACCATCGTGATCGACCCCGGTGCCGCCGGGCGGACCGACGCCTTCGGCAACATGATCATCGACGTGAACGCCAACGCCGCATCCGCGGAGGCCAGCGCATGACCATCGATCCCGTTACTCTGACCGTCATCGAGAAGGGGCTGCAGCAGGTTTGCAGCGAAATGGACCTGGTGCACGAGAAGACCTCCTTCTCGCCCGTCATCTCCGAAGCCTTCGACCGCT
Source organism: Ferruginivarius sediminum (assembly GCF_003344765.1). Taxonomy (GTDB): domain Bacteria; phylum Pseudomonadota; class Alphaproteobacteria; order Kiloniellales; family Rhodovibrionaceae; genus Ferruginivarius; species Ferruginivarius sediminum. The sequence goes on along the minus strand of NZ_QPMH01000014.1, from coordinate 54,705 downwards.
CCAACGGCATCTACGGCCTGGCCGACGGACGGGTGATCGCGCAGGGCGAGCTGGGCCTGCCGATCTTCGTCGGCGTCATGCAGGAGACCACCCGCTCCGTCATTGCCGAGCGGCAGGACCTGGAGGACGGCGACGTCATCCTGGTGAACGACCCCTACCTGGGCGGGACGCATCTGATGGACGTCAAGATGGTGCGGCCCTTCTACTATCGCGGCCGGCCGTGGTGCTATCTGGCGAACACCGGCCACTGGCCCGACACCGGCGGCATGGTGCCGGGCGGCTTCAACAGCACCGCCACCGAGATCCACCAGGAAGGCCTGCGCATCCCGCCCGTCAAGCTGGTGCAGCGCGGCGAGATGGACGACGACCTGGTCAAGCTGGTGCTTGCCAACATCCGCGTCGCCGAGGAGCGCATCGGCGATATCCGCGCGCAGATCGCCGCCCTTGCCACCGGCGCGCGGCGGCTGACGGCGCTGCTGGACCGCTACGGCGAGGAAACCGTCGAGGCTGCGATCGCCGAGCTTGAGCAGCGCTCGGAACGGATGATGCGCAGCCACATCGAGGCCATCCCCGACGGAACCTACGCGGCCTCGGCCTACATGGACAGCGACGGCGTAGTGAACGCGCCGCTTGAGGTGGCCGTCGACGTCCGCGTCGAGGGCTCGGACATTCACTTCGACCTGTCACGCTCCAGCCCGCCGTGCCAGGGGCCGATGAACTCGGTTTGGGCGAGCACGCTGTCCGCCGTCTATCTGGCGATGAAGCACATCTTCCCGGACGTGCCGCTCAACGCCGGCTGCTTCGCTCCGATTCACGTCGAGCCGCCGGAGGGGACGTTCCTCTACGCCCACTATCCGCGCCCGGTTGCCGGCTGTGCGGCCGAGGTCTCGCAGCGCGTGGTGGAATCGGTCCTGCTTGCCCTGTCGGAAGCGATCCCCGACCGGCTGTTCGCAGCACCCGCCGGAACCAGCGGCAACCTCAGCATGGGCGGCTTCGACCCGGAAACGGGGCGGAGCTACATCATGTATTATTTCTCCGGCGGCGGTTACGGTGGCTGGTGGGCTGGCGACGGGATCAGCAACGGCTGTTCCACCATCGGCATCTCGAAGAGCCAGCCGGTCGAGATCCTGGAACAGCGCTATCCCATCCTCATCGAGCAGTTCGCGCTCCGCGAAGGCTCGGGCGGCGCCGGGCGCTACCGGGGCGGCTTCGGCGTTCGCTATCGCGTGCGCCTGCTACGCGGCAACGCCAAGGCATCGTTCCTGATGGAGCACGGGCGCTTCGGTCCGCCCGGCATTCTGGGCGGCGACGCCGGCGCGCCAAACGTCATCCGGATCTGCCGCAATGGCGAAATGACCTCGCCCGAACATCTCTCGAAGGGCGAGGGCTACCTGCTGGGCGAAGGCGACTGGATCGAGGTGGAGACGCCCGGTGGCGGCGGCTATGGCCCCGCCGGGGAGCGCGCGCCCGAGTTGATCGAGCGCGACCGCTTGCGCGGCTACTTCGACGCTGGTCCCGGCGGTCCGGATGCGCCCGCGAATGCCACGACCCGGAAGGAAAGTGCCTGACATGACGACGCCCTGCATCATCACCGTCGCGATTACCGGCTCCGTCCCGCGCAAGTCGCACAACCCCGCCGTGCCGATCACGGTCGACGAGCAGGTGGAATCGACGCACGCCGCTTTCGAGGCAGGCGCCACCATCGCGCATGTCCACGTCCGCAACGACGACGAGACACCGTCGTCGGACCCGGAGAAATTCGCGGCCTACCTGGACGGCGTGCGCCGGCATTGCCCCGGCATGATCGTCCAGTTCTCCACCGGCGGGCGGGGGCGCTCCACCGAGGCGCGCGGCAGCATGCTCCATCTGCGCCCGGAGATGGCGTCGCTCGCTACCGGCTCCGTCAACTTCCCCAGCATGATCTACGAGAACCATCCGGATTTCGTGAAGGAACTGGCCGACCGGATGCGGTGCGAGGGCATCAAGCCGGAGATCGAGATCTTCGACCTGTCGATGCTCTACAAGGCGGTCGAGATGGCGGCGGTCGGCGAGCTTGTCCGCCCTGTCCACGTGCAGTTCGTGCTGGGCGTGAAGAATGCGCTGCCAGCACGGCGCGATATCCTCGATTTTGAGGTGGCCCAACTTCGCGAGCTTCTGCCCGATGCTACCTGGACGGCGGCCGGGATCGGCCGGCATCAGCTTGAGGTCAACCACTGGGCGTTGGAGATGGGCGGCCACTGCCGTACGGGGCTTGAGGACAACATCCGCTTCGACAAGAGCCGGCTGGCCGAGAGCAACGCGGAACTGGTCGCCCGCGTGGCCGACCTCTGTGCCGACTACGACCGTCACCCGGCGACGGCGGTGGAGGCACGGCGGCTTCTGTCGATCCCGCAGGCTTGAGCCGGGCGGCTGGAGCGCGCCCGCGACGCTCAGGCCGCGCCGGCCCCTTGCAGCGAGTCGCGTAGCACGACGGCCAGGTGGTGCGCCTTTCGCCCGGTTGCGTCGGCGATCTGGTGGCGGCAGGAGGTGCCGTCGGCAACCAGGATCGCATCTTCCGGCGCCTGCCGGATGGCCGGCAGCAGCGACAGTTCGGCCATCCGCATCGACACCTCGTAGTGCTCTGCCTCGTAGCCGAAGGCACCGGCCATGCCGCAGCAGGAGGACTCGATGGCATTGACCTCCAGGCCGGGCACCAGTTCCAGGACCGTCTTCACCGCGCCGAACGCGCCGAAGGCCTTCTCGTGGCAGTGACCGTGCAGGTAGGCGGACGTGCAGGGCAGCGCGTTGAGCGGCAAATCCAACCGGCGCGTCGCGTGCTCTTGCGCCAGGAACTCGGCGAAGGTCTTGGCCTGCATGCCCACCGCCTCCGCCGCGCGGCCCGGTAGCACCGCCGCGAGTTCGTCGCGCAGGGTGAGGAGGCAGGAGGGCTCCAGGCCGACGATGGGAACGCCACGCTCCGCCAGGGGGCTCAGCACTGTCAGTGTCCGTTCCAGTTCCGCGCGCGCCTCGTCGACCAAGCCGGTGGCCAGGAAGGTACGTCCGCAGCATAGAGGCCTGCCGCCGTCGTCGGGGCGGGCGACGTTCACGCGGCAGCCGGCGGCCTCCAGCACGGCGATGGCCGCGCGGGCCGTCTCCGGCTCGTGGTAGGCGCTGAAGGTATCGACGAACAGCGCGACCTCGCGGGTGTCGGCCGACTTGGCGCGGCTGGTCTCGGCCACGTCCGGCCGGAAGCGGTCCGACCGCCACGCGGGCAGCGAGCGATGACGGGACAGGCCCAGCAGCTTCTCGCGCGCCGCACCCAGCCCCGGCAGCCGCGCGGCGAAGTTCAGCAGCGGCGCGAAGCGGCTGGCCAGCGGAGCGTAGCGGGGCAGGTAGGCGATGAGGCGGTCGCGGGCGGAAAGCGGCGCAACTTTTCGATACTGCGCGGTGGCCTCGATCTTCATCCGCGCCATGTCCACGCCGGTCGGGCACTCCCGCCGGCAGCCCTTGCAGCCGACGCACAGTGACAGCGTCTCGCGCATCTCCGGCGACGTCAGCGCGTCCCTGCCAAGCTGGCCGCTCAGCGCGAGGCGCAGGCTGTTGGCGCGGCCGCGCGTGGCGTCGCGCTCGTCCATCGTCACCCGGTAGGAGGGGCACATGACGCCCGGCGCGAACTTCCGGCAGGCGCCGTTGTTGTTGCACATCTCCGTCGCGCCCAGGAAGCCGCCCCAGGCGGACCAGTCCAGCACCGTTTCCGCCGGCCCTTGGTCGGCGTAGCCCGGCTTGAAGCGGAACAGCGTGCGGTCGTCGCTTTGCGGCGCGCGGACGATCTTGCCCGGATTGAAGGTCTCATCTGGATCGAAGGCGTCCTTGACCACCTCGAACGCATCGACCAGCCGCGGGCCGTACATCTTCTCGTGCCAGGACGAGCGGGCGAGGCCGTCGCCGTGCTCGCCGGAGTGGGAGCCTTCGTAGCGGCGCACGAGGTCCAGCGCCTCCTCGTGGATCGCCCGCATTTGGCGCGCGCCGGCCTCGGTCTTCAGGTTCAGGATCGGCCGCACGTGCAGGCAGCCGACCGAGGCATGGGCGTACCAGGTTCCGCGCGTGCCGTGGCGCGCGAACACCTCGTTCAGCTCCGCCGTGTAGGCGGCCAGGCGGTCCAGTGGCACGGCGCAGTCCTCGATGAACGACACCGGCTTGCCGTCGCCCTTCATCGCCATGACGATGTTGAGGCCGGCCTTGCGAACCTCCCAGATCTCTTGCTGAAAAGACGCGTCTTCGGCCGTCACTACGCTGTCGGGAAAACCGAGGCGCGCCATTTCCGCGTCCAGCGCACCGAGGCGGTCGCGAAGCTCGCCGGCGTCCTCCCCGGCGAACTCGACGATCAGCAGGCAGTCGGGCTCGCCGCGGACGAACCTTTTCATGGACTCGCGGAACAGGGGAATGCCGCCGGCGATCTCCAGGATGTTGCGGTCGACCAGTTCCACCGCGCTGGGGCCCAGCCTGACCAGATGCTGGGCACTGTCCATCGCGTCGAAGAACGTCGGGAAATGGCAGACGCCGAGAACCCGTTGCGAGGGAAGTGGCTGTAACGGCAGCGTCAGACGGCGGAAGAACGCCAGCGTGCCCTCGGAGCCGACCAGCAGCTTCGCCATGTTGTGGCCGCCGCTTTCGACGCTGTCGAGGTTATAGCCGCCGACGCGACGCTGCACCTTCGGGATGCGCCGCGCCATCTCGTCGCGCTCCCGCTCGGCCAGGGCACGCATTCCCTGTACGAGGTCGAGGACGCGCGGGTCGAGCGAGGTATCGTCCAGGTTGCCGGGTACCTCGGCGAAGCGATGGGCGCTGCCGTCGGCCAGCACCGCGTCGATGGCCTCCACGTTGTCCTTCATGATGCCATAGCGCAGCGAGCGCGAGCCGGCCGAGTTGTTCCCTGCCATGCCGCCCAGGGTGGCGCGGCTGGATGTCGAGACATCCACCGGGAAGAACAGGCCGTCGCGCTTCAGCCGGGCGTTCAGGCGGTCCAGCACGACGCCGGGCTGTACCGACACGCGCCGCGCGGTGGCGTCGTACTCGATCACCTCGTTCAGGTATTTCGAGGTATCGAGGATGATTGCCTCGCCGATGGCCTGGCCGTTCTGGGAGGTGCCGCCGCCGCGCGGGATGACGGGCAGGCCCTCCTCGCGCGCGATCTCCAGAACGGCGGCGATATCCTCTTCGCGCCGTGGCAGCACGACGCCGATGGGTTCGACCTGATAGTGCGAGGCGTCGGTGGCATAGCGCCCGCGCGTGAACGCATCGAAACGCACCTCGCCCACGACGCCCGCCGCCAGCCGCCGCGCCAGGCGGGAATCGCCGATGCGCCGGTGCCGTGGATAGCCGGCCACGCGCCGTTCGCTCATGCCTTCTCTCGCTCCAACAACGCCGGCGCAAAGCTAGCAGACCGGGCGCCGAAAATGCCATCGCGGGAAATGGCGCGCTTGCGGCTAACGCCGATGACTCCGCCCTGCATGTCGTTCAACGTCGTCAGCGGCGCCAGTTTACTTCTCCAACAGCGCTGATATTGACATCGGTATGCCCGCCGGAAAATTTTGACTCGCTGATAAACAAATGTAGCGTGGCGGCATCAAGGGCGTGCGCAATCATCGAATGGCGGGGCAATCACATGCCGGCGGACACTTCCTCGAATCTTCCCTGGATGCTTGGCGTCGACATCGGCACCGACAGCATCGGCTGGGCCGCTTTCCGATGCTGCGCGGGGCCGGACCGGCCGGCGGCGGAAAAGCTGCTGGCCGGCGGCGTCCGTCTGTTCGATAGCGGCCGTGACCCGGAGACGCAGACCTCCAAGCAGCGCGAGCGGGGCGAAAAGCGCCGCGCCCGCCGGCCCAAGCGCGCCCGCCGCTGGCGCAAGGCGCAGCTTGAGGCGTGCCTGAAACAGGCCGGCATCGACGGGCATCCTGGTGATGGCGCCGATCCCTATGCCCTCCGCGCCAAGGCGGCGAAGGGGGCCGTCGAGCCGGCGGAGCTGCGCGCCGTCCTGCTGCACATGAACAAGCACCGCGGCTTTCGCAGCAACCTTCTGGACCGCCGCCAGGCCGACACGCGCGCCGACTCGAAAAAGGGAAAGAAAGCCAATAAGGACGGCGGCCAGGAGGACAGTGGCCAGAATGAGGAGACCAATTTCTGGCTGGGCGCCGAGGCGCACCTGCGCGAGCGCATGGCAGCGACTGGGGCGCCCACCGTCGGCGCGCTCTTCGCGGCGGATCTGGCGCAGGGGCGGCCGGTGCGCATGCGCTATGGCGGCGGCGACGCCTATGCCCCGACGCGCGCGCTGATCGAGGAAGAGCTGGGCAAGATCCGCGAGATGCAGGAGGCGGCGTTTCCAGGGCTGGACTGGGATGCCGTCGCCGAACTGGTGCTGGATCAGCGTCCGCTGCGCTCGCCCGAGGCGGGGCGCTGCGGCTACCTGCCGGAGGAAGACCGCGCCTGGCGCGCCCTGCCGTCGGTGCAGGAGTTCATCCTGCGCCAGACGCTGGGCAACTTGCGCCTCCCACAGGGCTTCGACGAGGCGGACCGGCCGCTGACGGCGGTGGAATACGAGGCCGCGCTCACGGAACTGCGCCAGGTGCCCCGCCTGGAGTGGCCGAAACTGCGCAAGGCCATCGGTATCGGGCGGAACAAGTTCACGGTGGAGCTGCAGGCCGGGGCGGGCAAGCAGGCCAGCCGCGCGGCCGAGGGACACCAGACCGACGCCCTGTTCGCGCCCCTGATCCCCGGCTGGAACGAACGCTCGCTGACGGAGAAAGACGCGCTGTTCACCGAGCTGTGGGAGCGGCGCGGCCGGCGCGCCGGGCTTCTGGCGTATATCCGCGACTCTCGCCAGGGGCTTGGCCTGGACGGCGAGCGCGCCGGGATGCTGGCCGATGCCGTGCAGTTCGAGCTGCCGACCGGCCGCGCGCAGATCTCCGCCGCCGCGGCGCACAGGATCCTGCCGTACATGACGCCGGGCGTGCGGGTGCACGATGCCGTGGTGGAAGCGCTGGGCCGCGATCCGACCGACGCGCGCCCGGCCCACCGCTACGCGCGCCTGCCGTACTATGCCCAGGCGATGCCGGACGTCGGCATGAACGGCACCGGCGCGCCGGAGGACTTGGACGACCCGGAGCGGTTCCATGGCCGCATCGCCAACATCTCCGTCCACATCGCGCTGAACGAGCTGCGCAAGCTGGTGAACAAGCTGCTGGACCGCTATGGCTCCGACCTGCGGCTGGTTGTGGTGGAGACCACGCGCGAGTTGAAGGCCGGCGCGGAGGAGCGCCAGACCCGCCAGCGCGATCAGGCGGCGAAGGAGGCGGACAACGCCGCCATCGACGCCGAGTTGCGCCGCCAGGGCCAGTGGCTTTCCAACGCGCGCGAGCGCCGCCGCCGCCACCGTCTGGCGAAGCGGCAGAACCACCTGTGCCCCTATACCGGCAATCGCATCGCCGCCGCCGACCTGTTGAGCGAGGCCTATGAGGTCGATCACGTGATTCCGGTCAGCCTGGGTGGCCGCGACGTGGAATCCAACATGGTCATATGCGAGGCGGCCGCGAACCGCCGCAAGGGCGATCGCACCCCGTGGGAGGCCTTCCACGACGACCCGGCGTGGCAGGCGCGGGTGGACAACTTCCTGGAAGGTCTCGACCCGTCCGAGCGCAAGGCGATCGCCTGGCGTTTCGGCGAGAAGGCGGCGGCGCTGGCCAAGCGGGGCGGGGACGACGAGGACGACGAGTCGAGCTGGGCACCGCGCCAGATCACCGACACCAGCTATATCGCCCGCACGTCCGTGCGCTATTTGCGCCACGTCGTGGCGGAACGTCCCGGCAACGACGTCATCGCCAGCAACGGCCGCCTGACAGGCTGGCTGCGCGCGGCCTGGGACCTGACGCCGCCGATGCGCGGGCGCGACCTGATCCCGCTCAGCCATGCGGCGCTGGGCGATCCCCAGCTTCTGGACCAGGAGCTTGCCGCGCTTGAGCCCGCGCATCTGCGCAAGGCGGTCGACAGCCTGATCAAGGCCTGGACGCCGAAGGTGAGCAAGCGGCTGCCCGACGCCAACCGTGCCGACGTCGCCGCCTATCTGGTGCGCGGCGCCGGGGGCCGGAAGAACCGGCTGGACCATCGCCATCACTTCATCGACGCCGCCGTGATCGCCACGACCGACAGGCCGATGGTGCAATGGATCAACACGCTGCACAGCCGCCATGGCGCAGACGGGCTGCCCAACCCCGCAGAGGCCGAGGTGGCGGAGCCCTATGAAGGCTTCCGTGCCGACGTCATGCGCACCTACGAACGCATCTGGCCGTCCTTCCGCCCGCGCCACCGGACGGAGGGGCAGCTTCACGAAGAGACGCTCTACGGTGTTCGCGACGCCACGAACGGCGACGCGCCGGGCAAGAACCTGGTGCTTCGCCGCCCCGTGGAGCGGCTGTTCCAGGACGCCAACGGCAAGCCGCTGCCCGACGACAAGGTCGAGAAGACCATGTCCGCATTCGCCTCGCCCCGAATGCGCGAGCGCTTCGAGGCCGTGGTGGGGGAATACCGCGCCGCTGAGCCCGAGGCGTCCCTGTCCGACCTCTGCCTGAAAGCCGCCCGCGACCCGCGCTGGGGCCCACGCGGCATGACCGGCAACACGGTGGTGACGGGGACGTATGATGGGGATGAGACCCGGAGCGTCATCTGGAATTTCCGAGGCAACACGGGCGCGGCCGTGATTACCGGCGGAAACACTTTCTACCATGTGTGGGAACTGACGGGCCGGAACGGCAAGGTGAAATGGCAGGCGGAAGTGGTGCCTCGGTTCCATGCCCGGAACGGGAACCGGCCGGAGCCACCGCAGCCCGGTGCAAGGCTTGTCATGACCCTGTCGCAAGGCGATCTGCTCTACTGGCCGGGGCAGACGGCGGAACGCATCTTTCAGGTGAAGAAAATGGTGACGGATGGTCGCCTGTACGTCTGGCCCGCTCGCCATGCGACGGGCAGGGAAGCGGCCGCTTATGTCCAGGCGTTATTCCCTGCCATCAATCTGAACGGCGACCAGGGCTACAAGTTTTCGTCTGCGGAAGGTCTCCGCAAGGCGGATATTCGACCGGCAACCATATCGATCTTGGGCCGACTCCGAGTTAAGTGACTAGCCCGCCACTTTGATGCCAATCTCTACCGAACGTATTATCTGGGGTTGATTTGTGTTCCGTAGCCCCGGCTGTCATGGGGATGGTAAGCTTATCGGGGCATCACTCGCCACCACTCTTTAGTTCCGTAGCCCCGGCTGTCATGGGGATGGTAAGCTGTCCGGCGGGAAATCCACCAATACGCCGCCGGTTCCGTAGCCCCGGCTGTCATGGGGATGGTAAGCTCTCGCTGGAGGTGAGCCGCTTTGCCGAGCAGTTCCGTAGCCCCGGCTGTCATGGGGATGGTAAGCTGTCGTCGTGGAACACCGCGTCAAGCTGATAGTTCCGTAGCCCCGGCTGTCATGGGGATGGTAAGCTTGCCGTCCCACAGCATTTCGACCGAATCGTAGTTCCGTAGCCCCGGCTGTCATGGGGATGGTAAGCTTGAGGCTACCTAACACCGCACGCGCCGGTAGTTCCGTAGCCCCGGCTGTCATGGGGATGGTAAGCTCCCGGCGGACGGTGAAGAACTGGCTCGGCTGTTCCGTAGCCCCGGCTGTCATGGGGATGGTAAGCTTTCGCGCGTCGCGCGCTGCAGCGCGCCCTGGTTCCGTAGCCCCGGCTGTCATGGGGATGGTAAGCTTTGGCGCAAGTCGGGCAGACACTCACCAGTGTTCCGTAGCCCCGGCTGTCATGGGGATGGTAAGCTCAGCGAGATGGACGTCCCGGAATATTCCGAGTTCCGTAGCCCCGGCTGTCATGGGGATGGTAAGCTGAGGCACCTCGGGGGTGAGACGAGGTTGGGGTTCCGTAGCCCCGGCTGTCATGGGGATGGTAAGCTGCCGCGACGATCCAGCCGATGGACGTGTGGGTTCCGTAGCCCCGGCTGTCATGGGGATGGTAAGCTTGAAATCTGGGTGCGCTTCACGTTGCGTGAGTTCCGTAGCCCCGGCTGTCATGGGGATGGTAAGCTCCGGCTTCCAGACGGTCGTACAGTCAAATTGTTCCGTAGCCCCGGCTGTCATGGGGATGGTAAGCTAGCGCCCCGAGGTCGCGGCACGCTACTACGGTTCCGTAGCCCCGGCTGTCATGGGGATGGTAAGCTGCGATGCAGCGTACGGCAGCCGTCCGGCCCGTTCCGTAGCCCCGGCTGTCATGGGGATGGTAAGCTAACGCCACGAACTACAAGAGCATTCCCATGGTTCCGTAGCCCCGGCTGTCATGGGGATGGTAAGCTACGTGCCGCCGTTGACCGACTGCGCGCCGCGTTCCGTAGCCCCGGCTGTCATGGGGATGGTAAGCTCGCCGTGTCGCCGGCCCGCGCGGCTGCATAGTTCCGTAGCCCCGGCTGTCATGGGGATGGTAAGCTGCCAGCGGCTTCGCACTGGTCGCGGACCTCGTTCCGTAGCCCCGGCTGTCATGGGGATGGTAAGCTCAATCGGCCTGTCGGTTCCGGGGACGAACTGTTCCGTAGCCCCGGCTGTCATGGGGATGGTAAGCTGCGCTTGGTCAGGATCTGGTAGCGGTGCCAGTTCCGTAGCCCCGGCTGTCATGGGGATGGTAAGCTTGCAGGACTAGACATCGAGTCCAGCCGCCCGTTCCGTAGCCCCGGCTGTCATGGGGATGGTAAGCTCCGATGGTCTGCGTGCTGCCGACGCTGGACGTTCCGTAGCCCCGGCTGTCATGGGGATGGTAAGCTCGTACGGCCGATAAGCTCTTGAGATAGAGGGCTTATCGGCCGGTTTTTCGTGCAGGCTTCGCGGCGCATCAGAATAACCTGTACTGCTCTGGCGGCGTGAACTGGGCACTTTCGTGCGGGTCGTATCCGCCCTTTATCCACCGCCGCATGTTCGCCATCTGCCTGTCGGTCAGCTTCAGCAGGCAGACATAGCCACGCTTCGGCACCGCCTTTTCGACGCGGCGCTCATAGGTGTTGGCGCGCTCCATCGATCCGCAAAAGCGATTGTAGATCGAATAGTGAACGCGGTCGAATCCCTGGCGCACCAGGAACTCGTGGAATTTCCGGGCCGCGCGGCGCTCGTTCGGCCCCGCCACCGGCAGGTCATAGAATACGAGAACCCACATCTTCCGCCATCCGTCCGGCATCGTCCTCGCTCCCAATCGAATCCGGCAGGACAAGCGCGGTGCCGCCGCCGTCGATCGCGTCGCGAAGCGAGCGGGCCAGCCGCGCGGCGGCCGTGCGGCAGCGCACCCACTCGCGGCCGCTCTTCACCGGCCAGTCGGGCAGCTCCGCAAGGCGCGCGCGTGTTTGCTTGTCCATCTCCGCGCCCTCTGTCAGCAGGGCGCGGACCCGTGTGTCGACGACCGGACGAAACGGCTCGATCAGGTCGTCGGAGAGGTTGCCGTCGTTCTCTTCGTTCTCGTGGTGCAGGCCCAGCGAGCGGTGCAGCCCGGCGGCGTGAAGCTGGCGCGAGATGACGGCGCGGACGACGGCGTAGCCGAAGTCCAGCATGGCGTTCGCGTCGTCGCTGGCGTGCCGGCGGAAGTCCGAGCCCAACAGCGCCGGCCAGTAGAGGCGGGCGGCCTGGGCCTCGATGTTGCCGGGATCGCCGGGGGCGATCTCGCCCGACAGCCGGATGAGGCGCCTCGCCGCGTGGCTTTGCTGGGGCAGGGCGGCGGCCTGCATGCGCAGCTTCGCCTGCACGATCCGCCGCCAAAGCGCGCGCCGCCGGCGGGGCGTCAGCGCCGCCTGCCGGCGCAGGATGCGCGGGGCGAGCGTTGCGCCGGCGGCGACCGGGAACAGGCTTGCCACCGGCCTGTGCCTAGTGTCGCAGGTCACGAACTCCACCCCGTTCTCCGCCAGCAGGGCAAGCACCGCGCCGGACACCGATACGGCCGCCGTCTCGGCGATGACGAGGTCGATGTCCTCCACCGGGATCAGGGTGGCGTTGACGGACAGCATTCCCTTGCGAACGGCAAGGGAAGTTCCTGGCGTTGCGATTTCAATCACGCTCATCGCAAAAACTCCCTTGACGAAACGAATATAATTTCCGAGTATAAAAATGCTTACCATCGCCATGACAGCCGGCGATCTACGGAACAAAACAAAGTGTCATTTGGAGCGGAATCGCTCTTTCATAACGACGCGGACAGGGCCCGGCCGATCACCGGGCCCTGTCGTCATTCCGGGTGGTCTCGATTGACGTGACGCCGGCGCCTCGCGCTCACGCCGCCGGGTTGGCGCGTTCCTCGCGTGGGGTGCGGTCGAAGAATTCGCGGTAGCACTTGGAGAAGTGGCTGGCGGAGACGAAGCCGCAGGCCAGCGCCACGTCCAGCACCGACATCGACGTCTGGTGCAGCAGCATGCGCGCCCGGTTCAGGCGCATCTCCAGGTAATAGCGGGTCGGCGTGCGGCCCAGATATTTGCGGAACAAGCGTTCGAGCTGACGGGTGGAGAGGCCGGCGCGGTGGGCCAGGTCGGCGCGCGAGAGGGGTTCCTCCACGTGCTCTTCCATCAGGTCGATGACACCCAGCAGCTTGGGGTGGCTGACGCCCAGGCGCGTGCGCAGGGCCATGCGCTGGTGATCGTTCGTGTCGCGGATGCGCTCGTGGATGAAGTTCTCGGAGACCTGTGTGGCAAGGTCGCGGCCATGCTCCAGCGCGATCAGGGAAAGGATCATGTCCAGCGCCGCCTCGCCGCCGGAGCAGGTGAGGCGGTTGCGGTCGATCTCGAACAACTCGTCGGTGATGTCCAGGTTCGGGAACTCCTCGCCGAACGCCGCCAGCGACTCCCAGTGGATGGTGCAGCGATAGCCGTCGAGCAGCCCGGCGCGCGCCAGCAGGTAGGTGCCCGTCGAGATCGCCCCAAGGCGCACGCCCTGACGCGCCAGCCGCCGCAGCCAGGCGAAAAGCGCCCTGTCCTCAAGCTCCGATTCGCCCAGGCCGCTGACCACCAGAAGCGTCTGCAGCCGCCCGGCATCCTCCAGCCCGCTGTCGCAAAGCACGCCGACGCCGCTGGACGAGCGAACCGGCTGGCCGTCGGCGGAGATCACTTTCCAGTCGTAAAGCTTGCGCCCGCTGGCGCGGTTCGCCGCGCGCAGGGGCTCCAGCCCGGAACTGAACGCGATCAGCGAGAACCGCGGTATGAGCAGGAAGCCGAATGTCTGCGTCGGCGCATCGCTCCAGTCGGCGCGCGCTTCGTTGTTGCCGGCATCGCTCATGCCGTTTTCCGCCCCTCGTTCGCGGGTTCCGCGGCGAATGTCTTATGAGGCCAGTCGGTGTCGCCTACGGAACAAAGTCCCCGGAACCAACTATGATTTCATCTTGAAGCAGAGCAAGAAAAATCGTCCTGTGGTGCGCGCCGGGGTGTTCGACCGGCCTGCTTCCCCGACGGAAGCGCCGCGCGCGCCTGGCCAGGCGGACCCAATCCAGGAAAGGGGGTGGAGATGACCCGTCGTCGTCGCAGTGCAGCGCGTCGCGGGGCGCCCGGTATCAAGCAGCTTCCGTGGACCCGTGTTCGTAACCCGTATGCGCCGGTGGAGGTGTTCACCGCCGAGCAGCTCGACAAGGTGCACGATGCCTCCATGCGTATCCTGGAGGAGATCGGCATCGAGTTCATGAGCAAGCAGGCCTTGAGCATGCTGGACAAGGCCGGCGCCGAGGTCGATCACGCCAGCGGCCTCGTCAAGTTCGACCGCGACATGGTCCTCGACCTGGTGGCCAAGGCGCCCAGCGAGGTGACGCTCCGCCCCCGCAATCCCGAGCATTCGATTACGCTGGGCGGCAACCACATCAACTTCGGCCTGGTCGCCGGCCCGCCGAACGTGCAGGACCGCGTCAACGGCCGGCGGCAAGGCAACTACGAGGACTATGCGACACTTCTGAAGCTGGCGCAGTCGCTGAACATCGTCCACCTGATCGGCAACCAGCCCACCGCGCCCGTGGAGCTTCCGGCGCACACCCGGCACCTGGACTGCTACGCCGCGAACGTCACCTACACCGACCGGGTCTACCACTGCTCGTCCATCGGGGCGGACCGCGCGCTGGACGGCGTCGACATCGCGGCCATCGCGCGCGGCCAGACGCGCGAGGATCTGGTCGACGATCCGGCCGTGCTGACCATCATCTCGGTCAATTCGCCCCGGCGCTTCGACGGCGAGATGGCCGACGGCCTGATCGCCATGTCGACCTGGGGCCAGTGCGTGGTGGTGACGCCGTTCACGCTGATGGGCGCGATGACGCCGGTGACGTTGCCGGCGGCGCTGGCGCAGCAGAACGCCGAGGCGCTGGCCGGCATCGCGCTGACCCAGCTTGCCCGACCCGGCAGCCCGGTGTGTTATGGCGCCTTCACCTCCAACGTGGACATGCGCACCGGCGCGCCAGCCTTCGGCACACCCGAGAACGCGAAGGCGCAGCTTGCCGCCGGCCAGCTTGCGCGGCGCTACAACCTGCCCTACCGCGCCTCCAACGCAAACGCCAGCAACGCCGTGGATGCCCAGGCGGCCTATGAGTCCGAGATGGCGATCTGGGGCGGCGTGATGGGTCACTGCAACCTGCTGTATCACGGTGCCGGCTGGCTGGAAGGCGGGCTGACTGCCTCGTTCGAGAAGGTGGTGCTCGACGCCGAGCTGTTGCAGATGATGGCCGAGACGCTGAAGCCCATCGAGGTCGACGATGATACCTTGGCGCTCGACGCCATCCGCGAGGTCGGGCCCGGCGGGCACTTCTTCGGCGCCAGCCACACGATGGAACGCTATGAGACGGCGTTTTACGCGCCGATGCTTTCCGACTGGCGCAACTACGAAACCTGGTTGGAGGCCGGCGGCGAAACGGCGGAGGTCCGCGCCACCAAGATCTGGCAGACGCTGCTTGAGAATTACCAGCAGCCGGAGATGGACGAGGCCAGGCAGGAGCAGCTTCAGGCCTTCCTCGCCAGACGCAAGGAAGAGCTGTCGAAGACCGCCGCGTAAGGGCGGCCCCGGGATGGCGGGGCGGCACATCGCATGAGTTCCGGCAGCGGCATCGCGGCGATTGCCGAAGCGGTGGCGGCACACGGACTGCTGCTGCGCGGCGGCTTTCATCCCGAAGGCGCGGTGGATGCGCCGGCGTTGGACGACGGTCGGACGCCGGGCACCTTGCTGCTTGTCGGCAACGCCGGGCCGGCGATGTGGCGGGTGTTCTCCGCCAGCGCCGAGGCGGCAGACGGGCAACCGCACCCGATGGATCGCTGGAGCCGCCGCGTCATTGGCGAACTGGCGCGGCGCTTCGGCGCCCGGGCGATCTTCCCGTTCGAGGGACCGCCGTACTATCCCTTCCAGCGCTGGGCGCGGCGGGCGGAGGCGGTGCATGTCTCGCCGCTGGGTATCCTGATCCACCCCGAGTATGGGCTGTGGCACGCCTATCGCGGGGCGCTGGCGTTCCCGGGACGGCTGGCGCTTCCACCGCCGGACGAGCGTCCGTCGCCCTGCGACAGCTGTCCGGACAAGCCGTGCCTGTCCGCCTGTCCGGTTCACGCCTTCTCTTCCCGCGGTTACGATGTCGCCGCCTGTGCGGGCTATCTGGATTCGCCCGGCGGGCGTGATTGCCTTGACAAGGGCTGCCTAGCGCGGCGGGCCTGTCCGGTCGGGCGCGAGTACCTATATGAGCCGGGGCAGGCGGCCTATCATATGGCCGCCTTCCATCTGAGCGCGAGTGGGGCGAAACGGGAATGAGCGGTAAAGTTCTGCAGATCATTCAGATGGATTCGGCGCGCGACGACCGCGTGTCGCGCTGGCTGACCCGGCACGGCTACGAGCTGGACCGGCGGCTGGTGGCAAAGGGCGATCCGCTGCCCTCGGCGCGGTCGGACTACGACGCCGTGGTAGTCTATGGCGGGCCGCAGAGCGCGAACGAGGTCGAGGAAAAGCCGTATCTCCAGGACGAGATCGACTTCATCCGCGACTGGACCGCCCAGGACCGGCCGTTCCTGGGGCTGTGCCTGGGGGCGCAGCTTCTCGCCCGCGCCTACGACGGCAAGGTGGAAAGGCACCCCGAGGGCCTGCACGAGATCGGCTATGTCCAGGTGACGCCCACCCCGGCGGGCCGCGACCTGTTTCCGGCGCCGATGCACGTCTACCACTGGCACACCGAGGGCTTCGAGGTGCCGGACGAGGGTGAGCTTCTGGCCGAGGGGCCGGTCTATCCCAACCAGGCGTTCCGGATTGGCGACAACGCCTATGGCCTGCAGTTCCACCCAGAGACCACGGTGCCGATCTTTACCTCCTGGATGGCCGAGGCCGGGCACATGCTGGAAGCGCCGGGTGCCCAGCCGCGCGAGGAGCAGTTTCGCCTCGCCACGCAGCATGACGCGCCCCTCGCCGAATGGCTGGACGGCTTCATGTCCCGTCTGCTGAACGGGCGGGCCGGGTAGGGCGGGGCATCCCCCTCAGCCCGCCAGTGTCTCAATGTTCGGGACGTGCGCGGTGGGCAGGCGGAAGCGGCGGCGGTATTCGGCCGGGGTAATGCCGACGAGGCGCTTGAACAGGCTGCGCATATAGCTGGGATCGGCATAGCCGACGGCCGCGGCGACGTCCTCCACCGGCATGTCGGTCGTCTCCAGAAGCTGCTTTGATTCCTCGATCCGCAGGTTTTGCAGGTAGGCCTTCGGCGCATAGCCGGTCGCCTTGCGGAAGCGCCGCGCGAAGGTGCGCTCGGGCAACCCGGTGCGGGCAATCAGCCGGGCGATGGGCTGCTCGCTGTCGTAATTCTCGGCCAGCCACGCCTGGCACCGGCCGACCAGCGCGTCCCGGTGCTGCGTCCTTTGCAGCAGGCCGGCGTAGGGCGAAAGCCCCTCCGCGTGCGAGCGGAAGTGGAACACCTTGGCCAGCTTCATCGCCTCCGCCTCGCCGGCGTGCCGGGCGACGACATAGAGGACGAGGTCCTGCCAGGCCGAGCCGCCTCCCGAGGACACGATGGTTTGCCCCGGCCCGCTCTGGACCAGTGCGCGGCTGGGGTAGAGGCGGACGTTCGGGAACGCCTGCTCGAAAGTGCGCACGAAGCTCCAGTGGATGGTGGCGGCGCCGCCGTCCAGCAGGCCGGCCTCCGCAAGCAGCATCACACCGCCGCACGAGGCATAGACCGCGGCACCGGCGTCGTACATTTCCCGGATCCACGCGATGGCCCGCCGGTCGATGCCGCGCAGAGTTGCGATGCTGTTGGCGAAGATCGTCGGCACGAAAAGGATGTCGGTGCGCGCGACCTCGCCGATCGCGGCGTCCGGCACGATCTTGGCGCCTGTCATGGTGCGGAACGGCTCGCGGGTGAGCCCGACAATGCGCGGGCGAAACAGGCGTCTGCCCAGGCCCTCGCCGGTCAGGCGCGGGTAGACGACGCCCGCGCTCCACAGCACGTCGTACACGCCCATCAGGATCGACGGCTCTGTCTGCGGCAAGGCCAGCAGGCTGACCCGCGGCGGCTTACCCGTCATCTTCCACCTACCGTGGCCGATCCGCCTCCATTGTGACCAATCTGCCCCTGCACACCAAGAGACGCGAAGCGGTATCTTCATGATACAGGTGGTATGTGCCAGTAGCGGTTGTTAGAAAGTCGAAACAATCGCGTGCAGCTAAAAAGCAGAGAGGTCCGACATGCAGGTGGATCAGCAACGCCTGGAAGCGCTTCTGGGCAAGATGGTGGGCGACATGGGCGCGGCCGTGAACGGCGCCCTGGTGATCGTTGGCGAGAAGCTCGGGCTCTACCGCGCGCTTGCCGCCGAGGGCGGGGCGACGCCGACGGAACTGGCGACGGCCACGGGCACCGCCGAGCGCTATGTCCGGGAGTGGCTATCGGCGCAGGCGGCCATGGGCTACGCCACCTACGACGCGGCAAGCGGCAAGTTCTCGCTGAGCCCCGAACAGGCCGCGATCTTCGCCGATCCGGAAAGCCCGTTCCTGATGACGGGCGGCTTCCAATCCATCGCGGCTGTCTATGACGATGCCTTCAAGCTGGCCGATCACTTCCGTACCGGCGAGGGAATGGGGTGGGGCGACCACTGCAACTGCCTGTTCTGCGGCGTCGAGAAGTTCTTCCGGCCGAACTACAAGGGCCATCTGGTGCCCGACTGGCTGCCCTCGCTGGACGGCGTGGTCGACAAGCTGCACCAGGGCGGCAAGGTAGCCGATGTCGGCTGCGGTCACGGCGCCTCCACGCTGCTGATGGCGGAGGCCTTTCCGCAGACCGAGTTCGTCGGCTTCGATTTCCACGATGCCTCTGTCGAGACCGCGCGGCAGCGTGCGGCGGAAAGCGGGCGGTCAAACGTCCGCTTCGAGGTGGCGACGGCGAAATCCTATTCCGACGGGGGCTTCGATCTCGTCACCTTCTTCGACTGCCTCCACGACATGGGCGATCCGGTCGGCGCCATGCGTCACACGCGTCAGGCGCTGAAGCCCGACGGGGCGGTCATGCTGGTGGAACCGATGGCGGGGAACGAGCTGAGCGACAATCTGAACCCCGTCGGCGCCGTCTTCTACGGTTTCTCGACAAGCGTTTGCGTGCCGACCTCGCTGGCGCAGGAAACCGGCGCCGCGCTGGGCGCGCAGGCAGGCGAGGCGCGCCTGCGCGAGGTCGCCGAGACGGCGGGCTTCTCCTCGTTCCGGCGGGCGAATGAAACGCCGTTCAACATGATCCTCGAAGCACGCCCTTGAGCGGTTTGCCGGCCGGTCGGACCCTTCATCGGGTCTGGCCGGCAACGCGTTCATTGCTTTGGATTCTTACGAAGGCGTGACCCGACAAAGGCGTGACCCGGCCGCTCCAAGACACTATGTTTACAAGGGTTGATTACCGCTGCGGCAGATCGTAAATCAAGACGACTGCGGTCAGGATTTCCGATAAGGCCTATCGGACCTGGTGCCCGCGGCGGCCGGGTCTGACGAAGGTGCTTGGCATGAACGAGCTTGAGCAGAAATGTATTGACGCCGGATTGAAGATGACGGGGCAGCGCCGCGTCATCCTTGAGGTGCTGGGAAATGCCGACGATCATCCGTCGGTGGAGACGGTGTACCTGCGCTCCCGCGAGAAAGACACCAGCATTTCCATCGCAACGGTGTATCGCACCTTGAATCTTCTCGACCAGATGAACCTGGTCAAAAAGCACGACTTCAACGAGAACCACGCGCGGTTCGAAGCCAACCTGGAAAATCACTATCATTTTATCGACGTTCAAAGCGGCGAGGTGGTAGAGTTCAAGGATGAGAAGCTCGAGCAAAGGTTGCGGGAGCTGGCGCGGGAGCTCGGTTTCGAGCTGGTCGATCGTAGGGTGGAGCTTTATGGTCACAAGAAGCAGCAAGGGACGGACGATGATTGATCGCCCGCGGGCCGAGGGGTCGGCGCTCGCCTGTGAGTCGCTGGACCCGAACATCCCCTGCAAGTGCCGCGATGCCGTCGTGCGGTCGTATCGCGAGATGCTGGCCAGCGGCGCCTCGCACACCGATGCGCACATGGTGGCGGCCCGCGTCTACAGCTACCACCACCCCGGCTATCCGGCGGACAAGGTGAACCGCCTGATCGCCCGGCTGATCGAGCCCGGTGTCCTGCACTGATCTCCATGGCCGAGGCGCGGCCGGGGCGCCCTGCTTCACGAATGGTTGAAGCGACGTAGCGTTGCGCCGCGGCGCGCGGACATTATCTGCTTTCCAGACCGAAGCATTCGAAACCTTTTCCGGCCGGCCGCGCGCAATCACGGCCGGCCGTTCGCGTGACAGCAAGGGAACGACCCGATGATCGAGCTTTATAGCTGGCCGACGCCGAACGGCCACAAGGTCCACATCATGCTGGAGGAAACCGGCCTCGACTACGAGGTGCATGCCATCGACATCACCGCCGGTGACCAGTTCAATGAGGATTTCCTGCGCATCTCGCCGAACAACAAGATGCCGGCCATCATCGACCGCGACGGCCCGGATGGCCATCCGCTGCCGCTGTTCGAGTCCGGCGCCATCCTGATGTATCTGGCGGAGAAGACCGGCTATCTGCTGCCCAAGGAGGAGACCAAGCGCTATCGCGTCATCCAGTGGCTGATGTGGCAGATGGGCGGCCTGGGCCCGATGCTGGGACAGGCGCACCACTTTCGCCAGTACGCGCCGGAGCGGATCCAGTACGCCTATGACCGCTATACGAACGAGGCCAGGCGCCTCTACGGCGTCATGGACAGGCGCCTCGGCGAGGCGCCCTATCTGGCCGGCGAGCATTACAGCATCGCGGATATCGCATCCTTCCCGTGGACGCGCAGCCACGAGAACCAGGGCATCGACCTGGCGGACTATCCGAACGTCAAGCGCTGGTTCGACGACATCGCCGCACGCCCGGCGGTGCAGCGCGGCGTGCAGGTGCTGGCCGACCGACGCAAGTCCGGCGGTTTCGACGACAAGGCGCGCGAGCTGCTGTTCGGCGCGGCGCAGTACCAGCGGCGATAGAGTGCGGCATCCCGGTAATCCGGGCGACGTTCCCGCTTGGCATTTGCCGCGTGGCGGGGCAGGCTCCGCCGTGTCATGAGCAAGCGCAAGCCACCCCATCCCGAAACCTGGGTCGCGAAGGGGCTGCACGATCCGGCGGCGGACGGCGGGGCGGTCGTCCCGCCGCTGCAGCCCAGCACCACCTTCGCCCGCGACGCCGATTACAGGCTGATCGGCGGCGACGTCTATCAGCGGCCGGACAGCCCGACGCTGCGTCCGGCCGAGGACGTGCTGGCGCGTCTGGAGGGCGGGGCCGAGGCGCTGCTGTTCGCTTCCGGCATGGCGGCGGCGGCCGCGGTGGTGCAGGCGCTGCGCCCCGGCGATCACGTCGTCGCGCAGCGGACCATGTACTGGAGCCTGCGCAACTGGCTGGTCGGTTTCTGCCGCGACTGGGGCATCGGCCTCGACCTTGTGGACGCAGCGGACCCCGACGCCGTCGCCAGGGCGGTGCGCAAGGGCGAGACGAAGCTGGTCTGGGTGGAAACGCCCTGCAACCCGACGTGGGACGTGGTGGATATCGCCGCCGCGGCGGAGGCGGCGCACGAGGCGGGGGCATCCCTCGCCGTCGATTCCACCTCCGCCACGCCGGTGCACAGCCGGCCGCTGGAGCTGGGCGCGGACATCGTCCACCACTCGGCGACGAAGTTCCTGAACGGGCACAGCGACGTGGTCGCGGGCGCACTGGTGGCGAAGGACACCGGGAGTCCCCTGTGGCAGCGCGTGCGCGCCAACCGGCGGGACCACGGCGGCATCCTGGGGCCGTTCGAGGGCTGGCTGCTGTTGCGCGGGATGCGCACGCTGTTCCTGCGCGTTACCAGGGCCAGCGCAACGGCGATGAAGATCGCCCGCCACTTTGAGCGGCATCCGAAGATCGCCGCCGTCCTCTATCCCGGCCTGGAATCGCATCCGGGGCACGGCACGGCGGCGATGCAGATGCACGACGGCTTCGGCGCCATGCTGTCGCTGCGGGTGGCCGGCGGGCGCGAGGCGGCGCTGCGCGTGGCCGGCGGCTGCGAGGTGTTCCTGCGCGCGACCTCGCTCGGCGGGGTGGAGAGCCTGATCGAGCATCGCGCCAGCATCGAGGGGCCGGAAAGCCCCATTCCCGACGACCTGCTGCGCCTGTCCATCGGCATCGAGCACCCGGACGACCTGATCGCCGACCTTGAGCGGGCGCTGAAAGCGGTCTGAGACGGTCGGGGGCGCTATCGCGAACCGGCACGGGCGCGCCGGATGGCCTGAAGAGCAAGAAAGGGGAGCAGCGGCTTGACCATCGACCTTTATACCTGGGGCACGCCGAACGGGCGCAAGGTCTCCATCATGCTGGAGGAGCTGGGGCTGGCGTACGACGTCCACCTCATCGACATCACCAAGGATGAGCAGTTCGCGCCCGAGTTCCTGAAGATCTCGCCGAACAACAAGATCCCCGCCATCGTCGATCCCGACGGCCCGGACGGCCGCCCCTTCCCGCTGTTCGAGACGGGCGCCATCCTGATCTATCTGGCGGAGAAGACGGGCCGCTTCATGCCCACCGACGCGGCCGGGCGCTATCGCTGCCTGGAATGGCTGATGTGGCAGATGGGAAACTTCGGCCCGATGCTGGGCCAGGCGCACCACTTCCGCCGATTCGCCAAGGAGAACGTGCCCTACGCCATCGAGCGCTACACGAACGAGACGAAGCGCCTCTACCGTGTTCTCGACGGGCGCCTGGGCAAGGTGGCCTACATGGCGGGCGAGGACTACTCCATCGCCGACATGGCGACCTTCCCCTGGGCCGCGCGGCACGAGTGGCAGGGCATCGATCTGACCGACTATCCCAACGTCAAGCGCTGGTACGACACCATCGCCGCGCGCCCGGCGGTGAAGGCCGGGATGGACGTGCCGAAACGAAATTGAACTGAAACCCCACATCGCCCCCGCCGCCGCATTGACAACCCGGCGGCGGGCTGGCTAGAAGGGCGTCCCTGACGGTTGGCGCGCCACAGGCGCAATGCACGCGACGCCAACCCCGATATAGCGCCGGATGGAGAGGTGGCCGAGTGGTCGAAGGCGCTCCCCTGCTAAGGGAGTAAGCGGTTAACCCCGCTTCGAGGGTTCGAATCCCTCCCTCTCCGCCATTCCGGTACGAAAGTGGGTACTCGGGCGCCTGCCGACGTGGATGCCTGGTCAGCTCGGCTTGAAGCGCAATCACTCGACTGGCTTGTAGTCTCAGTCCTGTCCCACCGCCGTCCGGATCAAGCTCGGCTGCAGCACGCAAGAAGCGGTCCCCTGATCCGCAGATTACGAGCTCACCCTCAAAAACATCAATCTTGTGGATGAAAGACTGTAGGTAGGGACGAACAGTTTTCGGGTCTTTGGTTCGAACCAGCTGGGACAATTTCCCCGAGAGTTCTTGTATGGCTTCGTCATTGACAAACGCCACCCTGATATTCAATTCAGATTGAAGTTTATCTTTCTGGGATTCGAGATCGCGGACTCGTTTACGATTCTTGGTCAGCCTTTCCTCAATTAAATCAGAATGGCTGGAACTTTCCAGAGCCTCGATCAGGTTCTTGTTTGCTTTTTTCCACTTGCTTATCTCCCTTTGAGTGGAATATTGCATTTCCTCCGCGCGCTGTTTCGTCGCGGAATCATCTTGAAGCAGGGGACGATAATCGTCTTCAGCCGATCCACGTTGAGTACTCGATCGATGAAACGTTCAACCATCAAGTCATCTATTTTCTCATCGGGAAGCTCATGCCACCGCATTTACAGCGTTTCTTTTTCTGTTTATTGTTGCATTTATAGTATCGATAGCGACCAAATTTCCCTGTGCTGATACTCATAGCACGACCGGTGTGCCCACACTTCAGCAGTCCGCCGAAAAGGATTTCGCTAGTCGTATATCTTGGGGGCGTTTTTGGGGATTTTGCTGCGTCAATCGGTCTTGAATCTTTCGGAATTGATCAATGCCTATAATTGCTGGGCACTCTACGGCAATCCAGTCTTCAGGGGAGTTTTTGCCGTTTAGGCCCTTTGATCTTTGATTAAAGTAATATGTGCCTGTATATATGGAGTATCTCAATATCTTGTTCACTTTACCCACGGTGAAATCATTCCCACGCATTATAAATCCTTTTTTATTTAACTCTTTCTCAATTTTTACAATTCCGTAGTCTGACATATAAAGATCAAATATGACCTTAATGTTGGGCCTCATTTGCGTTGATCTCGATTTCCTTCTTTTCTTTGCTGCCGCGCGTCTCAGCGACAAATGTCTGATAACCGAACGGTGGACGAGGCCCGTTCCAAAACCCTTGTCGAGCATTCCCGAGACGCGCACGGGTCACGTGGCGGCTGTTCTCGTCACTCATGAACTGGTCGGAGGCAGCAAGAATGGTGCGGAGAAGGTGCCCTTCCGGGGACTCGTCAATGGGCTGCGTGGTCAAATGCAGTTTGATCCCGCGTGTACGAAGCGCGAAATAGTTCCTGAGATGATCTTGAGTTTTCCGGGCGAAACGAGACGTCGAGTAGGCGATAACGTGCTCGAAAGGCCGAGGCAGTTGTTCGGCGTCCGACATGAAACCTTGGAAGCCACGGCGTTTGTCGTTCCGGCCGGTTGCACCGGCGTCCACATATTCGGCTACAACTTGGTAGCCGTGGTCGCACGCGTACTGCTGGAGCCGACGGCGTTGGCTTGGAACGGAGACATCAGCCTCGGCTTGTGCGAGGGGCGAAACCCGGATGTACAAAACGAGGACGCTCTGGTCACATTTGCACATCTTGGCTCCGAAAAAGCAGATGATTAGGGTGGGAACCGATCCGCTCCTTAAAGGAGTTGTCCTGTGTCACACAACAACCGCCGCCCCTTCGATCCCGAAGCCGCTCTCGCCAAGGTCGGCGAGGGGAGGAGCAGCAGGACCTACGCCAAGGGCCAGGCCGTCTTCGCCCAGGGCAACGCCGCAGACGCCGTCTACTACGTCCAGAGCGGCAAGGTGAAGATCTCCGTTGTCTCCCAGCAAGGCAAGGAAGCGATCGTCGGGATTCTGGGACCGGGCGACTTTTTCGGGGAGGCCTGCCTCGGCGGGCAGCGGCGACGGCTCGCAACCGCCTCGGCCATGACAGAGTCCACGGTCGTTCGGCTGGAGAAGACAGCGATCTTTCGCCTGCTGCATAACGAGCCGGAATTCTCCGAGGTATTCATCAACCATCTCCTGCAACGCGCGATCCGCGTCGAGGCGGACCTCGTCGACCAACTGTTCAACTCAAGCGAGAAGCGACTCGCCCGGACCCTGCTGCTCTTGGCGAACTTCGGCAAGGAGGGGCGGCCGGAGAAGATCATTAACCAGATCAGCCAGGAGACGCTGGCCGAGATGGTCGGCACCACCCGCTCCCGCGTCAGCTTTTTCATGAACAAGTTCCGGCGGCTGGGCTTCATCGATTACAATGGTGGCATCGAGGTTCATAGCTCGCTCTTGAGTGTCGTGCTGAACGACCAGGCCCACGAAATCTCGAATGAGGAGCGTGGCGACGAGAGCTGACATCTCCGGTCTTGCCGCCGCGGGGCCGCGCGGGGCCCGATCCGCGCATCGTCTGATTGTGAGCAATGGGGCTCAGATTCCCCAGCGAGTTTGACGTAGCGTCAAGCTCATCTCCTGGTCGAGAAGGTCGGTGCAACTCACTCTATCCGGCAACGCACCGCCACCAGGAGTCCGACACCGCGTCGCACGACATGCCCGGCGCCGTGTCCCCATTAACCCGCCCCGGCCCGGGCGCTCACAGGAGAAATACGATGAACTGGGACAAGATCGAAGGTAACTGGAAGCAGCTTAAGGGCAGCGTCCAGGCTCAATGGGGTAAGCTGACCGACGACGACATCGATGTCGTCGAAGGCAATCGCGAGAAGCTCGCCGGCCGCATTCAGGAGCAGTACGGCATCTCCCGGGACGAGGCCGAGCGCCAAATCGACGACTGGCTCGGGCGCTAGTGACATTCCCCTGGCGCGCCCGATGCCCAGGTGCGCCAGGGGCAAGCACGCTACTGGACTCGTGGTCGCACCACGCCCGCGAGCCTCAGCGGCGCTGCAACAGGATCAATGCCGATTCAAACACCTGATTCTCGACATGGTCCAGATCATCGGCCTCACCGTCTGCCACTACCAGAACAAGCCCCTGGGCGAGGTTCGCAGCCTGCCGGTCCTCAACACCGACAGCAAGAGGCGCCCGCGCATTGACCGGCAGAAGGTCAAGGCGGCCGGGGAGCAGGACGGGCAATGACAACGACACCTATTACAGGAACCTGGTGAACTGGCCCGATCGGAACGTCGAGGTATAACGGGGCGCGTTCGACGTCGCGCATGCCATTCACAGCCCGAAAAAGGGCACAAGGCACGTCGAGCCCTGCTCCATCGTTGCGCGCGTAGTGCCCCCACGGGTCCTTCCCCTCTATCAGACGGAAACGTGAGCAATACCGCTCAGACTCGCTGCCAGCATCGGTGTAGCGTCGTTGGCACGGGAAGCTCGTCTCCCGTCGAACAGGTCTTGCCGCTGACCCGATGCGGCAGCCGGCCCTGCAGCTCGGCGCCGGATGCAAAAACACCCCGAGCCGATCCCGTCAAAGGGGGCCGCCCGCAGGGCACACCCGGTCCACCAGAAACCCGACCACAAACCCAGGATAACAAAAATGAATCAGGCGAAATCGGAGGAGGCGATCCCAACCACGGGTGCCGACTACGATGCGGTGGTCGCGCGACTTGCGGCGCCGTCCTTTTCCTCTATGCCCATCGGAAGCCCCCGGGCCAAAGTGTCAGCCGCAGCGCGGCCAGAGCCAGCGCCGGCCTCAATCGCCGAGGGCGAGCTCGCGGCGCTGGCGGCCTTCGTCGCCGCCTTCGTGCTCGCCCGCCAGCTGCGTCGCCGACAGACGCCGTGAACACGGCGCTTCCCGGCATCTCGACGAGGTTTTGTGACCATGTCGCGTAAAGAGGCCGGCCCGCACGCCCCGACCGCGGACGGGCGCGGGTTGTTCGCAAGGATAGACCGCGTGGCACTGCTCACCGTGGCGGAGGTGATTATCGCGCTGGTCGTCATTGTGACAGCGCTCGGCTACGCGAAGGAGATCGCGGTGCCCACCGTGCTCGCCGCTCTGAGCGCGATCGCCCTTGCGCCGCTGGCGCGCTGGCTCGAGCGCTGGGGTGCGCCGGCCGCGCTGGCCGCCGGATTGATCGTGGCCGGCACGCTGGGCAGCGCGGCCGGCACGCTCTACGTCCTTGCCCCTTCGGCCGAGGCCTGGAACGACCGCGCGCCGCAAATCCTGCGCAACATCGAGCTCAGGGTACGACAGATCAACTATGAAGTCGTGCAGTCGGTCGGGGTCGAGTCGAAGCCAGAAACGGGAGCCAGTCCGGGCACCGTCTCCGGTGATAGTGCCACTCAGGGAGGCGATGCCAAGGCAACCGCCGTGAAGGGGGGCGATGCCGAGGGAAACGATGCAATCAGCAAGCTCGTAGAGGGCGGCCAGCGATTGATGAGCGATCTCGCGATCAGCGCCCCGGGCTTTGTGCTCGGCGGCGTCTACTGGGCATTTCTTACCTTCTTTCTGCTGCGCGACCGCGTGGCGCTGTCGCGCCGCCTCATGGGCCTCGGCTCCACCTTCTCGGCGCGCATGGCGCTCGGCCGCGCCATGGGTGACGTGCAGGCCGACGTGTCGCGCTACTTGTTGGCGATCACGGTGATCAACATCGCGCTGGGGCTGTGCATAGCCGGAGCGTTCTACCTGATAGGCGTGCCGAACGCCGCGTTGTGGGGCGTGGCCGCGGGGCTTTTGAACTTCATGCCGTTCATCGGCATGGCTGTGATGGTTGTAATCACGCTGGGCGTCGCCATGGTCAGCTTCGAGGAGCCGATGGTCGCCTTCGCGCCAGTGGCGGTGGTGATCGTGCTCAACACCATCGAAAGCCAGCTGGTGACGCCGATGATGATCGGCGCGCGGATGCGGCTCTCCGCGCTCGGGATCTTCGTGGCCATCGCGTTCGGCACTTGGCTCTGGGGCGCCGCTGGGGCGCTGATCGCCACACCGACGCTGATCGTGGCCAGCGCCTTCGTCACGCGGCTCGAAGCAGTGATCTCGCGTCCTCGCACTAGCGAGAAATCCAAGCGTAACTTCGTCAGCTGAACCCAAAGTATCCGAGTATGAACAGGACGATGACGACCGCTCCAACGAGCCAGATGATATTGTTCATGCCATGCTCCCTGTTTCAGATTGTTCGCTGGCGGGCCTCGATGAGGTCTGACCGAGCAAAGCCAACCGCCAAAATGACTTTACCACACCGAGCGCGCCGCAAAAATATGTGTGAAGGCCCCGTCGAACACGAACGCGCCAAATACCACATAATTGGGAGTATATGATGCCGACACGTATGAGAGACATTGAACCTGGGCTGTTCGTTTACTGGAATGCCCACAGTTGACACTCATCCGTGATCCTGCGAGGAAGTGTGTTAACGAAATGATATCAACTTTTATTTAAAAAATTTACTTGCCAAAATAGTTGATGTGAAAATAAAGAATCGACTGTGGGATAGCATGCACATCGGTCGCCAGAAAAATAAATATATCAGGACAATTTTTGTATATTTGATATATATTCAGAAATTTTATCACCGTTGTCGATCCTATAATTACTTTTTATGTCCTTTCTGTTAAAAATCGTTATTCTGATATTTATTGCCTATTTTATAAGACGTTGAATAACCGACGGGATGTTGATGCTCCGGGAGCGCAGCCCAAATTCGCTGACTCAGGCAACCATTTCTGCGTCTAATTCCCAATCAGGCTTTGACCACCAAGTCCCGCGGGACGTTGGCCAGGCACTCGGCGCCGGTTTCTGTGACGCGAAAGGTTTCCGAGATCTCAAGGCCCCAGTCGTCCATCCAGATACCCAGGATCATGTGGAAGCACATGTTGGGCTCCAGCTCGGTGCGGTCGCCGGGGCGCAGGCTCATGGTGTGCTCGCCCCAGTCCGGCGGGTAATTGAGGCCGGTGGAGTAGCCGATACGGGAATCCTTGGTCAGGCCGTACTTGGCGACGCACTCGCGCCAGGCCGCCTCGACGTCCTCGCACAGGATGCCGGGCCTGACCGCGGCGAGCGCGGCCTCCATGCCCTCCAGCACCCACTTGGTGGCGTCGGTCAGCTTCTGCGGCGGCTCGCCCAGGAACATAGTGCGCGCCTGCGGGCAGTGGTAGCGCCGGCGGCAGCCCGCCAGCTCCAGGATCGTCGCCTCGCCCTCGACGAAGGGTTTGTCGCTCCACGTCAGGTGTGGCGTCGATGTGCCCTCGCCGGTGGGCAGCATGGGCACGATCGCCGTGTAGTCGCCGCCGAACTCCGGCGTGCCGGTGATCTGCGCGTGATAGATGTGGGCGACCGCGTCGCACTGGCGCACGCCGGGCTCGATCGCGTCGATGGCGGTCCGCATCACGTTCTCGATGATGCGCGCGGCCTGGCGCATGTAGTCGACCTCGGCCTCCGACTTCACCGAGCGCACCCAATTGACCAGCGAGTAGAGGTCCTGAAAGCGGGCGTTGGGGAGCTTGTACTGGAGGGAGAAGAAGCTCTGCGCGGTGAAGTAGTAGTTGTCCATCTCCACGCCGATCGTACGGTTGTCCCAGCCGCGCTCGGCGATCTTGTCGGCGACGTAGTCGAAGGGGTGCTTGGTGATCGACTGGACGTAGTCGTCCGGGTAGCCGATCACGCTCTCTTGCTTCAGGTAGGTGGTCACGTGCGCGGCGTTCACGTCCATCTTGCGGCCAATCCAGATCGGCTCCGGCTCGTCGACCGCCAGAACCACGCACTGCGGCACGTAGAACGACCAACCGTCGTAGCCCGTGAGGTAGCACATGTTCGCCGGGTCGACGGTGATTAGTACATCGATGCCGCGCGCCTCCATGCGCTCTTTAGTTTTGGTCAGGCGTACATCGTACTCGGCGCGTTCGAACTGCATCTTGCCTCCATCCAACGCCCGGCGTTCCAGTCAGCCGGCGCCAAGCCCGTCACCGGAATATCGACACGTTGGTACGGCGCTTCGCGCCAAGCCCACCCACAGCATCGCAGCGCCTGTCGCGCAAGACAATGCGCCTGCCGCTCGGCACACTTCGCGTTTCGGCAGCCCGATTGTCACTAAACCGTTGATCGGAAAGGGGCTACGCTGGTCCGCCTAGGTTCTCCGTGGCTTGGCGGCGAGCCTCTCCGATTGACACGACGAGTGTTCGGTCCAGCAACATCGTCGCATATTCGCTGTATAATCGACTCATAGGAGGCCGTTATGTTGCGAGCGTTTATTTTCCCCGGCCGCGGATCCGAATCGGTTGGGATGGGCTTGGAGTACGCGATGGCCTATCCGGCGGCGCGCTACGTGTTTCAAGAGGTCGACGAAGCGCTGGGCGAGGATTTGTCTAGACTGATCTTCGAAGGGCCCGCCGCCAAATTGGCGAGGCCCGAGTACGCCGATCCGGCCCTCCTGGCCGTGAGTCTCGCCGGCGTCAAAGCGCTTGAGGAACAAGGCAGAATCTGGCTTTCCGAGACGGCGGCCTTCGTCGCCGGGCATGGAAAAGGCGAATTTGCGGCTCTCGCCGCGGTCGACGCAATCAGCGCCGGCGATACCGCGAGCCTGCTAAGAACGCGCGCGAGAGTGGTTCAAGCCGCGCTCCCTGAGGATGCTGGTGCGATGTGCACGGTGAGCGGGCTCGGGCTGGACAAGGTTCAGGCGCTTGCGGACGAGGCGGCACAGGGCGCGGTTTGCGAGATTGCACGCGACGACGCGCCGAATTGGCTCGCCGTGAGCGGCGAGCGCGCCGCGGTTGAGCGCTTCATAAAGCTCGCCGAGCAGAACGGCGCTGATCAAACGAGTCTGATGACCGGAATCCCGCCGCTTCACTGTAGCCTCATGGCCGATGTCGTGGCTGAGCTGGATGCCGCGCTCGCGGAAATCGACGTTGTGCCCGCAAAGCTGCCCGTCGTCTCGAACGTCACCGGATACGCGCTGGAGTCGGCCGACGAAATCCGGGCCCGACTGGCGCAGCAAGTGGCCCGTCGGATCCGGTGGCGCGAGTGTGTGGAATATATGCAGGCGAAGGGGGTCACTGATTTCATCGAAATCGGCCATGGCGATGATTTGAGCAAATTTGTCACTGGAGTGGATCGTTCGTTGAACGCTGTAGCGATCGAAGATTCCCAGGACATCGAGAAATTCCTCGATCAGTTTCACCGCGAAACCGCGG
The DNA here is from genome assembly GCF_003344765.1 of Ferruginivarius sediminum. Lineage (GTDB taxonomy): Bacteria > Pseudomonadota > Alphaproteobacteria > Kiloniellales > Rhodovibrionaceae > Ferruginivarius > Ferruginivarius sediminum. The sequence continues at coordinate 23,883 of NZ_QPMH01000014.1, read as the reverse complement.
CGAAAGAGAGCTGAGCGCGATTTTTCGTGTGTGTGACAGCGAGAAAAAGCCAGACACCCATTCGGAGTTACAGGCAGCGCGCCACCACTGCTAAGGTATCACCGCGCGATCCAGCCCTGGATGCGGCGGCAGTAGAGGACGCCAGCCGGCGGCGTCGAGCTTCTTCAGGATTAGGCCGATCGGCGCGCCGAAGGCCTGCAGGGCCTCGTAGGTTCGGTCCAGTAACCGGCGAGAAAAGTCAACGCTGGACATCGGGACCCGCCCGCTTCTCTTCACGAAAGGCTGGCGCTATGTGGTTTTGCCGGCGTGATGGCGGCGGCGTGGCCCAAGGAGATGCGGGCACGCGTGGTCGCGTGGCACTCTCTGTAAGGTCTGAACCATTAGAGTCCGTTCACTAGAGCATTTTCGCGTTCAGTGGAATCGCTCAAACGCTCTAGCTCTTTGATTTGACGCATTTTCGGATGGCGAACCGGTTCCCACTTCGCCTGAAAATGCTCTAAGCGAGCAATCTTCGTGTTTCACGAGGTCACACGGCCTCGTACGCCGATTTTTCTGGACGGCCCAGGACCGTTGCCATTGGCGTGGGGCGCACGATGCCGGTCAGACTGGCCCTCCGCTTCGTCTTTGGCGCGGGACTGGAGCGGGTTCTCCAGACCGCATAAATTGCGAGCAGCGCGAAGACGATGGCAATCCACATGAACAAGGCGTTTGCCGCAAAGCGCTGCATCAATGCAGCCGCTGCGATTGGACCCGCCGTTGCGCCGAGCCCCCATGTCAATAGAAGGCCGCCCGATGCCTCGACGTAGCTATCCGGATCAACAAGGTCATTCACGTGTGCCGCGACCACTCCGTACAGCGGAAAAGCTGCGATTCCATACATGAAGCCAAACGTTGTCCACACGGTCATTGGATGCAGTCCAGTGGCGGCGATTGCCAGGCTCGCTGGACCGTTCCCTGTCGACGCCCAGAGGGCAAGTGCGAAGATAGTTGCCCACAACGCGAGTGCGATCACGACTAAACGCCGGTCGATTCGGTCCGAGACCCAACCCACCGGCATCTGTACAAGGACCCCTCCAAGCATCGCCGAGCTAACAAAACCTGCGGCGACCAGAGGCGTAAAGCCAAGGTCGGACAAAAACACGACAGCGAGAAATGTGAAAGCACCGTTTGCCATGCCGATGAGTAAGCCCCCCACCATGCCCACTGGCGAAAGCCGGTAAAGACGGCCGAGCCGAAGACTTACACGCAGCACAGGCGCCGGGCCGATCGTCGTGGTCAAGCCAACAGGAAGTGTTGCCAGGCAAACACCGATGGCAACGACGACAAATAGTGTTTCATCGCTGGGCGGTGCCAGCCCAACACCCAGTTGGCCCACCATCAGGCTGCCCGAATTTATAATTAAATAGAAGCTCAGGACTCGACCGCGCACAGCGTTCGAGGCAGATGCGTTAAGCCAGCTTTCGATCACTGTGAAAAGGCCGGCGAGCGTGAGACCGGAAACCGCCCTCAGTCCGAGCCATGTCAGCGGTTGTGGTGTCAGTGTATAGCCAAGGACGGTGATTGCGAGCACAGCACCGAGCACGCTGAACGCTCGGATATGTCCCACCCGCCGCAATAGAGGAGCCGCGGTAAGACATCCGATCACGAACCCGCCGGCATAGGCCGACCCTAGCAGACCGAGCACCACTGTAGAGAAGTCGCGCACCGTACCCGCGAGCGGCATCAGGACACCTTGCAGGCCATTCGCTGCATAGAGGAGGAGTGCGCTAGAGAAAACAGCGACGAGTGAGCGCATACCTAGCGGATCGCCTCCGGCAGAAGAGTCCCCGCAGAAATTTCTCTCCGTCCCGCGGCTGCCGTCAAGGCGATGCGAACGGCTCTCCGAATGGCCGGTTCACGCCTGGCGTCAGGCGGCAGGCTGCTGCCATTCAGCGGGGGCGGCTGAGCGACTTGCCTTGAAAATCGTCCGGCTGTTCAGGTGGCGGTCGTGGTTGAAATGGTTGTGGACAGAGGCATGGACCGAGGCGAACTTCCGCAGGGTCTTCGCTCTTCGAAAGGCGACCCCGTCCAAAGGAATCGAGCCTAGTCGCGGCCCGGAACGCTGCCCATGAGTTAGATCAAGCAAGCGCGGTAAGGCCGTGGTGCTCCCGGCAGCCATCACACGCAGTCGCGCGGGATCGAGACGTCCCAGCGCCCCGACGATCCACAACTGGGTGCGCCGGGCCGACCGTGATGGCGGACGAGGCGACGGCGGCCCGACGTCGGCGGAGCGCCAGGAGTTGCACCGTCTCCGGCGGGAGAACAAGCAACTGGGCCAGGTGCGCGAAATCCTCTCAAAGGCCGCGGCCTGGTTTGCCAGGGAGAGCGGCTCGATGCCGTGCGGGTGTTCGAGTTCGTGAGGGCAAATCAGGCGATGGACCCGGTGAGCACGATGTGCCGCGTGCTGGGCGTCTCCCGGAGCGGCTTCTATGCCTGGCGGGATCGCGCCCGCTCACGGATGGCGGCCGACGACGCCGAGCTGCTGGAGCGGGTTCGCGACATCCACCGGCGCTCCTACGGAACCTATGGCGCGCCGCGGGTTCATGCCGAACTCGCCGACGCGGGTGTCCGTGTTGGTCGCAAGCGGGTCGCCGGCTCATGGCGGCCGACGGGCTGCAGGGGGTGAGCCGGCGCAAAGGCCCGCGGACGACGACCCGCTCGCAGGGGGAACGCCCAGCGCCGGATCTCGTGGACCGCGACTTCGCTGTCGCCGCGCCAGACCGGCTGTGGGTGGGCGACGCTTACGACAATGCGCTGGGCGAGAGCTTCTTCGCCTCCCTCGAGTGCGAACTGCTCGATCAGCGCCGGTTCCAGAGCCAGGCGGAGGCCCGGATGGCAGTTTTCACCTACATCGAAGGCTGGCACAATCCGAGCCGCCGGGATTCCGCGATCGGCTATCTCTCGCCGGTCGCCTACGAGGCCGAGGCCGTCAAACCGACGGTTGAGGTCTCAAACCAGTGACCGTCCACGGGACCGGGTCAAGTCCAAGTCCACAGGTTGCTCAATCCAACCGTAACAGAGACACCCTATGGCCGGCGCCCATCTCTGAGACCAATCCCAAGAACGCAGACCCGCCGGCTTGTTGGTGCCCCGTGACAGAAAGGCGCTGTGGCGCGCAAGGTGGTGCGGAATAGCCCCAATTGCCGAACAGACTATCTCGCTCTTGCGCATGGAGGCTCATCATTTTCGCAGTTTGGCGCGGGTTTGCCAGTGCCCACTTTCTTCACACCCTTCCCGCCAGATTTCCAATTATCCGACCCGACAGGGTGAAATACGGATCCGACTTTAATCCATGAGCCGATGCGGGCATTCAAAATCCCCAATCTGAATGCGTTTTCTGCGTGCAGTGCCGATGTTCGAGACTCGTAGTTCGGTATTTGGCGAATGCTATCAATGGCTTGGCCGGTAACCAAAATTAACCGCCACTAATCGCGGTGAATACCAACAGTTCGCTGCCGGGCTGAAGCGGTGTCCCTAGCGTGGCGGGCTCGCCGTCGACGAAGACGTTCACGTGACGCCGGATCGCCGGTCGGGAGTCGCAAATGCGGTCGCGCATGCCTGGCCAGCAGGCGTCGAGCGCGTCGATTGCCTCGTTCACGCTGGCGGCGGTCAGCGCCACTTCCCGCCGGGAGTCGGGGAACAGTCGCACCAGCGCGTCCGGCAATCGGATTTGCACGGTCGGCGGGGCGGGGGAGTGTTGCGGCATGGCGGGCCTCCCGTGTGGCCGGCGGCTATGCATCGACCTCAAGCGTCTCGACCGAGAGGATCGTCGGCAGGTGCTGCGCGATGCAGGTCCAGTTGTCGCCCTCGTCGGCGCTGGCGAAGAGTGCGCCGGTATTGGTGCCGAAGTAGACGCCCGTTGGCTCCAGGCGATCCGTGGCCATAGCTTGGCGCAGCACGTTAAAAAATACATTGGTTTGCGGCAGGCCATCGCGCAGCGCCTGCCAACTGTTGCCGCCGTCGCGGCTGCGCCAGGCCGCGGCCTTGCCATCCGGCACATAACGGCCATTAATATCGCCGTTGAGGGGCAGTAAATAGAGCGTCTCCGGTTCGCGCGGATGCACCGCGACAGGGAAGCCGAAGCTTGACGGCAGGCCGGCCTCGATGCTCTCCCACTGCTGCCCGCCGTCATGGCTCCGGTACATGCCGCAATGGTTCTGTTGATAGAGCCGGTCGGGACGGCCCGGCGCCATCGCCAGGCTGTGCACGCACTGGCCGTACTCAGGATAGTTCTGTCCCTCTGGCAGGAAATCGGCGCGGGTACCGCGGTTGCGCGGCTCCCAGGTCTCGCCGCCGTCCGCCGTGTAGAAGATCCCGGCGGCGGAGATCGCGACCCAGAGCTGGTCCGCGTCCTCGGGATGTGGCACCAGGGAATGCAGGATCAGGCCGCCTCCGCCTGGGTGCCAGTCCGGGCGGGACGGATGCTCGCGCAGGCCGCCGACGTGGGTCCAGGACTGACCGGCGTCCGCGCTGCGGAACAGGCCGGCCGGCTCGACCCCGGCATAGAGCATCCCATTGGCGGGGGCCAGGCTCCAGACCGACTTGATCGGCTCCTCGCCGGCGGCGTAGGCCAGTCCTTCGCTGGAATGGGTCCAACTGGTGCCGAGGTCTTCGGACTTCCAGACCGCCGGACCGAACCACTCGTTGCCACCGGCGGCGTAGACCGTCCCCGACACCGAGTCGGCGATGACGTGGTTCATCGGCCAAGTCTCGCAGAACGGGCCGCGCAGCGCCCAGTCGCGCCGGTCGGCGTTGCTTTCGAGGATGAACGCGCCCTTGCGCGTTCCGAGCAGGAGCAGGGCCTTTCGCGCCATCGCCGTCTTCCTTTCTCAGCCGAAGCCGACTTTCACGGACCCGCGTGCCCCGCTCCGATCGGGCCGATACCCGTTTCAGACTTGACAAGTAACGTTGATATCAACGTAATGGACTTATGTCAAGTTCCAACTACCTTACTCGCAACCTTACCCTTCACGTCCGCGACACCTGCCTTTGCCTGCATGTCCGGCGGGCGGCGCGAGCCGTGGCGCGACGCTACGACGAGGCCCTGCGGTCGCTCGGGATTACCAACGGCCAGTTCTCTTTGATGATGGCGTTGAACCGGCCTGCGCCGCCGACCATGGGGGAGGTGGCGCGGGTGCTGGCGATGGACCGCACCACGCTCACGGCCAACCTGAAGCCGCTGGAGCGTCGGGGCCTCGTGGAGGTAACCCAAGACCCGGCGGACAAACGCAGCCGCCGCATGGCCCTGACCCCGTCCGGCCGCGAGTTGCTGGCCACCGCGCTTCCGCTGTGGCGAGACGCGCAGTCGGAATCGGCAAGGCTCTTGGGCCAGGCTGATCCACAACGCCTGCTTGCCGACCTTCGTGCCTTGAGCTGAGAGTGGGATCGGCTAAAGTCGCGCCTGAATGTGCGCCGTCTGGCGCACATTAAATTCTTCAATTGCCCTCGAAATGGCCTGAAAACCCAATGGTGCCGGCGGCAGGACTTGAACCCGCAACCTACCGCTTACAAGGCGGTTGCTCTACCAATTGAGCTACGCCGGCATGGCGGGATGGCTTGGGCGCGAATGTAGACCGGCGCCGGGGCGCTCGCAAGGTGTCAGGCGGAAAGTTTGCGGCCAATCGTCCCGCTACCGCCCCGTGCGGCCGTCCAGCGTCATGAGAGGGCCGTAGAGGTCGGGGCGGCGGTCGCGGAAGAGGCCCCAGGAGGCCCGCTGGGCCGCCATTTCCTCCAGGTCGAAGGTGGCGGTGACGATCTCGCGGGCGTCGCCGCCGGCCTCAGCCACGATGGCGCCGGTGTTGTCGGCGATGAACGAGTGGCCGTAGAAGGTGAGGGCGCAGCTTTCGCCCTCTTCCCGCCCGATTCGATTGGAGGCGACGAGCGGCGTGCAGTTGGCGGCCGCGTGCCCCTGCATCGCGCGTTGCCAGTGACCCCGGCTGTCGATTGTCGGGTCCTGTGGCTCACTACCGATGGCGGTGGGATAGAACAGGATCTCCGCGCCCTGCAGGGCCATCGCCCGCGCGCACTCGGGGAACCACTGGTCCCAGCAGATTGCGGCGCCCAGCCGGCCGTGGCGCGTGTCGAAGACGCGGAAGCCGGTGTCACCGGGGTTGAAGTAGAACTTCTCCTGATAGCCGGGGCCGTCGGGGATGTGGGACTTGCGGTAGACGCCCAGCACCTCGCCGTCGGCGTCCACCATCGCCAGCGAATTGTAGTGCGCGTTGTTCGCCCGCTCGAAGAACGAGACCGGCAGCACGACTTCCAGTTCCCGTGCCAGCGCCGCCATGCGCGCCAGCGTCGGGTGCCGCTCGGCCGGGCGGGCGAGGGCGAAGAGGTCCTGGCGCTGGTCCTTGCAGAAATAGGGCGTCTCGAACAGCTCCTGGATCAGCACGACGTTCGCGCCGGCGGCCGCCGCCTCGCGCACCAGCGCTTCGGCGGTAGCGACGTTGGCCTCCGTATCCCAGGTGCAGGCCATCTGCGTGGCGGCGACGGTGACGCGGCGCATTGCGGTTCCTCCGGGGCTGGTGCCCGTTCTCAGATCATACCCATGTCCTGCGCCGTCAAGTCGAGGCTTCGGCGCAGCGTCTCCACCGCCTCGTCGATATGCGCCTTCTCGAAGATCAGCGGCGGGGAGATCACCATCGCGTCGCGCACCGCGCGCAGCACCACGCCGCTGCCGATGCAGTGATCGCGGCAGATGACGCCTGCCTTGCCGACGGGATCGAAGTGGGTGCGGTTCGCCTTGTCGGCGCAAAGCTCCACCGCGCCGACGAGGCCGAGGGAGCGCACCTCCCCGACGATAGAGTGGTCGCTCAAGTCCCGCAGCCGCTCCGCCAGATAGGGGCCGGTCTCGTTTTGCACCTTCTCGATCAGGCCCTCGCGCTTGATAATGTCGAGGTTGGCGAGCGCGACGGCGCAGCACACCGGATGGCCGGAATAGGTGAAGCCGTGGAAGAACTCGCCTCCTTCACGCACCAGGGTATCGGCGACGCGATCGCCCACCATCACCGCCGAGAGCGGCAGGTAGCCCGAGGTGATGCCCTTCGCCAGCGGCATGATGTCCGGCTTCAGGCCATAGTGCTCGCTGGCGAACCAGTGGCCGGTGCGGCCAAAGCCGGTGATGACCTCGTCGACGATTAGCAGCACGTCGTACTGCCGGCAGATGCGCGCCACCTCCGGCCAGTAGCTTTCCGGCGGGATGATGACGCCGCCGGCACCCTGGATCGGCTCGCCGATGAAGGCCGCGACCTTCTCCGGCCCGATGGCGAGGATCTTGTCCTCCACCGCCCGCGCGGCAGCCTCGCCGAACGCCTCGGGCGAGAGCGTGTCGCCATAATCGAACCAGTAGGGGGGCATGACGTGCTCGAAGCCGGGCAGCGGCAGGCCGCCCTGGCCGTGCATCGCCGCCTGGCCGCCCAGCGAGGCCGAGGCCATGGTGGAGCCGTGGTAGGCGTGCTCGCGGCTGATGAAGACCTGCTTCTCCGGCTTGCCCTCCAGCGCCCAGTAGTGCCGCACCATGCGCACGATGGTGTCGTTCGCCTCGGACCCGGAAGAGCCGAAGAAGACGTGGTTCAGGCCCTCCGGCGCCAGCGCGGTCAGGCGCTCGGCCAGCTCGATCGATGGCGGCGTCGCCGTCTTGAAGAAGGTGTTGTAGTACGGCAGCTCCTGCATCTGGTCGAAGGCCGCCTGCGCCAACTCCCGCCGGCCATAGCCGACGTTGACGCACCACAGCCCGGCCATGGCGTCGAGGATGCGGTGCCCTTCGCTATCGGTCAGGTGCACGCCCTCGGCGTGGGTGATGATGCGGCTGCCGCCTTCCTCGGCAAGCGCCTTGTAGTCGGTGAAGGGGTGCAGGTGGTGGCGGGTGTCGCTGGCCTTCCAGCGGGCGGTGCTGTTGCTGCCGGTCTGCATGGCTTGTTCGGACATCGCGATAATCTCCTGAGCGTGCGGTTCGACGGGACCGGGGCGGGCCGGGTCTGGCCCGGTCGCCGCGCTCAGGGGTTGAAGCCGATCCGCGCGCAGCAGATCAGCACTTCACCGGCGATATCGCGGATGTCCATCTTCGTCATGACTACACGTTCAGCAGCAGGTGCTCGCGCTCCCAGGAGCTGATGACGCGCTGGTAGGCGTCCAGCTCCGCATCCTTCACGGCGGTGACGACGCCGACGACGTCCTCGCCCAGCACGCGCTTCAGCCCGCTGGAGCGGGAGAAGCGGTAGAGCGCATCGTATAGCGTGCGGGGCAGGGTGTGCGCCAGCCTGTATCCGCTGCCCTCCACCGGCTTCGTCGGCTCAAGTTCCTCCACCATGCCCAGATAGCCGCAGGCCAGCGACGCGGCGATGGCGAGATAGGGGTTGGCGTCGGCGCCGGCGCAGCGGTTCTCCACCCGTCGCGCCTCGCCCGAGGAGACCGGCACCCGGAAGCCGACGGTGCGATTGTCCAGCCCCCAGTGCGTGTTGATCGGCGCGTCGGAGTGGCGCATCAGCCGACGGTAGGAGTTCACGTTCGGCGCCAGCAGCGGCATCACCGCCGGCAGGTACTTCTGCAGCCCGGCGATGTAGGACAGGAACAGCGGCGTATTCTCGCCGTTCTCGTCGGCGAAGAGGTTGCGGCCGGTCTTCCTGTCGCACACCGACTGATGGATGTGCATGGAACTACCCGGCTCCTTCTCCATCGGCTTGGCCATGAAGGTCGCGTAGACCTTGTGCCGCAGCGCCGTCTCGCGGACCGTGCGCTTGAACAGGAAGGTCTGGTCGGCCAGATCCAGCGGGTCGCCGTGGTTGAAGTTCATCTCCATCTGCGCGGCGCCGGACTCGTGCGTCAACGTGTCGATGTCGATGCCCTGCGCCTCGCAGAAGTCGTAGACCTCCTCGAACAGCGGATCGAACTCGTTCACCGCGTCGACGCCGTAGGACTGGCGCGCGGTCTCCCGCCGGCCGGAGCGGCCGATGGGCGGGACCAGCGGATAGTCCGGGTCGGTATTGACCTCGACCAGGAAGAACTCCAGTTCGGGTGCCACCAGCGGCTTCCAGCCGCGCTCCTCGAACAGTTCCAGCACTCGGGTGAGCGTGCGCCTTGGGGCGATCTCGACCGGGCCGTTGTCGAAGTAGAAGGTGTCGCAAATGACCTGCGCGGTCGGGTCCTCGTACCAGGGCACGATGCGCATCGTCCTGACGTCCGGCTGCAGGTAGACGTCGATGGTGGCCGGGCTGGTGACGGGGTCGTCCAGGGCGTAGTCGCCGTTCACCGTCTGGATGAAGATCTGCTCCGGGATGCGCAGGCCGGTCTCGCGCATGCCCTTCAGGAACTTCTCCGCTGGCAGGATCTTGCCGCGGGCAATGCCGGCGAGGTCGGGGACGAGGCATTCCACCTCGTCGATGTTGTTGTGTTTGAGAAAGGTTTCGGCGGTCTGTATGTCGGCGGTGTCCGAACTCATGAATGGCTCATCATTGGGTCATGCCCGCCGGGGCACCGCATGACGCGGTTGCGGCCGGATCGCAAAACGGGTTCGAGTCCGCTGGGCGGGCTTGTCGGCCGGCGGCATCGCGCCGACCTTTGCGACCGGCGCCATCCTACTGGCCGTCCAAATCGGAGGCAAGCGAGCACGCTCGCAAGTAGAACCGGCAGGGACTTGACCGCCGAAGCGCAATCGGCACGCTCTGCTCTAACGGCGCGACGTACCCTCGAATCCCGGAGAGCCCATGCCCCGAATGCCGCATGTCGACTCCTACTACGCCGCCTCGGCCCATCCCGCGCCCGAGCGGCCACGCCTGCAAGGGCAGGAGCGCGCCGACGTCTGCATCGTCGGCGCCGGGTTCGCGGGCCTCTCGGCCGCGCTGAGCCTGACCGAACGAGGATACAGTGTGATCGTGCTGGAAAAGGCGCGGGTCGGTTGGGGGGCTTCCGGGCGCAACGGCGGGCAACTCAGCGGCGCCTACGCCACCGACATGAGCAATATCCGCAACTGGGTCGGGCGGGAGGACGCCCGCCGCCTGTTCGAGTTCGGGGAAGAGGCTAAGCGGATCATCGCCCGGCGGGTGGAAAAGCACGGCATCGACTGCGATCTCGTCTGGTCCTACCTGCACGCGGCGAACAAGCCCCGCCATTTCGAAGAACTCCGGAAGATGCAGGCGGAGTGGGCGGAGGAATACGGCTACAACGGCATGACGTTGGTGGGCCGCGATACGCTTGGCCAGCACATCGACAGCCCCGCCTACGCCGGCGGCCTGTACGACCCGAACAGCGGCCACCTGCATCCGCTGAACTACTGCCTCGGCCTTGCCGCCGCGGCGGAGGCTGCCGGCGTGCGGATCTACGAGGACAGCGCGGTGACGTCGCTGGATACCGGTACTTCACCCGTCGCCCGCACGGAAGAGGGTGAGGTGCGGGCGGACTATGTCGTGCTCTGCGGCAACGCCTACCTGGGCAATCTGGTGCCGAGCATCGAGTCCAAGGTGATGCCGGTCGGCACTTATATCGGCGCCACCCCGCCGCTTGGCCGGGAACGGGCGCTGGGCCTGTTGCCGACCAATGCGGCTGTGTGCGACAGCAACTTCGTGCTCGACTACTTCCGGCTGTCGGCGGACTGGCGGATGCTGTTCGGCGGACGCGTCAGCTATTCGACGCTGATGCCGCCGAACCTGCCGCGGGTGATGCGGGCACGCATGCTGCGCGTGTTCCCGCAGCTTGCCGACCAGACGTTCGAGTACACCTGGGGCGGCTACGTCGCCATCACGATGGAGCGCACGCCGCACATCGGTCGGTTGGGCGGCAACGTCTACTTCGCGCAGGGCTTCTCGGGCCACGGCGTGGCGCTGACCGGCGTGGTCGGCGACATCCTGGCCGACGCCGTCGCCGGGCAGGCGGAGCGCTTCGACATCATGGCGAAGCTGCCGCACACGACGTTCCCGGGCGGTCGGCTGTTCCGCACGCCAACTCTGGTGCTGGCGATGATATGGTACCGAATGCGCGACTACATGCCATAGAAGGAGGATTGCCGCCGGCTCAGGACTTCCGTTGCAGATCCTCAAGTACCGCCGCCAGGAAGCGGGCCGCTTCGCCGCCGGTGACGGCGCGATGGTCGAAGGTGAGGGAGAGCGGCAGCATGCGGTGGGCGACCGGCTTGCCCCGCACCGCGACGATGCGCTGCTCGATGCGCCCGGCGCTGAGGATGGCGACCTGCGGCGGGACGACGACCGGCGCGGCATAGCGCCCGGCGATGGTGCCGAAGTTCGACAGCGTGATCGTCGCGCCGCGCAGTTCCTCCGAGGGGATGCTGCGGCTCTGGATGTCCTCCTTCATACGGTTCAGCCCGCGCCGCAGGTCGTCCACGTCGCGGTTGCCGACATCGCGCAGCACGGGGACGAACAGCCCTTCCTCGGTGTCCACGGCGATACCCAGGTCCACGCCTCGGTGCAGCCGCCGGCCTTCGGTTTCGCTCTCGTACCAGGCGTTGAGGGCGGGCTCCGCCGCCGCGCCAACCGCGACGGCGCGGATCAGGCGCAGCGTGACGTCCTGCGATTTCGGCCAGGCATGGATGTCGGCATCGTCCATGACAGTAGCCGGCACCACCTCGGCGTGGGCGCGGGCCATGCGGTGCGCCATAGCCCGGCGCACGCCGCGCAGGGGCTCCAGCGGCCCGGCCTTGGAGAGCGTTTCCGCCGCCCGCTTCACGTCGTCTGTGGTGACCGTTTCTTCCCCGCCGCTTGGACTGACCATCGACAAGTCGACGCCCAGGCGCCGCCCCAGGGCCCGCACTGCGGGTGTGGCCTTGACCCGGCCGGCCGCGCGCCATGCGGCGCCGCCTTCAGGACGCTTCGCCTCCGCCTGCGTCTCGCGCCTGCCGCCCGACTTCAGTTCGCCGACGATGCCGCCAGGCGTTTGCGTCTCTGCTTCGCCTTCGCCCTCGAATGCCAGCAGCGGCTTGCCCACCTGGACGATGTCGCCCGGCTCGGCGAACAGGCGCGCGACCTTGCCGGCTGACGGGGAGGGTACTTCGACAACGGCCTTGTCCGTCTCCACCGACACAATCGGCTGGTCAGCCACCACGTGGTCGCCCGGCGAGACGTGCCAGGAGACGATCTCCGCCTCCTGCAGCCCCTCGCCGAGGTCGGGCAGGTTGAAGGTCTGCATGACGGCCTCCTCAACCGTAGGCCAGCGCCCGGCGCGCCGCCGCCTTGATGCGGGCGCGGCTTGGCATGTAGCGGTCCTCCAGGCGCAGAAGCGGCATGATGGTGTCGTAGCCCGTCACACGCTCCACCGGCGCTAGCAGGGAAAGCAGCCCCTCACTGGCCAGTTGCGCCGCGATCTCCGCGCCGACGCCGCCGGTCAGCGCCGCCTCGTGCACGATGACACAGCGCCCCGTGCGCGCGACAGATGCCACGATGGTGTCCATGTCGAGCGGCTTCACCGTGGCGACGTCGATCACCTCGGCGTCCACGCCTTCCTCCGCCAGCTCGCGCGCGGCGGCCAGGGTATCTTCCACGCATGCGCCCCAGGTGACCAGGGTCACGTCGATGCCCTCGCGCAGGGTGAAGCAGAAGTCCAGCGGCGCGGCCTCGCCGTCGTCCGCGACCTCTTCCTTGACGACGCGGTAGATGCGTTTCGGCTCCAGGAACACGACGGGGTCGGGATCGCGGATGGCGGCCAATAGCAGCCCGTAGGCCCGTGTCGGCGAGGAGGGGATGACGACCCGCAGGCCGGGGATGTGCGCGAAGATCGCCTCGGTGCTTTCGGAGTGATGCTCGGGCGCGCGGATACCGCCGCCGAAGGGTGCGCGCAGCACCATCGGGCAGGACAGCCGCCCGCGCGTGCGGTTCCGCATGCGGGAAGCGTGGCTGATGATCTGATCGAGCGTCGGGTAGATGAAGCCCATGAACTGAATCTCGGCGACCGGCTTCAGGCCCTGCGCGGCCATGCCGATGGCGCTGCCGGCGATGCCGCATTCGCTCAGCGGCGTGTCGATGACCCTCTCGGGGCCAAAGCGGTCCAGCAGTCCTTCCGTGGCGCGGAAGACGCCGCCGTCCACGCCGATGTCCTCGCCCAGCAGAAGCACGTTCTCGTCGTCACTCAGGGCGCGGGCGAGGGCCATGTTCACCGCGCCGACCAACGTGACCTCAGCCATCGCCGCCGTCCTCGTCGTCCTCGCCGCCGGCCGCGAGACGCCGCTGCTCTACCAGCGCCGTCGGCAACTCGGCGTAGAGATAGTCGAACATCGCTTCCGGCGGCTGCGGCGGTGTCGCGAGGTAGGCGTCGACGGCCTCCGTCAGTTCCGCTTCCACCTCTTCCAGCAGCTTTTCCTCGTCCGCCTTGGTCCAGAGGCCGGCGTTGGCAAGGTAGCTGCGCAGACGTACGATCGGGTCTTCCTTCCACTTCGCGCTGACCTCCGCTTCCTCGCGATAGCGGCTGGCGTCGTCGGCGGTGGTGTGGTCGCCAAGGCGGTAGGTCAGCGCCTCGATCAGGGACGGCCCCTCGCCGGCGCGGGCTCGGGCGACGGCGCGCGCCACCGCGTGCCGCACGGCCAGGACGTCGTTGCCGTCCACCTGCTCGCCGGGGATGCCCGCCGCGACCGCTTTCTGCGCCAGCGACTGCGCCGCCGTCTGCCGTCTCAGCGGGACGGAGATGGCATAGCGGTTGTTGGAGACAACGAAGACGGCGGGGACGTGCCAGACGCCGGCCATGTTGATGGCCTCGTAGAAATCGCCGCGCGAGGTTCCACCATCGCCCAGCACGGCCACGGTGGCGCGTTTCTGGCGGCGCAGCTTGAATGCGTAGGCGCAGCCCGTGGCGTGGAGTGCCTGACTGCCGACGGGAACCGAGATCGGAAAGTCCTCGCGCGGGACCTGGTAGTCCATGCCGCGCTCGTCCCCGCCCCAGTACAGCAGGATTTCCAGCGGTGTCACGCCGCGCCAGAGTTGGGTGCCGGCCTCGCGGTAAGAGGGAACGAGCACGTCGTCGGCGGCCATCGCCGCGCCGATGCCCACGCTGGTCGCCTCCTGTCCCAGCGACGAGGCGTAGGTGCCCAGGCGGCCGGTGCGTTGCAGGGAGACGGCCTTGGCGTCGAAACGCCGCGTACGGACCATACCCCGATAGAGATCGACAAGCGCCTCGCGGTCCCCGGCGAAATCGGGCAACTCACCGACAAGCGCGCCCGAGGGGTCGAGAACGCGGGTGTACCGAAACTCGAACCTGGCGACCGTGCTCAAGCCCGCCGCTCCGTACCGTTGCCGGAGGAAACTCTAACATCGCGCCGGCGGTCGCGCCGAGATCGGATGGGCTACCCCCAACGCCGCAGCGCCATGGCTTCCCGCACGCGTGCCTCGGCAATTTCCAGCGCCGCCTGGCGAGGCGGGGTGCCGGCGTCGCGCGCGTGCTGCAGGACGGTGCGCGTGTTGTCGGTCAGCTTTTCCTCGATGCTCTGCATGGCGAGCGTGCAATTGCCGCCGTGGTGCTCGACCGAGGCGCAAATTACGCCACCGGCATTGGCGGCGAAATCCGGCAGCACCAGCACGCCGCGCTGGTGCAGGGCGGATTCCGCGCCGGGCGTGGCGGGGATGTTGGCGCCCTGGGCGACCATCCGAGCCTTCAGGCGACCCACGTTGTCCTCTGTCAGCACGTCCGGGCGGGCGGCTGGTATCCAGATGTCGCAGTCCACGTCCAGGATGGCGTCGCGCTCGCCACTGCCGCCTGGAAAGCTCGCGAGGTTCTCGCCGCCGGCCTTGTGGTCGATCAGTGCCTGCACATCAAGGCCGTCAGCATTGGCGACCATCCCGTGGGAATCGCTCGCGGCCACCAGGATGGCGTCTTTCTCCACCAGAAAGCGGGCCGCGTGCTTGCCCACTGCACCGAAGCCCTGCACGGCGATGCGCGCGCCGTCGAGCCGGACGTCGCAGAACTCCTGGGCCACGTCGATGGCGGTGGCCAGCCCGAAGCCGGTGGCACCGATTTCGTCCAGCGGAATGCCGCCCAGCACCGCAGGCAGGCCGACAGCGCGCCCGATCTCGTCGTGGACCCAGGCCATGCAGCGCTCGTTCGTGCCCATGTCCGGGCCGACGATATAATCCTTCAAGTCCCGCGCCGCGCAGGCGAAGGCGCGGATCAGGCGTTCCTTCTCGGCATCCGCCATGCCGGGGTCGCCGACCAGTACCGATTTGCCGCCGCCATGGGGAAGCCCGGCGACGGCATTCTTGAACGTCATCGCGCGGGCCAGGCGAAAGCATTCCTCTGCGCTGACCTCGAGACCCATGCGCAGGCCGCCGATGGAAGGGCCGGCGGCGACGTTATCGATGACCACGAACGCCTTGAGCCCGGCCGCCGGTTCGTGAATCTGCACCACCTTGGCCGGCCCGGCTTCGTCGAGAAATCGGAAGTCCGACAACATGAACGATGATCCTCCGATGCCGTTCATCGTGAAGGCGCGTTTAGCTTGGGCATCTTCGCAGCATACGGGAAGATAATGAGCGTGCGATACCTCCACTTCTCTCCATCGTTCGAGGGCTTTCGTAGGCGGTTGGGTAAGCTCGGCTCTCCGTCTATGACCAACCGACACCCCTTTAATACAGCTTCTGAGCACTCCGCCGACCACCCAGAAGATGGTATTTTTAAAGTACCAATCTGCTGCCGTGGCAGCCGAGAGCCAGGATTTGGAGTGCCAACATGACTGACATAATGATCAAAGGCCTGAACGGCGAGTCCGTCGACGTGCCACAAGAAGCGATTGAGGCCCTGCGGTCCGCCGGTCGCGGAACGGTATTCCTGCCGGGCGAAGATGGATACGACGTGGCGCGTACGCTCTGGAACGGCATGGTGGACCGGCGTCCTGCCCTGATCGTGCGCTGCGCGGGGGCTGGAGATGTGATGAAGGCGGTCAAACTGGCGCAGGATCACGGCCTTCTGCTGGCCGTGCGCGGCGGAGGCCACAACATTGCCGGTAATGCCGTGTGTGACGGCGGGATGATGATCGATCTTTCGCCGATGAAATCGGTCCGGGTCGACCCGGCGGCGCGGCGGGCTTGGGTGGAACCAGGCGTAACTTTGGGTGAACTGGACAACGAGACCCAGGCACATGCCCTGGCGGTCCCGACGGGCATCAATTCGACGACTGGAATTGCAGGTTTGACCCTTGGCGGCGGCTTCGGCTGGACCACGCGAATGTACGGTATGACCGTGGACAATCTTGTCTCGGCCGATGTCGTCACGGCCGATGGCCGGTTGGTGCGCGCCAGTTCGCAGGAAAACCCCGAGCTTTTCTGGGCTATTCGCGGGGGCGGCGGTAACTTTGGCGTCGTGACCGCTTTCGAGTTCCAGCTTCACCCGGTCGGCCCGGAGGTTCTCTCGGGGCTGATCGTGCACCCCTTCGCGAACGCGCGCGACCTGCTTAAGCGATATCGCGAGATTGTCGCAAGTGCGCCGGACGAACTGACCTGCTGGGCGGTTCTGCGCAAGGCGCCGCCGTTGCCGTTCCTGCCGGAAGACGTACACGGTACGGAGGTTCTCGTCTTCGCTCTGTGCTACACCGGCGATATTCAGGCCGGCGAGCAGGCCGTTGCGGAGCTTCGCGCGCTTGGCGAGCCTATTGCCGATGTCGTGGGGCCGCATCCTTTCACGGGATGGCAGGCGGCGTTCGACCCTCTTCTGACCCCCGGTGCGCGGAACTACTGGAAATCTCACGATTTCCTTGAACTTGGCGATCCGGCGATCGACATCTTGCTGGCGTATGCCGGGCGTCTTCCCACGCCCGAGTGCGAGATCTTCATCGCTCACGTGGGCGGGGCGATGAGTCGTGTCCCGGCGGATGCGACGGCCTTCACGCAGCGCAATGCGCATTTCGTCATGAACGTTCACACGCGTTGGCAGGACGCGACGCAGGACGAGACCTGTATCCAGTGGGCGCGCGATTTCTTCAATGACGCCGCGTCGTATGCCGCGGGAAGCGTTTACGTCAACTTCATGCCGGACGATGAGGCGGACCGGGTCGGCGGTGCCTATGGCAGCAATTACGACCGGCTTACGCAGGTCAAGGCCAATTACGATCCCGGCAATCTGTTCCGGATGAACCAGAACATCCCGCCGACTACGGAGGAGCGGGCCGCAGAGTGATGGGGTCACGCGCCGTACCGTTCCTCAAGCCGGGGCGGACGGCGCTTCCGCGAATAGGAGTTCCAGGTAATTCCGGTAGTGTCCAAGCTGCTGGGAGACGACATTCGGGTCGCTCAGGCTCTTGGACAGCATGAAGGCGCCCTCGAAAGCGACAGTGATCATGTCCGCCAGGCTGTCGGCATCGACGTCCAGGCGGGGCGGGTGCTTGGCCATGGCCTCTTCGATCTTGGCGCCCAGCCGGGTGCGCCACGTCGTCATGGTGTCGCGGATGATCTGCAGCGTGTCCTGGTCGAACAGGCCAGCCTCGCTGCAATAGGAGGCGAAGAGGCAGCCTGGATAGGGTTCGGTCAGTGCTTCCGCCGCTTCCTCGAATAGCCCGACGAAGATCAAGAGCTGCTGCAGCGGGTCGCGGCTGAGCTTTTCCGCGCGCGCCAGATTGCTTTCCAGATTATTGAGGTCGTGTTCCGCGTAGCGTTCGACCAGCGCCCGCGCCAGCCCCGCCTTGCTTTGGAAGTGGTAAAAGAACGTCCCCTTGGTGACGCCCGCGCGGTCGATCACGCGGTCCACCGACGTCGCCGAGAACCCGGTTTCCAGGATCAGCGCTTCGGCGGCATCCATGATCGTCGTGCGCGTCGTCGAACCGTTGCGGGGCATCCGCTCCTCCTTTCGATTATTCTGGTAAATAACATATTATACTATCCGGTCAGTTCAATAAGGAAATCGGGCGGAGGCTTGCCGCGTGCCGCGACATGGCGCCGCACAGCGGGTTGATAGCCTGCTGGTGTTAAAAACTTTTAGCGAATTTGCCGTTGACAGTTTTGGCTGGTCTCGTGTTTATACCGACCAGTCAGTTTTTATACTGACTGGTCAGGTTAATGATAGGCAGGAGGAGACAATGACAACGGCAACCTCGCCCGCGGTGGACAGTCGGGCTTTCGACGAGGCGCGCGCGGAGGCGTTCGGCGAGCGTCTAGTAGACGTGCTGAATTCCGGGGCCCTGTGCTTGATGACCTCGATCGGGCATCGCACCGGGCTGTTCGACACGATGGCGGAGATCGGACCGGCCACCACCACTGGCTTGGCCGATGCGGCCGGCCTGAAGGAGCGCTATGTGCGCGAGTGGCTGGGCGCGATGACGGTTGGTGGAATCGTCGAGCATGATCCCGAGGAGGGAACCTACACGCTGCCGGCGGAGCACGCGGCCAGCCTCAGCCGCTCGGCGCCCACCGACAACATCGCGGTTTTCGCGCAGTACATCCCGCAGCTTGGCTCGGTGGAAGAGGATATCGTCCACTGCTTCAGGAACGGCGGCGGCGTTCCTTACGAACGCTACCACCGCTTCCACGACATCATGGCCGAGGACAGCGGGCAGTCGGTATTGCCGGCCTTGCGGAACCACATCCTGCCGTTGGTGTCGGGCCTTGGCGACAAGCTGGAGTCCGGTATCCGCGTGCTCGATGTGGGCTGCGGACGGGGCAAGGCGCTGAATCTGCTGGCATCGTGGTATCCGAACAGCCGCTTCGTCGGCTATGACCTCTCGGAAGAGGCCGTCGCCTTCGCCCGCAACGAGGCGGCCGAGCTCGGCAACACGAACGTCATCTTTGAGGCGCGCGACCTCTCGACCTTCGACCGGGATGCCGAGCCGGCGGCATTCGACTTCGTCACCACCTTCGATGCCGTACACGACCAGAAGGACCCATTGGCCGTTCTGCGCGGCATTCGCCGATCGCTGACGGCCGATGGCGTCTATCTGGCGCAGGACATCAAGGGCTCAAGCCATGTCCATCTGAACTGCGAACAGCCTATCGCCCCGCTGCTCTACACCATTTCCTGCATGCACTGCATGACGGTGTCGCTGGCCCAGGACGGCGAGGGCCTGGGTGCGATGTGGGGCAAGGAGAAGGCGCTGGAATACTTCAACGCCGCCGGCTTCGGCAGCGTGGAGGTGAACGAGCTGGACCACGACATCCAAAACTATTGGTACGTCTGCCGCCCGTGACGGGATGGCGGAAAAGGTTAGCGGAGAGCGGTAGTGGCCGAGACCCTGAGGTTGCTGCTGATCGGCATCGCCGGTCCAGCCACGCCGCCCCTCATAGCTGGGCGCGATGGCCCAGGCGGGAGAATCCGAAATGGCGATTATGACGAAGAGCGACCACCTCCAGGCCGAGGAGGTGGAGCGCGCCGCGCTTGCCGACCTGCATGCCGCCGCGCCGGCGGAACTGCGCCAGCGACTGGGCATGCGGCTTGAGGAGATCGACGGGGGGCTTGCCTCCATCATCCCGGCGATTCCGAGCATTGTGCTGAACCGCGTCCAGGGCCTCGGCCTTGATGCGCCGGTCCGGCGGGAAGCCATCGGGCGCATCCGGGAAGCCTATGCCGATGCCGGGGTCGAGCGCTACTTCGTTCACGTACACCCGGAGGCGCGGCCGGCGGAGTTGCGCGGCTGGCTGGAAGACGCGGGTTTCCGGCCCCGGCGGCGCTGGATGAAGTTCATTCGCGGGCGCGATGCCGCACCGGCCGCACGCAGCGACTTGAACGTGCGGGAGATCGGCCCGGAAGATGCCGGGGCGTTCGCGCGAATCGTTTCCGAGGGCTTCGACCTCGGCGAGGGGGGTGTGGAATTGCTGCCTTCGCTAGTCGGACGTCCTGGCTGGCACATCTATATGAGCTTCGACGGAAGCGAGCCGGCGGGCACGGGTGCGCTCTTCATCCATGGCAAGGCCGCGTGGTTCGACTACGGCGCGACGACGAAGGCGAAGCGCGGTCGGGGCGGGCAGGCGGCCCTGCTATCGCGCCGGATCGCGCATGCACTGGACGTCGGGTGCGAGATCATGTTCACCACGACCGGCGAATGGGTGGAGGGAGATCCGCAGCACTCCTATCGCAACATCCAGCGTTCGGGTTTCCAGGAGGATTACGCGCGCGACAACTATGCCCTCTCGTGAGTGCAGCAGGAGCGGCGGCGGGCGCATTCAGGCTTGACCTCGATAGGCGATCGGTCGATCTGTGGGGGCATGACCGAGACCGTGACCGCCGCGCTCCTGATCATCGGCAACGAGATCCTTTCCGGGCGCACGCACGACAAGAACCTGCCGTTCCTGGGCCGCCGGCTGAACGAGCTTGGCGTGCGCCTGGCCGAGGCGCGGGTAATCCCCGACGTGCGCGAAACCATCGTCGATCAGGTGAACGAGCTTCGTGCCCGGCACACCTACGTCTTCACGACGGGCGGAATCGGGCCGACGCACGACGACATCACCGCCGAGTGCATCGCCCATGCAGTCGGGCGTCCGCTGATGGAGCACCCGGAAGCCCGCGCCATCCTGGATCGGCGCTATAAGCCCGAGGATTTGACGGCCGCCCGACTGCGCATGGCCCGGACGCCGGAGGGGGCGGATCTTATCGAGAATCCGGTGAGCGGTGTGCCGGGCTTCAAAATCGGCAACGTCTACGTCATGGCCGGCATTCCGGCGGTGATGCAGGCGATGTTCGAATCGGTCGCGCACGAACTGGTGGGCGGGCGTCCGCTGCTGACCGGCACCGTGGTGGCCGAGTTGCCAGAGGGTGTCCTGGCGGAGCCGCTGGGCGAACTCCAGGCCCGCTATCCGGACGTCGAGATGGGCAGCTATCCCTTCTATGGGCAGGGACGCTTCGGCGCCAGCCTGGTGCTGCGCGTCGCCGACCCCGCGCGCCTGGAACTGGCGATGGGCGAGTTGAAGGACATGGTTCGCCGCCTTGGCGCCGAGCCGCGTGAAGAGGCCGTGGAGGCAGAGGCCGAAGACACCGGGACGGCGGGCGCGGCAGGGCACACGGGCGGAACGGGATGACACGCCGCCTGCCGGGACAGCGATGGCTCGCCCGGCTGCTTCCGAAAGACGCGCCACAGTACGAAGGCGTGCGCTTCCTTCTTCATCACGTGGTGGGCGGTATCGTCGGGGCGGTTGCGTTCCTGGCGCTAATCCTGGCCTTCGATCTGGGCGGCCTGCGCCAACTTATCCTGGAATCCCGGCACGGCTGGCTGGCCGGGGCACTGCTGCTTTTCGGCCTGATCGTGACCTTCGGTTCGGTGGCGATGGCCGCCGCCGTGATGCTGTTGGGGCGTGACCGCGACTGAAACCCGGCCGGTCGACCGATCCATTTTGCCGCACCGTCGTACAATGTCATGTCGGACGGGCGTCAGGGAGGATAGAACGATGACCGGCCTTATCGCCTTCGCGCGTATTGGAAGTCTTTTCGCGGCCTGCTTCGCCGCCGACTGCCTCGGCGGCCGCGGCAAACGGCAGGAAAGCCCAAAAACCTCAATTTAACGGTAAGGAAAATTCAGTAACGTGCTGAAGTTACTGAACGCTCTTGGGTCCTTTTAGGTCGACGGGGCCTGCCTCGGGTAGCACGCCCAGCCGGCGTGCAACCTCCTGGTAGGCCTCTTCGACGCCGCCGAGGTCGCGGCGGAAGCGATCCTTATCCATGCGCTCGCCGGTCTCGACGTCCCACAGCCGGCAGGAGTCCGGGCTGATCTCGTCGGCCAGGACCAGGCGCATCTGCTCATCCTCCCAGAGACGTCCGAACTCCAATTTGAAGTCGACGAGACGCAGGCCGCAGCCCCGGAACAGGCCCGACAGGTAGTCGTTCACCCGCAGTGCCATCTGCACCATCTCGTCGAGATCCTGGATCGCGGCCCAGCCAAAGGCGGTGATGTGCTCCTCGGTGACCAGCGGATCACCGAGTTCGTCGGACTTGTAATAGTACTCGACGATCGCACGGGGCAGGGGGGTGCCTTCGTCGACCTTGAAGCGCTTGGCGAACTGGCCGGCCGCAACGTTGCGTACGACGACCTCCAGCGGCACGATCTCCACTTCCCGGACAAGCTGTTCGCGCATGTTCAGCCGGCGCACGAAGTGCGTGGGAATGCCGACCTCGTTCAGCCGGGTCATGATGAATTCGGATATCCGGTTGTTCAGCACGCCCTTGCCGGTGATCGTCCCGCGCTTTTCGGCATTGAAAGCGGTGGCGTCGTCCTTGAAATACTGGACCAGGGTGCCGGGCTCGGGCCCCTCGAACAGAACTTTCGCCTTGCCCTCGTAGAGACGTTTACGTCGCATGTCTGCCTTTATCTCGCGCTTGGCCGCGGCACACGTCGGGGTGCGGATGCCCCCGGACGCACGCGGCGCAGGTCATATAACAACTGTCCGGCGGTAAAACAATTCCAGCCGCCCAGCCTAGCCCGACACCGGCCGGTAGGGCGTGCGGTCCGGCGGGCCGGCGGCAAACAGAAACTCGGCGGGGCGCGGTTCCTCGTCCAGGGTCGCGGGGGGCGCGGGCAGGGCGACCAGGGCGGAGGAGACCGTAGCGAATCCGTTTTCCGTGCGGAACGTCATAGCTCCCTTGTTGCCGAAGCGGCCGTCGTCGTGGTCGCCGCGCGCAAGCAAAGCTTGCCACGCCTTCCAGTCGCCGCGCGCTGGATCGGGTGCCTCGGCGGCGCGGAAGTCCGGCAGGAACCGGCGGATTCGCGGGCCGCGGTCGTCGTTGAGGTCGAAGGCCGTGACCATCGAAAGGCCCTCGGGAATCGGATGGACCTCGATGCCGCGGCCGCGGCTGCCGTTCGTCTCGTCCTCGCCGGGGTTCTTGATCCAGAAGGCGGCACGCGCGTCGGCGACGATGAGATTGAAGCTGCGATAGGCGGCCGGCTCCAGGTCGGCCAGTGCCTCGGCCGCCATCCGTGCCTCGGCGTGGTCCAGGGCTTCCAGCACCAACTCGCCCCGGCTGCGCTTGTCTGGCGCCGGCCCCAGGCTGCCATAGCGGTTCAGGACGGCGGCCATGACCCCATGGTCGTTGACGCCCAGCCACGAGCCACCCGACAGCTCGTCCATGCCGGCGACGACCTCGGGGCGGTCCGGCCAGTGCCGCCCCGGCGCGCGCCACGGGCGATCTTCCATCTCGTCGCGGTTGCCGGCGAAGATCAGCGGCCACGCGCTTTCGGGCCGGCGCAGGATGACGGCGGTGCACATCGCTTGCGAATAAGCTCCTTCGAGGCGGTTCACCTTGCCTCGACTTGTCGTTATAAGATAGGCCGCGCTTACCACCCAGCCCAGCGACGGGCAATGTCTCACGCCTTTGAGGAGGCCAGTTGATGAATTTCAAGGAACGCGAAGAGGCCTTCGAGTCCAAGTACAAGCATGACGAAGACCTGCGTTTCCGCGCGATCGCGCGCCGCAACAAGCTGTTCGGGCTGTGGGTGGCCGAGCAACTCGGTCTCAAGGACGACGACGCACAGCACTATGCGCGCACGGTCGTGCAGGCGGACATGAAGATGCCGGGCGACCAGGATGTGATCGATAAGGTCAAGGCCGACCTGGACGAGGCCAACGTCGACCTTTCCGAGCACCGCCTGCAGAAGCGCCTGGAAGAATGCTTCGACGAGGCCAGACGGCAGATGATGAACGAATAGGCACTGGCCGCGGCATGCCGCCAGCGACGCTCCTCAATTCTCTTCGCGGGCAGGTTCCCCCGCCAGGGAGCGATTGCTTCTTAGCCGTCTCCCCCTCAGGGACCTTTGCGAAATGGGCGAGGTGTGATTCCCTGCTTGTGGTTGGCGCAGTGAGGTTGGAATGGCGTTGAAGCGGACGGGTCAGTTGAGCTTTACCGAGGCGTTTCAGTCGGCGAGCGTGGGCCGGCCGGGGCGGCTGGATCGGCTGTCGGCGCTGGTTTGCTGGGAGCGTTTCGAGCGGCTTCTGACAGGGTTGCGGGATCCGG
>NZ_QPMH01000013.1 GCF_003344765.1 Ferruginivarius sediminum | reverse complement strand
CCACCACCGCCGGGAATGCAACGCCCTCGATCCCAGCCCGCGCTCAGACATCGCCGCCCGAAAATCCAACGGTTGAGCGCGCCTCGGCCGGGTTTTTCAGCGTCCTGCTAGAAAACTTGGCGGAAGGTGTAGCGCACCTGCCGCCCTTCCTGCGCGAACCGATAAATGTCGCCACACAGCGCGATCAGGTCCGGATCGTGGTCGAACGACTGCGCGTCCGCCAGGGCCTTGAGCTGGCGCAGATCGCGCTGGTCCAGCGACAGCATCGGCGTCCCGTCCTCGTCCTGGCCGGCCGTGCCGATTGCGAAGGCCTCGCGGATGTCGTGAAGATGGTAGTCACCCCCGCGGTCGCTGTGGATCAGCCGCCAGCGGCCGTCGGGATCGCGGGCATAGACGCCGGGCTCGCTCATTACGTTGAAACCTCCTCGCGTGGATCGGTATCGAGCGTCGCCAGCCGCTCAATGCTGCCTTCCTCCACCAGCCAGTCGCGAATGGCCAGGATATCGTCCTTCAGCGGCAGGTGACGCGGCCAGACGACGTAAAAGCCATGGTCGGTGCGGTAGCGCGCCTCCACTGCCCTCGCTGGTGAGGCCGATCGAAACGTCGCCAAAGAACTTGCGCCCGTTCTCGGTCAGCGCGGTGCGCCGGTTTGCGCGCGTGAACAGCGTCGTGCCCAGATCCTGCTCCAGCCGGCGGATGCCGGCACTGACGGCCGCCTGACTGGCGTTCAGCTCCTCGGCGGTCAGCGTGAAGCTGCCTAGGCGCGCCGTCGCCTTGAAGGCGAACAGGCTGGTGGGCGAGGGCATGGCGCGGCGCAGGCTTTGCATAATATCAGGTTATCGTTCGAACGAGATTTTTTGCTCGTCACGCGGCGTTTGAACGCCGCTATCGTAAACTTATTGCAACGTCCGGGGAACCTATCGGCGCCGGCAGGACGCCGGGGCATCGTCACTGTACTGATCTGCGTCAAGGCATCTCTTCGAAGTGTTGCCATATTCGAGGGCCGTTACTCGAGGCGGGCCGATATGATCGAGGGTTTCTTTCCCGCGACCGCGATGCCGGATAAGGACTGGTGGGCGGCGCTGTGGCCGAGCCCAGAGGCTGTCCTGCGGGCGCTCGGCATTCGGCCCGGGATGACCGTTGTGGACCTGTGTTGCGGCGACGGCTACTTCACGGCGCCACTCGCACGGATCGTCCAGGGACAGGTGTACGCCGTCGACATCGATCCGGCGATGATCGAGCAATGCCGCGCCGCGCTCGACGCTGCCGGCGCCAGTGTGCTCAGTCTGATATGCGCGGATGCACGCGGGCTCCCCGATCTGCTGGACGGCGAGGTCGACTGCGTCCTGATCGCCAACACCTTCCACGGCGTCCCGGACAAGACCGGAATGGCGATGGCCGCGGCTCGGGTGCTCCGACCCGGGGGATGCCTAATCGTCGTGAACTGGTATCCACTGCCGCGCGAGCGCACGGTCGTCGTCGGAGAGCCACGCGGCCCGCGCACGGATATGCGGATGTCGCCCGAGCAGGTGCGAGAGGCCGTGGAGCCGGCAGGGTTTGTCCAGGATCGAGTGGTCGACCTGCCGCCGTTCCACTATGGGGCGATCTTCCAGAAAGAGGTCCCGGAGCAGGAGGAAAAGAGGCGATGACCGAGAAAGACGACACGACCGGGCGCAGCGGCAGCCCGATGGAGATGGGCATGGAGATGGCGAAGCGAATGATGGCGCAGATGGGGGCCGGCTCGCCCGACCCCATGGCCATGATGCAGAAGATGATGAAGCGGATGGGCGAGGAGGACCACAGCCCACCGCCGATGATGCAGATGTGCATGGGCATGTGCGCGGAGATGCTGACTGCGATCAAACGGACCACAGACATGGCCGGCTTCGCCACGCCGGAACTGCATGCGCTCTTCGAGGAATGGCTCGAAACGGCCGAAGATCGGGCGATGCAGCACTTGCGCGAGACCCCCGACGCCGACCAAGCCAGCATCTCTGAAGCTCTGGAGATTGGTGAGGCCAGCGCCGCCTACCTCCTGGCGCACCTGGCCCGGCGCGGCAAGGTTACGCTGCGGGCGGCGCCACGGGACGGAGGTCAGTGATGGAGCCCTGGCACACGATGCCCTGGTACGGGATGGTGCTTGGGCCGCTGATGATGGTGCTTGTCCTGACCACCGTCATCGTCGTCGCAGTGATCATCGTGCGCTGGCTGGGAGGCAGCTTTCCAGACGGCGGACCCGACCAGGCCCGGTCTGCCGCAAAGGCGCCATTGAGGATCCTGGAGGAGAGGTACGCGCGGGGCGAGATCGACAAGGAAGAATTCGAGGAACGCCGGCGCACTCTCGGATACTGACGCTGGGCCAAACCGCTGACCGCGCAAAGCCGCTGGGCTTCGTCGACGAACTCTACCAGCAGGGAGAAGCGGACGGTCGGCCGCACGGGCGCCGCTTGCCGGCACCGAACATCAAAAATGCGGCTTTAGGCGCGAACCGCCAAAATGCCATCATCCGATGCGACAGAGTGCGATAGAGAGAGGACCATGGCCCGCAACGACCCGCTGCTTCAGCCCTTCACGCTCAAGCACCTGGAACTCCGCAACCGGATTTGCTCCACCGCGCACGAGCCGAACTATGCCGAGAACGGCCTGCCGACGGAGCGCTATCGCCTCTACCACGAAGAGAAGGCGAAGGGCGGCATCGGGCTGACGTTCATCGGCGGCTCCGCCGTGGTGGACCGGGATTCGCCGCCGGCCTTCGGCAACCTGCACCTCTGGGACGACGCCATCGTGCCGCACTTCCGGGCGCTGGCCGAGGGTGTGCATGCGCACGGTGCGGCGGTGATGTGCCAGATCACCCACCTGGGTCGGCGCACCGCCAACATGACGGCGGACTGGCTGCCTGTGCTCTCTCCCTCCTGCGTGCGGGAGCCGGCGCACAGGGCGTTCCCGAAGGCGATGGAGGACTTCGACATCGCCCGCGTGGTGCGCGCCTATGGCATGGCGGCGCGGCGTTGCCGGGACGGCGGCCTGGACGGCATCGAGATCGAGGCCTACGGCCACCTGCTGGACGCCTTCTGGTCGCCGATGACCAACCGGCGGGACGATGAGTACGGCGGCTCGCTCGATAACCGCCTGCGCTTTGCCCATCAGGTCATTGCCGAGATCCGCCGGCAGGTAGGTGCGGACTATATCCTCGGCATCCGCATGGTGGTGGACGAGGATCTGAAGAACGGCCTGCGCTGCGAGGAGGGCATGAAGATCGCCCGCCGCCTGACGGCCGACGGCGGTGTGGACTTCGTCAACGTTATCAAGGGCCATATCGACACTGATGAGGGCCTGTCGCACGTCATTCCCGGCATGGGCACGCCCGCCGCGCCGCACCTGGAACTGGCCGGGCGGGTGAAGCGGGAACTAGGCGTGCCGGTGCTGCACGCCGCCCGCATAAACGACGTGGCGACCGCCCGCCATGCCGTGGCCGAGGGGCACGTCGATCTTGTCGGCATGACCCGCGCGCACATGGCCGACCCGCATATCGCGCTGAAGCTGGCTCGCGGGGACGAGGAGCGCATCCGCCCATGCGTCGGCGTCGGCTACTGCATCGACCGGATCTACGAGGGCGGCGACGCGCTGTGCATCCACAACGCCGCCACCGGGCGCGAGCAATCGATGCCGCACGTCATTCCGAAGGCCGAGGGGCGTGCGAAGAAGGTCGTGGTCGTCGGCGCCGGCCCCGCCGGGCTGGAGGCCGCGCGCGTCGCGGCACTGCGCGGGCACGGCGTGACGGTTTTCGAGGCGGCGGACCGCCCCGGCGGACAGGTCCGCCTTGCCGCCGCGTTACAGCGCCGGGGGGAGATCATGGGCATGATCGACTGGCTGGAGGACGAGGCGGTGCGCGCCGGTGCCGAGCTGCGCATCAACACCTTCGCCGAGCGGGCGGAGGTGATGGCGGAGGCGCCGGATGTCGTGGTCGTCGCCACCGGCGGGCTACCCAATACCAGCTTCCTGGAGGAGGGCGAGAATCTGGCGACGACAAGTTGGGACGTCCTGAGCGGCCAGGCCGTGGCCGGGCAGGACGTGCTGGTCTACGACGACAACGGCGCGCACCCCGGCGTGACCGCTGCCGAATACCTGGCCCGCGCGGGCAGCCGCGTCCACTACGTCACGCCGGAGCGCATGCTTTCTCCCGATATCGGCGGCACGAACTATCCTGCCTACTTCCGGGCGTTCGGCCAGTTCGGGGTCGAGACCACGGTGAACCGTCGCCTGCTGGGGCTGCGCCGGAACGGCAACAAGCTGGAGGCCATGCTCTGGGACGACTACGCCAAGGCTGACCATATCGTCCCCGTGGACCAGGTGGTGGTCGAGCACGGCACTTTGCCCTTCGACGAGCTGTACTTCGACCTCAAGGACGGCTCCGCCAACCGGGGCGAGGTTGACTACGACGCCCTGCTCGCCGGCCGCCCGCAGCCCGTGGGTCAGGGCGCGAACGGCGGTTACTGGCTGGTCCGCATCGGCGACGCCGTGGCCAGCCGGAACATCCATGCGGCGATCTACGATGCGCTGCGGGTGGTGAAGGACATTTAGCGAAGACGTGGTGTCAGGCGCACAGACGGGCCCCTTCGGCGCGTCCCAGCGCCAGCGACGCGGCAACCTCCGCCACGTGCCTTCCCTGAAAGCGTGCCCCGTCAAGCTCGTTCCGGCTTGGCGGACGGTAGACGCCGCCGTTACCGCCCACGTCGAAACCCAGGCGCGGCTGACCTCGATGTTGTCGGATGAGGACAAGGCCGCCCTCAACGGTCTCCTCGCCAAGTACCTGGCAGGTTTCGAGGGTGATTCCTGAGGCCGCTTCGGTTTCGAAGCGACGTCCACGGCGATGCCCCCGCGTGACACAGACTGGTCACTGTCACGCCGTCGATCGTGCAATAACATCCCCCTTTGGGTGAAGACGTCAGTTGATTCGTGCGATCAAAGCGGAGGTAATAGTAAATAAGTTCGGCTTCTATAACAGATGTTAAAGGTCTAAATCCGGGTTTTCATTTGTTAAAATTGGCAAATCCGGAAATGATGACTGGTGTGTGGATGGGTGTGAATGCCTCTCGCGGGGCGGCTGACGCGAGCGGTCTTTTCGTGTGGGGTTTGCAGCCGACAAATTGGGGGATTGATTCATGAAACTGAGGCTTATCGCCCTCGGCGCGCTTTTGTTGTCGCCGGGGGTGGCCGCGGCGCATGAGCCGCATGCGTGTCCGCTCGATTTCCCGGACTCGCCTGTCCTGTCCGGCCATCTGGAGCAGGCCGATATCGCGGAGGGCTTCGTTCCGTTCAGGGAACTCTTCGAGCGTGGGCGCGAACTTTTCGTCGCCAAGGTGAACAAGTGCGACGGTCAGGGCCGGCCCGCGACGACGGGGGCGGGCGACAAACGGGTGCCGGACCAGCCCAGCTTCATCCGCACCTCGGCGCCGGAGTCGAACTCCTGCGCGGGCTGCCACAGCGATCCGCGGCCGGGCGGCGCCGGTGGCTTCGTCGCCAACGTCTTCGTGCTGGCGCAGGCGCTGGATCCGGTGACCGAGAGTGTCAGTCCCGAGTTCAGCAACAGCCGCAACACGCTTGGCATGTTCGGCTCGGGCGCCATCGACATGCTTGGCCGCGAGATGACGGCGGAGCTTCGCGCGCAGGCGACGGGGCTGCCGGACGGCGACCATGTCCTGACGACGAAGGGGGTGGACTTCGAGGTCACCATCGCCGGTGGTGAGGTTGTCGCCAGCCGCGGCATCGACACCGACCTGGTCGTGAAGCCGTTCCATCAGGCTGGGGTGGTGCGCTCCGTGCGCGAGTTCACGGTGAACGCCTATAACCACCACCACGGCATGCAGGCGGAAGAGCGCTTCGACCTCAATCCGGCGAAGGGGTTCGACCCGGATTTCGACGAGGACGGGGTGGAGCATGAGCTGACCGTCGGCGACATAACGGCCGCGACGATCTTCCAGGCCGCCCTTGGCGTGCCGGGCCAGGTGCTGCCGGCGGACCGGGACGAACGGCGCGAGGTCCGGCGTGGCGAACAGCTTTTTTCGGACGTGGGCTGTGCCTCCTGTCACGTGCCGGCAATGCGCCTCAACAGCCGAATGTATGTTGAGCCGTACGAGCTCAATCCCGACGGCACGTTCAACGAAGCCGCGCAGGCCGTGTCGTTCGACATGACACGCGACGGCGAGCGGCCGCGGCTGGAGCGGGCGCGCGGCGGCGGCGCCATCGTCCGCGCCTACACCGACCTCAAGCGTCACAACCTTTGCGACCCCGAGGACAGGCCGGACGCCATCCGCTTCTTCTGCAACGAGCAGCTCGACCAGGGCCGGCCCGAGCAGGACGGCCGCCCGGGCCGCGAGTTCTTCATCACCCGCAAGCTCTGGGACGTCGGCAACTCGGCCCCCTACGGCCATCGCGGGGATTTGACGACCATCACCGAAGCCATCCTCGCCCACGGCGGTGAGGCCCGCGAGTCCCGCGACGCCTTTGACGAGCTGCTGGTCGAGGATCGCGCCGCCATCGTCAGCTTCCTGAAGTCGCTGCAGGTACTGCCGCCGAACTCTCCGCGCGTTAAGACGGACGGCTGGCAGGGCGTGTTTCGCCGGGGAAGCAATGTCAGGGCCTTGGCGCAGTCGGGCTCCCCATTCTTCAAGTAGCGTTGGAATTTTTCTCGCGCCCCGTCGTCCGGTCCGGGCGGCGGGGCACCTTCCAGTCGTCGGTTCTTTCGGGTAACTTTCGCCCGGCTGCAGGCGGCGCTAAGCTGAAATATGCGTGCATTGCGGTCGATAGCTCGGCATGCCGTGGTTGCCCTGGTTGTGTCCCTGCTCGCGAATGGAACGGTGGCGGCGCAGGAAGGGGTGGACCTGGAACTCGTGCTGCTGGCGGATGGCTCGCGCTCCATCGATGCCGCCGAGCTTCGCTTCCAGCGTGAGGGCTATGCCACCGCCATGCAGGACCCGGCGGTCCTGGCGGCGATTGGCGGTGGCTATTACCAGCGGATTGCGGTCGCCTATGTCGAATGGGGCGGGGCGCATTCGCAGAAGCTGATCGTTCCGTGGATGGCGATTGATGGCCCGGAAAGTGCCGCGCGCTTTGCTGACACTCTGCTGTCCTCGACGGATCGGGCAGAGGGCGTCAACGCTATCGGGACGGCCATTGCCCTGGCTCACGAGCTTATCGAGACCAACGCCTATGATGCGGCCCGCAAGGTGATCGATTTTTCGGGCGACAGTGCGAACAACATGGACGGACCGCCACTGGCGCCCGCCCGCGCGCAGGCCCTTGCCGCCGGCGTCACCATCAACGGGTTGGCAGTTCTTTGCTATGCCTGCAGCGGGCCGCCGGTGAGCTACGACCTCGTCTCGGCGTTCGAACGGTCGATTACGGGCGGGCCGGGCAGCTTCGTCATCAGCGCGGATAACACGACGCGCTTCACCGACGCGGTGCGCCGCAAGCTGATACTGGAAATCGCGGGAAAACCCGCCCGAACCAAGGCCCCTGCCAGCTAGAACTGCCGCGTCTCGCCCGGTTCCATCACCACGACGTTGCCTTGGTAATCGTCCCCCAGCGCTTCCTTGAACGCCTCGGGCGTACCCTTCAATGGCGGGAAAGTCCCGTAGTGCATCGGCACGACGATTTCGGTCTTCAGAAGGTTCTCGACCGCGTAGGCAGCATGGGCCGGGTCCATCGTGAAGTGCCCGCCGATGGGGAGGAATGCGACGTCCGGCCGGTAGTAATCGGCGATGAACGCCATGTCCGAGAACACGCCCGTGTCGCCGGCATGATAGAGCGTCGGACCGTTGCTCAACTCAATGATATAGCCGGCGGGCTCGCCGCCGGGATAGACCTGCTCCGCGCCGGTTTCCGGGTTGGCGTGGACGACTTCGGAGCTGTGTTCGGCGTGCGTCATCGTGACCGTCACGCCTTCCAGCGGCTCGATGGGACCACCCTTGTTGAAGCGGATCAACTGGTCCGCCGGCACGATACCCAGCGTGCGGAAGGTGTGTCCCATGTCCGCGTTCAGAGCGACCTTGGCGCCCGTCATCCTGGCGATCTCGCCGGTATCGCCGATATGGTCGCCATGGCCATGGGTGACGAGGATCAGATCCACGTCGCCAAGCGCGGCAAGATCCTTGTGCTCGTCGGGCGTCAGCGGATTTCCGGTTATGAAGGGGTCGATCAGGATCACCTGATCGCGGGACGTGGTGATCTTGTAAGCGGCTTGCCCGAACCACTGTACGTCCGCGCTCCAGGCCGGTGCCCCGAACACGCTTAACGCGAGTGTCAGCGTGAAGGTCTTCAGGCAGCGAAACATATCGTCGCTCCTCCCGTCCGTTGGTTCGTCGAAGCCGTATCGCTCCACCGATGAGAGCATAACACGGCTCGCCAGGGCTGCGACGAGGGAAGCGAAGACGGTTGCCGCGTCTGGAGTAGCTGTTACCCGACCTCCACCAGCGCATGCCGCTTCTTGCCGGCGGAGAGCTTGATAACCCCGTTCTCGCCGATGTCGGCCGCGCTCACCTGTGCCGATTCGTCCGCGATCTTGGCGTCGTTCACCCTGGCGCCGCCGCCCTTGATGAGCCGGCGAGCCTCGCCGTTCGTATTGGCAAGGCCGGTTTCGCGCAAAAGTTCGTACAACGGCACGCCGCCGGCCAGCCGGTCACGGGACACGGCGATGCGCGGCAGATCCTCGCCCAGCGTGTGCTCCTCGAACACGCGGCGGGCCGTTTCGGCGGCGGTGGCGGCTGCGTCCTCGCCGCGGCACAGCTTCGTGGCCTCGAACGCCAGGACCTTCTTCGCCTCGTTGATCTCCGCGCCCGGCAGCGCCTCCAGCCGTTCGATCTCCTCGATCGGCAGGCCGGTGAACAGGCGCAGGAAGCGGCCGACGTCGGCGTCCTCGGTGTTGCGCCAGAACTGATAGTAGTCGTAGCTGGACAGGTTCTTCTCGTTCAGCCAGATGGCTCCCTGATGGGTCTTGCCCATCTTCTGGCCGGAGGCCGTGGTCATCAGCGGCGTGGTCAGACCGAACAGCTCTCGCCCGTCCACCCGGCGGGTCAGCTCGACACCGTTGACGATATTGCCCCACTGGTCCGAGCCGCCCATTTGCAGACGGCAGTCCATCCGGCGCGACAGCTCCAGGAAGTCGTAGGCCTGGAGGATCATGTAGTTGAACTCCAGGAACGTCAGTGGCTGCTCGCGGTCCAGGCGCAGGCGCACGGAGTCGAAGGTCAGCATCCGATTGACCGAGAAGTGCTGGCCATAGTCACGCAGGAACGAGATGTAGTTGAGGTCGCGCAGCCAGTCGTCGTTGTTCACCATGACGGCGTCGGTCGGTCCGTCGCCGAACGTGAGGAACTGGCGGAAAATCGCCTTGATTCCGGCCATGTTGGCCTGGATCTCGTCGTCGCCGAGAAGCTGGCGCTGGCCGTCCTTGCCGGAAGGGTCGCCGATCTTCGTCGTGCCGCCGCCCATCAGCACTACCGGCTTGTGACCCGTCTGTTGCAGCAGGCGCAGCAGCATGATCGGCACCAGCGAGCCGACGTGCAGCGAATCCGCCGTGCAGTCGAAGCCGATATAGGCCGGCACCGGTGCCTTTTCGCACAGGACGGTGTCCAGGCCGTCGGTGTCGGTCGCCTGGTGGATGTAACCGCGTGCTTGCGCTTCCCGGAGGAATTCGGATTTCGGCTGACTCATCTCGGCTCACTTCAGCTTGCAGGGCGCGCGGGCACTTAGCACAATCGCCCGATGTTGCCAATCGACGCCACGCGTGCGCGGTCGCACGGGGCAGGGGGAATGCCATGACCGAGACCAAGTCCGATCTCGTGTGGGCCCTCGGCCTGATGAGCGGCACTTCCCGCGACGGCATCGACGCCGCCTTGATCCAGAGTGACGGCGCCAGCCGCGTCGTTGCCGGCGCGTCGCTGTCCCGACCTTACGGCCCGGTGTTCCGCGAGCGCCTGACCGCTCTCGTCAACGGGGAAGGCGACGTGGCGGCGGTGGCGCGCGAATTGACCGACCTGCACGCCGACGCGGTCGAGGCGCTGCTCTCGACATCCGGCATCGCGAGGTCCAGCGTGCGCGTCATCGGCTTCCACGGCCATACTGTGCATCATAATCCGGCGGCGGGCATGACCTTGCAGATCGGCGACGGCGCGCGGCTGGCGGCGTTGACCGGCGTCGATACGGTGAACGACTTCCGTGCCGCCGACGTCGCGGCGGGCGGGCAGGGCGCACCCTTGGCGCCGCTCTATCATGCCGCCCGCGCCGCCGCACTGGACAAGCCGCTGGCGGTCCTGAATCTGGGCGGCGTCGGGAATGTCACCTGGTTGGGCGCGGATGGCCGGATCATCGCCTGCGACACCGGTCCCGGCAACGCGCTGATCGACGATCTGGTGTTCCGGCGCACCGGCGATGCATTCGACGCCGGCGGCGCTATCGCGGCGGCGGGGCGCGTGGACGAGGCGGTGCTGGCGCGTCTGCTGGAGCATCCCTATTTCGCCGCGCCTCCGCCGAAGTCTTTGGATCGCGATGCCTTCGACGCGGCGCGGGTCGAGCCCCTGTCGCTGGAAGATGCGGCGGCGACGCTGGCCGCTTTCACCGCGGGATCGGTGGCCGCGGCGCTGCCGCATTTGCCGGCAGCGCCGCGCCGCTGGCTGGTCACCGGCGGCGGACGGCACAACCCCGCGCTGATGGATGCTCTGCGCCGGGTTTTGGAGGTGCCGGTGGAGCCGGTGGAGGCGGCGGGCTGGGACGGCGACGCGTTGGAGGCGGAGGCTTTTGCCTATCTGGCGCTACGCGCGCTGAACGGCTGGCCGCTGTCGCTGCCCGAAACCACGGGCGTGCCGAGGCCGATGCCCGGCGGGCGACATCATGCCGCATCGCCGGCAAAAGCAGGTGGCGGCGCGGCGGCCGGGGGTGCGGCGCGGGGATTCTGACGGCCGATCCCGCTTAGCGCGCGGCGGCCTGCGCTTCCTGCGCGCCCTCGGCGTGCTGGCGCAGGTAGTCCTCCACGTGGCCCGTCATCTCCTCCATCCGGTCCGTGAAGAAGTGGTTCGCCCCCTGCACCACGCGGTAGTCGACCGTGATGTCGCGCTGCTGCGAGAGCTTGTTCACCAGCTTTGCCACCGACGGCTCCGGCACGATGTCGTCCTTGTCGCCCTGCAGCACCAACCCAGAGGAGGGGCAGGGAGCAAGGAAGGAGAAATCGTACATGTTCGCCGGCGGCGCCACCGAGATGAAGCCGCTGATCTCCGGCCGGCGCATCAGAAGCTGCATGCCGATCCAGGCGCCGAAGGAGAAGCCGGCAATCCAGCAACTGGCGGCGCCTTCGTTGTACATCTGCAGCCAGTCCAGCGCCGAGGCGGCGTCGGAAAGCTCGCCCTCGCCCCTATCGAATTCGCCCTGTGAGCGGCCCACGCCGCGGAAGTTGAACCGCAGGACCGAGAAGCCCTGCCGGGCGAAGGTCTGATAGAGGTTGTAGACCACCTTGTTGTTCATGGTTCCGCCATGCTGCGGGTGCGGGTGCAGCATGAGGGCGATGGGCGCCTTGGGCGTACGCCCATGCTGGTAGCGCCCCTCCAGTCGGCCTTCCGGCCCGGCAAAGATCACATCAGGCATTGTGTCGTGTCTTCGGTCCCAGTCTTGCGTAACGGTCGTCGGCCGTTCCCGTCGTTGCTTCCCGCCCCGCGGGTCGGGGCGATCGAGGCCCGTCGGCCGGGCGTGGCGAAAACTTGATCAATTTACTCAGGCATACTATATCGCAAACAGGTCTTTGCTGCCTTCGGTGTCATTCCGCCCGGCGGCACGACGGCGCCAAAGTCCGCGCACACTACTACCACGATGGTGGAAGCCATGTTCAAGAGTCTGCGGGACGAAATCGACGGCATCATGGCCCGCGATCCGGCGGCACGCTCCTGGCTAGAGGTAGTGCTTTGCTATCCCGGATTCCAGGCCTTGGCCTTCTATCGTATGGCCAACTGGCTGTGGCGGCATGGTTTTCACCTGAGCGGGCGCTGGGTTTCGCACCTTGGCCGCGTTCTCACCGGTATCGAGATTCATCCTGGCGCCAGGATTGGCCGTAACCTCTTCATCGATCACGGCATGGGCGTCGTCATCGGCGAGACGGCCGAGATCGGCGACGATGTCACGCTCTATCACGGCGTCACACTGGGCGGCATATCGCCCAGCGAGAACAGCGACGAGCAGCGCAACCGCAAGCGTCATCCCACGCTTGGCGACCGGGTGATCGTCGGCTCCGGCGCGCAGGTCCTGGGCCCCTTCGAGGTTGGCGAATGTGCGCGCATCGGCGCCAACGCGGTAGTGACCAAGCCGGTGCCGGCGCGTGCCACGATGGTGGGCAACCCGGCCAAGCAACTGCCGATGCGCGACCAGCCGCACGAGGCGGAGCCGCGCTTCGTCGCCTACGGCACGCCGACGGGCGACATCCCCGACCCGGTGGCCCGCGCCCTGGACGGCTTGCTGCAGGAGGTGCACGGACTGCGCGCCCGCGTGCAGGAACTTGAGTCGCAGCAGGGCGAGGGCCGGGGAACGCTGCCGCCTCACGGCGAGGAGCAGGAGACGGAACGCGAGGAAACCCGGCAGAGCCGTGTGGAAGGGAAGTGCTGACGGCCGGCGCGCTGTCGATCCCGGCAGCGCGATCAGCGCGCGAGGAGACTGATCTGTCATGAAGCTGAGTGCAAAGGGCCGGTACGCCGTGATGGCGATGTGCGACCTTGCAAGCCAGAGCGATAGCGGTAAGCCCGTCGCCCTTGCCGACATCGCCGATCGACAGGAAATTTCGCTGTCCTACCTGGAACAGCTTTTCGCGAAGCTGCGCCGGGGCGGTCTGGTCAACAGCGTCCGCGGCCCCGGTGGCGGCTACCTGCTGGCGCGGGAGGCGGAGGAGACGCGCGTTGCGGATATCATCCTCGCGGTCGACGAGCCGATACGGGCGACCCGCTGCTCGCCTGCGCAGCCGTTTGGGTGCCGCAGCAACAAGGCGCGGTGCCTCACCCACGACCTTTGGGAGGAGCTGGGCAACCAGATCTATCTCTATCTGTCCTCGGTCAGCGTGGCGGACGTGATCGAGCGGCGTATCCCGGCCGGCCGGCGGGAGCGGGCGCCGGACAACGGGTCGGGCAACGGTTCCGTCGCCGCGGAATGACCTATCCCGCACTCGAACACCGGTAAAAGGGGAAGCCCACGGCAGGCATGAGCACTCCGGTCTATCTCGATTATAACGCGACCGTCCCGGTCCGGCCCGAGGCGGCCGACGCCATGACCGCCGCGCTTGGCGAGGTGGGCAACGCCTCCTCGGTCCACCGCTTCGGCCGCGCCACGCGGCGCCGCGTGGAGGCGGCGCGCGAGGCCATCGCCGCGCTTGCCGGGGCGCGGCCGTCGCAGGTCGTCTTTACCTCCGGCGGCACCGAAGCCAACAACATGGCGCTGCTCGGCACCGGCCGCCCGCGCATCCTGGTTTCGGCGGGCGAGCACGATTCCGTGCTGCGGGCGATGCCGCAGGCCGAGCGCATTCCCCTGCAGCGCGACGGGCGTATCGACCTGACGGCGCTGGCAACGATGCTGGCGGACGATCCGCGGCCGGCGCTGGTGTCGGTGATGCTGGCGAACAACGAGACCGGCGTGATCCAGCCCGTGGCCGAAGTGGCCACGCTGGCCCGGCAGTTCGGCGCGCGGGTCCACTGCGACGCGGTGCAGGCCGCCGGCAAGCTGCCGGTCGATATCGCAAGGTTCGGTGTCGATCTGATGACCCTCTCCGCGCACAAGCTGGGCGGGCCGCAGGGCGTGGGCGCGCTGATCGTCGCGGACGAGGCGCCGCTGCAGGCCATCGTCCACGGCGGCGGACAGGAGCGCGGCTTCCGCGCCGGCACCGAAAACGTGCCCGCCATCGCCGGCTTCGGCGCGGCGGCGCAGGCGGCGATGGCCGGGATCGACGGCATGAAGCGTCTCGGTGAATGGCGCGACCGGCTGGAGGCGCAGGTGCGTCGCGTGGCGCCAATGGTGACGATCCATGGCGCGGACGCACCCCGCCTTGCGAACACAAGCTGTATCGGCCTGCCCGGCGTGACGGCGGAAACCCAGGTCATGGCGCTCGATCTGGCGGGGGTGGCGGTGTCCTCGGGCTCGGCGTGCTCGTCGGGGAAGGTGCATCCCTCGCACGTTCTGGCGGCGATGGGTGTGGCGCGGGACGAGGCCGGCAGCGCGATCCGCGTCAGCCTGGGCTGGCGAACGGCGGAGGGGGATATAGAGCGGTTCCTCGATGCCTGGAGCCGTGTTGCCCGCCGCCACCAGGGCGCGGCGGAAGCCAGCCCGGCGGCTTGAATCCGGCCGCCTTGCGCGAAACATGACAGTTCTGGAAAGCGTCCAAGCGAGAGCCATGAGCCAGCGCCCGATCTACCTTGACTATCAGGCCACCACGCCCGTGGATCCGCGCGTGCTGGACGCCATGTGGCCGTACTTCGCGGAGCATTTCGGCAACCCGCACAGTGTCCACCACGCCTATGGCCGGAAAGCCGAGGCGGCGGTGGAGCAGGCGCGCACCGAGGTCGCCGCGTTGATCGGCGCCGAGCCGCGCGAGGTCGTGTTCACCTCCGGTGCGACGGAGTCCAACAACACGGCGATCAAGGGCGCGGCGCATTTCCATGCACAGTTCGACAAGAAGCATATCGTCACCGCCGCGACGGAACACAAATGTGTTCTGGAGAGCTGCAAGCGGCTGGAAAGCGAGGGCTTCGAGGTCACCTATCTGCCGGTGCGCGCGAACGGCCTCGTCGATCCGGACACCCTCGCCTCGGCGATGCGCGAGGATACGGTACTGGTCTCGATCATGGCGGTGAACAACGAGATCGGCGTGATCCAGCCGTTGAGCGAGATCGGGGCGCTGTGTCGGGAGCGCGGGGTCTATTTCCATACGGACGCCGCGCAGGCTGTGGGCAAGATCCCGCTGGACGTGCGGGAGATGAACATCGACCTGCTGTCGATCTCCGGCCACAAGGTCTATGGCCCCAAGGGTATCGGCGCGCTGTATATCCGCCGCCGGCCGCGCGCGCGGATCCAGCCGCTGATCGACGGCGGCGGGCAGGAGCGGGCGATGCGCTCGGGCACCGTGCCGGTGCCGCTGGCCGTGGGGCTCGGCACGGCTTGCCGCGTGGCCGGAGAGGAGATGGCCGGCGAGAGCGCGCGCCTTTGCGAACTGCGGGACCGGCTGCTTCGGGCCTTGCGGGCGCAGGTATCGGACCTGCGTGTCAATGGCGACATGGATGCGCGGATACCCGGAAATCTGAACGTCACCCTGCCGGGTATCGAGGCGGAGGCCCTGATCGAGAAGCTGGACGGCGTGGCTGTCTCCACCGCTTCCGCCTGTTCCTCGGCGTCGGTCGAGCCGTCCTACGTGCTGTCGGCGTTGGGCTTGCCGGACAGCGATGCGGCGGCCAGCCTGCGGATCGGCCTGGGCCGCTTCACCACCGCCGAGGAGATCGACAGCGCGGTGGCCCAAATCGCTGCCGCCGCGAACGATCTGCTGGCGGAAGGCACGGTCGAACGTCCGGCTCGCACGCCTGCGGCGGAATGACGCGGGATTGCGAAAATCGACTCTGGCCTTCGGATAAACATATCGGTAAGTCACGGCCTAATCCGCGAAAGATACCGGCCTGAAACGACACGGGCCTGAAGAGAGGCGAGGACGACTGCACCATGCCGAAGATGACCTTCGTTCAGAAGGATGGAAGCCGCAAGGAAGTCGAGGCCCCGATCGGGCTGTCGATTCTGGAGATCGCCCACCGCAACGGCATCGACATGGAGGGGGCGTGCGAGGGCTCTCTTGCCTGCTCCACCTGCCACATCGTCGTGGACAAGTCGTGGTACGGAAAGCTTGAGGAGCCTTCCGAGG
The DNA here is from genome assembly GCF_003344765.1 of Ferruginivarius sediminum. Lineage (GTDB taxonomy): Bacteria > Pseudomonadota > Alphaproteobacteria > Kiloniellales > Rhodovibrionaceae > Ferruginivarius > Ferruginivarius sediminum. The sequence goes on along the minus strand of NZ_QPMH01000013.1, from coordinate 90,434 downwards.
ACGAGGAGGACATGCTTGACCTCGCCTTTGGCCTCACCAAGACCTCGCGCCTGGGCTGCCAGATCATCATGACCGAGGAACTCGACGGCCTGGTGGTGAAGCTTCCCGATCAGGTCGTCAACTGGATGGACATGTAACCGCGATGACCGAGACCGGCGTGGCCAGTCCGGCGGCGCCGATTCCGCCGGACAGCTTGGTTGGAAAGCTGAAGGCGGCCTGTCCGCAGGATTGGCGGAACTATGCCGGGCACGCGTTCGTGCGCAAGCTGGCGGCCGGGACGCTGCCGGAGGCCAGTTTCCGGCATTATCTGATCCAGGACTATCTGTTCCTGATCCACTTCGCGCGCGCCTATGCGCTGGCAGTTTACAAGAGCGAAACGCTGGCCGACATGCGCGAGGCGGCGGCTGTCGTCGATGCGCTGCTCAACACCGAGATGCGCCTGCACCTGGACTATTGCGCGCGCTGGGATCTGTCGGAAGACGAGATCACCGAAACCCCGGAAGCCCGCGCGACGCTCACCTACACGCGCTTCGTCCTGGAAACCGGGCATGCCGGCGACCTGCTGGATCTTTTGGTGGCGCTGGCACCCTGCGCCTGCGGTTATGGCGAGATCGGCGCCCGGCTGATCGCCGACCCGGACACCAAGCTGGACGGCAATCCCTACCGGGAGTGGATCGAGCTTTACGGCGGCGAGGAGTTCCAGACCGTCACCCGTAACGCGGTCGCACAGCTTGACAGCGTCGCCGCCCGGCGGATCGGGGAGGCGCCGGAGGATTCGGGCCGCTGGCCGTCGCTCGTCCGCATCTTCCGCATGGCCACGCAGCTTGAGACCGATTTCTGGCAGATGGGACTGGAGCGCACCGAGTAGGCGGCGCAGGAAGAGGACCGCCTCAACCCGGCCTGTGGGGGCGGCGCGGCCGTCTCAAAGCGACGTTCAGCAGGTCCAGATAGGGAAGCGCATCCATCAGCAGCGACACGACCGTGGCCACGACGTTCACCGGCGTCCGCGGACGGGCCGGCACGGCGCGAAGCTCCATGTGGACGCGCATATGGTCGTCCCACCACAGTTGCCCGCGTGCCAGGCGGGCGTGCGCCAGGATCGTCCAGGCCGCCCGCCGTCCGACGGCATTCTCGGCTGAGTAAGGGATCACGCCGACGACCGCGCGGAGTGTGAGAAGCCCGTCCTCGCAATCCACCGGCAGCTCGGCGTGGAAGGTGATGCCGCGATAGACGAAGTCGAATCGAATCGGCTGGTCGTTCGTGCGCTGCCGGACGAATCCTTGTTCGTCCAGCTCTACATCGCCGACCTCGACCGGCATCGCAGTCTGGGAGAGCACCTCAACGGCGCTTGCCGAACTTGGAGCGTCCTTATCCACGGTCTCCGCCATCGCCGCCACCGTTACGCACTCCCCCGAACCCTCGCCAATGAACCGCATTTTATGGACATTCGAACGCTAAAGGCTTGATGCTTAAGGACCGGTAAAGCATCGGCTCGAAGTCCACGCGGCCCTTCGCCTCACTCCGCCGCGTGCGGCAGTTGTGGCGCCTCGCTACCGGTGGAGACGGGCGGCTGGGCCATCTCCCGGCCCTTTCGCCGATCCCGCCAAGCCGCGACGTTCGCCCGGAACATCAGGGCGCAGGGCGTGATGATCAGCGTTAGCACCGTGGCGAAGGTGAGGCCGAATACGATGGCGGTGGAAAGCTGACGCCACAGCTCGGTCGAGGGCGCGCCGGTCTGGACAAGCCGGTTCAGGAAGTCGATGTTGGTGCCCAGGACCATCGGCATCAGCCCCAGGATCGTGGTGATCGTGGTCAGCCCCACCGGACGTAGGCGCTGGGCGCCGGTGCGCAGGATCGCCTGCAGGACGTCCGGTTCGTGCTTGCGCAGGCGGTCGAAGGTATCGATCAGCACGATGTTGTTGTTCACCACGATGCCGGCCAGGGCGATCACCCCGATCCCGGTCATGACGATGCCGAACGGCTGGTTTGTTACCAACAGGCCCGTCATCACGCCGATAGTGGAAAGCACCACGGCCGAGAGGATCAGGAAGGCGCTGTAGAAAGAATTGAACTGCGTCACCAGGATGATCGCCATCAGGAAGAGGGCGACGACGAAGGCCTTGGTGAGGAAGCTCGCCGCCTCCTTCTGTTCCTCCTCCTCGCCCTTGAAGGCGATGTCCACCCCGCGCGGCAGATCCCGCGTATCGAGCCACCCCTGAAGGTCCCGAACCTTGTCGTCGGCAAGAACACCCGGCGGCACGTCCGCCTTGATCGTCAGCACGCGCCGGCTGTCCGTGCGGCGAATCAGGTTCGTCCTGTGCTCCGGGCGCCTCTCGACGAAATTCGAGGCGGGAATGTTGCCGCTGCCGGTCTCCATGCGGATTTGATCCAGGCGGTCCAGGCTGCGCTGACTTTCGGGGAAGCGCACGACGATGTCGATCTCCTCGTCGGCGTCGCTTACCCGGTATTCGCCCAGTTTCAGGCCGTTCGTCATCATCTGCACGTAACTGCCGAGCAGCGAGACGTCGGCGCCGAACTTGGCAGCCTGCGCGCGGTCGACCTCAAGCTCCCATTCGATGCCGGGAATCGGTCGACTGTCCTCGATGTTGGTGTATTCGCCATCGCGGCGCATGCGCTCGACGATTTCGCCGACGACGGGAGCAAGTTGGTCGGGATCGTTCGCGGCGACCTCGATCTGGATCGGCTTGCCGGTCGGCGGTCCCATCTGCTGCTCTTCGGATTCGACGCGGATGCCGGCCAGGTTGGCCGTGCGCTGCTTGATGTCGGCGATGATCTCGCTGGCGGGTCGCCTGTTCCACCAGTCGACGAACTCCAGCGTGATGGTGCCGATGATGTCCTCCGGCTCGTCGCGCTGCTGGCCGGAGAGAAGCTGCGAGCGGGCGTAGATGGCGTGGAACTCCTGCTTTTCCCGATGCAGTTGCAGGACGCGGGATTCCACCTCCTTCACCAGCCGGTCGCGCTGGTGGATCGACAGGTTGCCGCGGCCATGAACCTGCAGGACGGCGTTGTCGGGCTCGACGTCCGGGAAGAACTCCACGCCGCGACCAAATTGCGAATAGGCGTATTGCACGGCGACCAGCATCACGAGCGCGGCGAGGATGACCTTGGCCGGATGGCGCAGGGCGGCGCGTAGAACGCGCAGGTACGCGCCGGTGATGCCGGACAGCCGCGTCAGGTCCCCCGTGCTGCCGGCGGCGATGGCGCGGGCCTTCTCGCTGTCCACGCCGCCGCTGGCAACGCCCCGGCCGGTGATGGAGCCCAGCGTGGGGACGAACACCAGCGCCATCGCCAGCGACGCGGTCAGCGTCGCCAGCAGGGTGATGGGCAGGAACTTCATGAACTCGCCGACGATTCCCGGCCAGAACACCAGCGGCAGGAAGGCCGCCAGTGTCGTCGCCGTCGCGGCGATGATCGGCCAGGCCATGCGTTTGGCGGCCAGGCCATAGGCCTCGTGCGCCGACTTGCCCTCACGCAGTTTCCGGTCGGCGTACTCGACAACGACGATGGCGCCGTCCACCAGCATGCCGACAGCCAGGATCAGGCTGAACAGCACCACCACGTTCACTGTGAGGCCGGCGAGGTAGAGCACCAGGATGCCGGTCAGGAAAGAGCCCGGAATCGCCAGCCCCACGAACCCGGCCGAGCGAACGCCGAGCGCGGCGACGATCACCACCATCACAAGGATAACTGCCGCCAGGACGTTGTTCTGCAGATCGCTCAGCATCGTGCGGATGTTCGCGGACTTGTCCTGGCTGTAGGTGACGCTCACCACGTCCGGCCAGTTCGCCCGGCCTTTCTCCACGGTGGCACGCACTTGCTCGATGGTCTCGATGATGTTCTCGCCGGTGCGCTTGGAGACTTCCAGCGCGATGCCGCGCTCGCCATTGATACGGGCGAAGGTCTCCGGGTCCTTGAAGGTCCGCCGCAGGGTGCCGATGTCGGCGAAGGTCACCGCCGCATCCCCCGATACCTTCACCGGCATGTCCAGTATATCCTGCGGGTCGCTGAACAGCCCCGGCACCTTGATGGCGAATCGGCCTCCCCCGGTGTCGAGCGACCCTGCCGCCACCAGCCGGTTGGAGCGGGAGACGGCCTCCATCACCTGCCGCGCGTCGATGCCGTAGCTTTCCATCACTATCGGATCGACGATCAGCTCGACCAGTTCCTCGCGGTCGCCGGCGATCTCGACGTCGAGGACTGGGGGCAGCGCCTCGATCTCGTCGCGCAGGTCGCGAGCCAGGCTCAGGAGCGCACGCTCCGGCACCTCGCCGGAAAGCGTTACCACCAGGACCGGGAACAGGCTGAGGTTGACCTCGTGGACGGTGGGCTCGTCCGCCTCCTCCGGCAGCTCGGGCTCGGCCAGGTCGACCTTCTCCCGCACGTCCTGCATCGCGGCGTCGGCGTCGAAGCCGGCCTCGAACTCGAGGATGACGTTGGCGCCGCCCTGGTAGGCGATGGAGCGCATCTCGTCCACGCCCTCCACGCTGCGCAACTCCTGCTCCAGGGGCTGCACCAGCAGGCGTTCGGAATCCTCGGGCGAGATGCCCTCGTGATGTACCTGGGCATAGATGACGGGGATGTTGACGTCGGGATCGGCCTCCTTGGGGATGGCGATGTAGGCGTATGTGCCGCCGATCAGCAGCAGAAGCAGCAGCGAGAGGACGGTGCGGCTATGCGTCAGCGCGGCCTCGATCAGCGCCGTCATGGCCGCGCCTCCGGACCGGGCTTGCCGGGCGCATCCTGCGGCAGGTCGAGGGGCGTGCCTTCAAGGCTGTTTACGACGTCGGACTCCTCCACCGGCTCGACCTCTTGACCGACGTTCACGAAGTTCTGGCCGACCGTAATCAGCGTCACCTCGTCTGGTAGTCCCGTGACCCAGACCCCCTCGCGCGTGTCGCTGAGGATATTGACCTCCTGGAAGCGCACGCGGTCCTCTTCGTCTAGATATTTGACGCCCACCATGCCCTGGTCGGTGAGTGTCAGGATCGACGGCGCCAGCAGATGGGCGGGTGCCTGCCTCACGGCCACGCGGAGGCTTGCCGTCACACCGTCACGGGCGCGACGATCGGGGTTCGGTGCCGTCATCTCGACGCCGAACGTGCGTGTATCCTCGTCGGCCTCCGAGGCGATGTAGCTGATCCGGCCCTCGATCCGTTCGCCGGTAATCAGTTCGGCCGTAGCGCTGTCGCCGATATGCAGCATGCCGACATCGCGCTCGCTGACGTCGGCCACGACCTCGATCGGGTCCAGATCGATCAGCCGAAGGATCGGTGCGCCGCCGGTAAGGTAGTCTCCGACTTCGACCATGCGGTCACCGACCTGGCCGGCGAACGGCGCTCGGACCTTGGTGTCGGCCAGCGCGATATCGGCTTTGGACACCGCGGCCATCGCTTCCTCGTAGTAGGCCCTGGCCTCGGCAAGCTGGTTCTGCGCGCGATAGCCCTTTTCGGAAAGCTGCCGCGCGGCTTCCAGTTCGATTCGGCGCTGGTCCAGGCGAGCTCTGGCTTCGGCAAGGCGGGCCGGTTTGTCCTGCGCGTCGATGCGGGCAAGCAGCTCGCCCTTTTCGACCGTGTCCCCCTTGTCGACCAGCAGCTCGACGACGCGGCCGGTGGTTTCCGCTGCGACAGTCACTTTCTTTTCCGCCTTGGTGCGTGCCTGGACGACGAGCGTTTGCGTGTGTTGCTGAACCGTCTGGGTCCGGACGCGGACCTGGGGTATCTGCTGCCGGGCGGCGAGGTGCGCCGCTTCCTTGCGGGCATCGGGCTCGTTCCGGCCGCCGAACTCGCCGGACGCGATCCACAGGACCGCGGCCAGGGCGAAGAAGAACGCCAGGAACCACGAGCCGTACTTGCGCAGACGGGAGAGCATGAGGGTGCGGCCTTTCCCGGGCTATTCCGCTGCCGTATCCGCCGGCACAGCGGCGTCGCGAAGGAGGTCGTCGCGGTGGTCGCATAGGTAATTACGGGCGGCGCGATAGACCGCCAGGCCCAGCCCGTGGACGAAACGCTCCCCTGCGGGATGCTCGCCAAGTTCTTCGCATTCCTCCATGCGGGCCAGGGTTTCGTCGTACCAATGGATGCGCGCGTCGATCAGGCGGGCAAGTTCCTCCGCCGGCAGGAGGTGAGCGAAGAACAGGATGAAGCAGAAATCTGATCGGAACTTGTCGGCGGCCGGCGGGTGGTGCAGCGCCTTTTCCAGCGCGCGGCGGCCGGCGGACGTGATCGAGTAGACTTTTTTGTCCGGGCGCTTGTCCTGCGGCAGTTCGCAATATTCCACCAGGCCGTCGGCGGCCAGACGGCTCAACGCCGGATAGATCGCGCCAAAGCTGGCTTCGTGGATGTGGGCCAGAGGACCTTCCTCGAAGCTCTTCTTGATCTCGTATCCGCTTGCGGCGCCGCGGTTCAGCACGCCAAGGCAAAGGGTCTGCGTGTCCATCGGTCTCAATTCCAGTCCAAAGATACTGTCAGTATATATCGTTTCGATATAAGGCGTGCCAGCATATATTTGTCCGATATACCGCGACGCAGCGTCGCAGATGGTGCGTGGCTCTGCACGGCGGGATCGGCGGCGTCGCAAAACGAGTGACTGGCAGCGTCTCTTGAAGCGATCTTGGGCGCGGCGACGAAAAGAAAAGGGGCCCGACCCCTTGGGCCGGACCCCTTCGCTCCCAGATGGTGCGATTGGGCCGAGGTTACTCGATCTCGCCCGTCGCCCAGTAGTGAACCCGCTTCGGGTTGTTCTCGATGTACTTCGACACGGCCTCTTCATAAGAGGTCTCCTGTGCGTCGTACATCGCCGCCTGCAGGTCGTTCAGCGGGATCCACATGCGGGACAGGGTCATCGCGGCGTCGATGTTCTCCTGATAGAAGCCCTGCCGCGCGACCGCGTGGATGCGCTCGAAGCTGCCGAGCACGCCCTTCGGGTCCTCAAGATAGCGCAGGTCCCACTTGCCGAACTTCCAGTGCGGGCTCCAGCCGGTGACCACGATCCAATTGTTACGCTTGACCGCCCGGTCGAGCGCGGCTGTCATACCAGCACCGCTGGAGGTCTGGAGGTTGTAGCCGTCCAGGCCGTACTCCTCGACCGCCTTCTTGGAGAGGCGGGTGAGGCCGGCGCCCGGATCGATGCCGACGATGGTGCCATCCAGCTTCTCGCGGACGTCGTCGTTCTTCAGGTCCGCGATGGAGTTGAGCTGATCCTTCGGGATGTAGTTCGGCACCACCCAGCCAAGGCGGGCGTGGTCATAAAGGATGCCAAGCGACACAACCTTGTCGCCGACCTTGTCCCAGTAGTCGGAGTGGGTGCCCGGCAGCCAGGACATCAGCATGACGTCGATGTCGCCCTGGGACACGCCCTGATACTGCGGGGCGATGTCGGTCTGGATCAGCTCGACCTCCTCGCCCACGCGATTTTCAAGGATCTGCTGGGCCAGCTTGGTGACGAACTCGGCGTCGGACCACGCGGTCCAGCCGATCTTCACCTTCGCCGCGGCCGGTGTAGCCACAAGCGCGGCGGCGGCCGCTGCCGCAACGAATGTCTTCTTCAGACTCAGCATTTGAGGGTCCTCCTCTTTGCTTTCCTCGCGTCTTCCCCCGCCAAGGTCCCTGGCAAGGGTGCGATCGCGCCGTTGGCCGGCGCGTTATAATGGCGCGACGTCCCGCTTTCTCAGCAAGGGGGCGCCACCCCTCAAGTCGTTCGTGCGTGTTCTTCGCCTTTCTCCTCACCTGCCGCGGGGTGCCCGCGCAGCGTGCGCATGAGCCGTCGGAACAGGCTTTCACCCTGCCCGATGTGGCCGAAACTCTGCGTGATGCGGTCCAGCATGATCGCCACGATCACAACACCGAGGCCGCCCTCGAAGCCAAGGCCGATGTTCAGGCGCTGAATGCCGGTCAGGACGGTATTGCCCAGGCCGCCCGCGCCGATCATCGAGGCGATGACCACCATCGACAGCGCCAGCATGATGGTCTGGTTCACCCCGGCCATGATCGACGGCAGCGCCAATGGAAGCTGGACCTTCATCAGAAGCTGCCGGTCGGTGCAGCCGAAGGCGAGGCCCGCCTCCACGTTCTCGTGGCTGACCTGACGGATGCCCAGATTTGTCAGGCGCACCGACGGCGGCATGGCGAAGATCACCGTGGCGATGGTTCCCGGGACCTTACCCAGGCCGAAGAACATGGCCGCCGGGATCAGGTAAACGAATGGCGGCATGGTCTGCATGAAGTCCAGGATCGGCCTGACGACCGCCTCGACCGTGTCGCTCTTGGCCATCGCAATGCCGACTGGGAAGCCCAGGATCAAGGCGACGAAACTGGCGGCGACGACCAGCGCCATCGTCGATACCGTCTCCTGCCACAGGTTCATCCCCATGATCACGAAGAGCGAGACCGCGGCGAAAATGGCGAAGCGCCATCCGACCCGCCAGAGGCTCAGCAGGACCAGGAGGGCTGTAAGGATCAGTGGGTGTATCCAGAGCAGCGTGTTCTCGAAACTCTCCGACACGAAGCCAATGGCGGCCGCGATGGCGTCCAGTAGCGGCTGGAAGTTGATCAGGATGAAGTCGACGATCGCCTCAACCCAATCGCCGATCGGGATCCGCAATGCTTTAATGGTTTCCATTGTTCAGCTCGCCCTGTCCAGGGTTTGTAGCAGCGCGGTCTTGGAGATCGCGCCGATATACTTTTTGTTCCCGTCCAAAACCGGGATCGGATAGGCGCTGTTCGCAACCTGGTGGAGCACGTCCGACAGACCCATGTCCCCGGTGACGGGCTCGACATCCTTGAGGAACGCGCTTTGGATCTTGCCATCGCCATTCTTCGCCTCGGCAAGGCTGCTGGCAGACACCATGCCTTCATAGTGCTGGTGCTTGTCGAGGACGATGGCGACGTCGCGGTCCTTGCCGCGCATGGCCTGGATGGCTGAATTCAGGTCGCTGCCCGGCCGCTCGATCACCGTGAGCTGCTGCTTGCGCGCGATGTCGCCGGCGGTGAACACCTGTGTGACGTCCACGCCCTTGAAGAAGGAGCTGACGTATTCGTCGGCCGGTTTGGTTACGATTTCTTCCGGCGTGCCGATCTGCACGATCCTGCCGTCTTCCATGACCGCGATGCGGTCGCCGATGCGCATCGCCTCGTCCAGGTCGTGGGTGATGAAGATGACGGTGCGCTGGCTCTCCGACTGCAGGCGCAGGAGTTCATCCTGCATCTCCGTGCGAATGAGCGGGTCGAGAGCCGAGAACGCCTCGTCCATCAGCATGATGGAAGGATCGTTGGACAACGCGCGGGCAAGGCCCACACGCTGCTTCATACCGCCGGAGAGCTCGTCCGGATAGCTGTGCGCATTGGCCTTCAGACCAACGGCGTCGAGCGACTTCAGCGCCCGCTCGTAACGCGTTTCGCGGTCCACCCCGGCGACCTCGAGCCCGAACGCGGCGTTGTCGATGACGGTCTGATGCGGCATCAGCGCGAACGACTGGAAGACCATCGCCATTTCGCGCCGGCGCAGTTGGATAAGCTCTTCCTTGCTCATCTTGACGATGTCATGGCCGTCGATCTCGATTTTGCCGAAGGTCGGCTCGATCAGACGGTTGAGCATGCGCACCATGGTCGACTTGCCGGAGCCGGACAAGCCCATGACGACGAAGACCTCCCCTTCGTAGACTTCGAAGCTGGCGTCCTGCACGCCGACGGTCATGCCGGTTTCCTCGAAGATCTCGTCCTTGGACTTGCCCTGCTCGATCAGGTCGTAGGCCTCCTGCGGGCGAGGACCGAAAATCTTGTACACTTCGTTGACGACAAGCTTGGTTTTGGCCATCGCGCAGCGAGCCCCCTTCCACACGTTATTTCACCGACCCGGGATGAACCGGTCCGGCGCGACCTTTCGATATTGGAGCGCCGTCCTGGTCATCACGGCACCCTGCCAGCAATAAGGATGGAGTTGGGGGTAGATGGTGCGCCTTGTCAAGCCGTCGCCAACGAAAGTTCTAAGTATGTTCGCAATGTCGGCGCCTGATCCCCTTGCCTGATGTATTTGTGGGGTTGGAGTTCGCTTCGAGATTGATAATAGATCCGTCATATTATATAATAACGGCTTGGTTGTATAATATCGTTATACTATAAAGTTCAGGAGGATTGCGGGATTTGGGTCGGACGGCAGTAATGGGGTGGGCTGCGGTATCAAGTGCGGTCCAATGACCGGCACCAGCGAATGAAAACACTTGAGCCACCCCGTCTCATCCCATCGTACGCTGCGTTGATCGATCACCTGTGCTTAGGCCAAACAGTCCATTGTGCGTCAACTATATGATTGCGGCCCGGCTGCGCCGAATTTCCTGCGAAAAATGTCAAACCCGGCCGCAATGCACGGCGGTCGACCGGCGATATCCTCTATATGGACAGAGAAACGTGTGGGGCCACGGCAGGCTTGGCTGTAACCTACGTAGCGAAGGGTGATCGTTGCAGCGGCGCCGTGGCTCCGCGGAGGATGAATGAGCGACCTCGATCTCGCCGTTATCGGCAACTGCGCGTTCGCCGCGCTTCTGGATCGATCGGCCCGGATCGTCTGGAGTTGCCTGCCACGATTCGATGGCGATCCGGTGTTCTGCGCGTTGCTGGATAACCACCACGGTGCCGAGCGCGGCTTCTGGGACGTCGAACTGCAGGATTTCTCCCACGCCGAGCAGCGCTATCGCCGCAACTCCGCGGTGGTCGAGACTGTCCTGTACGACCGCAGTGGGAATGCCGTCGAGATCATCGATTTCGCACCGCGCTTCAAGCAGTTCGACCGCACCTTCCGCCCGCCCGTGTTCGTGCGCCGGATCCGCCCCTTCGCGGGTGCGCCAAGGGTACGCTTTCGCCTGCGGCCCGCCTGCGGCTACGGCAGCGGGACGCCGGAGGTGACGCGCGGCAGCAACCACATCCGCTTCGTGATGCCGGCGATGACGCTGCGCCTGACGACGGACGCGCCGCCGACCTACATCCTGGAAGAGACAGCCCACGTGCTCGAGCAGCCGGTCACCATGGTGCTGGGACCGGACGAAAGCCTGACCGAGCCGGTGGCGGAGATCGGCCGGCGGTTCTTCGAAAAGACCGACGCCTACTGGCGCGAGTGGACGCGTTTCCTGGCGCTGCCGTTCGAGTGGCAGGACGCGGTGATCCGTGCGGCCATCACGCTGAAGCTGTGCAGCTTCGAGGAAACCGGCGCGGTCATCGCGGCGCTGACGACCTCGATTCCCGAGGCGCCGCACTCGGGCCGCAATTGGGATTACCGATTCTGCTGGCTGCGCGACTCGTTCTTCGTGGTGCATGCGCTCAACCGTCTGGGCGCGACGCGCACGATGGAGAGCTACCTCAGCTATATCACCAACATCGTGGTGGAAAGCGGTGGGGGACCGCTTCAGCCGGTGTTCGGGATCGCCCTGGAAACCCGCCTGGATGAGCGGGAAGAGCCGGGATTGGCCGGTTACCGCGGCATGGGGCCGGTCCGCGTGGGCAACGACGCCTATACCCAGGTTCAGAACGACGGCTATGGCGCGGTGGTGCTGGCGACCGCCCAATCGTTCTTCGATCGGCGTCTCAGCCGGCCCGGCGACGAGGCCTTCTTCCAGCGCCTGGAGCGGCTGGGCCAGAAGGCGGTCGAGCTTTGGAACGTGCCCGATGCAGGTATGTGGGAGTTGCGCACGCGTCAGCAGGTGCACACCTTCTCTGCCGTGATGTGTTGGGCGGCCTGCGACCGACTGGCACGTATCGCGGAGCGTTTGGGTCTGGACAGCCGTGTTGCCTACTGGCGCCACTACGCGGGCGAGATCCGCGAGGAGACGCTGCGCCGGGCATGGAACTCGGAGATGGGCAGCTTCGTTGCTTGCTTCGAGGGCCAGGAGATCGACGCGAGCTTGCTGTTGCTGCCGGAACTCGGATTCCTGCCGGCCGACGACCCACGCTTTCTGGGAACGCTGGCGTGCGCCGAACGCTATCTTCGTTCCGGCGATCATGTCTTCCGCTATGCCGCGCCCGACGATTTCGGCGAGCCCGAGACCGCGTTCAACGTCTGCACCTTCTGGTACATCGACGCCCTGGCGGCCGTCGGCCGCACTGAGGAAGCGCGCGAACTGTTCGAGCGGATGCTGGCGGCGCGCAACCACCTGGGCCTGCTTTCCGAGGACCTCGATCCTGACAGCGGCGAGCTGTGGGGCAACTTCCCGCAGACCTATTCGATGGTTGGGCTGATCAACTCGGCGCTGCGCCTCAGCCGGCCCTGGGAGGAGGCGTTTTGACGCGTCTGGTCGTCGTCTCCAACCGTGTGACATCACCGCGTCAGGCGCGCTCGGGCGCGCAAGGCGGCCTTGCGGTGGCGGTGCAGGCAGCGCTGGAGGATTGGGGCGGCGTCTGGTTCGGCTGGAGCGGCGAGCTACGCGATACTGGGGCCGAGGAACCCACGGTGTTCCGCTCAGGCCAGGTAACCTACGCGACCGTCGATCTCAGCAGCCAGGATTACGAGGAGTATTACAACGGCTTCGCCAACCGCACGCTGTGGCCGCTGTTCCACTACCGGCTCGACCTGACGGAGTTCAGCCGCCGCACGCTCTCCGGCTACCAGCGTGTGAATCAACTCTTTGCAGAGAGGCTGCGGCCGCTGTTGCGCGACGACGATCTGATCTGGGTCCATGACTATCATCTTATCCCACTGGCCGAGCAGCTTCGCCATGCCGGGTGCCGGCAGCGGATGGGCTTTTTCCTGCACATTCCGTGGCCGGCCCTGGAAGTGTTTCTGGCATTGCCGAACCACCGGGAGATCGTGCACGCCCTCTGCGCCTACGACTTGGTCGGTTTCCAGACTGACAACGACGTGCGCGGCTTTGTAAACTATATCAAGCTGGAGGCTGGCGGCGAGGTCGATCCCGACGGGACGGTCAGGGCGTTCGGCCGCCGCCTGCGGGTCGCGGCGTTTCCAATTTCCATCGACACCGCGCGGCTTGCCGGATTCGCGCGGGAAGCGGTATTCGCGCGCCAGACGGTGCGGCTGCGCGAATCCCTGCGCGGGCGCAAGCTCATGATCGGCGTGGACCGGCTGGACTACTCCAAGGGCCTGCCGCAGCGCTTCCGGGGGTACGAGCAGCTTCTGGAGCACTATCCCGAGAACCGCGGGCGCGTCGTCTTCCTGCAGATCGCGCCGCCCTCGCGCCAGGATGTGCCGGAATACCTGCAGATCCGCCGGCAGCTTGAGGCGACGGCGGGTCACGTCAACGGCGCGTATGCCGAGTTCGACTGGATGCCGCTGCGCTACCTCAACACCGGGTTCAGCCGGCGTATCCTGGCCGGCTTCCTGCGCCTTGCCACGGTCGGCGTGGTGACCCCGTTGCGGGACGGGATGAATCTTGTCGCCAAGGAGTACGTCGCCGCGCAGAACCCGAAGGATCCCGGCGTTCTGCTGCTGTCCCGCTTTGCCGGTGCGTCGGCGGAACTCGATGGGGCGGTGCCGGTGAATCCCTATGACGTCGAGGGTACGGCCGGTGCGATGCAGGCAGCCCTTTCCATGCCTTTGGAGGAGCGTCGCGAGCGCTGGGAAAGCATGTATCGGCGCCTGGAAACGCATGACGTCGACTACTGGCGCGGCGCGTTCCTGGATGCGCTTTCCGCCATGGAACCGGCGGCGTGTGAGTAGCGCATGTCCGGCGTTTCGCGCACGATTCTGCTGGGCGACATCGGCGGCACCAACGCGCGTTTCGCGCTGCTGTCAGACGGTGCGCCCTCTCATCAGTACCGTCAGCGCACGAACGATCATCGCGACCCTGAGAGCGCCGTTCGTGCTTACCTTGATGCAACCGGCGCACCGCTGCCCTCGATTGCAGTGATGGCGGTCGCCGGTCCGGTGCGCGACGGCCGTGCCCGACTGACCAACGCCGCCTGGACGTTCGATCCGGACAAGATCGAAGACGAACTGGGCATCGGCCGCGTTGTGGTGGTCAATGACTTCGCGGCACAGGCCTGGGCATTGGCGGAACTGGCTGACAAGGACGTGCGTCCAATCGGTACGGGCGCGGAGGTGGAAACGGCGCCCAGATTGGTCATCGGGGCGGGGACCGGTCTGGGCGCGGCCGCCTACATGCCGGCCGACGCGGGCATGGGTGAGCGGGTGGTGACGGGCGAGGCCGGGCACGCGACGCTGGCTGCGGCCGATGACGGACAGGAAGCGGTGCTGCGTCCGCTGCGGCTGAGCTATGGCCGCGTGTCGGCGGAACGTGTGCTGTCTGGGCCGGGGCTTGCCGCGCTGGCCGGGGCCGTGGCTGAGATGCATGGCAAGGATGCGCCCGGCACGACGCCAGAGGCCGTGCTGGCGGCCGCCCGCGCGGGCGATACGGTCGCCGGAGAGGCGGTAGCGCTGTTTCGCGCCTTCATGGGTGCGTTCGCCGGCGACTTGGCGCTGGTCTTCGGTGCCTGGGGCGGCGTTTACCTGAGTGGCGGGCTGGTGCGGGCGATGGAGGCGGAGCTTGACGCCCCAGCATTCCGCGAGGCCTTCGAGGCGAAGGGGCGGTTCCGAGAGGCGGTGGCCGCCGTTCCCGCGTGGATCGTCACGCATCCCGACCCGGCGTTTCTCGGTCTTGCCAGACTGGCGCGCCGGCTTGGCGATTGAGTTGGCGGCTCTTGCGCATGTGCAGGGTTTATCCGAACTTCGGGCCGTGATGATGATCGTCCGAGTCCTCCGCCATCTTCTTCTTGTCGCCGCCCTTGCCGTCGCGTTGCCGGCCTATGCCCAGACGGAGGCCGAGGGCGATCCGCTGGTCCGCGATATTCAGCAGGGCCTGAAGGAACTTGGATACGAGGTCAGGGTGGTGGATGGCCTTTACGGCCCGAATACGCGCAGCGCCATCGAGGCATTCCAGACCAAGCACGACCGCGAAGTCACCGGCGAGGTCAGCGAGACGTTACGCGCGGAGATTCAGCGCCTGTTGTTCCGGCGCTCGCAGGAGGCACGGCGAATCTGGACGCAATCCCGGCTTTACCTGAAAGCTCTTGGCTATACGCCCGGCGACGGCGAGTTCGACAGTCCCGCCGCGCGCCGCGCGCTGGAAGCGTTCGTCGAGGACCACTTCCTGACAGTGGGCAGCGGCTTTTCCGAGACCCTGCACGGCATCATCGCAAGGCGGGCGCGGGCCGACGAGAGGGCGCAGACGCACCTGTGCCACCGTTTCATGCGCGAGAAGGTCTATGACAAAGCTTTGTCGTGGTGCCGGCGGGTGGCGCGCAAGGACAATGTCGAGGCGCAATACCTCGTCGGCTGGATGTACTACTACGGCCGCGGGGCCGAGCAGTCCTATGCCAAGGCCTTCGAGTGGTATCATCGTGCCGCCAGGGCGGGCGACAGCCGGGCGCAGACCTTCGTCGGCCTGATGTACCGCCACGGCCAGGGGGTCGACCGCAATCCGGACGCCGCTCACCACTGGTACCAGCGCGCCGTGGAGTAGCGGCCGCCACCTCGCCTCGCGGCTCAGTCCTCCAGCATCGGCAGCTTCAGGCCGAACTCGCGGGCGCAGGCTTTCGCTTCGTCATAGCCGGCGTCGGCGTGGCGCATCACGCCGGTCGCCGGGTCGTTGGTGAGCACCCGCTCAATCCGTTTCGCCGCCGCATCGCTGCCGTCGCAGACGATCACCATGCCGGAATGCTGGCTGAAGCCCATGCCCACGCCGCCGCCATGGTGCAGGGATACCCAGGTCGCACCCCCGGCGGTGTTAAGCAGGGCGTTCAACAGCGGCCAGTCGCTCACCGCATCGGAACCGTCCAGCATCCCCTCGGTCTCGCGGTTGGGGCTGGCGACGGAACCGCTGTCCAGGTGGTCGCGGCCGATGACGACCGGCGCCGACAATTCGCCGCGCGCGACCATCTCGTTGAAGGCCAGGCCCAGCTTCGCCCGGTTGCCAAGGCCAACCCAGCAGATCCGCGAGGGCAGGCCCTGGAAGTGGATCCGCTCGCGGGCTATGTCGAGCCAGTTGTGCAGGTGGGCGTCGTCGGGGATCAGTTCCTTCACCTTCGCATCGGTGCGGTAGATGTCCTCCGCCTCGCCCGACAGCGCGGCCCAGCGGAACGGCCCGATGCCCCGGCAGAACAGCGGCCGGATATAGGCGGGAACGAAGCCGGGGAAGTCGAAGGCGTGCTCCACCCCCATCTCCAAGGCCATCTGCCGGATGTTGTTGCCGTAGTCCAGCACCGGAATGCCTTGAGCGTAAAAGTCCAGCATGGCGCGCACCTGCACTGCCATCGACTCCTTCGCCGCCCGCGTGACGCCGGCGGGGTCGCGCTCCTGCGCGGTTTCCCACTGGTCCAGCGTCCAGCCGGCGGGCAGGTAGCCGTGTAGCGGGTCATGCGCGCTGGTCTGGTCGGTCACGACGTCGGGATGGACACCGCGGCGCAGCAGCTCCGGGTAGACCTCGGCGGCGTTGCCTTCCAGGCCGATGGAGACCGCGTTGCCAGCCTTCGTAGCCTCCTCGACAAGCTGTAGCGCGTGGTCCAGATGGTCGGCTTTGCGGTCCAGGTAGCCCGTCTCCAGCCGCCGCTCGATGCGGCTCGGCCGACATTCCACCGCCAGCATCGAGGCGCCGGCCATTGTTGCCGCCAACGGCTGCGCACCGCCCATGCCGCCAAGCCCGGCGGTGAGGATCCACTTGCCGGCGAGGTTGCCGCCGAAATGCTTGCGGCCGACCGCGCCGAAGGTTTCGTAAGTGCCCTGGATGATCCCCTGGCTGCCGATATAGATCCAGGAGCCGGCGGTCATCTGGCCGTACATCATCAGGCCAAGCTTATCCAGCTTGTTGAAATGCTCCCAGTCGGCCCAGTGTGGCACCAGATTGGAGTTGGCGATCAGCACGCGCGGCGCGTTGGCGTGCGTGCGGAAGATGCCGACCGGCTTGCCCGACTGCACCAGCAGCGTCTCGTCCTCGTCCAGATCCCGCAGGCACTCGACGATTTTGTCGAAACAGCGCCAGTCGCGCGCGGCCCGACCAATGCCGCCATAGACGACCAGTTCCTCCGGCTTCTCGGCCACTTCCGGGTCAAGGTTGTTCATCAGCATGCGCAGCGGTGCCTCGCTGAGCCAGGACTTGCAGCTCAGCTTGCTTCCGCGTGGCGCCCGGATCTTCCGCGCGTTGTCGAGCCGGTTCAGGTTCGCGGGCCGCTGGTCCGCCATTCGCCGCCTCCCCAGGTTTTCGTTCCGAATCGGACTGTCATACAGCGGGAAGCGGCGATCAAGCCGGATTCACCGCATCCTCACCGGCCACGTCCGATCCATGTCGGCGGGTAGAGAAGGACCAGCAGCGCAATAATCTCGACGCGTCCCGCCACCATGTCCAGGCACAGCAGAAGCTTCAGCCCCGGCGCCAGGTCCGGTGCCGAGATGCCGGCGGACAGGCCGACGGTGCCCAGCGCCGAGACCACCTCGAACAGTGCATCGATCGCCGGTACGCCGGCCAGCAGGAACACCAGCCAGCTTGCGCCCGCCGTCAGCAGGAACATCAGGATGACGGCAAGCGCGCGCTGCAATGCCTCCGGCTCCAGCCGCCGGCCGGTGATGCGAAGGTCGGCGTAGGCGTGCGGGGGCAGGGCGGTGCGCAGCATCGCCAGCCGCAGAAGACCCAGGATGACGAGCAGCCGGATGATCTTGATACCGCCGGCGGTCGAGCCGATGTCGCCGCCGACAAGCATGCTGGCGCTCAAGACCAGCTTCGAGCCCGGGTCGAGCGTGGCGGGTGCGATTGGCTCGAACCCGGTCGTGGACTGGGCCGAGATGGCGAGCAAAGGCCCGCGCAAGGCAGCATCGCTCCAGCTTGCCTGTCCGCTGATCCCAAGCACCAGCACCAGAACCACGCTGAACAGCAGGCAGCATGACAGCAGCGTCAGCAACTCCGTATCGCGCCACGCCTGACGCCAGTGGCGTGTTGTCAGGCGGTGGTACAGCGCGAAGGAGACAGCGCCCAAAAGACCGGCGACGACCAGCACTGCCTGGCCGGCCCAGGGCAGCGCCGCGATGCTCTCCGGATGGCTGGAGAAGCCGGCCGTGGAAACGGCGGTGAATACGTGCAGCAGCGCCTCGAACGGCGCGACGCCGGCGGCCAGCGTCGCCAGCAGTGCGGCGGCGGTCAGGGCGATGTAGACGACGGCCGTGCGGCGCGCGTGTGCCTTGGTGCCGCCGACGATATCGCTGTGGCCGATGCCGCTTTGCGCGAAACGCTTGGAGGCCGCGCCCGGCGGGAACACCAGCGCCAGCCCGACGACCACGATCAGGTAGCCCGCATACCACTGCACCCAGGCGCGGGCGAACAGGAAGCCGTCGCCATAGGCGCTGGCATCGCCTACCGTCGTGAGGCCGGTCGTGGTGATTGCCGAGACGGCCTCGAAAACGGCATCCACTGGCGCGAGGCCGAAGCCCGTCAAGGGCCAGGCGAGGGCAAGCGATGCCGTCAGGAACACCAGCGCGATGACAGCCAGCGCCTCGTTCCACGCCAATTCGGTGGGCGCGCGGTGGCGGGCGGCGGGAACCGCCAGCGCGGCGATGACGGCCAGCACGACCGCCGCCCGCCAAGCAAAGCCGGTTTCGCCTATCGCAAGCGTCACGACCAACGGCACCGCAAGCGCACCCGCCAGCGGCAGCCATAGCTCGGCAAGGTACTTCGCCACCACCGCCGGCCGGGCGGCGCGGATCAGGATGCGGGAGCCGGGCGTGGCCATGGTGCGCGTTAGGCCGTGGCCTGGCCGCCGAAGCGTTCCGTCAGTTTCTCCCGTGCGCGATCGTCGGCCAGCAGGATGACCTGGTCGTTGGCCTCTATCGTCGCTCCGGCGCCGGGCAGGATTGGCTCGTCCCCGCGATAGATGGCGATCACCTTGCTGTGGGCGGGCAGATCGAGGTCCTCTATCGGGCCCGCGGTCGCCTCGTCGGCGACGAAGCCGAAGAAATGCAGGTCCCCGCGTAGCAGCGCCGACACCTCGTAAACCCGCCGCCCTTCGGCCATGTCGGCCAGGGTGCGGGCCATCGCGCTGTTCGGGATCACGGTCTCGTCGAGGCCAAGCTCGGCGCAGATATGCTGGAATTCCGGGTCGATGATCTTGGTGATGACCCGCCCGAACCCCAGAGAGCGGCCGACAAGGCTTGCCAGGATATTCGACTGGTCGTCGGGGCCGATGCTCAAGAGGACATGCGTCTCTTCCGGCCCTGCCTCGCGCAGGATCGCGGGCTTGCTGCCGTCGCCGTTCAGGAAGCCGCAGTCCAGCTCGTCGCTCAGCGCCTCGATCCGCTCCTTGTCCTTCTCGACGATGACCACGTCGTGGCCGCGCTCGATGGCGCGGCGCGCCGTCGCGACGGCAAGGTCGTCGGCGCTGACGATGACGATGCGCATGGCTGGTCCCCTGAACTGAATACCGGACAGTGTCCGGCAATCTGGCCGAACAGCTTCCGGCCCGCGGGGAGGCAGGTCAAGCGTGGGAGGGGAGCGCGTGCGCATTTCGATGGATGCATAGTCGGCTGCGATTGCATATATTATCTATCGGAAATGAATGGACGCGGGTCGATATTGCAGGCTTTAAACGCTGCGATCCGCGACGGTCGCCCTCCAATCCGGACGGGAGAAAGTGGCGAGGCATGGCAGAGCGGTACGAGGACAACGACACCCTACCCGAGGCAGTACCGCGGTGGCGGTCCGTGTACGATGGGGGACGCTGCCTGGGAACACTGGCAAACTGCGGTCCCGGTTCTTCCTACGTCTTCTATGCCTGCGAGCCCAATCTTATCGTCTTCGATGGTTGCAGCTTCGCTGCACCGGCGGAGGCGGAGACGGTTATTGTCCGCGCCGCACGCCGCTTCCGCACCTGCACGCCGGCCGGCGCCGGCAATGGACGCGACGCCAACCAATGAGGGTGGGCACGGGCGCACGCCTCACGGCGCTTGTTCTTGCCGCCTGCATCTCCGGGCCGGCAAACGCGCAGGACGGCGAGGTGGAGCGGGGCGAGGCGATTGCCCAGGAATGGTGCGCAGCTTGCCATGCCCTTCCGGGCAGCAAGGTCGCCAGCGATGCGGCGCCAGCGCTCGTTCAGGCGATATCGGGCAAGGACCTGACGGCGGGTGCGCTGCGGGCGTGGCTGTCGACGCCGCACCCACAGATGCCGGATTTCAACCTGGCACGCGAAGAGGTCGACGCGCTGATTGCCTATTTGCGCGGGCTTGGCCGATAGGCCTGCGACCACCCTGTCACAATCATTTCACATCAAATGCTTGACGTGGCTCAAAGCGGCGTGGGGGGCGATGGTCTATTACGCAGACCTCACGCAACGCAGCCCCAACTATCCGCAACCCGTTTCGGGAGGGAGAGCATGGCCACGCAGAGCCAGGAAAAGACCCCGTCCGCCGCCGCCTTCAACAAGATGTTCGAGGGCTTCGGCGACGACTTCGGGACCAACTTCGACAGCCTGATGAAGGCAAACGCCAAGGCCGGTCAGGTCTGGATGGAGCAGTGCTCCAAGATCAGTCGTGAACTTATGGAGTTCACGAACAACCGCTGGAGCAAGGACGTCGAGGCGTTCCGCGAACTGAGCGAGTGCCGCGATCCGTTTCAGGCCTTCCAGGTACAGGCCAACTGCGTCCAGTCCGCGATGAAACAGTACATTGACGAGGCGGCGAAGCTGACCGACATGGCGACCGACGCCAGCGTCTCGTGCTTCAAGTCGATCGACGAGGGCGTTCGCAGCGCCACGTCGTCGGGCGAGGAGTCGGGCCGCAAGGCTGCCTGACGCCTGTTATCGGACAATCGACGGAAAGGTAAGCTGTGGCGGTCGGTATCGGCCGCCGCAGGTTTCCTTGCGCCTCTCACACCTCTGCAGGATCAGTTCCGCAGGTGCCAGCGCGCGGCCGTTTCCACGATCGTCCGCAGTTCGCTGTATCTCGGTTCCCACGCCAGTATCCGCCGGGCACGTGAGGGGTCGGCGACGAGACGCGGCGGATCGCCGTCGCGACGCGGTGCCATGGTACGCTTGACCGGCCGGCCAAGCACCTCCCCGGCCGCGCGGAGAACCTCCAGGACCGAATGCCCCTGACCGGTGCCGAGATTGAGGGCGGTGGTGTCTCCGCCGGCCTGCAGGTATCGCAACGCCGCGACGTGGGCGTCGGCCAGATCGCTGACATGTATATAGTCGCGAACGGCGGTGCCGTCGGGGGTGGGGTAGTCGTCACCAAAAACCCGAAGCGTGAAGCCGGGCTCGCTTGCCGCCCGGATGGCAAGCGGGATCAGGTGCGTTTCCGGATCGTGCGCCTCACCGATATCGCTATCGGGGTCCGCCGCGGCGGCGTTGAAGTAGCGCAGCGAGACGGCGCTTACGTCGCCGGCGGCGGCGCAGTCCGCCAGGATCCGCTCGCACATCCGCTTCGATGCGCCATATGGATTGACCGGCGCAAGGGGGTGCGTCTCCGGGATCGGCACTTCGACCGGATCCCCATAGACCGCCGCGCTGCTGGAAAACACGATCCGGCCGACGCCCTGACGGCGCATGGCGTCCAGAAGCGACAGCAACGTCCCCACGTTGGCGCGATAATAACGGCCGGGCTCGCGCACCGATTGGCCGACGGCGATCAGGCCGGCAAAGTGCAGCACGGCGCTGGGCCGGTAGCGCGCCATCACGGCATCGACCGCGCCCTCGTCCATGAGGTTGGCCCGTTCGAGCGGCCCCCACTTGACCGCCCAAGTGTGACCGCCGCTCAGGTCGTCGAGGCAGATGGGCTCGTAACCCGCCCCCGCCAGCGCCTTGCAGGCATGACTGCCGACATACCCCGCGCCGCCCGTAACCAGGACGCGCTCCGCCATCCGGAATTTCCCCCTGCTGCCCGAACATCTGTTTAACCGGAGCATGCCGCCTCCGGCAACGCGAAAGCAGGGTTTCCGCGCCGGCTTCTTCGTGTTCCATCCAAAGTGCCGCCTTCGGGCGGCGGCAAAGACGGGTGCTCGCGAATCGCGACGACATCGATTAGTTTTCGCGCAACCCTGAAACCCGGCCAGAGAGGATGGAAATGCCCGGAATCCCGCGCATCCTTGCGTTTGCTGGCAGCACGCGCAAAGCCTCGTTCAACAAGATGCTGGTCCGCGTGGCCGCCGCCGGCGCGGCGGACGCCGGCGCCGAGACCACGGTGGTTGATCTGCTGGACTATCGGATGCCGGTCTATGACGGCGATTTGGAGGCCCGCGAGGGCATCCCCGCCTCGGCACGCAAGCTGAAAGAGATGATGAAAGCGCACGACGGGTTGCTCATCGCGGCGCCGGAATACAACGGCTCGCTGACGGCCGTCCTGAAGAATACCATCGACTGGGTTTCCCGCCCGGAGGAAGGCGAGGCGACGCTGGCGGCGTTCGACGGCAAGGTGGCCGGCCTGCTGGCGGCCTCGCCCGGCGGTCTCGGCGGCTTGCGCGGGCTGGCGCATCTGCGGCAGATCCTTAGCGGAATCCGCGTCATGGTTGTGCCGGAACAGCTTGCCGTGCCCCGCGCCGGGGATGCCTTTGCCAAGGACGGCAACATGAACGACGCCGCGCAGGAGGCTGCCGTCCGTGCCATCGGCGCGCGGGTGGCCGAGGTGGCATCGAGGCTCAAGGACGCCTAGGCCGCCTAGGCCGGCCTCCGGTAGCGCCTAAACGGTTGAGTGGTCGGCGCGCGCGGAAGGGATGCCTGCAAGCGGGCCAAGGTTGAGCCAGGCACCGAGTGCGCGGACCAGGCGCCGCGGCCCATGCGCATCGAGCCGTGCCTCATCGAGGGCGCGCCGGAGTGTAAGGTCGCCCCGCCAGATGTGGATCATGTCCCGCACCGTGACCGTGAGGTAGAGGTCCACTTCGAAGCCGGGGTCCTGCAGGCAAAGCTGCACGGCGCCGCCATCGTTGACGAACCACCACGTCCGCTGACCCGGCGGCAGGTCGGAGAACTCCAACTGGACGATTGCGCGCTGCTGTGCGAACGCATCCGCGCGCACCGTGCGCTCCATGTCCCAGAGTAGTAGGCCCACGTCGATCTCGTCATCCCTGAGTTGACGGCGCGTCCATCGCTGCCCCCATGTGCCAAGAGCGAAAACGAGCGGCAGGAACTCCTCGCCCGCAGGCGTCAGGTGGTAGGTGGCGCTTCGTCCGGCATCGGCGTGGCGCTCGATCACGCCTTCCTGTTCAAGCTCCTTCAGCCGGCGGGAGAGCATCGAGGGCGACATCAGCGGCACGCCGCGCTGTAGTTCCGAGAAGCGCTTGGAGCCGGCCCCGAGTTCGCGGAACAGCAGCGCATTCCACCGCTCGCAGAAGATCTCCGCGGCTTTCGCGACCGGGCAGAACTGGCCGTAACCCTTTCTCATGGTCGGCCAGCGTATCCCCTTGCCGTCGCCGCCGTCACTACATTTTTGGTACTAGGAAAAGACCAATGCCGGGGCCAGGCTTGCCGACCATGGAGGGCCGACGCGATGCCTCTGGACGCTCGCGTCGGCCCGGTCAACGCTCAAGGAATGCGAACGATGAACACGGCAGCGGAAGAGCAGGACCTGTCCGAACTGAAGGACAAACTGAAGGCAACCTGGACCGCCGGTGACTATGGCTTGATCGCGCGGGGCCTGGAGCGCAGCGCCCGGGAGTTCCTGGATCGTATCGGCATCCGGCCGGGCGAGAACGTCCTGGACGTCGCCTGCGGAACCGGGCAGCTCGCCATTCCCGCCGCACGGCAGGGCGCGCGCGTCACCGGGCTCGATATAGCGGAGAACTGGATCGCACAGGCGAGAAGCCGGGCGGACGCCGATGGGCTGGAAGTGCGGTTCGACGTCGGCGACGCGGAGGACATGCCTTACGAGGATGGCGCCTTTGATCTCGTCGTCAGCATGATCGGCGCGATGTTCGCGCCACGGCCGGCGCGGGTGGCGGCGGAAATGTTACGAGTCTGCCGGCCCGGCGGCCGTATCGTGATGGCGAACTGGACGCCGGAGGGCTTCGTCGGCGACTTCTTCAAGACCGTTGCCCGATACGTCCCGCCGCCACCCATGCCTTCGCCGCTAATGTGGGGCGACGAGACGGAGGTAAAGGCACGGTTGAGCGACGGCGTCGCGGATCTGCGCCTGACGCGCTCTATCCTGCGCTTCCATTACCCGATGCCGCCGTCCGAGGTTGCGGCCCATTATTTCGAGCACTTTGGCCCGACAAAGCGAGCCTCCGCGGCGCTGGGCCGGGAAGGGCAGGCGGCCTTGAACGCGGAACTCGAAGCCTTGTGGGCGGCGAACAACCTTGCGAGCGACGGCACGACGCAGGTCGACGCAGAGATATTGGAAGTGGTCGCCGCGCGGGAATAGCGACGGGCGGGATCATCTCCCGGCCCAAGGATCCAGGATTTCGTAGCAGGTTGATCGACCGTGCCCGCTCCTTGATATCGGGGGAAAGGGCGTCCGCCATGTCCGCCCTTTCATTGAAGGTCCCGGCAGCCGGGAAGACGGACAGTCGGTTATACTTGGCAATTTAGAGAGTACCCTTGTCGTCGAATGCCGATCCATTGTGACAAGGGCAAACGGATAACGTGCGTTTTTGCTTGGGGGCGAGGGTTACTCGCGCTCGACTCGCGCTCGTCTTTCCCTTGAAGGGGGGCACTCGGGTAAAGGCCGTATCAATAGCATGTGTACTCCGTTATTTCCGGCGGCTCGCGCGAATGCGCGTTGGACTGATGGCCGCGGTCTGTTCGAAAGTGTGAGTCACGCATATGTCATACGAAACAAACTACACGAGAGAAAGTGGGGGCTTACACTTCTGGTGCACGGCGTAAGTCGAACGATCGTCCCGATGTTCGCCAGATTAGCCGTGTTGAACGTCGTATCAGGCCGATATGTGCTTGATTGACGATGATCAGTTGAACATTTGTTGAGAACAGTACCCTGCGCTCGAAGTTTGAATGACAATTATCACATAGCATGATAGCATCAACTTTTGGGTGATAGTAAGTTAAGAAAAATTTTGCTAAATACCTCTTCGTAGACGGATCGACGGAATGACCGGGATTCGTTTGGGTATAAGAAGACGACGTCTTAATGGGCGGGGGTTGTTCCAAAAGGGCTACACAAAGTCGCAGGGACAATTACATGTGCGGGGATCGAAAGAAATGTCGGATGTGCGGACGTATCTGGTGGATGCCAATCGCCTGTCGCGAGACGGCTTGGCAAGAATCTTTTCCGAATCACGCTTCCAGATTATCGGAGAGGCTGACGGCCTGTCCGGTTTGCTCGACCAGTCGGGCGAGGATGGCGGCGTTGATCTGATCATTCTGGACTCGAACATCCTGGAGGACCGGGTTGGGGAAAGCATTGGCGCCCTGCGTCAGGCGCTTCCCAATGCCAAGACGGTCATCCTGGGCAACAGCCAGCAGCCGGAAGTCTTGCTGGAGTGCTTCAGCGCGGGGGCCGACGGCTGCCTGCTGAAGGACATCTCCAGTGCGGCGTTGCTGGAATCGCTCGATCTGGTTCTGTTGAGCGAGAGGGTCTTCCCCTCGCAACTGCTGACCCTGGTTATGCGGGGCAATGCGTCGTTCGGTGTGCGCCAGCCCGTGGCGGCGGTGTCCGAAGCGCGGCTGTCCGAGCGTGAATTGCAAATCCTGCGCTACCTTGTGTCCGGGCACTCGAACAAGGTGATCGCCAATCGTCTCGACGTGACCGAGGCGACAGTGAAGGTTCACCTGAAGAGTATCCTGCGTAAGATCAAGGCGCAGAATCGTACGCAGGCGGCGATCTGGGCCCTCAACCACGGCCTGGCCGGTACGCCAGCCAGCGACATGCAATTCTGAAGTCGCGGTAGAGCGGCTGCGGGGCAGCCGGATGAACGGCCACGTTCATAGTGGCCGTTCATCCGGCGCTCTTGTTCCAGTCTGGATGGGGGGCGGGCTCGGATTGCCAGCCCCGCGGATGTCGGGCCGGTATCTCGTTTCCTACAGGTGCGGGGCGATCTCGCCGATCCGGTCTTCATGGCGGATGTAGAAGACCCCGGCTTCCGTTCGATTGTGCAGGTGCAGCTTCTGCAGGATCGATCGGACGAGCGCCTTGACGGCCGCCTCGGAAACCCCGAGTTCCGTCGCAATCGTTTTGTTGCTGAGACCCCGGCCCAGTTTCTCCAGGACCCGTGTGTCCTGCTCGTTGAGTTGCGCCAGGCACGAGAGGCGAAGTTCGTCGATGACGTGCTCGGTGCCGAGGAAGCGCGGCAAAAGGCAGTACCCACGTCGCGCTAGGGCCAGGATCTTGCAGGCCATGTCCAGGTTATAATCGGTGAACAGCAGCCCGTCGGAGAGCGCGACGACCTCCGCCACGCCCAGGAGCGTGCCGCGGGTCAGCGCAACCACCACCGGCAGTCGGCGGGATACCAGAACGAACTGGTTGATATCGATATTGACCAACGCACTGTGCTCGACGACCACGACGTCGCCGCGTACGCGCGCCGCGTAGGCAAGCGTATGCAACTCCGGGCGGCCGACGATCTCGCAGGAACCGTCGCTTTCGATGGCGCGCGTCAGGCGCTGAGCCTCCTCGTGCGATTGGGAGACGAGCAGCACCTCGATCCGGCCCTTGCCTTCCGATCCGTTCGGTTTTGCCCGTTCCGCCGGGGAGGTTCTATGCCGCGGGCTTCCACCGTCCGGTTGTGCGGTGTTGCGGTAGGCTATCACCTTGCGCATCCTACCCTCTCATGCCCCGGCAAGGCGATCGGCCGGTTGCTTCGGCATAGTCAGCTTGTTTGCCGACCCCATTCGTTCCTGCCTATTCTGTCGTAACGCACCAATATCCTTTGCGTTCCACAAGATACGATAAGTCATAGACGACGTAGATGACTCTTTCGGTGTACGCCGATTTCTCAGTCCCAACGGTGATATTCGGTAATCGCCGGAATCCGTACGGGCAGGTAATCGGCTTTGTACTTGTAATTTTATCGTTTTTTAATTTGGCCGAAGGAGCGGCCCTGGTGTTTGCAGGAGCGGCCCCGCAACGGAAAAGGCAGCGCCGCCCGTTTCGTGAACCTCAATATTTCGTGAGTTCACGATGGCGTCGGCCGTGCCAAGGGTTTCTTACCACAAGCCGAACGCCCCGCCGCCCGAAGGCGGCAGGGGCGTCAGGTCACTGCCGTCGAGACGCCAGCCGATGAAGTTCGCCCTGCGGTCCGCCGTCAGGATCCGGCCGCGGCCAGCCGCGCGGGCGGCATCTCCGACACGGTCTGCGAGGAACAGCAGTAGAGGCCATAGAGCAGACGGATCACCTGCCGGACCTCGTCGCTGATCAGGCTGTAATAGATCGCCTTACCCTCGCGCCGCGTTTTCACCAGTTCCTCGCTGCGCAACCGAGCGAGCTGCTGCGAGAGCGTCGGCTGACGAAGTTGCAGCAGCCCCTCAAGGTCGCTGACGTTGCGTTCGTGGTGCGCCAGATAACAAAGAATGAGCAGGCGATCCCTGTTCGACAGCGCCTTGAGCAGACGACAGGCCTTGTCGGCAGTCCCTTCCAGGACCTCGATCTCTTCAGACGTGATGTGCATTGCCCCCAACCACCCGATGACACGGAATTTTAATTCACTATAACCGGAGGTGGAACCGGATTAAAGAGCAGTTTGAACTGGAATTGGACAGACCACTGGACCGGAGCGGCGAACGCCCCCGAAGCCGCGCGCCGGCAGCGGCGGCTCCAAGGGCGTCGAGCAGTCCAACGGGATAGGGCTCAGAAGCGGGTCGTGACGCCGACCACCGTCGACCAGTCGGCCGTCAACTGAACGCCGCGCACCCACTCGTATACCGGCTGCTGCACCAGGCCGTAGACCTGCACCCCGTCGAGGATGGAGTAGCTGATGCCGGGGCTGATGGCGACAAGCGCGCTGCCGGTGTCCTCGGGCTCGGCCTGATCGCCGTGATCGCGGCCCTTGACCGCGGTGTTGAGCTGCAACAGCAGGCCCAGGTCCTCCGTCGCGTTGTAGCGGTAGCCGACGTCGACGGAGAATTCCCAGCCGGGCTCGTAATCCTCGCGCTGGTGCAGCGGCTGCTGGAACTGGCCCTGCACGAACCAGGAGGAATCCCAGTCAAGCAGCGTCTGCTGGTAGAACGCGCCAAGCAGCAGGTCCACCGTGCCGCTGCCCGGCTGCAAGCTGCGTTCGGCCAACTCGCCGTCATCGTTCTTCACGTGGAACTCGCCGGTCGGCAGTTCCAGACCGAAATTCAGGCCGAAGCCCGGAATGATCGCGGGGTCGTCTTGTTCCAGCGAGAACTTGTAGCGGCCCAGCACCTGCATGTCGCCGAGCTTGCTGAAATCCCAGCTATCGAAAATCTGGCTGCCGTGATGATTGTGGATGTGCTCGTGGTCGCGCTTGACGAACGGTAGGGCAATGGAGGCACCCCAGTTCTCGTCGAAGGTGTGATCCACGGTCGCGACGATATTGTGGTTGATGGTCTCGACCTCGTCGTGGTGGCGGGGAAGCTCGCCGACGTCAACGTCCTTGGTATGGT
Source organism: Ferruginivarius sediminum (assembly GCF_003344765.1). Lineage (GTDB taxonomy): Bacteria > Pseudomonadota > Alphaproteobacteria > Kiloniellales > Rhodovibrionaceae > Ferruginivarius > Ferruginivarius sediminum. The sequence continues at coordinate 61,929 of NZ_QPMH01000013.1, read as the reverse complement.
GACGGGGCTGATCCTGCTTGATGTACTCGTAGCGCAGGTCGACCCGGGTTCCCGGTCCCGCCGTCGGGCTCTGCGCGTCCCAGTCGGTGTTGACGGTGCAGAACGCGGAGCCGCAGCTTGCCTGCGCGTATAGAGGCAGCGCCAGCGGCACGACGGCCACGGCCGCGAGAAGATATCGAAACATTTTTTTCTCACCCTCTTAGCTCGAATCACCGACGCGCAGCGCCGGCGAACCCTCGATACCGAAGCAACCAGTACGCGAGTTTATTACTCAATATTAAATTTTGTAGGGATCTAAAACACATGCCACAACCATAAAAATTTTGATTTTTTTGTATCAAAGTGCGACTTTGACGAACATCAGATACATGTTTGCTGTTTCGCGCGATCCCGGAGATTGCGATCCGCGCAAGGCTGGTCCACTTTGCTTGTCGCTGCGGGGCACGATGCGGCTGACTTGCCGCTGTAGGCGTGGCAAGCTGCGGCAACAACAACCATAGATCGATAGATCGCATCAAAATCCAGTAGAGGTGGGTAATGGGCGAGCCTGGAACGCCGCCGGTCGTCGGCGTTATCGGCGGCAGCGGCGTCTACGACATCGAGGGGCTGAAGAACGCGCAATGGCGGAAGGTGGATTCACCTTTCGGCGATCCGTCCGACGAACTTCTGACCGGCGAGATCGATGGGCAGAAGGTGGTGTTCCTGCCGCGCCACGGCCGCGGCCACAGGATTCCGCCAAGCCGTTTGAACTTCCGCGCCAACATCGATGCGCTCAAGCGCGCCGGCGTCACGGAGATCCTGTCGCTTTCCGCCGTGGGGTCGCTGAAGGAGGATCTGCCGCCGGGGACATTCGTGCTGGTGGATCAGTTCATCGACCGCACCTTCGCGCGGGAGAAGTCGTTCTTCGATACTGGGCTGGTCGCCCATGTCTCGGTGGCCGAGCCGACCTGCGGGCGCCTGGCCGGCGTGGTGGAAGCGGCCGCGCGCGCCGAATCCATTTCGGTCAGCCGGGGTGGCGCCTACCTGGTGATGGAAGGGCCGCAGTTCTCGACGCGGGCCGAGAGCGAGCTGTACCGCTCGTGGAACTGCGACGTCATCGGTATGACCAACATGCCCGAGGCCAAGCTGGCCCGCGAGGCGGAGCTTTGCTATCTGACGATCGGGATGGTCACCGACTATGACTGCTGGCACGAGGAGCACGACGCGGTGTCGGTGGAGCAGGTCATCAAGGTGTTGATGGACAACGCCGACAAGGCCCGTGCGCTAGTGCGCCGCGTGGTGCCGCAACTGGCGGGACGCGCCGAGGCCTGCGACCACGGCTGCCACCGGGCGCTGGAGAACGCCGTCATCACCCGGCCTGAGGCGCGCGACGGCGCGATGGTGGAACGGCTCCAGGCCGTGGCGGGCCGGGTGCTTTGAAGCCCGGAGGACGAGAGCGATGAAGGTCGACGGCGATGCGTATCGTACCATCTGGCCGGCGGTGGACGGCCGGGCGGTGGAGATCATCGATCAGACCAGGCTGCCGCACAGTTTCGAGACGGTGCGGCTGGAGACGCTTGAGGACGCTGCGCACGCCATCCGCGCCATGCTGGTGCGTGGCGCGCCGCTGATCGGTGCCACGGCGGCCTACGGTCTGTGGCTGGCCCTGCGCGCCGATGCCTCCGACGCCATGCTGGCCCGCGCGTGCGAGACGCTTGTGGCGACCCGGCCGACAGCGATCAACCTCAAGTGGGCGGTAGAGGATGTGCGCGCCACGGTGGCCCCGCTGCCGGAGGGCGAGCGGGCCGCCGCCGCCTTCCGCCGCGCCGGCGAGATCTGCGACGAGGACGTGGAGATCAACGAGGCCATCGGCCGCCATGGCCTGGACCTGATCCGCGAGGCGCATCGGGCCAAGGACGGGCGCGGTCCGGTCAATATCCTGACCCACTGCAACGCCGGCTGGCTTGCCACCGTCGACTGGGGTACGGCGCTCGCGCCCATCTACAAGGCGCACGACGAGGGGATTCCGGTCTTCGTCTGGGTCGACGAGACGCGCCCGCGCAATCAGGGCGCCGGCCTGACGGCTTGGGAGTTGGGACGCCATGGCGTGCCGCACAAGGTGGTCGTGGACAACGCCGGCGGCCTGCTGATGCGCCGGGGGGAGGTCGACCTCTGCATCACCGGCACCGACCGCACGACGGCGGCGGGCGACGTCTGCAACAAGATCGGCACCTACCTGAAGGCGCTGGCGGCGCACGACAACGGCGTGCCGTTCTATGTCGCGCTGCCGGGGCCGACCATCGACTGGTCCATCGAGGACGGCGAGCAAATCCCGATCGAGGAGCGCGACGGCCGCGAGGTCAGCCACATTCCAGGGCGCACCGACGACGGGCACGATACGGCGGTTCGCGTGACGCCCGAGAGCAGCGCGGTCGCCAACTTCGGTTTCGACGTGACGCCGGCGCGCCTGGTGACGGCACTTGTGACCGAGCGTGGTGTGTGCACCGCCAGCAAGGACAGCCTGCGCGCGCTTTATCCCGAGCACGCGACGGCGGCGGCCGAGTAGGCGGCGGAGAGGGCACGCGGGATGGACCACCCTGAACTGCGGCAGGAGATCGTCGATACCGCCCGCCGCATGAACGCGCTGGGCATCAACCAGGGAACCTCGGGCAACCTGGGTGTCCGCGTGGAGGGCGGGCTGCTGGTGACGCCGTCGGGCGTGCTTTACGAGGCGATGACGGCCGAGGACATCGTCGCCATGGACTTCGACGGCAACTGGTCGTGCCCCGCCGCCGGCCGCAGGCCGACCAGCGAGTGGCACATCCACCGCGACGTACTGGCCGGGCGGGACGATGTCGGCGCCGTCGTGCATACCCACGCCATGTTCTGTACGACGCTGTCGTGCCTGCACCGCGACATCCCGCCGTTCCACTACATGATCGCGGTGGCCGGCGGCAGCGATATCCGCTGTGCGCCCTACGCCACCTTCGGCACGCGCGAGCTGTCGGACAACGCGCTCAAGGCACTGGAGGGACGCAAGGCGTGCCTGCTGGCGAACCACGGCATGCTTGCGCTGGGCGACAATCTGCAGAAGGCTCTGGCCCTGGCGGTCGAGGTTGAGACCCTGGCCGCGCAGTACTGGCGGGCGCTGCAGATCGGCGAGCCGGTGCTGCTGGACGAGGCGGAGATGGCGCGCGTGCTGGAGAAATTCAAAACCTACGGCAAGCCCGAGGCGGCCGCGGACAGCGAAGGGGCGAAAGCGGATTGAGCGAGGGAATCACCGGCCTGGACCACCTGCTGATTGGCGTGAACGATCTCGAAGCCGGACGCGCGGCCTACGAGCGCCTGGGCTTCCGGTCCACGCCACGTGGCCGGCACATCGGCTGGGGCACGGCCAACTACTGCCTGATGTTCGGCCGCGACTACCTGGAATTGCTGGGCATCGTCGACCCGTCGCAGTTCACCAACAACCTCGACGTCTTCCTGGCGGAGCATGGCGAGGGGCTGCTGGGTGCGGCCTTCGCCGGCGACGACCTGGACAGCGTTGCCGCGCAGATGCAGGCGCTCAACAAGCCGGGCGACGGGCCGAAGGACCTGAAGCGCACGCTGGAACTGCCCGAGGGCGACGTCCTGCCGGAATTCCGTCTCTACCACCTGCCGCCGGAGGCGACGCCGGGTTTGCGCAGCTTCGTCTGCCAGCACCTGACGCCGGAGATCGTCTGGCAGGCGCCTTGGGTGGAGCAGCCGAACGGCGCCCGGCGCATCGCCGGCCTGACGGTCGTGGTGGACGAGCCCGGCGCGATGGCGGTGCCCTATGGCGAGCTTTTCGGCCTCGACGCCGTGCGCAACACCGACAACGTGGTGGAGGTCACCTGTGGAGCCTGCGTGCTGCGCTTCACCGACGGCAAGGGGCTGGCGCAACGGCATCCGCAAGCGGTAGTCCCAGCCAGGCCCGGCCCGGCGGCGATGGAAATCGCGGTCGCGGACCTGCCCGCGACGGCCAGCTACCTGCGCGACCACGGCGTGGCCTTCGAGCGGGGCAGGGACGGCCGGCTGCATATTTTGCCCGACGACGCCTGCGGCGCGGCGCTGGATTTCGTTTAGCTATCCGCCCACGCGATCCACTTCCCGCAGTGTAACCTAAGCGGCGAAGGGCGCGCCCAGCAGGCGCTTGATGGCTGCGAAGTGGCGTTCGGCGGCGGCGGGGCGCTCGGTGGCGAACTGCTCGGCGACGGCGCGGCAGGTGGGCTCGTCCAACTCGTTCAATTCCGCGCCGCCCGTCTCCGCGAGAATCTGGTGCTGACAGGCGCGCTCCAGGTAGTAAAGGTCGTCGAAAGCCTCGGCGACGGTGGGTCCGACCGCCACGACGCCGTGATTGGCCAGGAAGGCGACGTCGGCGTTCGACAGGGCACTGCCGATGTGCCGGCCTTCGTCGGAATCGAGCGCCAGCCCGCCATACGCCGTTTCGTAGCCGACCCGGCCATAAAAGCGCAGGGCGTTCTGGCTGGCCATCTTCAGGCGCATGTCCTTGCGCAGGCAGAGCGCCGTGGCGTACGGCATGTGCGTGTGCAGCGCGCAGGTGGCGTGCGGGACGAGGCGGTGGATTTCCCGGTGAATGTGGAACGCTGTCGCTTCCACTCCCTCGGGAACGCCGGCGTCTTCGCGGTCCAGCTCGCACAGGGCCAGGGCGTCCGGTGTCATCTCCAGCCAATGCACGCCTTCCGGGTTGATCAGGAATTGGCGCGCGTTGCGGCCTTCGCCGTCCGGCACCACGACGGAGAAGTGGTTGCAGATCCCCTCGTGAAAGCCGAGGTGCGCCGCCTGGCGCAGCGCCGCGGCGAGATCCCGGCGGAGTTCCTGCTCGTTTTCGTGCATCGCCATGCTCCCGTAGGCGTGGTGGGCCGGGCCGCCTGCGGAGTCGTTCCGCCGACGGCGCGGCACATCATATGGCAGGCGCGACCCCGAGGTGGCAATGCCTGCCCATCCCGCTTGAGGGCGGCAGGGGTTGTCTGTAATGTCGCATGGAATTTCAGGTTGCCCAGCAGATGGGGCGGCCTGTCGCCTTGCGCGATGAAACGACAGCGGAAGATGATGACGCCCTCGATCCCCCCGCCGCATGGAAACCGTACCGGTGGCCGGCGCCGCGCCGGCTTCGGAGTCCTCCTCGCCGCCGCGCTTGGCTTGGCCATCGCGGGCTGCAGCAGCAGCGACGAGGACGAGTATATCGAACGCTCGGTCAGCGAGCTCTACAACAACGCGATGGACGAGCTGGCGCAGGAGAACTACGTCGACGCCGCCAAGCTGTTCGACGAAGTGGAGCGCCAGCACCCCTATTCCGTCTGGGCGTCGAAGGCGCAGCTCATGGCGGCCTTCTCCTACTACCAGGACAACAAGTATGACGAGGCGATCAACGCGCTCGACCGCTTCATTGAGCTGCATCCGGGCAACCGCGATGTCGCCTATGCCTATTATCTGAAGGGGCTCAGCTACTACGAGCGCATCTCCGACGTCCGCCGCGACCAGAAGATGACGGTGAACGCGCGCCAATCGCTGGAGGAGGTGGTGCAACGCTTCCCCGACAGCAAGTATGCCCGCGACGCGCGCCTGAAGCTCGACCTCACCACGGATCACCTGGCCGGCAAGGAGATGGCGGTCGGCCGCTTCTACTTGGAGCGCGGCCACTATCTTGCGGCGATCAACCGCTTCCGCACGGTGATCGAGGAGTACCAGACCACCAGCCACACGCCGGAGGCGCTGCATCGCCTTGTCGAGGCCTACCTGGCGCTTGGCATCGAGGATGAGGCCAAGGCCACGGCGGCGGTGCTGGGCCACAACTTTCCGGGCAGCGAGTGGTACATCGACAGCTACGAGCTGCTAACGGGGCGCGACATCCGGCCCGAGGCCGACGAGGATAGCTGGATCGGCCGCGTCTGGAACTCGCTGACCTAAGGGCTGCGCATGCTGCTCAGCCTTGCGATCCGCGATGTCGTCCTGATCGAACGCCTGCAGATCGATTTCACGGCTGGGCTGTGCGCGCTGACCGGCGAGACCGGCGCCGGCAAGTCGATCCTGCTGGACGCGCTGGGGCTGGCGCTCGGCAACAGGGCGGACAGCGGGCTTCTGCGCAAGGGGGCGAAGCAGGCCTCGGTCACGGCATCCTTCGACCTGCCGGGCGGGCATCCGGCCTGGGACATCCTGCAAGAACACGACATCGAGCCGGAGGACGACCAGCTTGTCCTGCGCCGTGTCCTGGGGCAGGACGGGCGAGGGCGGGCCTACGTCAACGACCAGCCGGTCTCGGTAACGCTGCTGCGCCGGCTGAGCGACGCCCTGGTGGAAGTGCAGGGTCAGTTCGAGCAACGTGGCCTTCTCGACTCCGGAACCCATCGCGCCCTTCTGGACGCTTACGGCGGCCTGGGGGAGCAGGTGCGGGCCGTGGGCGAGCGGTATCGCGCCTGGAAGGACGCGATCGACGCCCGACGCGAGGCGGAGGAACAGCTTGAACAAGCGCGCCAGGACGAGTCCTTCCTGCGTCACGCGGTGGAGGAGTTGGATACCCTGGACCCGAAAACGGGCGAGGAGGCGCAGCTTGCAGAGCAGCGCAGCCTGCTGATGAACGCCGAGAAGGTGGTCGCCGCCGTAAATGCCGCCGAGGCCGAGCTGACCGGCGGCGAGAACGGGCGCGGCGCGGAGGACGCCCTGGCGGCCGCCCGGCGCGCCCTCGACCGCGCCGGTGAGCAGTTCGGGGAGCATTTGAGCCCTGTCATGGACGCACTCGACCGGGCGATGGCCGACTGCGAGGACGCGCTGGGCCGGCTCCACTCGCTGACGAGCGAGATCGAACTGGACGCCGGCCAGCAGGAGCAGATCGAGGAGCGCTTCTTCGCACTCAAGGACATGGCGCGAAAGCACGGCGTGGAGCCGGACGAACTGCTTGCCCTGCGCGAGGAGCTTGCCGGCCGGCTGGCGACCATCGACAGCGGCAGCGAGCGGCTGACGGAACTGGCACAAGCGGCCCAGGCCGCGCGCGATGCCTACGTCGCCGCCGCCGAGGAGCTGTCGCGGGCAAGGGCGGAGGCGGCAGAGCGTCTGGACGCGGCGGTGAACGCCGAATTGCCGCCGCTGCGCCTCGACAAGGCCAGGTTCGAGACGCGCCTGGAACGCCTGGACGAGGCTGATTGGGGCGCGAACGGCCTGGAGCGCGCTGTCTTCGAGGTGGCGACGAACCCCGGTTCCTCGCCGGGCCCGCTGGCGAAGATCGCGTCCGGCGGCGAGCTTTCGCGTTTCCTGCTGGCGCTGAAGGTGGTGCTGGCGCAGGTCGGGCCCCGGCGCGCGCTGGTGTTCGACGAGGTCGACAGCGGCATCGGCGGTGCCACCGCGCATGCCGTGGGCGAACGGCTGGCAAAGCTGGCCGATGGCAGGCAGATTCTGGTGGTGACGCACTCGCCGCAAGTGGCCGCGCGTGCCAACCACCATTGGCGAGTCGCCAAGACGGAGCAGGGCGAGGCGGTCGTCACCGACGTGTCCGCGCTGAGCCACGAACAACGGCAGGAGGAGATTGCCCGCATGCTAGCCGGGGCCGAGGTGACGGAGGAGGCGCGCGCCGCCGCCGCCAAGCTGATGGGAGCGGCCTGACCATGGCGGCCCGCGAATCCGAAGAGCGTCCGGCCGGCTGTCCAGACGTTCCGGTCGAGGAACTCGACGACGCCAAGGCCCGGGCGGAGCTGGGGCGCCTGGCGGTGGAGATCGCCCATCACGACCGGCTGTACTACCAGGAAGACGCGCCGGAGATCTCCGACGCCGACTACGACGCCCTGCGCCTGCGCAACGAGCGGATCGAGCGGCGCTTCCCGCACTTGGTCCGCGCCGACAGTCCCTCGCGCAAGGTGGGGGCGGCGCCCGCGGCCGGCTTCGCCAAGGTGCGGCATCGTGTGCCGATGCTGTCGCTGTCGAACGCCTTCGAAGCGGAGGAGGTGTCCGACTTCGTCGCCCGCGTCCGCCGCTTCCTGGGCCTTGGCGACGACGATCCCGTGGAGATCGTGGCCGAACCGAAGATCGACGGGCTGTCCTGCGCGCTGCGCTACGAGAACGGCCGGCTGGTGCAGGCGGCGACGCGCGGCGACGGCACCGAGGGCGAGGACATCACGCGCAATGTGCTGACCATCGAGGACGTGCCCGACCGCCTGCCGGACGGCGACTGGCCGGACACGCTGGAGGTGCGCGGCGAGGTCTACATGGACCGCAAGGCGTTCGCCGAATTGAACGAGCGCCAGCGCGAGGCCGGCAAGCAGCTTTTCGCCAATCCCCGCAACGCCGCCGCGGGTTCGGTGCGCCAGCTTGACCCCCGCGTCACGGCGCGCCGTCCCATACACTTCCTGGCCTATGCCTGGGGCGAGATTTCGGGACCGATCGCGGCCACCATGTGGGACGTGCGCCGGCGCTTCGCCGATTGGGGATTCCGCCTGAACGAGCCGGCGCGGCTGTGCACCAGCGTCGAGGATCTGCTGGCCTACTACCGGCACATGGAGGGGGAGCGGGCGAGCCTGTCCTACGAGATCGACGGGCTGGTCTACAAAGTGAACGACATCGCGCTGCAGGAACGATTGGGCTATGTCTCGCGCGCGCCGCGATGGGCTATTGCGCACAAGTTCCCGCCCGAGCAGGCGCAAACCGTGCTGAACCGGATCACGATCCAGGTGGGGCGCACGGGTGCCTTGACGCCGGTCGCAAACCTGGAGCCGATCTCGGTCGGCGGCGTCGTCGTCTCGCGCGCCACCCTGCATAACCCGGACGAGATCGCCCGCAAGGACGTCCGCGAAGGCGATACCGTGGTCGTCCAGCGTGCGGGCGACGTGATCCCCCAGATTACCGGCGTGGTGAAGGACAAGCGGCCCGAGGGTACCGAGCCCTTTGTCTTTCCCACCGTGTGCCCGTGCGAGCTGGAGACCCCGGTGGCGCATATCGAGGGCGAGGTCGTGCCGCGCTGCACCGGCGAGCTTGCATGCCCCTATCAGCAGGTGGAGCGCCTGAAGCACTTCGTCAGCCGCGAGGCGTTCGATATCGAGGGGCTGGGCAGCAAGCACATCGAGGCGTTCTGGCGCGACGGCTTGTTAAAGACGCCCGCCGACATCTTCCGCCTGCGTGATCACAAGCGTGACCTGCAGAAGCGCGAGGGTTGGGGCGCCCAGTCGGTGAAGAACCTGCTGGATGCCATTGACGAGCGGCGGACCATCGGCCTGGACAGATTCATCTACGCGCTGGGCATCCGCGAGGTGGGAGAGACCACGGCCCGGCTGCTGGCCCGCAACTACGGCACGCTGGACGCCTGGCAGAAGGCGATGAAGCAGGCCGCCGACGAACGGGCGAAGAACCCGGACGAGGCCAAGAAGCCAGAGAACGTCGGCGAATTCTACGCGGACCTCTGCGCCATCCATTCCATCGGCATGAAGATGGCCGATGCCATCTGCGACTTCTTCCACGAGCCGCACAACCTCCACGTCATCGAGGACCTGGAGGCGCAGCTCGAAGAGATCGAACCGTTCGTCGACGCCCGGGCGGGCGATTCCCCGGTCAGTGGCAAGACCGTCGTCTTTACCGGCAGCCTGGAGCGGATGACCCGCAGCGAGGCGAAGGCGCGGGCCGAGTCGCTGGGCGCCAAGGTGGCGGGTTCCGTGTCCAAGAAGACCGATTACGTCGTCGTCGGGGCGGATGCCGGCTCCAAGGCACGCAAGGCGCAGGAACTGGGCGTGACCACGCTGTCCGAGGAGGCGTGGCTGGAGCTGATCGGGCAGGCCTGAGGCGCACAAGTTTGGGGGCTGAGTTCGGGGTGATTCGGCCGATGTTTTGTGCAACCCAGGCGAAGTCTGCGTCTCTAATTGGCCTTCATGCGACCCCGGTAGTCGAAACGTGTACAGCAAGTGTCGAATTTGCGACAGCCTGACGCGGACACGAAACACACGTTAGCTCTCGGCCGTCGGAACCGGCGGCCGAGAGGGGGCGTTCACCTTTAAAGATAACGCAATAAGCGATGCCGCGGCGCGGTGACGTAAGTGGGCCGCAACTCGGACCGGGGAGCAAAAGGGCGACGTGGAGACGATCCAATTCATCTTCGCCAACCTGGACCTGCTCTGGGAACGGACGCTGGAGCATCTGTCGGTGGTTGGCGTCGCCGTCAGCTTCGCGATTGCCACCGGCGTACCCATCGGAATCGTGATCACCCAGAACCGGCGCGTCGCCGACGCCGTGCTCTACGTGGCGGGCATCATCATGACGATCCCGTCGATCGCGTTGTTCGGCGTCATGATCCCGATCCTGTCGGTGGTCGGTCACGGCATCGGCTGGCTGCCAGCGGTGGTGGCGGTGTTCCTGTACTCGCAGCTTCCGATTATTCGTAACACCTACACGGCCATTGACAACGTCGATCCGTCGCTGCGGGAGGCCGCGCGCGGCATGGGGATGACGCCGTTCCAGCGCCTGCGGGACGTGGAAATTCCGCTGGCGGTTCCGGTCATCCTGGCCGGTGTGCGCACGGCGGTCGTCATCAATATCGGCATTACGGCCATCGCTGCTTACATCGGCGCCGGCGGGCTGGGTACCTTCATCTCGCGCGGGATCTCGCAATCCGATCCCCGTCAATTGATCACCGGCGCGCTTGCGGTTTCGATCCTTGCCGTCATTGCCGACTACGGCTTGCTTTGGGTGCAGAACCGCCTGACGCCCGCGGGCCTCAAATAGCGGCTGTTCAGCGGAGCCTGACGAATGATTCGCGTGGAAGACCTGCAGAAGACCTTCCAGACCGAGCGGGGCGAAGTCCGCGCCGTGCAGGATGTCAATTTCGAGGTGCCGGAAGGCGAGCTCTGCATCCTGCTGGGGCCGTCGGGCTGCGGGAAAACCACCACGCTGAAGATGGTGAACCGCCTGATCCCGCGTACCTCGGGCAAGATATACATCAACGAGCGCGACACGGACGAGTACGACATCGTCGAGCTGCGCCGGCATATCGGCTATGTGATCCAGCAGATCGGCCTCTTCCCGAATATGACGGTGGAGGAGAACATCTGCGTGGTGCCGAAAATGCTCGGTTGGTCGAAAAAGCAGCAGCACGAGCGCGCGGCCGATCTCGTCAACATGGTGGCGCTGGATCAAAGCGTCCTCAGCCGCTATCCGAAAGAACTGTCAGGCGGCCAGCAGCAGCGCGTGGGCTTGTGTCGCGGACTGGCCGGCGATCCTCCGGTGCTGTTGATGGACGAGCCCTTCGGCGCCATCGACCCCATCAACCGCGAGATCATTCAGGACGAATTCCTGAAGATGCAAGCGGACCTCAAGAAAACAATCCTCTTCGTCAGCCACGACATCGACGAAGCCGTAAAGATGGGAGACAAGATCGCCATCTTCCGCGACGGAAAGCTGGTGCAGTTCGGCACGCCGGACAACTTGTTGGCCCATCCGGTGAACGACTTCGTCGCCGATTTCGTGGGTGGCGACCGCGAATTGAAGCGCATGCGCCTCATAAAGATCTCCGAGGCGCTGAAGCGTGAGGTGCCCACCGTGTCCGCAACCGACACGCTGGACACTGCCGCGAAGAAGGTGGAGCAGGCGGGCGCCAATCATATCGTGGTCCTCGATGACGACGGCCGGCCGGAAGGTGTCCTGACGCAGGGCGATCTCGACAGCAAGGGCAGTTGCGGGGACAGCGCCCATCCCTTGCGTACCACGGTGCAGTCCATCAAGGACCTGCGCACGGCCGTGTCGCGCATGTTCACCTACAACACAGACTGGTTGGCGGTGGTGGATGATGACGGCAAATTCGTAGGCGAGATCAGCTATCGCAGCATTACCGAGATGCTGCACGCCTCCCGCAAGCGCGGCGAGAAGAAGGGGGCGGCGTAATGGCGCTGCCGGCGACCGGGAGAGTGGGGAGGATTGCCTTCTACGGCGGGCTCTTCGCCCTGGGCGCGCTGGCGCAGGGCAGCGGCCTGCTGCCGGAGATCGCCTACTACTGGCCGGATATCGAGTACCTTGGCCGGGAGCACCTGTTCCTGGTCGGCGTTTCCGCCGGGCTTGCCATTGGTGTCGGGGTGCCGCTCGGCGTATTCCTGACGCGGCCGTTCATGCGCGGGACGGCAGAGAGCGTCATGCAGGTGGTGAACCTGGGGCAGACAATTCCCACATTGGCGGTGCTGGCGCTCTCGATGAGCGTGCTTGGTATCGGCGTGGTGCCGGCGATCTTCGCACTCTGGGTCTATTCGCTCTTGCCGATCGTTCGCAACACCTATGCCGGCATCCTGAACGTCCCGCCCGCCATTCACGAGGCGGCGCGCGGCATGGGAATGACGAACAACCAGATCCTTTGGCGGATCGAGCTGCCGAACGCGCTTTATGTGATGATCGCCGGCATCCGCACGGCCGTCGTCATCAACATCGGCACCGCGCCGCTGGCGTTCCTGATCGGCGGCGGGGGCCTGGGGCAGCTTATTTTCACAGGCATCGATCTTTTCAACACCGGCATGATGCTGGCAGGCGCGATCCCGACCGCGCTGATGGCCGTGGTGGTCGATTTTCTGCTGGGGTTGATAGCGTTCTACTTCATTCCACGCGGGGTGAACCCGCTGAGGTAAGGTATCGCCGGCCGGGCAACGGGCCAGTCGGCGGCTGGCGCATAACAAACTCACTAGGGAGGAACGGACCATGTGGAAACGCAGCATTGCCGCTCTTGCAGTGGCTGCCGTTGGCGCTTTCGGCCTCGCGGCCGGCGCGGCGAAGGCGGAGGTTACCGTCGGCGGCAAGAACTTCACCGAGCAGCTTTTGCTGGCCGAGATGACCGGCATCTATCTCGAGGACCAGGGCTATGACGTCTCCAAGCGCGACGGCATGGGCTCCACCGTGTTGCGCCGCGCGCAGGAGAACGGCCAGGTCGATGTCTACTGGGAGTACGTGGGCACCTCGCTGATCGTCTATAACAAGGTCGAGGGCGGGGCCAGCATGTCCCCAGACAAGGCGTATGCGAAGGTTAAGGAACTGGACGCCGAAAAGGGCCTGGTCTGGCTCGAGCCGTCGAATGCCAACAACACTTACGCCCTGGCGATGCGCGAAAAGCAGGCCAACGATCTGGGCATTGAGTCGATCAGCGACATGATCGAGCGCATCGAGAACGAGGGCGATCTCACGCTGGCCGTGAACAGCGAGTTCGCCGGCCGGCCCGATGGCTTGCCCGGCCTGCAGAAGCATTACGACTTCCGTTGGCCGCGCGAGAACCTGAAGCGTATGCAGAGCGGCCTGATCTATCAGGCGCTGAAGGAAGGTCAGGTGGACATCGGCCTTGTCTTCGCCACCGACGGCCGGATCGCCGCCTTCGACTTCATCACCCTGGACGACAACAAGAACTTCTTCCCGAACTATGCCCTGACGCCGGTCGTGCGGAAGGACACCTTGGAAGAGAACCCGGATCTTCGCGAGCAGCTCAACGCGCTGTCCGCGAAGCTGAACGACCAGGTGATGCGGAAGCTTAACCAGCGCGTCGACGTCGACAAGGAGACCGTCGAGGACGTCGCCCGCAGCTTCCTGGAAAGCGAGGGGCTGATCTAAGCCTTCGACTGCATAACTGATACGCCGTAGGGGCCGCTTTTCGAGCGGCCCCTTTTTTATCCAACTGTCGCGGTTTGACGATTAACTCTGGGGGCGGTCGTCACTATCTCATAGACGTTATGCCCGATCCTGTTCTGCCCCACTTCGCCACGACATCCGATGGCAGTGCGCGTCGGGTGGGTGTGGAGATCGAGTTCGGCGGCCTGGCGTGCGGCGAGGCCGCCGACGTCGTTGCAGCGGTATTCGGCGGTGAGGTACGGGAGATCGACCAGTACCGCTACATCGTCGAGAGCGAGGCGTTCGGCCCCTTCACCGTCGAGTTGGACACCCAATACGTCCATGCCGGGGAGGCGAAGACCCCGCAGCAGCGGGTGAAGCTGGAGTCCGAGCGCCTGGGCGAAGCGCTGGAGGAGGGGCTTCGCACCGCCATCGGCGAGGTCACGCGCTTCTACCTCCCCACCGAGATCGTGTGCCCGCCGATTGCCATCGCCGAGCTGCCGCATCTGGACGAGCTGGCCCGCCGACTGCGCGCGGCCGGCGCCGAAGGCAGCCGCGATTCGCTGATCTATGCATTCGGCCTGCAGTTGAACCCCGACCTGCCGGCCTTCGATGCGGGGACTGTGCTGTCCTATCTGCGCGCCTATCTGGTATCCGCGGACTGGCTGCGGCGGGAGATCGGTATCGACCTGACGCGGCGGGTGCTGCCGTTCATTCAACCTTATCCGCGCGCCTACCTGCGCCATGTCCTGCGGCGCGAATACGAGCCGGATCTGAAGACGCTGATCGGCGATTACCTGTTCTACAATCCCACCCGGAACCGCGATCTCGACATGCTGCCGCTGTTCCTCTGGCTTGCACCACAGCAGGTTCGGGCGAAGGTGGAAGATCCGCGCCTGAAGGCCCGGCCCGCGCTTCACTACCGCCTGCCGGACTGCCGCATCGACGAGCCTGGCTGGACAATCGTCGGCGAGTGGAATCGCTGGGCGGAGACGGTGGAGCGCTTGGCGGCCGACCCGACCCGCCTTCGCGATACCTGCGACGCCTACCTGCGGCATATCGAGCAGGGCTGGCTCGCCGACTGGGCGCAAGAGGCGATGGGCTGGCTGCGCCCATGAGCGAACGACGGCCGCTTGTCGGCATCACGGCGTCCGCGCGCGGCGGACGGGCGATGTGGCTGTTCAACCGCTGTGCCGTCTGGCGGGCAGGCGGACGGGCGATTCGGCTCGTCGCGGGCGACGCGGTCCCGGCGGATCGCCTGGACGCCTTGATCGTCGGCGGCGGGGACGATATCGACGCGCGCCTATATGATCAGGACCTGCACCTCGACGTGCGCATCGATAGCGAGCGGGACGAGCTTGAGCTGCGCTACCTGGAGGCAGCCACGCGCCGGGGTATGCCGATCCTGGGCGTCTGCCGAGGGGTGCAGATGCTGAACGTCTTCCGCGGCGGCACGCTGCATGCCGATATCCATAAGGTCTATCCGAAACTGCCCAGGCGGCGAACGCCGCTACCGCGCCTTCGGGTGGACATCGTTCCGGGCACGCGTCTGCATGAGATCCTGGGGCTTGAGAGGTGCCGTGTGAACGCACTGCACCACCAGTCGGTGGATCGCACGGGGGAGGGGCTGAAGATTGCCGCCACCGATGGCGACGGTATCGTGCAGGGTCTGGATTGCGAGTCGGGGCCGCTTTGCATCGGCGTGCAGTGGCACCCGGAGTTCCTGGTCCTGGACCGGCGGCAGCAGAACCTTTTTCGCGCTGTCGTTCAGGCAGTTTGAAACTGCCGCCGGGTTCGGGAGGCTCTCAGACGGATGCCGCCACGGCGCGGCTGGGAATAGCGGCGCCGCCGCTTTCGACAACGCCCAGATCGGCCTGGCTCATCTCCGTCCAGCTCCAGGCCGAGGGATCGGAAAGCAGTGCCGCAACCAGACGCAGGTTCAGCGCATGGCCGGACTGGGCGCCCTGAAAGCGGCCGATAATCGGCGCACCGGCCAGATAGAGGTCGCCCACGGCGTCCAGGACCTTGTGGCGGACAAACTCGTCATCATAGCGCAGGCCGCCTTCGTTCAGGATTCCGTCCTGCGAGATGACCACCGCGTTGTCGAGCGAACCGCCCCGCGCCAGGCCGGATTCACGCAGCTTGTCGACCTCGTGCAGGAAGCCGAATGTACGGGCCCTGGCAATATCGCGCTTGTAGACGGTGCGCGAAAGCTGCACCGACCAGTCCTGGCGTGCGACGGCGGGACTGTCGAAGTCGATCTCGAAATCGATGCCAAGGCCGCGTGCGGCCGGCAGCAGGCGGGCGGAGCGATGTGTCTCTTCGATAGCGACGGTACGATGGACGCGGATGGCCATGCGCGGCGCGGACAGTTCGGCGATGCCGGCGCATTCGATGAGGAAGACGAACGGGGCGGCGCTGCCGTCCATGATCGGCACTTCCGGGCCATCAAGCTCGACCAGCACGTTATCGATACCTACGCCGGCCAGCGCCGACATCAGGTGCTCGACCGTCGCAACCCGGACCTCGCCGCGCACCAGCGTGGTGCACAAGGGCGTTTCGACGGCGTTTTCCCAGGTGGCCGCAATCTCCGGCGCGCCGGCAAGGTCGCTGCGACGGAATGCAATCCCCGCTCCCGCTTCGCGGGGGTGCAGGGTCATCGATACCTTGGCGCCACTATGCAGCCCGATACCCGAACAGTGAATTGGGTTCTTCAGTGTCTGCTGGCGGAGTGTCAGGCCGCTAGCCTTGCGCGCGGCGCCACTCGCCTGGCGGTGTTCTTCGCTTGCGGTTGTGCGTTGCGCGTTCTGCGTTGCACGCATCAAGATCCCCCGTGTCATTCGGCGTTCCGCCGCCGTCCTGGCGAGTGTTGCCCAGACGCCCGCCAGATGCGCTCGCCCCCTCTGACCTTGGTCCTTTTTCTACGGCTCGTTCTTCTGCAAGCCTTGTCGTGCCCTTGGTTCCGGTTGTGCTCGACACCCGCACCGGTTGGTAAGGGCCTGATTGCATAGTGGCCATTTTACAAGTCGAAAACCACAACGCGAATCGGGCAATTGCCGGGTCAAAATGTAGTCGCGCCTCCCGGTCGGCTCAAATCACTCTTTGTTACGGATTATTTCAAAAAAGAATCAGAAGAATCAGGGCATTGGTGGCCGGCCGTGAAGCCGGCCGGCCACCAATGTTACGGCACCCGCGTGACGGGCCTAATTCGCCTGACGTCGCAGGAAAGCTGGGATGTCGAGTTGGTCCTCCTCCATCCCACGACTATCGTAGCCGTCGGCCGGATCCAGGCCGGTCAGCCGCTGTTGCGCGGTGGGCTCGCGCCGGGCCGTGGGCTGCTGGGGCTGCGGCTTCGCCTCCGGCGCGGGGCGTTCCGCGGCAGGGCGTGACAGACGCGGCTCTTCCGCGCGGCGCGGAGCTTCCTGCGGCTTCTCCCGCTCTCCCTGGATGCCGCGCGCGGCTCCCGTCACGCGCGCGAACAGGCTGCTGGCGCGACCACGGGCGCCCGGCGCTTTTGCGCGGCTTTCGGTCTGCTGGCCGCCGCTGGCGTTGGAGACGGCCGCCGCCTGGAAGGGGTCGGGCCGCTGCTCGCTCCCCGGCGCCGTGCCGGCAACCGCTTCCGGCTTGCGTGGCGCGGTGACGGGCGAGGGTGCGATGAAGGCGTCCTCGCGCTCTTCCGCGGCCGGCTGGGACTCCGGTGCCGCTTCCTGTGCCGGGGCCGGTGCGGACGCGGCCGACGCCGTGCCAACCGTTGCGCCGCCCATTTCCTGCGCCACCCCGTCAGTGCCGGTTGCGGCCATTGTGGTTTCCGCCATCTCCCTCATGCCGTGGGACGCGGCCCCGACCGCCACCGAGGCCGGCGTCGGCTCGGGCTGATGCGCGGTCTCGGCCGCGGGCTGCGCCGCCTCGGGTTGCTGGCGCGTCTTCTCGCCACGCACCAGCGACAACGTTACCGGCTTCGGCTTGCGGGCCTCCTCGGCGTCGATGCCGGTGGAGACCACGGAGATCCGCATGACGCCTTCCAGCGTCGGATCGAAGGTGGAGCCGAAGATGATGTTGGCGTCCTGATCGACCTCATCGCGGATGCGATTGGCGGCCTCGTCGACCTCGAACAGCGTCAGGTCAAGCCCACCGGTGATGTTGATCAGCACGCCGCGCGCGCCCTTCATCGAGACATCGTCCAGCAGCGGGTTGGAGATCGCCGCCTCGGCCGCGGCGATGGCCCGGTTCTCGCCCGACGCCTCGCCGGTGCCCATCATCGCCTTGCCCATCTCCGTCATCACCGAGCGGATGTCGGCGAAGTCCAGGTTGATGAGGCCCGGCTTGACGACCAGGTCGGTCACCCCGCGCACGCCGGAATAAAGCACCTCGTCGGCCATCCGGAAGGCATCGGCGAAGGTGGTTTTCTCGTTGGCCACGCGGAACAGGTTCTGGTTGGGGATGATGATGAGGGTATCGACCTCGTTCTCAAGCTCGTTGATACCCTGCTCGGCCACCTTCATCCGGTGCACGCCCTCGAAGTGGAAGGGCTTGGTCACCACGGCGACGGTCAGGATGCCCTTCTCGCGCGCCGCGCGGGCGATCACCGGGGCCGCGCCGGTGCCGGTCGCGCCGCCCATGCCGGCGGCGATGAACAGCATGTCGCTGTTGGTCGTCAACTCGCTGATCTCGTCGATGGTCTCTTCCGCCGCCGCGCGGCCCACGTCGGGGCGGGAGCCGCCGCCCAGGCCGCGCGTCAGTTCGCGGCCGAGCTGCAGGCGGTTCTCGCAGACGGACTGCTGAAGCGCCTGGGCGTCGGTGTTGCACACCAGAAACTCGACGCCTTCCAGGTTGGACTGGATCATGTTGCTGACGGCATTGCCGCCGGCGCCGCCCACACCAACGACGGTGATGCGCGGCTGGAGCTGCTCCTCTGTCTCCGGAGCGTGCAGGTTCAAGGTCATATCAGCCTCCGTTGGCCCTTGCGCTGTTGCCGTGGGCCGGTCGTCGCCGGCCTCCTCGATGGTCCCATGCGGCCGGGAAGTCCGGTCGCTCGTTCGCTCTGTCCCGGTCGTCTCAGAAGTGTTCACGGATCCAATGACCGAGCCGCCCGATGACGTTGCCCGGCTCCCTCGTTTCCGGCCGCGGTGGGCGCGGCGCGGCCGTCTCAGCCTCGGCTGCATAGGTGAGGAGCCCGGCGCAGGTCGCGTACGCCGGGCCGTTGGTGGCTTCGGCCAGACCGCCGATATGGACGGGCTTGCCGACGCGCACCTGCTTGTCCAGCACCAGGGCGGCGAGCTCGCGCATCCCCGGAAGCTGGCTGGCACCGCCGGTCAGGACGACGCGCCTGCCGGCGATCCTGTCGGCGCCGCTCGCCTCCATGCGCGAGCGCACCAGTTCGAATGTCTCCTCCAAACGCGGTTGGATGATTCCCGTCAGCAGCGAGCGCGAGACCTGCTGCGTCACGCCCTCGCTCTCCTCGCCGACGCGGGGCACCTCGATGGTGCCGCGCTCGTCCGCCTCGCTGGCGCGGGCGTGGCCGTAGAGCGTCTTCATGCGCTCGGCGTCCGCGCGCGATGTGGAGAGGCCGCGGGCGATGTCGTTGGTGACGTGCTGGCCGCCGACGGGCACGACATCGGTGTAGAGAACCTGCCCCTCGGCGAAGACGGCGATGGAGGTCGTGCCGCCGCCCATGTCCACCACTGTCACGCCAAGTTCCGTCTCGTCCTCGACCAGCGCCGCCAGGCCGGCGGCATAGGGCGAGACGACGACGGCGCCGATGTCCAGATGGCAGCGCTCGACACAGTGCAGCAGGTTGCGCATCGGGCCGGCGGCGGCCGTGACCACATGCATGTTCACGCCCAGCCGATCGCCGTACATGCCGCGCGGATCCCGGATGCCGCGCGTGCCGTCGATGGCATAGCCGGTGGCAATGGAGTGCACGATCTCGCGCCCGGGGCCGGCGTGGCCGTTCAGCGCCTCGGTGACCCGGTGCGGCTCCAGCGCCCGGCGCAGGTCCGCATCGTCCACGGCGTGACCGGCGATGGAAACCTCGATGCCCAGCGCGGCGGACAGTGGCTGGCCGCCCGAAAGGCTGACGATGACCTGATCGATGGTCTCCTCGGCCATGCGTTCGGCGGCGTCGACGGCGTTGCGGATCGCCATTTCCGCCGCGTCCATATCGACCACCGCGCCGGATTTCACGCCCTTGCTGGCCTGCTGGCCAATACCCACGACGCGGGGACGGCCGTCATCGTCGGGCCGGGCGATGAAACAGCACACCTTGCTCGACCCGATGTCGAGCGCGGCCAGGATGCCGGGCTTGCTGCTGGCGAGAACGCGTCTCATGGCGATTGTTCGGACCCCCCTTTGCCCTGTTCCCGGCCTCAGGCGCTTTCGCCCCGGCCGGGCGTGTCCTCGGACGGTTTCGCACCGGGTGCCATCCGCACCACCATGCGGTCCGGCAGGCGCAGGTCGATCACCCGCACGTCGCGCTGGAGCACGCGGTGGCGCCGCTCCAGGCGGGCAAGCTGCGACCAGGCGCCCGTGATATTCTCTTCCGGCAACTGGACATCGACGCCGTTCTTCAGGCGGATATTCCAGCGCCGCTCGCCGACCCGCACGGCGGCTTCGACCCGCGGCGCCATTTCCGGCTCGGCGCGCAGGGCCGCCAGCAGGCGCCGTGTGTGTTCCGGGGCGCCCGGGCCGACGACCAGCGGAAGGTGCGAGAAGCGGCCCGGCTCGGCCCCACGGATCGCCATGCCGTCACGGCCGATCACTTGCAGACGCCCACGCAGTTGCCAGATCGCCATCGGCTCCCGCTCGGCCAGGCGCACATAGACGATGTCCGGCAGCCGGCGCTCGACAACGGCGGAGCCGACCCAGGGCAGGGCCTCCAGGCGATCCCGCGCGTCCGCCGCGTCCAGCGCCAGGATCGGCGTGCCGCGCCCGACGCCCAGCGCGGCCAGCACGTCGGCGCGGCCGGTGCGGTTGCGTCCCTCGACCAGTACGTCGCCGACCGCAAGGCCGAGGTCGGCGGTGGCCGAATGCACACCGTGCAGCAGGCGCTCGCCCTGCCGGCCGAGCCAGCCGCTTTGCAGCGCCCATAGCCCGGCGCCCGTGACGACGCCCAGCGCCAGCACCGGCACGCCGACACGCCACGCCCAGCGACGGAGCAGCGCGCGTTTCTGCTGTCGGCGGCGTGGGTTCGCCCTTGCCGCCCTGGCGGACCGCAGGATGGGGATCAGCCGTTGCATGCCGCCTCCTGCACCATCCACTCGACCAGTTCGCCGAAGTCGATGCCGGCATGGTTTGCCTGCTCAGGCACCAGCGACAGGTCGGTCATGCCCGGCTGGGTGTTGACCTCCAGCAAGTAGAGCACGCCCGGTTCGCCGCCGGTGTCGTCATAGCGGAAGTCGGCCCGGCTGACGCCGCGGCAGCCCAGCGCGCGGTGCGCCTTGACGGATAGGCGCATCGCCTCGTCATAGATCTGCGGGTCGACGCGGGCGGGGATGATGTGGTCGGTGACGCCGCCGGTGTACTTGTGCTTGTAGTCGTAGAAGCCGCCCTTGGGCGCGATCTCGGTCACGGCCAGCGCGCGGTCCTCCATCACTGCGACGGTTAGTTCGCGTCCCGGGACGAAGCGCTCGACCATGACCTCGTCGCCGAACGGCCAGTCCTCCTCGGCGAAGGGCAGGGTGTTTGCGCCTTCCTCCACGATGCACACGCCGACCGAGCTGCCCTCGGCCACCGGCTTGACCACGTAGGGCCGGGGCATCGGATCGCCCGTCGCCAGAATCGCCTCGCGGGTCATCACCATGCCCTCGACGGTGCGGATGCCGGCCTGGGCGAAGACCTTCTTCGCCATCGCCTTGTCCATCGCCAGCGCCGAGGCCAGCAGGCCCGAATGCGTGTACTTGATACCCATCAGGTCGAGCACGCCCTGCACCGTGCCGTCCTCGCCGAACCGGCCGTGCAGCGCGTTGAACACCACGTCCGGCGGCGGCGTCAGTTCCTTCACCAGCTCGCCCACGTCGCGGCCCACGTCGATCAGCTGGACGTCGAAGCCGCGCTCGTAGAGCGCCGCCGCGCAGGCCTTGCCGGACTTCAACGAGACATCCCGCTCCGCCGAGGCGCCGCCGTAGAGGACCGCGACACGGGTCATGCCGCACCTCCCTCGGCCGGAACGTGCCCGGTCGGAATGCCGATGCGGCGGATTTCCCATTCAAGCGCGATGCCCGAGGTCTCCCGCACGCGCCGGCGCACTTCCTCGCCAAGCGCCTCGATGTCGGCGGCCGTCGCCTCGCCGGTGTTGATCAGGAAGTTGCAGTGCTTCTCCGACACCTGAGCGCCGCCGACGCGCAGGCCCCGGCAGCCGGCCGCGTCGATGAGCTGCCAGGCCTTTTCGCCTGGCGGGTTCTTGAAGGTGGAGCCGCCAGTGCGGGTCTTGATCGGCTGGCTGTCGCCGCGCTGGCGCTGCACCTCGGCGATACGCGCGGCGATGGCCTCCGGCGCGTCCCGCTCGCCCCGCAGGCGGGCACCCAGGAAGATCCAGTCCGCTCCCAGGTCGCAGTGGCGGTAGCTGTAGCCCAGCTCGTCCACCGTGAAGCTTTGCGGCGTGCCGTCCAGGCGGACTGCGTCCGCGCGCAGCAGGACATCCTTGATCTCGCGGCCATAGGCGCCGGCGTTCATCCGCAGCGCCCCGCCGATGGTGCCGGGCACGCCGCTCAGGAACTCCAGTCCGCCGATGCCGGCAAGCTGCGCGGTCTTGGCGACGTTCAGGTCCAGGGCGCCGGCACCGGCCTCGACCGCCTCGTCGTCCGGCTCGATATCGACAAAGCCGCGGGTCAGGCGGATTACCACGCCCGGCACGCCGCCGTCGCGCACCAGCAGGTTGGATGCGACGCCCAGGACGGTGACCGGCACATCCGCCGGCTTCTCTTTCAGGAAAGTGATCAGGTCGTCCCGGTCGGCCGGGCGGAACAGCACCTCGGCCGGGCCGCCGACGCGGAACCAGGTTACCTTCGCCAGGTCGGCGTTCGCCGTCAGTCGCCCGCGCACCGGCGGCAGGCGGTCGATCAGCGGGGTGTCGTTCACGCGCTCGGCCGCCATCATCGGCCCGCCTCCTTGGCCGCCGGGGCGGGATCGCCGCCGCTGAGCCGCCGCAACTCGTCCGGCAGGGACTGCGCCCAGTTGGTGATGCTGCCCGCGCCCAGGCAGATGACGAAGTCGTCGGGCCGCGCGGTGTCGTGCACGATGGCGGCCAGATCCTCCGGCTTGTCCAGCGGCGTGACATGGCGATGGCCCCTGGCGCGCAGGCCCGCGACCAGGGCATCGCGGTTGACGCCTTCGATCGGCGGCTCGCCGGCGGGGTAGACATCTGCCACGATCACCTCGTCGGCGTCGTTGAAGCAGCTACAGAAGTCCTCGAACAGGCTGTACAGGCGCGAGTAGCGGTGCGGTTGCACCACGGCGATCACGCGCCCCTTGCAACCGGCCCGCGCCGCGCCGAGCACCGCGGAGATCTCCACCGGGTGATGGCCATAGTCGTCGACGATGGTGACGCCGCCCACCTCGCCGGTACGGGTGAAGCGGCGCTTGACGCCGGTGAAGCCGGTCAGGGCGTCGCGAAGCTGTGCCTCGCTCATGCCCATCTCGGTGGCGACCGCGATGGCGGCAAGCGCGTTCATGACGTTGTGCTGGCCCAGCATCGGCAGGTGCAGGTCGGCGATGCGCCGGACACTGCCGTCGAAGCGATCGGTGATCTCCACAGTGAAGCGCGAGCCGTCGGGCGCCTGCCGGATGTCGCGTGCGCGGACGTCAGCCTGCGGGCTAACACCGTAGGTGATCATGCGCCGGTCGATGATGCGCCCGATAAGAGCCTGCACCGAGGGATGGTCGATGCACAGCACCGCGAAGCCGTAGAAGGGAATGTTCTCGACGAAGTCCTCGAACGCCTGATGCAGCCCCTCGACGGAGCCGTAGAAGTCCAGGTGCTCGGGGTCGATGTTGGTGACGACGGCAATGGTCGCCGGCAGCTTGACGAAGGTGCCGTCGCTCTCGTCCGCCTCCACCACCATCCATTCGCCCGCGCCCAGGCGTGCGTTCGTGCCATAGGCGTTGATGATGCCGCCGTTGATCACCGTCGGGTCGAAGCCGGCGCCGTCCAGCAACGAGGCGACCATCGAGGTGGTCGTCGTCTTGCCGTGCGTGCCGCCGACGGCAACCGACCACTTCAGGCGCATCAGCTCGCCCAGCATCTCCGCCCGCCGGACGACGGGGACGAAACGCTCGCGCGCGGCCAGCACCTCGGGATTGTCTTTCTTCACCGCCGAGGACACGACGACGACCTGCGCCGCGTCCACGTTCTCCGCCCGGTGGCCGATCTCGACGCCGATACCAAGGTCCCGCAGGCGGCGCACGTTGGCGTTTTCGGCGATGTCGCTGCCCTGCACCTGATAGCCCAGGTTGTGCAGGATCTCGGCGATGCCGGACATGCCGATGCCGCCGATGCCGACGAAGTGTATGAGGCCGATGTCGAGCGGCAGCGCCCTCATGCGGCGGCCTCCTTTCCGTTGCGATTGCCGTTGGCGTGGCCGTGGCCCTTTTCGTCGCCGTTGGTGCGATGGACGCCGGTGACGAGGTCGGCCAGGCGCGCGGCCGAGTCCGGCTGGCCGAAGGCGCGCGCGGCGTTGGCGGCGCCCGTCAGCGTGGCGGTGTCGGAGAGCACCTCGTTCAGCCGCTCGGCCAGGGCCTCGGGAGTCAGCGTGCTTTGCGGCATCACCCAGCCGCCCCCACCCTTGGCGAAAGCCTGGGCGTTCGCCGTCTGGTGGTCGTCGGCGGCGAAGGGATAGGGCACCAGGATCGCCGGACGGCCCGCTGTCGACAGCTCCGTCACCGTGGACGCGCCGGAGCGGCAGATGACGAGATGCGCCGACTTCAGCCGGTCGGGCAGGTCCTCGAAGAAGGATTGCAGCTCCACCTGCACGTGCGTGCCCTGGTAGGCCTGACGCACCGCCTCAAGGTCGGTGCCGCGGACCTGCTGGCTGATCATGAGGCGCCGGCGCAGGGGCTCCGGCAGCAGGGCGACGGCCCGGGGAACCAGATCGTTGAATACGCGCGCGCCCTGGCTGCCGCCGGTGACCAGCAAGCGCAGGTGGCCGTGCGCGTTCGCCACGGCGTAGGGCTTGCGGCCCAGGGCGGCGATCTGGCCGCGCACCGGGTTGCCGGTCAGCACCGCCTTGTCGCGGTCGGCCTCGCGCAGGCCGCGCACCTCGGGGAACGAGGTCGCGACGATGTCCGCCTTGGATGCGAGAAGGCGATTGGTGCGGCCGAGGACGGCGTTCTGCTCGTGGAGGATTACCCGCAGATGGCGGTGCGCCGCCGCCATCACCGTGGGCAGCGCCGCATAGCCGCCGAAGCCGACGACCGCCTCCGGCTGCAAGCGTTTCAAGAGCCTACGGGCCTGCAAGTAGCCGATGCCGAGGCTCAGCAGGCTTTTCACCTTCGCCATGATATCGCCGCCCGCGAAGCCGGCGGCGGCGATGCGGTAGGTCTCGACCTGATCCGACAGCTCGGGGCCGAAGCCGCCGCCGCGCTTGTCCGTGATCAACACCGGCCGGTAACCGCGTTGCAGCAGCTCCGCCGCCAGTGCCTGGGCCGGGAACATGTGCCCGCCGGTGCCGCCGGCGGCCAGGACGATCCGCTTGGTCCGCGCCGCGCTCATAGCTCGTCTCCCGTCGACACGCGCCGCCGCGTCAGTCCCAGCAGCATCCCCATGCCGAGCGCCAGCGCCAGCAGCGACGAGCCGCCATAGCTGATGAAGGGCAGCGTCATGCCCTTCGTCGGCATCAGATGCAGCGTGGAAGCCATGTTGATCGCCGCCTGCATGCCGAACTGCGCCAGGAGGCCGGTGCCGGCCAGCAGGACAAAGAGGTTCTCCTCGTTCAGAAGCCGGCTGAACCCGCGCAGCACGACGAAGGCGAAGAGGGCGACGATCATCAGGCAGACGATGGCGCCGAACTCCTCGCCCGCGACGGCGAAGATGAAGTCGGAATGCGCGTCGGGCAGTGTTGCCTTGACCGTGCCCTCGCCGGGACCGCGCCCCAGCAGGCCGCCGTTCTGAAATGCCTCCAGCGCGCGGTTTACCTGATAACGGTCGCCAGCGGCCGGGTCCAGGAAGGTGTCGATCCGGTCGGTGACGTGCGGCAGCAGGAAGTAGGCGCCGACAAGCCCGGTGATGCCCGCCGCGCCCAGCCCCAGGACCCAGACCATCGGCAGCCCGGCGACGAAGAACTGGATGCCCCAGACGGCAGTGACGACGAAGCTTTGCCCCACGTCCGGCTGCATCAACAGCACGGTCACGGTAATTGCCAGCAGCGCCATCGCGATCGCGTTGCCAGGCACGCCCTCGTCCCGACGCTGCGCCGCGAACATCCAGGCGGCGGTGACCGCGAGGCAGGGTTTCACGAACTCCGAGGGCTGTACCGACAGGCCTGCGATGTTGAGCCAGCGCGAGGCGCCGTTGATCTCCACGCCGACGACCAGCGTTGCGGCCAGCAGCAGCAGGCCGCCCAGGTAGCCAAGCACGGCAAGACGCCGGATCGATAGCGGCGAAAGCAGCGAAATCGCAATGATCGCCGCCCCGCCCAGTGGCAGGAACGCAAGCTGGCGCTGTGCCAGGTAGAAGCCGTCGAGGCCGATGCGCTCCCCGGCGGCGGGGGAGGCGGCCAGGATGAGGATGGCGCCGAAGCCCATCAGCAGCGCCAGCGCCAGCAACGACCAGCGATCCACTGTCCACCACCAGCGGCCCAGGATGGAGGTGTCGGTGCGTGCGACGGCGATCATGACGAACCTCCCGCCGTTCCGGCAGCGGGCTCGATCTCGTCACGCAGTGTCGCGACAATGCGGCGGAAGGCGTCGCCGCGTTCCTCGAAGTCGGCGAACTGGTCGAAGGATGCGCAGGCGGGAGAGAGCAGGACCGTCGCGCCCTCCTCACCGTCCGCGCGGGCATGCTCGGCGGCCTTGCGGACGGCGGTTTCCAGATCGCCGCAGACCGTGGCGGGCAGCTTGTCTTCCAGGCTGGCGGCAAAGTCCTCCGCCGCTTCGCCGATCAGGAATGCGTGGCGGACATTGCCGTAGTAAGCCTCCGTCCCGGCCAGTCCGCCTTCCTTGGCCCGGCCACCGGCGATCCAGTAAATCGGCTTGTAGCAGGCCAATGCGCGGGCGGCCGCCTCGGCGTTCGTGGCCTTTGAATCGTTTACAAAGGCAACGCCGCCGATCTGCGCCACATGCTCTTGCCGGTGCGCGAGACCGGGGAAGGAGCGCAGGCAGGCCGCGATTACCGGGGCGTCAACGCCGATGCGCCGGCAGGCGGCATAGGCCGCCGCGGCGTTCTGCCAGTTGTGCCGGCCGGGCAGGGTGGCGACCTCCCGCAGGTCGATGGCGGGGACGGCCTGGCCGTCCATGTCGTCGATCAGGACGCCGTCCTCGATGCCGACGCCGCCGGCGACCCGGCCCAGGCAGGACACCGGCACGACGACCTGCGCGCCCGTCGCCTTCAGGTGGTCGTGAATCCGCCGGCTGTGCTCGTCGTCTACACCGACGATGGCCGAGCGGGGATCGGATTGACGGCGGAAGATGTTGCACTTGGCGGCGACATAGCCATCCAGATCGCCATGACGGTCCAGATGGTCGGGCGAGACGTTCAGCAGCACCGCCACGTCGAAGGTGATGGAGAGCGTGCGCTCAAGCTGATAGCTCGACATCTCCAGCACGTAGTAGTGGCCGGGCTCCACCGGCGAGAATTCCAGCACCGGCTTGCCGATATTGCCGCCGAGCTGCGCCTCGCGTCCGGACAGCGCCAGGATGTGGCCGATCAGCGAGGTCGTCGTGGACTTGCCGTTGGTGCCGGTGATGCCGATGAAGCTGGCGTCGGGCATCGCCCGGCCCAGCAACTCGATGTCGCCAATGATCTCGCAGCCCGCCTCGCGCGCCTTCGCCGCGATGGGATGCGGTTGCGGCCGCTCGTGCGGGATGCCGGGGGAGAGGATCAGGCTCACCGGCTCGCGCCAGTCGATATTGTTGAGGTCGACCAGCGGGATGCCCTCGGCGCGGGCCTCGGCGCGGCGGTCCTCGTTGTCGTCCCAGGCCCAAACCTCGGCCTCGCTCGCCATCAGCGCCTTCGCCGCACTCTTGCCCGAGCGGCCAAGTCCCAGTACCGCGACGACCAGTCCGTTCATGAAGCTAAGCGGAATCATCTCGCCCTCACCTCAGCTTCAGCGTGGACAGGCCGATCAGCGCCAGGATCGCGGCGATGATCCAGAAACGGACGACGATGGTCTCTTCGCGCCAGCCCTTCTTCTCGAAGTGATGGTGCAGCGGCGCCATGCGGAAGACGCGCTTGCCCGTCAGCTTGAACGAGAGGACCTGGACAATGACGGAAACCGTCTCCAGCACGAACAGGCCGCCGATGATAGCCAAAACCAGCTCGTGCTTGGTGATGACGGCGACGCCGCCCAGCGCGCCGCCGCACGACAGCGAGCCGGTATCGCCCATGAACACCATCGCCGGCGGCGCGTTGAACCACAGGAAGCCCAGGCTGGCGCCGACCAGCCCGGCGCAGATCACCGCAAGCTCGCCGGTGCCCTGCACGTAGTGGATCTGCAGGTACTCCGAGAACACCGTGTTGCCGACCAGATAGGCGATCAGCGCGAAGCAGCCGGCGGCGATCATGACCGGCACGATAGCCAGCCCATCCAGCCCGTCGGTCAGGTTCACGGCGTTCGAGCTGCCGACGATGACGAAGACCGCAACGGCCAGGAAGGCCCAGCCGATGTCGATCAGCAGGTCCTTGAACACCGGCACGGCAAGCGCCGTCTCCAGTTCCGGCGACGTCAGGTGAATGACCCAGAATGCGGCCACCAGCGAGATCAGGATCTCGACGCCCAGGCGCAGGCGGCTGGGCACGCCGTGATGGCTGCGGCGGGTCAGCTTCAGGTAGTCGTCGGCGAAGCCCACGGCGCCGAAGCCCAGGGTGATGAACATCACCACCCAGACGAAACCGTTCGTCAGGTCTGCCCACAACAGCGTCGAGATCGACAGGGCCAGCAGGATCAGCACGCCGCCCATCGTCGGCGTGCCCTTCTTGCTCAGCAGATGTCCCTCCGGCCCGTCCTCGCGGATCGGCTGGCCCTCGCGCTGCTTCTTGCGCAGCCAGGCGATGACCGGCGGTCCCAGCACGAAAGAGATGAGCAGCGCGGTCATCACCGCCGCGCCCGAACGAAACGTCAGGTAGCGGAACAGGTTGAAGAAAATGAACTCGTCAGATAGCGGGGTCAGGAGGTTGTGCAGCATCGCCTTCCCCCTATTCCCCGTTCGCGGCCTTGGGCAGGTCGTCCCGGTCCATCGCCAGGAGGGCCTGCACGATCCGCCCCGTTTTCACCCCGGCGGAGCCCTTGACCAGCACCGTGTCGCCGGCCCGCACCGCTTCCGTCACGGCCGGCGCAAGCTCCGCCGCCGTCGCCGCGTGGCCGCCGCGGATGCCGAGTGGAAGAACGGCATCCAACGCGGCCATCTCTTCGCCGCAGGTGAAGATCAGGTCAACGCCCGCTTCGTTCAGCGGGTACAGCAGCTCGCTGTGACAGGTAGCCGAATCCGCGCCAAGCTCCAGCATGTCGCCCAGGACGGCGATCAGCCGGCCGCCATCCTGCCGGCCCTGTCCGAGCACCGAGATCGACGCGCGCATCGAGGCGGGGTTCGCGTTGTAGCTGTCGTCGATCACCTCGACCGTACCGTCGGGCAGGCGTATGTCGTGCCGCTCGCCCCGGCCGGCCACGGGCCGCAGGTGCGCCATCTCGCCCGCCGCCTTGCCGACATCGGCGCCCAGCGCCGCCACCGCCGCCAGGACGGCGATGGAGTTGGTGACCCAGTGCGCGCCCGGCAGGGACAGGCAATAATCGTAAGTCTCCCCCTTGATCTCGGCGGTGACGGCGCTGCAGCGGGCATGCAGGGAGAAATCCAGAAGCCGCGCGTCGGCCTCCACGTCGTCGCCGAAGCCGACGATCCGCGCCACGCCGGCATTGAGCGCCATCTCGGCCAGGCGATTGAAATAGGGGTTGTCGCGCGGCAGCACCGCGGCGCCGCCGGGCGTCACGCCCTGGAAGATCTCGGCCTTGGCCTTGGCGATATCGTCGAGCGAGCCGAAGAACGCGGTGTGCGCGGCGGCGATCGTGGTGATCACCGCGACGTCCGGGCGGACCATACGGGCCAGGGGCGTGATTTCGCCGGGGTGGTTCATGCCCAGTTCGAACACCGCGTAGTCCGCGTCCGCCGGCAGCCGGGCGAGAGAGAGCGGTACACCCCAGTGGTTGTTGAGGCTGCCGACGGATGCGTGGGTCTTGCCCTGCACGGCGAGGCATTGGCGCAGGACTTCCTTGGTACCGGTCTTGCCGACGCTGCCGGTGACGGCGACGACGCGGGCCCGGCTACGCGCGCGGGCGGCGCGGCCCAGCGCCTCCAGCGCGGCCTGCGTATCCTCCACCAGCAGCGCCGGCGGGTTTTCGGGCGTGCCTTCGGGCAGCCGCTCCGCTACCACGGCCGCCGCGCCGGCGGCGAGGGCATCGGGAATAAAGCGATGGCCGTCGTGGTTCGGGCCTTTCAGGGCGACGAAAAGGTCGCCCTTGTGCAGCGTGCGGGTATCGATGGACACGCCGTCCGCCGCCCAGGGGACCGTGTTCCGTCCTCCCGTGGCCGCGGCGGCGGCATCGGATGTCCATACGCGTTGCTCGGTCATGCGTCACCACCTGCCTTGATTTGTGCGATGGCCGCGCGGGCGCGCTCGGCATCGTCGAATGGCAGGATGGTCTCGCCCACAATTTGGCCGGTTTCGTGGCCTTTTCCGGCAATCAAGAGGACGTCCCCGGCGGCGAGGTCGGCGATCGCGCCATCGATGGCGGCCCCCCGATCGCCGACCTCCACCGCCCCCGGCGACGACTCGAGAATCTCTCGGCGGATGGCAGCAGGGTCTTCGCTGCGTGGATTGTCGTCGGTCACGATTGCCTTGTCGGCTAGCCGCGCGGCAGTTCCGCCCATGACCGGCCGCTTGCCCCGGTCGCGGTCGCCGCCGCAGCCGAAGACGACGATCAGCCGTCCCGCGACGTGCGGGCGTAGGGCTTCCAGCACGGTCTGCAGGGCGTCCGGCGTATGGGCGTAGTCGACGAAGACCTGGGCGCCCACCGGCGTCTCGGCGACGCGTTGCAGGCGCCCAGGCGCCCCCTCGAGTGATTCCAGGCCGGCGATGGCGGCCTCGCGGTCCATACCGCTTGCCAGCACGAGCCCCAGCGCGGCCAGGGCGTTCATTGCCTGGAACCGGCCGACCAGCGGCAGGCGCACGCGGTAGGTCGCGCCGAAAACGGAAAGCGTCAGGCGCTGGCCGGTCAGCTCCGGCTCGCGCTTCGCCAGCTGGATGTCGCTGCCGTCATGCTCGCCATACTGCCAGGCGGTAATGCCGCGTGCGCCGCAGGTTTCCGCAAGCGTCGCGGACTCCGGCGCGTCGGCGTTCAGGACGGCGGTGCCGCCGGTTTCCAGAAGGTCGGCGAAGAGGCGGCGCTTGGCTCCCAGATAGCTCGCCATGTCGCCGTGGTAGTCCAGGTGGTCCAGCGACAGGTTGGTGAACGCCGCCGCGCGCACCTTCAGGCCATCCAGCCGGTACTGGTGCAGGCCGTGGCTTGATGCCTCGATTGCCAGGCGGTCGTAGCCCTGTTCCGCCAGTTGCGCGAGGCAGCGGTGCAGCGCGACCGGGTCCGGCGTGGTCAGCTTACCGGGATTGTCCGCCACCTCGGGCACCAGCCCCATCGTGCCCAGGCTGGCCGCTTTCTCGCCTGTCCCGGCCCAGAGCTGGCGGCAGAACGCGGCGACCGAGGTCTTACCGTTGGTGCCGGTGACGGCGGCGATGAAGGCCGGCTGCGCGCCGTGGAAGTGCGCGGCCATCAGGCTCAGCGCGCGGCGCGGGTTGTCGTCGGTGACCAGCGCGGCCGCGCTGGTGCCTTCGGGAAGCCGGGTGCCGGTGGGTGCCAGAACGGCGGCCGCGCCGCGCTTGAGGGCGTCGGGGATGAAGTCGCGGCCGTCGGCACGCGTGCCGGGGATGGCGGCGAACAGGACACCCTCGCTCACCTGCCGGCTGTCGGCGGTGATGCCGCGAATCTCGATGTCCCGCGCCGTCTCCAGCGTTGTCATGCGTGCCGTCGTTCCTTCGACCAGTTCAGCGAGCCGCAACCCTTACGTCCTTCTTCACCGCGCCGACCTTGACCAGCAGCGGATGCTCCTCCTTTTCGGGCACCACGACGTTGTCGCGGGGCTCCACGCCCAGCAGCGGGCCGGCGCGGGAAATCACCTCGCGCACCACGGGAGCCGCGACCCAGCCGCCGGTGGCGAAACCGAAGGTCCCCTTGTGACCCTTCGGCTCGTCCACCATGGCGAAGACCACATAGCGCGGATCGTCCATCGGGAACGCGCCCACGAACGAGGCGATGCGGGCGTCGCGCGCGTAGCGCCCGCCGCGCAGCTTGTCCGCCGTGCCGGTCTTGCCGCCCACCAGGTAGCCCTCGGCATCGGCCTTGCCGCCGGTGCCGTACTCCACCGTCAGCCGCATGAGCTGGCGCATCCGCCCCGAGGTGGATGCCGAGAACACGCGCTTGCCGCTGGCCTCGGCTTCGGCCTCGTCGCGGGTCAGCAGCGTCGGCTGGTGCAGCACGCCGCCATTGACGGTCGCGGCGACGGCGGAGGTGAGCTGCACCGGATTGACGGCAAGGCCGTGACCATAGGAGATCGTCATCGTGTTGATTTCGCGCCACGGCGAGGGGAGCATCGGCGTGCCGACCTCGGGCAGCTCGACGCTGGCCGGCGTCGTCAGGCCCAGGGCGGCGAGCGTGTTCTGCTGCACCTCCGTGCCCGCCTCCATGGCCATGTGGACGGTGCCGATGTTGCTGGAATACATGAAGATTTCCGGCACCGTCAGCTTGCCGTCCTTGGGCTTGTAGTCGCGGATGGTAAAGCGCGCCGCCCGGATCGGCTTGGAGACGTCGAAGCGGTCTCCGATCCGCACCGCCCCGCTTTCGAGGACCGAAGCCGTGGTGAAGATCTTGAAGACCGAGCCCATCTCGTAGAGGCCCAACGTCGCGCGGTTGAAGCGCGCCTCCGAGTCGGCCGCCCCCGGATTGGCGGGGTTGAAGCTGGGCAGGGAGGCCATCGCCACAAGCTCGCCGGTGCGTGCGTCCATCACCACGCCGGCGGCGCCGATGGCGCGGAACTCGGCCATCGCCTTCGACAGCTCCTCGGTGAGGATGTGCTGCACGCGCAGGTCCAGCGACAGGCGCAGCGAGCGATGCTGGCCGGCCAGCACCTCGTCGAAGGACTGCTCGATCCCGGCCAGGCCCTTGTTGTCGATGTCGGTAAAGCCGACGACATGCGCGGTCAGATCGCCCTGCGGGTAGAAGCGCCGCTCCTCCTCGCGGAAGTACAGGCCCGGAATGCCCAGGCGGTTCACGCGGTATTGCTGACGCGGGCTGAGGCCGCGCTTCAGCCAGATGAACGCGCGGTCGCTGGACAGCCGCGCCGCCAGTTCACCCGGCGAGACGTCCGGCAGGACGCGGCTCAGTCGTTCCGCCGCGTCCTTCGGATGCGCCACCTCGCGAGGGTTGGCGTAGAGCGAAGGCACCGGCAGGGTCGTCGCCAGGATATTGCCGTTGCGGTCGACGATGTCGGCGCGCTGCGCCGCATGCGGCGCGCCGTCGGGATGGCGCGCGGCGACGTGCGAGGGCGCGCCGCTCAGCGCCGCCAGATCTAGGATGCGCAGGCCGATCACCGCGAAGACGAAGGCGAAAACGACACCCGCCACCAGAAGGCGCGTGCGGCCGGTCTCCAGCGCCTCCTTGCGGTGACCGTCCATACACAGGAAACGGCGCCGTGCCGCGGCGCGGCGGTCGATGTCCTGCGGCTGGCAGGGACGGCAGGCCCGGACTTGCTCCGTCATGGCCGGTCTCCCGTGCTGGCGAGCGTGGCGCCGCTGGCGATTTGCGGTTGTAGCGACCAGGGCCGGCGCCGGGGAACCGGCACGCCGTCAAGACTTGGCCACTCCCCGTCGGCGCGGGCGTTCTCGGGCTCGGTAATGCGCGGCGGAAGCTGCTGGACGTGGGCCACCTGCTTCGGCTGCAACGGCTGCAGGTCCAGGTGCTCCTTGGCCAGACGCGACAGGCGCGCGGGCCGGTTCAGGTAGCTCCACTCCGCTTCCAGGACGTGCAGCGCCTCACGGTTTTCCTGGATGTTGCTCTGGACAACGCCGAGTTCTTCCTCCAGGCGCTGCACCTCGTACTTCACCTGATAGAGCCCGACCGCCACGGCGGCGGCGACGATCAGCCAAATCACGAGACTCACCCGAATCATGCCCGACCTCCTGTCGCATGCGCCCATGCCGGGGCATCGGTCCGCTCCGCCGCGCGCAGGCGGGCCGAGCGGGCGCGAGGGTTGTTCGCCACCTCGTCCGCGTCCGGCTTGCGGGCCTGGCGGTGGAGCACCCGGAAGGTGGGCGCGGGCTGCCCGCCGGCTTCCGGCAGCGGGCTGTGGCGCGAGGCGCGCGGCACGTCGCCGCTGCGCGTACGCAGGAACTGCTTGACGGCGCGGTCCTCCAGCGAGTGGAAGGCGACGACGGCCAGCCGGCCGCCCGGTTTCAGCGCGCGCTCGGCCGCGCGAAGTCCGCGCTCGATCTCGCCGATCTCGTCGTTCACGTAGATGCGCAGCGCCTGGAAGGTGCGGGTCGCTGGGTCGATGTCCTGGGTTTTCGACTTGCCCCGGCCGACCGCGCCACGAACCACCTCGGCCAGCGCCCCGGTGCGGGTGATCGGTTCTTTGGCGCGGGCCTCGACGATGGCGTGGGCCACCCGGCGCGCCTTCTTCTCCTCGCCGAAGTCGCGGATGATGCCGGCAAGCTCGCGCTCGTCCAGGTCGTTGACGACATCGGCGGCGGTGGGACCGTCGCGGCCCATGCGCATATCGAGCGGGCTGTCGAAGCGGAAGGAGAAGCCGCGCTCCGCCTCGTCGAGCTGCGGCGAGGAAACGCCGAGGTCGAAGGCGATCCCGTCGACGGGCAGGGCATCGTGTGCCGCCAGGGTGCTGTCGAGATCGCCGAAGCGGCCTTCCACCACCTGCAGGCGGCCGGCGTGGCGCCGCGCCATCCCGGCGCCGCGCGCGACGGCCGCAGGATCGCGGTCGATGCCCCATACGCGGCAGTCGGCGGCGTTCAGGATGGCCTCGCTGTAGCCGCCCACGCCGAAGGTGGCGTCGACGTAGATGCCGCCGTCGCGTGGGGCCAGTGCTTCCAGCACCTGTTCCAGCATCACCGGAACGTGGCCGCCTGGCTGCGTGGGGTTATGGCTGGCGGCGGTCATCAGGCCTCCTCCTTGCCGCCGGCCTTCAGCGGCAGGGTCAGCTTGCGCTCGCGGGCCCGCTGGCGGGCAGCCTCCTTCTCGCGGGCCAGCGCGTCGGGCTCCCAGATCTGGAACATCCGGCCCTTGCCGACGAAGGCCGCGCGCTCGCCGATGCCGGCATGCTCCATGAACTCGCCGGGCAGCATGATACGCCCGCCGTCGTCGAAGCCCAGCTGCTGGGAGTCGGCGAAGATCGTCGTTGCCAGGTCCTCGTGGTCCTCGGAGAAGAGATCGAACTCGCCCATGCGCTCGCCCAGTTGCTCCATCAGCTCCATGCCGCAGGCCTCGAGCGCGGGGGCGCGGTAGGACGGGAAAACGACGACGCCGTTGAACGACTGGCCGTCCACGGCCTTGCGGAAGGCAGCCGGCACCGAGACGCGCCCCTTGCGGTCGACCTTGTTCTCGAATGTGCCGATGAAGACTGCCACCGGACTGTCCCCCGACCGGGTGTGTCCCTGTTATCCCGTGCCGCCCACCTGGTTTCCGTTGGGCTTCCCTGCCTTGGCATGGGATATCATGGGATAGCATGGGGTTCTATGGGTGTCAATGCCGGGAACAAGTAAAAAACGGGTTAAGATCAAGACGTTTGTTGTCAATCTTCGGATCATCCCTGTGTCGATTTCGTCACTTGCCAGCCACGGTATTTTATCTCCGTCGCCGGGTCACAGTTCATGCATTGGATTAACTGTGTTCTCTTAACGTTCTCGGTCATGAACGCTGTACGGGTGGGCGGCAGGGGCCGCCGACCGCAAGCGCGGCTCTTTCCCGCATTCCCGGACAGGGAAAGTCATGCCGTTGCGTGAAAAACCGGGAATGTGCCGCCCTTGTCCCGGTTTGGAATGCACCGAACCTTTAGTTCAGACTCGTCCACTTGCCAACGTAAAGGCCGGCCGAATACTTGAAAACTTACGTGAGACGGGGAGAAGATAAAGAGCCAGACGGCCTGTAAGCCGGGTTCTGTACCCGCCTTTGCGGGCGGGCGATGGCCATTCCTCTGGGACGTCCGTTACCGGACGCCTCGCGCGACCGACCCGGGCGGCGGCGCGGAAGCCCGCTTGCCGGCGTAACCGCCGGCGTGCCGCCCCTACATGGTCTTGCTCCCGGTGGGGTTTACCGTGCCGTCCCCGTCGCCGGGGCCGCGGTGCGCTCTTACCGCACCCTTTCACCCTTACCCTGGCCGCGAGCCGCCCAGGCGAGAACGCTTGGGCGCGGCCGGGCGGTTTGCTTTCTGTGGCACTTTCCCTGGGGTCGCCCCCGCCGGGCGTTACCCGGCACCGTGCTTCCGTGGAGCCCGGACTTTCCTCCCCCGGTCCATCGAGGACCGGGAGCGGCCATCCGGCCGTCTGGCTGACTTCTATTTAGGAACTGGCACCCGTTCGCTCAAGCGCTCGCTGCAGGCCAAGCAGGCGGGCGGCGGTGGAGCGGTCGGCCTCGCCACCCACCGCCTCGGGCTGGAAATGGCGCTGGAAGGCGGTAATCACGGCGCGCGTCTCGTCGTCCATTCGGCCGCTGCGCGCCAGGCAATAGCCGACGCGGGCGAAGGCCGCCTGGAACCATGCGATGGGCGGCGTATCCACGGGGGTCTCGACCGGGTCCGGCCAGATGCCGAGCCCGGCGTCCGCCAGCCGCCGCCAGTCGAACAGCTCGCCGGGGTCCTGCTTGCGCGCCGGTGCGACGTCGCTGTGGCCCAGGACGCGATGGGATGGGATGGGATGGCGCTTCACGATGCCGCCGGCAAGCTCGATCAGCGCGGCCATCTGTGCCTCGGGGAAGGGGCGGTAGCCGAACTCGTGGCCCGGATTCACCAGCTCGATGCCGATGGAGCGGGAATTGATGTCGTGTTCGCCCTTCCAGCAACTCACGCCGGCATGCCAGGCCCGGCGTTCCTCCTCGACAAGCTGGAAGACGCGGCCGTCCTCCTCGATCAGGTAATGCGCGCTGACCTTCGCCTCCGGATCGCACAGCCGCGCCAGCGCCGCGTCGCCGGTCTCCATGCCGGTGTAGTGGAGCAGCAGGATATCCACCGGAACCCCTTCGGGGCGCGGTTCGTGGTTGGGGGAGGGGGCGTCCTCGACCTCCATCAGTATCTCTCGATCTTCGGCCCCGCCAGCCGGGGCCGGCGGATCACGATGATGCCGACGCCCACGATGGTCATCGCCCCGCCGACGATCAGGGCGGCGGTCAGGACTTCATCCAGGAACAGAACGCCCGACAGGACCCCGAAGAACGGCACCAGCAGCGTGAACGGCATGGCCACGTTCACGTCGTAGCGCTTCAACATCGCATACCACGTGCCATAGCCAAGCGCGACCACCAGCACGGCCTGATAGGCGACGATCAACAGGGTGCGCCAATCCGCCGCTTGCCAAGCCGCCCACTGCCCGTCCTCCAGGACAAAGGATGCCGCGGCGAGCTGCGGTGTTGCGAAAAGCGCCATCCAGGCATTGATCTGCGTGCCGTCCACCTCGCCCAGGCGCTTGACCAGGATGTTGGCGACGGACCAGACCATCGCCGCGCCGATGACCAGCGCCAGCGAGAGATAGCTGCCCTCCAGCCTCGGTTCGCCCGCGATGACGGCCACGCCGGCGAAGGCGATCGCCATGCCAAGCGCCCGGCGCCAGCCCAGCCGCTCCCCGAACGCCAGCGCGGCGAGCAGGGCGGCGAAGGGGACCTGAAGCTGGATGGAGATGGCGGCCGTCGCCGCGTCGATGTCCTTCAGGCCGGTGAACATCATGGAGAAGTGAAGCAGTCCCAGCACGACCGACAGCAGGCCGATGGCGGGCAGCTTCCCACGCGGGATGCCGGCGAAGGGCAGCAGTATGACGGTAACCAGGGCGAAGCGCATCGCCACCAGCATGATCGGCGGAATCTCCAGGAGTCCCAGCTTGGTCACGGCGAAATTGCCGCCCCAGACGACAGTGACGGCGACGAAAAGCAGGAGGTGCAGCGGTTTGACCGAAAACTGCATCAGGGCCGTCCGCCGGCCGCCTGGATGCTTTCCCGCCGTTCCTCCAACTCAAGCCAGCGTGTCTCGGCCTTGTCCAGGGCCTCCTGCGCGCGTTTCAGCGCCTCGCTGGCTTCTTCGAACTTCCCCGGGTCGCGCCGATAGAAATCGGGGTCGCTCATCTGCGATTGCAACTGCTCGATCTTTGCCTGCAGCCGCTCGATCTTCTCCGGCAACTCGTCGAGGTCGCGCTGTTCCTTGTACGACAGTTTCTCGGGCCGGCCGCGCGGCTTCTCCGCCTTGGCGGACTTCGCCTTCTTCTCCGCCTTCGTCTTGCCGCCCAGGCGTGTGGGGCCTGCGGTGCCACGCCGTTGGCTGAGGCTGTCGCTATAGCCGCCGGGGAACTCCTCGACCAGACCGTCGCCCTCCATGACCACGACCGAGGTCACCGTCTTGTCCAGGAAATCGCGGTCGTGGCTGACGAGCAGAAGCGTGCCGTCGTAGTCGCCCAGGACCTCGATCAGCAGGTCCAGGGTATCCATGTCCAGGTCGTTGGTCGGTTCGTCCAGGATGATCAGGTTGCTGGGCTGGGAGAACAGCTTGGCCAGCAGCAAGCGGTTGGTTTCGCCGCCGGAAAGCGCGTGCACTGGCTGGCGCGCCTGGCCCTCGCTGAACAGGAACTCCTTCAGGTAGGTGACGACGTGGCGCTGCCGGTCGCCGACCATGACGGAATCGCCGCCGCCAGGGCACAGCGTTTCCCAAAGCGTCTTCTCGGGGTCCAGCTTCTGGCGGCGCTGGTCGAAGTAGATCGGCTTCAGCCGCGTGCCGTGCTGCACGCTGCCCTTGTCGGGCTCCAGCTCCTTCGTCAGCAGGCGGATCAACGTGGTCTTGCCGGCCCCATTCGGGCCGATGACGCCGATGCGGTCGCCCTTGCGGATGCGGG
Source organism: Ferruginivarius sediminum (assembly GCF_003344765.1). Taxonomy (GTDB): domain Bacteria; phylum Pseudomonadota; class Alphaproteobacteria; order Kiloniellales; family Rhodovibrionaceae; genus Ferruginivarius; species Ferruginivarius sediminum. The sequence goes on along the minus strand of NZ_QPMH01000013.1, from coordinate 23,024 downwards.
TGGAAAAATCTTTCACCACGCGCAGCGTGCTGCCGTCATCGCGCGTGAAACCCTTGGCGATGTCCTTGGCCTCGATAACGGTCTTGCCGCTGCCCTCGGCCTCGGCCACCGTCAGGTTCAGCTCGCCGGTGCGTGCATCCAGCAGCTTCGCGCGGCTCTCGCGCAGGTCCTGAAGCCGCCGCAACCGGCCTTGATTGCGCTTGCGCCGGGCGGTGAAGCCATAGGTCAGCCAGTGTTCCTCGCGCTTGATGCGCCGCGTCAGCTTGTGGAATTGACGCTCCTCCTCGGCCGCCGTCTCCTCGGCCCATTCGTCGAAGTGGGCGTAGTTCCGGTCCATCCGGCGCATCGTGCCGCGGTCCAGCCAGAAGGTGATTCGGCTCACCTCGCGCAGGAAGGCGCGGTCGTGGCTGATCACCAGCAACGCCCCGTCGAAGCGCTTCAATTCGCCTTCCAGCCACTCGATGGTCGGCAGGTCCAGATGGTTCGTCGGCTCGTCCAGCAGCAGCACGTCGCACTCGGCCACCAGCGTTCGGGCCAACGCGGCGCGGCGGCCCTCACCGCCCGAGAGCGTGCCCAGGCGCCGCGAGCCGTCCACGTCCAGGCGCACCAGCGCGGCGTCGACGCGGTGCCGCTCGTCCGCCGCGCTTTCGGGCAGTCCGCCGGCAACGAAGTCGGCCACCGTCTGCTCTGGCGGCAGGTGAGGCTGCTGCGGCAGATAGGCGACGCGCGCGCCCGGCTGCAGGAAGCGCTCGCCCGCGTCCAGGTCGATTTCACCGGCCAGCGCGCGCAGTAATGTGGACTTGCCGCTGCCGTTGCGGCCGACGAGGCACGCACGCTCCCCGCGCGCCAGGGTCATGGTCACGTCCTCGGCCAGCACCTGATGGCCCAGGGCAAGAGTCGCGTCCTTCAACTGAATGAGCGGTGGCGGCGCCATGACTCTCCGAAAACCTGCGTGCGGCGGATCAGCTCAGCCCGCGCTGCTTGCGGATCTGCTCGTAAGCGCCGTTGATGGTGGCCAGCTTCTCGTTGGCCATTTCGATGAACTCTTGCGGCATGCCTTGCGAGACCAGCCGGTCGGGATGGTTCTCCCGTACGAGCTGCCGGTAGGCGCTTTTCACATCGGCATCGCTGGAATCGCGGGAGACGCCCAGAATCTCGTAGGGATCCGAGCCGGCCGCGCCCATGTTGTTGGCCTTGATGCGCTCCCATGCCGACTGATCCAGGCCGAAGATGAAGGCGACCTGCTCCAGGTACTGCAACTCTGCCTCGCGCACCTCGCCGTCGGCGCGGGCGATGTGGAACAGCCCGTCCAGAAGCTCCTCCAGCACGGCCGGGTTGTTGCGGAACATGCGGCCGATCTGCCGGGCATAGGGCTCGAAGCCGCGGGCATCGCGCCGGGCCTGGTTGAACACCCGGCCGACGTTCTTCATCTCGTCCGGCGGAACGTGGAAGACCTGCCGGAACGCCTGGATCTCGTCGCGCGTGACGGTGCCATCGGCCTTCGCCATCTTCGCGCCAAGCACGATGACGCCGATGGTGAAGGCGATCTTGCGCGTGTTGTCGTCGGCGCCCTCGTCGGCCTCGCTCTCGCCGATCGGCTCGGTTCGGTCCTCAAGTTCGCGGGTGGAGTCGCGCATGCGGTCGACCGCGTGCCCGGCCAGCCCGCCAAGAAGCGCGCCCAGCGGCCCGCCCAATGCGAAGCCCGCCGCGCCGCCGAGGATTTTGCCCCAGATCGTCATATCATTCCGTTGCCCGCGCCGCCTCGGCGCGGCGCTTTCCACAGTTCCAGAACGCTTATTTCATGCGCCACCGCCATGAGCAAGAGATGGCTGGTATGCACAAAGGGTTAACGCTGCACTCTCTTGTGCGCTGCACAATGAGTGCTACATGATACTCTCGCAAGACCGATTCGGGCATCCAAGCCCGTAGGCGCGTCGATGGGGACGGACGTGCGTGAGGGGCGGTCACGGCTACGGCCAGGAAAGGACCGCGCCATGCCCTATATCCGCAAACTCTTGCCGACGGATCTGCCGCGCGTGAAAAGCCATTTCGCGCGTCTGGACGCCGATGACCGTTACCTGCGTTTCGGCCACGGCATGTCGAGCGATGCGGTGGCAAGATATCTCGACAGTATCGACTGGATGGACTCCGATCCTGCTGGGCCAGATGGACGGCGGGGAGCTGCGCGGCCTGGCGGAGGTCGTGCCGCTGACTGCCGGCTTCGCGCGACTGGGTGAGCTGGCGCTCACGGTGGAGCGTCCCTGGCGGGGCCGCGGGCTTGGCACCGACCTGTGCCGCCGGTCGCTGATTCTCGCCTGCAACCGCAACATTCGGGAAGTCGCGATGATCTGCCTTGCCGAGAACGTGCCGATGCAGCGCATCGCCGCCCGCCTGGACGGCCGCGTCCTGCACCGCAATGGCGACGTCGAAAGCCGCGTGCAGCTTCCCCGGCCGAGTCCGTGGTCGCTGATGCAGGAAGTTGTCATGGCAAGCGGCGAAACCATCGGCAGTCTGAGCGATCAGTGGGCGGCCGGCGGGGCGGAAACTTCGGAAAATCCGCCACCGCCCCGCCGTCGCCCGGCGGCGTAAGCGGGCGGGCGTTGACGCCTTCCCGAAAGATTGCTCTGTATCGCCGTCCAGCCCGAACGGGCAGGGCGATCATACGGGGAGAGCGAAGCGCATGACCACTCGCAGCGAGCGCGCGGGCACACAGCCGGGCCGGGAAAGCGGGCGCCAGGGCGGCGCCGAAGCATGGCAGTTCTGGGTCGACCGTGGCGGCACGTTCACCGACGTGGTGGCGCGTCGGCCCGATGGCGCGCTGGTGACGCACAAGCTGCTCTCCGACAACCCGGAACAGTACGCCGACGCGGCGCTGCAGGGCGTGCGCGACCTGCTGAAGATCGGCACCGGCGAGGACATCCCCGCCGAGCTGATCGATTCGGTGAAGATGGGCACGACCGTGGCGACGAACGCCCTGCTGGAGCGCAAGGGCGAGCGAACGGTTTTCGTCACCACCAGGGGGTTCCGCGACGCGCTGCGCATCGCCTACCAGAATCGCCCCAACATCTTCGCCCGACGCATCGATCTGCCGGAACTGCTCTACGACACCGTGATCGAGGTGGAGGAGCGGGTCACCGCCGAGGGCGAAGTGCTTGCATCCCCAAACGCGGAAGCGGTGCGCGCCGAACTGCAACGGGTCTACGACGACGGCATCCGCGCCGTCGCCATCGCCTTCGTCCACGGCTACCGCTATCCCGAGCACGAGGAGCAGGTGGCCGGGATCGCGCGCGACATCGGCTTCACGCAGGTCTCGACCTCGCATGTGGTCAGCCCGCTGATGAAGCTGGTCAGCCGCGGCGACACGACGGTTGTGGACGCCTATCTCTCGCCGATCCTGCGGCGCTATGTCGACCGGGTGGCGGGGGAGCTTGGCGACGTGCGGCTGATGTTCATGCAATCGAACGGCGGGCTGGTGGACGCGCGGCTGTTCCAGGGCAAGGACGCCATTCTCTCCGGCCCGGCCGGCGGCATCGTCGGCGCCGCGCGCACGGCGCAGATGGGCGGATTCGAGCGCATCATCTCCTTCGACATGGGTGGCACCTCCACCGATGTCGCGCACTACGACGGCGCGTTCGAGCGCACCTTCGAGACCCAGGTGGCCGGCGTGCGTATGCGCGCGCCGATGATGCAGATCCACACGGTGGCCGCGGGCGGCGGCTCGATCCTGCACTTCGACGGTTCGCGCTACCGCGTCGGGCCGGACAGCGGCGGGGCCAATCCGGGGCCGGCATGCTATCGCCGGGGCGGTCCGCTGACGGTGACCGACGCCAACCTGATGCTGGGCCGCATCCAGCCGGCTTTCTTCCCCAAGGTGTTCGGCCCGAACGCCGACGAGGCGCTGGACGCCGATGTCGTACACGAGAAGTTCACCGGGCTGTCGCGGGAAATCCATGACGCCACCGGCGACACCCGCAGCGCCGAGGAGGTCGCCGACGGCTTCCGCAAGATCGCGGTCGAGAACATGGCGAATGCCATCAAGAAGATCTCGATCCAGCGCGGCTACGACGTCACCGGCTACACGCTGAACTGCTTCGGCGGCGCAGGCGGGCAGCACGCCTGCGACATCGCCGATACGCTGGGCATGACCAAAATCTTCCTGCACCCCTTCGCCGGCGTGCTTTCTGCCTACGGCATGGGGCTTGCGGACCTGCGCACCATCCGCGAGCAGGCCATCGAGAAGCGCCTGGAGGCCGGGATGCTGGACGAGGTCGCGGCCACGCTCGACCGTCTGGCCGAGGACGGCCGCAAGGAGATGGCCGACCAGGGCGTGCGCGAGGAACAGACCGAGACGCTGCGCAAGGTCCACCTGCGCTATGAGGGCACGGACGCGCCGCTGATCGTCGATTTCGGCAGCCGCGAGGAGATCGTCGCCGGCTTCGAGGCGGCGCACCGGCAGCGCTTCGGCTTCGTCATGGCCGAGAAGCCGCACATCGTCGAGGCGGTCTCCGTCGAGGTCATCGGCAAGACCGATCAGGCCGAGGACCCCTATATCGAGGCCGACGCCCGCGTGGAGCCGCTGCGCCCGCTGGAGACGGTGCGCATGTATGCCGGCGGCGAATGGCGGGACACGCCGGTCTACGACCGCGCCGACCTGCTGCCCGGCGACACGGTGGACGCGCCTGCCATTATCATCGAGCAGAACTCCACGACAACGGTCGAGCCCGGCTGGCGCGCGGAGCTGACCAACCGCAACCATCTCGTCATGACCCGCGTCGAGGCGAAGCGGCGCGAGCACGCGGTGGGCACCGAGGTCGATCCCGTCATGCTTGAGGTATTCAACAACCTCTTCATGTCGGTGGCGGAGCAGATGGGCTCCACCCTGGAGAACACCGCCTACTCGGTGAACATCAAGGAACGCCTGGATTTCTCCTGCGCCGTCTTCGACCCCGAGGGGAACCTCGTCGCCAACGCCCCGCACATGCCCGTCCATCTCGGCTCCATGGGCGAGAGCGTCCGCACCGTGATCCGCGAGAACGCGGGCAAGCTGGCCAAGGGCGACGTCTACATGCTGAACGCGCCCTACAACGGCGGCACGCACCTGCCGGACATCACCGTCGTGACGCCGGTGTTCGACGAGGCGGGGCAGCGCATCCTGTTCTACGTCGCCAGCCGTGGCCACCACGCCGATGTCGGCGGCATCACGCCCGGCTCGATGCCGCCGGACTCCAGGACGGTGGACGAAGAGGGCGTGCTGATCGACAACTTCAAGCTGGTCGACCGGGGCGAGTTCCGGGAAGAGGCCCTGCGCGACCTCTTGGGCAGCGGCCCCTATCCGGTGCGCAATCCCACGCAGAACATCGCCGACCTGCAGGCCCAGATCGCCGCGAACGAGAAGGGCGTGCAGGAGATCGAGCGCATGGTCGCGCACTTCGGCCTTGACGTCGTGCATGCCTACATGGGCCACGTGCAGGACAACGCCGAGGAACAGGTGCGCCGCGTTCTCGACGTGCTGAAGGATGGCAGCTTCACCTATCCGATGGACAACGGCGCCGAGGTCGCGGTCGACATCACCATCGACAAGGCGTCGCGCACGGCGCGGATCGACTTTTCCCGCACCAGCGCACAGCGGCCGGACAACTTCAACGCGCCCTCCGCCGTGTGCCGGGCGGCCGTGCTCTATGTCTTCCGCACGCTGGTGGAGGACGAGATCCCGATGAACGAGGGCTGCCTGAAGCCGCTGGAGATCGTGATTCCCGAGGGCTCGATGCTGAACCCGGTCTATCCGGGCGCGGTCGTGGCCGGCAACGTGGAGACCAGCCAGGTCATCACCGATACCCTTTATGGCGCGCTGGGGGTGATGGCGGCCGCGCAGGGCACGATGAACAACTTCACCTTCGGCAACGACCGCTATCAGTATTACGAGACCATCTGCGGCGGCTCGGGCGCCGGGCCGGACTTCGACGGCCAGGACGCCATCCACACGCATATGACGAACTCGCGCCTCACCGACCCGGAGGTGCTGGAGTGGCGCTTCCCGGTGCTGCTGGAGGACTTCCACATCCGCCGCGGCTCGGGCGGCAAGGGCCGGCACAGGGGCGGCGACGGCACCGTGCGCCGGCTGCAATTCCGCGAACAAATGACGGCGGCCATCCTCTCCAACCACCGCAAGGTCCCGCCCTTCGGCCTGGACGGCGGCGAGCCCGGCGAGTGCGGCCGCAACTGGGTGGAACGCACCGACGGCACCCGCCAGGATCTCTCCGGCACCGACCGCACCGAAATGGCGCCGGGCGACGTTTTCGTCATCGAGACGCCGAGTGGGGGTGGGTTTGGGCGGAAGGGCTGAATCCATCCCCCAGCCGTTCCGCCGGCGCCGTATGAGGCTTGTCGAAACTAAAATTTTCTGATGTAAGCTCTTCCGGGACTGCAACGGGGGCGCGCTGTGATTTGGTATGGCGCGCCGCCCCGCATCAACCGCGTTCAGGGGAGGAACAACGGGCATGGACGCCATCCGCGCACTGGTTTCCGACATCAACGGGATCGTTTGGGGCGTGCCGATGCTGGTGCTGATTCTCGGCACCGGGCTTTACCTGATGGTGCGGCTGCGATTCATGCCGCTGATAAGTGTCGGCGCGTCGTTCCGCCTGATGTGGCAGGGGCGGCGGTCGGGCCCCGACGAGTTGGGCGAGATCAGTCCCTTCGCGGCGCTGATGACCGCGCTGGCCGCGACGGTTGGCACCGGCAACATCGCGGGTGTTGCCACCGCCATCGCGCTTGGCGGGCCGGGCGCGCTGTTCTGGATGTGGTGCACGGCGTTGGTGGGCCTGGCGACCAAGTATTCCGAGGTGCTGCTGTCCGTCCATTACCGAGAGGTCGACGAAAAAGGCGATCATGTTGGCGGGCCGATGTACGCCATCAAGAACGGCCTGGGCCGCAACTGGATGTGGCTGGGCGCGGCGTTCGCCATCTTCGGCGGGCTCGCCGGTTTCGGTATTGGCAACACGGTGCAGTCGAACGCCGTCGCCGATGTGCTGGAAACCTCGTTCGGCATTCCCGAGTGGGTGTCCGGCGTCATCGTGATGGTGCTGGTCGGCCTCGTCGTGCTGGGCGGCATCAAGCGCATCGGGCGGGTGGCCGAGGCGCTGGTGCCTACGATGTGCGTGGCCTACGTCGTGTTCGCGCTCGTTGTGCTGGCCATCAACATCGCCGAGATTCCCGCGGCCATCGGGCTCGTCTTCGCGCAGGCCTTCACCCCGACGGCGGCGACCGGCGGTTTCGCCGGCGCGGCCGTGTGGGCGGCGATCCAGTTCGGCGTCGCGCGCGGCGTGTTCTCCAACGAGGCGGGGCTGGGCACCGCCGGCATCGCGCAAGCGGCGGGCACGACGACGAACCCGGTGCGCTCGGGCCTGATCGGCATGACCGGCACTTTCATCGATACCATCATCGTCTGCACGATGACGGGTCTGGCGATCATCACCTCGGGTGCCTGGATGACCGGGGAGAGCGGGGCCAACCTGACCTCGGCCGCATTCGAGATGACGATTCCCGGCGTCGGCGGCTATCTGGTGGCGGTCTCGCTGGCCGTCTTCGCCTTCACCACCATCCTCGGCTGGGCCTACTATTGCGAGAAGTGCTGGCAGTACCTGGTGGGCGCGAAGTCGGAGATTCCCTTCCGGATCCTGTGGACGCTCGTCGTGCCAGCCGGCGCCATCGCGGAACTCGATTTCGTCTGGCTGCTGGCGGATACGCTGAACGCCTTCATGGCGGTGCCGAACCTGATCGCGCTGCTGCTGCTCAGCCCGATGATCGTGCGCCTGACCGGCAGCCACATGACCGAGGCGGTCGGCAGTCGCGCGCCGGCGGAGTAGCACGCCGGCGGAGGAGCGTGGGCGAAGATTTCCCGGCGGGAGGTCGCAGGTGTATGGACACTCCCGCCGGGCTTCAATATCGTTCGGCGTCACGATCCAGATGTCTTGCGCTATCCTAGGGAAACCGTCTCATGTCGATCCTTGCCTCCCGGCTTGAGCGTATCAAGCCGTCGCCGACCATCGCCGTGACCACCAAGGCCAAGGAGCTGCGCGCTGCCGGCAAGGACGTGATCGGCCTGGGCGCGGGCGAGCCGGACTTCGATACCCCCGACAACATCAAGGCGGCGGCCAAGGCGGCCATCGACCGGGGCGAGACGAAGTACACGGCCGTGGACGGTACGCCGGAGCTGAAAGAGGCGGTTGTCGCGAAGTTCAAGCGCGACAACGGCCTGGACTACGCGCCGGAGAACATCACCGTCGGCACCGGCGGCAAGCAGGTGCTGTTCAACGCCATCATGGCCACCGTGGAAGAGGGCGACGAGGTCATCATCCCCGCGCCCTTCTGGGTCAGCTATCCCGACATCGTCCTGCTGGCCGGTGGCGAGCCCGTGGCCGTGCCGTGCAGCCAGAATAACGGCTTCAAGCTGCGCGCGGAGGATCTCGATAAGGCGATCACCAAGAAGACCAAGTGGGTGATCCTGAACAGTCCGTCGAACCCCAGCGGCGCCGCCTATTCGCGCGAGGACATGAAGGCCATCACCGACGTGCTGAAGAAGCACGAGCACGTCTGGGTGCTGACCGACGACATGTACGAGCATCTGGTTTACGACGATTTCCAGTTCTGCACACCGGCGCAGGTGGAGCCTTCGCTGTTCGACCGCACGCTCACGATGAACGGCGTGTCCAAGGCCTATTCCATGACGGGCTGGCGCATCGGTTTCGCGGGCGGGCCGGTGGAACTGATCAAGGCGATCGCCAAGATCCAGTCGCAGTCCACCAGCAATCCCAGCTCGATCAGCCAGGCGGCGGCGGTGGAGGCCCTGAACGGGCCGCAGGACTTCATCGCCTCCAACAACGAAGTGTTCAAGAAGCGCCGGGATATGGTGGTCGATGCTCTGAACAAGGCGCCGGGCCTGGACTGCGCCCGGCCGGAGGGGGCGTTCTACGTCTACCCCTCCTGCGCCGGCGTCATCGGCAAGGTCACGCCGCGGGGCGACACGATCAAGTCCGATACGGATTTCGTGAAGTATCTGCTGGAGGACGCGCTCGTTGCCTGCGTACAGGGGGAGGCGTTCGGCCTGTCGCCGCACATGCGCATCTCCTACGCCACCTCGACCGAGGCGCTGGAGCAGGCGTGCGAGCGCATCCACAAGGCCTGCGAGGCGCTTCGGGACGCTTGAGGGGTGGGTCCAAGGCGCCCCGGCAGCCGCGGAGCTTGTGGGAAACCTCCTCACCCTGTCCCTCTCCCCCGACGCGGGGGAGAGGGAACGACAATCGTTGCTGGCCTTCGAACTCGGGTCGTTCAGGCGGTGAGCAGCTGTATTGTCGCGTTTGTCGTCCCTTCTCCCCCAGTGTCGGGGGAGAAGGACAGGATGAGGGGGCGGCCGCTGGCGGAGCCGAGGGGATGACGCGACAAGAAAGACCAGAGACGAGGTGAACGGGGATGAAACTCCTGATCATGGGTGCCGGCGGGGTCGGCGGGTATTTCGGGGCGCGCTTCGCCGAGGCAGGTCATGACGTCACCTTCGTCGCGCGCGGCCGTCACAAGGATGCCATCGAGACGAACGGCCTGCGCGTGACGTCACAGCGCGGCGACGCCCTGATCCGGCCGGCCAGCGTTACGGACGATCCGGCGACGGCGGGCGTCTGCGATTTCGTCTTCGTCTGCACCAAGCTGGGCGACCTGGAGGCCGCGGTGCGTGCCGTCCGGCCGGCCGTCGGGCCGGATACCGGTGTTGTCGCCTTCCAGAATGGCGTCGATAAGGAGCGCATCCTGCGCGAGATCCTGGGCGATGGCCCGGTTCTTGGCGGCGTTGCCCACATCGCGGCGACCATCGGCGAGCCCGGCGTCATCGAGCACACCGGGGTGATGGCTTCCCTGACCTATGGCGAGCTTGGCGGCCGCAAGAGCGAACGCCTGCAAATACTCGACGCGGCGGCGCAGGCGGCGCCTGGCTTCGATGCCGTGTGCTCGGACGATATCGAACTGGCGATCTGGACCAAGTTCGTCTTCCTGGCGCCCTTTGCGGGTATCACCTGCTATCACCGCCAGCCCATCGGGCCGATCCGCGAGGATGCCGCCAAGCGCGCGCAATTCCAGGCGCTGATCGAGGAGGCGGTGGCCGTGGGTCGCGCGGAGGGCGTCGCCTTTCCGGCGGATCGCGCCGCCGAAACGCTCAGCTTCAGCGACGGCCTGCCGCACGAGATGAAATCGTCGATGCTGCACGACCTGGAACGCGGCAACCGCTTGGAGCTTGACTGGCTCACCGGCGCGGTGGTGCGCCTGGGCCGCCAGCATGGCATCGCCACCCCCGAAAGCGAGCGGGTCTACGCCGCGCTGGCGCAGCACAAGGATGGCTAGCTAGCCATCCGGCGCCTGTTCCAGGCGCTGCGATCGAATCCTCGAAATCTGCTGCTTCGGCCGCCTCGGCATGTCGGGAGGCGCGCCGGAATCTGTCCCGCCGCGACATAGCGGTCTGGGCAAGCAACCTTTTCCTGTTGCGCCGATGGGCGCGGGTCTGGAAACATTTTCTCCGAAGTCCAATACCCGGAGGAGCCAACCCGCCGGCACGCGCCGCCGCCGTTTCCATCGACCCACAGGGAGATAACGCCATGACCGATGCCCCGGCTGCACCACCACGCTGCGCCGTCCTCGTCGGCAACTATACGAGCGGCAAGACCAGTCTTCTCGAAGCCATGCTGCACACGGCCGGCGCCATCGACCGCCAGGGGACGGTCGCGCAGAAGAACACCGTCGGCGACAGCAGCCGCGAAGCCCGCGAGCGGCAGATGTCGGTGGAGCCCAACGTGGCCGAAGCCACCTTTCTGGGCGACGCCTGGTCGCTGATTGACTGCCCGGGCTCGGTCGAGTTGATGCAGGACGCGCGCACATGCCTGATGGCGGCGGATGTCGCCGTCGTCGTCGCCGAGCCCGAGCCGGACAAGGCCGTGACGTTGGCGCCGCTGTTCAAGTTCCTCGACGATTATCAGATCCCGCACATGCTGTTCGTCAACAAGATGGACAAGGCCGGCACCTCGGCGCGGGAGATGATGGCGGCGTTGCAGGCGGTCTCCTCGCGCCCGCTGATGCTTCGGCAGGTGCCTATCCGTGACGGGGAGGCAGTCACGGGCTATGTCGATCTCGTCAGCGAGCGGGCCTATCGCTATCAGGACGGCAAGCCCTCGGAACTGATCAAGATGCCGGACACCATCCGCGACCGCGAGGGCGAGGCGCGGCAGGAAATGCTGGAATCCCTGGCCGATTTCGACGACGAGCTGCTGGAAAAGCTGCTGGAAGACGTGATTCCCGCGCCCGACGAGATCTATGGACAGCTTACCAAGGATCTTGAGCAGGATCTGATCGTGCCCGTGCTGCTGGGCTCGGCCGACAAGGACAACGGCGTCACCCGGCTGTGGAAGGCGCTGCGCCACGAGACGCCGGGGCCCGAGCGCACGGCGGCGCGGCTGGGCGTCCTCGATGCCGCCGGAGAGGCGGGGAAGGACCTTGCCGCCACTGTCGCCAAGACCTTCCATCAGGCACATACCGGCAAGCTCAGCCTCGCGCGCGTCTGGCGGGGCAGCATCAAGGACGGCATGACCATCGCCGGCCACCGGCTGTCGGGCATCTATCACCTGATGGGCAGCGACCAGCGGAAGGTGGGCGAGGCCAAGGCGGGCGAACTGGTCGCCCTTGCACGCATCGACGACCTGCAGACCGGCGACCTGATCACGGGCAAGGGCAAGGTCGAAGCGCCGGATATCGTCTGGCCGCAACCGGCCGAGCCCGTCTACGCCTTCGCCGTACAGCCCGAGAAGCGCGAGGACGAGGTCAAGTTGACCACGGCCATTCACAAGCTGATGGAAGAGGATCCCTCGCTACAGCTTGCCCATGACGAGGCAACCGGGCAGATGCAGCTATGGGGTCAGGGCGAGATTCATCTGCAACTGGCCGTCGAGCGGCTGAAGAGCAAGTACAATGTCGCCGTCACCACGCAGCGCCCGATGACGGCATACAAGGAGACGATCCGCAAGCCCACCAAGTATCACGCCCGATTCAAGCGCCAGACCGGTGGCCACGGCCAGTTCGCCGATATACATGTGGAGATCAAGCCGAAGGAGCGCGGTGCGGGCTTCGAGTTCACGAACTCCGTTGTCGGTGGCGCGGTGCCGAAGCAGTTCATCCCGGCCGTCGAGCACGGCGTGAAGGAGGCGTTGCAGCGCGGCCCGCTCGGCTTTCCGGTGGTCGACCTGTCGGTCAATCTCTACGACGGCCAGCATCACTCGGTGGATTCCAGCGACCAGGCCTTCAAGACGGCTGGCCGCATTGCTATGACCGAGTCCCTGCCGGACTGCGAGCCGGTGCTGTTGGAGCCGGTATACCAGGTGACGATCTCGGTGCCGCAGGACTACACGAACAAGGTCCATGGGTTGGTTTCGGGCCGGCGCGGGCAGATCCTTGGGTTCGAGGCCAAGCCCGGCTGGCAGGGCTGGGACGAGTTGAAGGCGTTCATGCCGGGGTCCGAACTGCCCGACCTGATCGTCGAGCTGCGCTCGCTCACCCTCGGGGTCGGTTTCTTCGAGAAGACCTTCGACCATCTGAACGAGTTGTCCGGCAAGTTGGCCGACCGGGTCATCCAGGAACGCCAGGACGCGGCGCAATAAGGCGGGATATCAAGACATACCGGGATCCTCGGGGGTGAGCGCCGGGTCGCGGCTCACCAACTCGACCACGTTGCCCTCTGGGTCTTCCATAAAAAGGGAACGCCAGCCCGCCCAGGCGAAGACTTGCTGGCGCGCCTTCACGCCTCGGGCAGCCAGCACCTCCTGGGCGGCGTCGAGGCCATCCGCATCGACCGTCAATGCGATGTGATGCAGCGTGCTGGTTCTGACGTCAGGCTCGGTCCGGGTGTCGCGAAGGTCATCCAGCGGCTGCGCCTGCGCATCGAAAAGGGCGAGGACGGCGGTGTGGCCAGCATGGCTCTCGCCCAGATCGAAGAACACCAGCCCGTCGCCGAACCTGCGCAGGACGCGAAGTTCCAGGGCATCGCGGTAGAAGGCTTCCATCGCCTGCATGTCGCGCGCGCGGATCGCGATTTCGCCCAGCGCCCGAACCTGTATCGCGCGTTCAGTCATCGCCGCCCTTGTCTCCTGTTTCCATGCAACGGTGTTTGAACAGCCAACGTTTTCATCACGCCTTGCAAGCCTATGTCTTTGGGTGTGATGCCGAAAGCCGGCATGTCACATTCATAGCCTTGCAAAGGTGCCGCGCGGACCCTATATCATCAGCTAGTTAGAATTATTCTAAAGAAGGGCGACCAAGGGAATCATCCCGTGCCGCCCGGAAGATCCGAAACGCAGGAACCCAGACCGAACTGACAAGGAAGGAGGGCGACCGACATGAGCCAGGTGAATACGGGACTAAGCGCCGAGGACCGCAAGAAACTCGCCGACGGGCTGTCGCGCGTGCTGGCCGACAGCTATACCCTCTATCTCAAGACGCACAACTATCACTGGAATGTCGAAGGCCCGAACTTCCAGGCGCTGCATAACCTGTTCGAGGATCAGTACAAGGACCTGGCCGAGGCGGTCGACGAGATCGCCGAGCGCATCCGTACTCTGGGCCACCGGGCGCCGGCCAGCTACACCGAGTTCGGAAAGCTGGCCGCCGTGCGCGAGGACACCGGCCATCCGGACTGGCAGCAGATGGTTCGCCAGCTTGCCGAGGACCAGGAGACGGTGGTCGGCACCTGCCGTCAGGTGATAAAGCTCGCCCACGAGGCCGATGACCCCGTGACCGACCACATCATGGCGGACCGCATGCAGGTCCACGAAAAGAACGCCTGGATGCTCCGCGCGCATCTGAGCTGATAGCGCAGCATCGCTGATGGTTCGCAAAGGCCCGACCGTTTCCACGGTCGGGCTTTTTTGTACTTGCGGATAGTGAGTGCGCCTTGCAGCGTTGGCGTGATGCTGACCTGGAGGCACTTGCAGCGATTGCCATGCCGTCGCCGAAAGCCAACGGTCTGGTCCTCGTTATCGAGGACGACCGCAACATCTGCTCGCTGGTCGAGACCTATCTGCGCAAGGCGGGCTTCGAGACGCTGAGTGCGCACGACGGGCGCAGCGGGCTGGACCTGGCGCGCCGGTACAAGCCTGGGTTCGTCATCCTGGATCTGCTGTTGCCGGAGATGGACGGCTGGGATGTCTGCCGAGAACTACGACGGTTCTCCGAGGTGCCGCTGCTTATCCTGACGGCGCAGAAGGATGAGGTGGATCGGGTCGCCGGTTTCACGCTGGGCGCCGACGACTACGTCGTGAAGCCCTTTTCCCCGCGTGAGCTGGTGGAGCGGGTGCGGGCGATCCTGCGCCGCGCGTCGCCCAGAGAGGCGGCGGATGCTGGCACTGTCCTGCGCCACGAGGGGCTTGAGTTGGACGCCGAGCGATACCGGCTGACCCGCGATGGCAAGCCGGTGGCGTTGACGCCGTCGGAGTTCAGCATCCTCAAGACACTGATGAGCCGGCCGGGCCGCGTCTTCACGCGCGAGGAATTGCTGGACCGCCTGCACGCCGACGGCGCCGCCGTCGTCGACCGGGTGATCGATGTGCATGTCGGCAAGCTGCGCCAGAAGATCGAGCGCGACCCGGCGAAGCCTGCGTTTATCCGAACCGTACGCGGCGTCGGCTACAGCTTCGCCGAGCGTGAGGCGGAGCCGGGGGAGGCGTGACCTTGCGCAGGATGCTGCTGTTCAAGCTGCTGGCCGTGAACCTGCCGATCCTGGTGGCGGCGATGGCGGTGGTGTGGCTCGCCATCGACTACCTGGCCGCCGACTATTTCTCGGCGCTGATGGAGCAGTACGACATTTCGCCCAGCGACACGCACGAGATGTTCGTGGACGCCGTTCACCGCTATCTCATCCAGGCCAGCGTCGTGGCCATCGCCGTTGCGGTACTGCTGTCGTTCCTGCTGACCCGGAAGGTGCTGCGTCCGCTTTCCGCCATGCAGCGGGCGACCCAACGCCTTGCGAGCGGCGATTACGCGGCCCGCGCGCCGGTGGAGACCCGGGATGAGCTTGGCGACCTGGCGCAGGCGTTCAACCGCATGGCGGCCGGGCTGGAGCAGGGGGAGCGGTTGCGCCGGTCCATGGTGGCCGACATCGCGCACGAGTTGCGCACGCCGCTTACCAACGTCCGTGGCTACCTGGAAGGCCTGGCCGATGGCGTGGTGGAGCCCACGAAGCCGACGTTCGACATGCTGCAAACCGAAATTCTGCGTCTCGTGCGGCTGGTGGACGACCTGCATCAACTGACAATGGCCGATGCCGCCTGCGTTGAACTTCACGATGAGCCTGTGGACCTGATGGCCCTGGTGTATGAAGTAGTGGAATTTGAACGAGGCGACCTGGAACGCGACGGCGTGTGGCTGCAGATCGATCCGCCGCGCGAACCCGAATTCGCAAGCCTTCGTGCCGACCGGGACAAGCTGCGGCAAGTCCTGCGCAACCTGATCCAGAATGCCCGCCGTTACGCCGGAGGCGGCGGCAAGGTACGGATCTCGGTCGAGCGGCAGGGCAAGGGCGTGAGATTGGTGGTCGCCAATACCGGACGGGGCATTGCCGAGGCCGACCTGCCCCACATATTCGAGCGCTTTTACCGGGCCGACAAATCCCGCTCGCGCGAGAGCGGCGGCGCGGGAATCGGGCTGGCGATCGTGAAGGGCCTGGTCGAGGCACACGGCGGACAGGTGGGCGCCGACAGCCGGCCGGGATGGACGCGGATCTGGATCGATCTTCCCTGGCAGCCAAGCTCAACCAGCCCACCTTTATCGTATCTTTAAAAAGCGATTATCAAATCGTTGCATCGAGGCTGTACATTCACTCCGCCGTATATGGGCGCGCGGGCATTCGGCGCGCCGCTACGGACCGTCCGGCGGGGCTGCCGGGACAACAATAGGAGGCTCTCCATGACCACACGACGCACCCGAATCCTTTCCTCCCTGGCTGCGGTCGGCACGGCGGCCGCGCTGGCTGGCGCCGGAACGCCCGCGCTGGCGGATGCGCAGGCGCCGGCCAGCCCGACGGGCGTGCAGCTTGCTGCCTGCAACCCATGCAACCCTTGTAATCCCTGTGCCTCGGCGAATCCGTGCAATCCTTGCGCGGCAGCCAATCCGTGCAACCCTTGCGCGGCCGCAAACCCGTGCAATCCCTGCGCGGCGGCCAACCCGTGCAACCCGTGCGCGGCGACAAATCCCTGCAATCCGTGCAACCCCTGCGCGGCAGACTAGGGGCAAGCGCGAGGGGGTGGGCGCGCCATTTGTCGGCGCGCCCGCCCGTCTCCCTTATTGACGGGCCGGGCCGGAGGAAACGGACATGAAGCACGGCATCGCAAGAGTCCTGCTCGCCTTTTCATTGGCTGCCGGTATCGCGGTCCCGGCGTCGGCCGCGGAACGCGTTCAGGTGACTGGCGAGGTCATCGATAGCTGGTGCTATCTCACGCAGATCATGTATGCGCAGGGCACCGCCCACCACCAGTGCGCCCTGTGGTGCGCGGCCGGCGGCGTGCCCGTCGCCATTCGCAGCGGCGAGGAAGAGGTCTATTTCATCCTCAAGATGGGCGAGGGCGAGACGAACGTCGCCGATCCGCGCGTCATGGAGATCCAGACGCACAATATCACGGTGGACGGCGACCTCTACGAGCGCGACGGCATGAAATACCTCGTAGTCGACACTGTGGTGGCGGATGAAGGCATCGTGAACGAGACTCACGAGACCTTCGGCGTCCAGCCGTTCGGGGAGTGACAGGCATGCGGACAGCGATATTCGGTGCGTTGGCGGCAGCGGCATGTTTGCTGGCCGGACCCGCGCAGGCGGCACAGAGCTGGGGCCTGATCGGCGAGGAGGAGGCCCGCTTCGAAGCGAAGGTTGTGGACGTGCTCTGCGAATTGACCGGCAACTGCCCGGACGATTGCGGCGACGGCGATCGCCAGCTTGGCCTGCTGAAGGATGACGGCACCCTCATAATGCCGCTGAAAAACATGGTCAGCTTCGCGGGCGCGGCGGAGGAACTGCTGCCCTACTGCGGCAAGCGTGTCGTGGCCGACGGCCTGTTCGCGGAAAACCGCGGGCACCGGATTTTCGCGCTTCAGTTCGTGCGCGAGGCGCCCGACGGCGAATGGCGGCGTGCCAACCGCTTCCAGAAGGTCTGGGCGGAGGAGAACGGCGTCGAGCCGGACAGCCAGGAGGCCAAGCAGTGGTTCCGCAACGACCCGCGCATCCAGGAGCTGATCCAGCGCGACGGCAAGCTGGGCCTGGGGCCGGAAGCCGACAAGGCGTACTTTTCGAAGGAATGACGGCGGGGATGAATCGGTTCGTCGGGGCGCTCGCCTTGGTCCTGGGGCTGGTGGCCGTAGCCATTGGTGTGGCCTCGGCGCACGAGGATCATCGCCACGACGCCGAGGCGCCCGCCGATCCGACATGGCAGCCGGGTGGCGAGGGGCCGGCGGCCGTGCCGTTCGACCTGGACATCGGCGGTTCGTTCGAGTTGGTGGACCACACCGGGCGCACGGTGACCGAGAAGGATTTCCTGGGTCGGGTGACGCTGGTGTTCTTCGGCTACGCCCGCTGCGAGGGCATCTGCCCGCTGGGCCTGCGCCGCATGAGCGAAGCGGTGGACTTGCTGGGCGAACCGGGCCGGCAGGTTCAGCCGGTGCTGATCACCATCGACCCGGACGAGACGCCTGCGGTGCTGGCCAAACGGGTTGCTGAGATCCACCCCCGGCTGGTGGGACTGACGGGAACGCCGGCCCAGCTCGATGCGGCGGCGAAGGCATACCAGGTGGAATCCGAACGTGTCGGACATGCGATAGACGGCTCGCCGGTTTTCCAGCATGGTTCGTACATCTATCTTATGGGTCCGAAGGGCACGTTGCAGAGCGTTCTGCCGCCGGTGTTGCCGGCCGCTGCCATGGCGGAGGTTATCCGCCGGCACCTGGCCACCGGCGGGGCGGACGCTGAATAAGGAGTTTCGAAAATGTATATTCGACGCTGGCGGGGCTGGGAACTGCCCGAGAGCGCGGCGACAGACGAGGAAGCCTTCCGCAATCGCCGCCGCTTCCTGAAAACGGCTGCCGCAGGCTCCATCGTGGCGGCGACGGCGGGGCTGCCGTTCGAAACCCGCGCCCAGGTCGGCGCGCCGGA
Organism: Ferruginivarius sediminum; assembly: GCF_003344765.1. GTDB lineage: Bacteria > Pseudomonadota > Alphaproteobacteria > Kiloniellales > Rhodovibrionaceae > Ferruginivarius > Ferruginivarius sediminum. The sequence continues at coordinate 4,807 of NZ_QPMH01000013.1, read as the reverse complement.
GGGCGACCCCACCGTCGATCTCTACCCGGTTTCGCGGAACGACGCCTATGCGCCACAGCGGGCGATCAGCGGCGAGGAACTGGTCGCCACCTACAACAACTATTACGAGTTCGGCTCGTCCAAGACGATCTGGAAGAAGGCGCAGGATCTGCCGATCCGGCCCTGGACCGTGAAGATCGACGGTCTCGTCGAGGAGCCGCGCGAGATCGACTTCGACGAGCTGATAAAGCAGATGCCGCTGGAAGAGCGGGTCTACCGCCACCGCTGCGTGGAGGCGTGGTCGATCGTGGTGCCGTGGTCCGGCTTCCCCTTGAAGGCGCTGGTCGATTTCGCCCGGCCGCTGTCCAAGGCGAAGTACGTGAAGATGGTCACCTTCGAGGATTCGGATGTGGCCTCGGGCCAGCGCGCGCCGTGGTATCCCTGGCCGTACGTCGAGGGCCTGACCATGGCGGAGGCGACGAACGAGCTGGCGTTCATGGCGACCGGCATGTACGGCAAGCCGATCACCAAGCAGAACGGCGCGCCGCTGCGTCTTGCCGTGCCGTGGAAGTACGGCTTCAAGTCGGTGAAGGGCATCGTCCACATCTCGTTCGTGGAGGAGATGCCGAAGACCTTCTGGTGGGAAATCCAGGCACGCGAGTATGGCTTCTGGGCGAACGTCAACCCCAAGGTCAGCCATCCGCGCTGGAGCCAGGCGAACGAGAAGTTCCTGAAGTCGATGGACGACATCGGCACTTTCTCCAGCCCCGAGCGTATCCCGACACAGCTTTACAACGGCTACGCCGAGCAGGTTGCGCACCTCTACAAGGGCCTGGAAGACGAATACGGCGACCGGCTTTTCCGCTAGAACCCGCTCACGGCCCTCTCAGTCCGGATTTAGCATTCATGGAGCAGCCTGCTTGGGTGCATCCCTGACCCGCCGGCCATAAAGGCGCCACGGTGACATGCCCATCATGTCCGTGATTGCTACGCAAGTGGCGGATGTGAAGGGCGCCCGCCAGTCGCCTGACGAGTGGGAGGCTGCGTGCCCTCTTGGTTCCGGGAGGCTGGATTGGGTTCTAGGCTGCGGCTCGAGGAATTGTACGACAAGCCGGACTGCGGCGCCTATTACCGGGCGATGCGCGAGGTCGGATACGGCACGCCCCGGCATCTAATGCCCATCGCGCGGGCCGCGCTGGCGGAGGTCGTGCGGCTGCGCGGCGAGGTGGCGCCGGTCGTGCTGGAGTTCGGCTGCGGCTACGGCATCGGTTCGGCGATGCTGCGCCACGATGTCACGCTGGACGAAGTCCTGCGCCGGTACGCCAGTCCGGAGATGCAGGGTCTATCGACGCTGGAACTTGCAGACAATGACTGGGACTGGTTCGCGGCCAGACGGCGACCCGGCCCGCATCCCCATGTCGCCGGGCTGGACAAAGCCGGCTATGCGTTGGCCTATGGCCACGCGACCGGCATTTTCGATGAGATCTTTCGGGAGGACCTACAGCAGGAATCGCCGTCGCGGCCTCTCGCCCGGCGGTTGTCGCGCTGCGCCATGATCATCGAGGTGGGGGCGAGCGCGCATCTCCTGCCCAACGCGCTGGACCGCATCCTGGCCTGCGTGGGGCAGCCAGCGCCGTGGTTCGTCATGTCGCCGGTGCAAGGTGGCGACTTCGGGATCGCCATCGAGAGGCTGGAAGCCGCCGGCCTTCGGGTCGAGCGCCTGCCGATACCGCCGTTCGTTCACCGGCGGTTCCTCGATGACGGCGAGCGCGCCCGGACCCTGGAAAGTCTCCGCGCCCGCGGCCTTGACCCGAGCCGCACGGAAAGCAGTGACAGCCTGCATGCCCAGATATACATCGCCCGCCAGCCGGGCGAATGCACGCCGTTCGGGGACTGGGCGCACAAGGCGGCCGACAGCGTCCCGGTCGGCGCCTGAGCGGACGGTTACGCGCTTCGGGCGATTGCCTGCAGGCCGCCCGGTCCGCCGAGGCGGGCGCGGTCGTGGGGTGCATCGAAGTCGATGTCCGGCCCCTTCGGGACCACCTGCGTCGGGTTCACCTTGGCGTGGCTGACGTAGTAGTGCTTCTTGATGTGGTCGAAGCGCACGGTCTGCTTCACGCCGGGAAGCTGATAGATCTCCCGCGTCAGGCCCCACAGGTTGGGGTAGTCCACGATCCGCCGCTTGTTGCACTTGAAGTGCCCGACATAAACGGGGTCGAAGCGCACCAGCGTGGTGAACAGCCGGATGTCGGCCTCGGTCAGGAGGTCGCCGGCGAGGTAGCGCTGACGGCCCAGTCGTTCCTCCAGCCAGTCGAGCGTGTCGAACAGCGCGTCGAAGGCCTCCTCGTAGGCGGCTTGTGTGGTGGCGAAGCCGGCCTTGTAAACGCCGTTGTTGACGGTGTGATAGACCCGCTCGTTCACCGCCTCGATCTCCTTGCGCAGATCGGCGGGGTAGAGGTCCAGTTCTGGATGCCGGGCAAAGGCGTTGAACTCGGTATTCAGCATCCGGATCAGTTCGGCGGACTCGTTGTTCACGATGGTGCCCTGTTGGCGGTCCCACAGGGTCGGCACCGTGACGCGGCCGGTGTAATCCGGCTTCGCCCTGGTATAGACCTCGTGCAGGAAATTGGCGCCATTCACAGTGTCGGGATGCTCCGCATCGAACGCCCAGCCGTTCTCGGCCATGTACCAGTGGACAGGGTCGTAGCTTATGACGTCCTCAAGCCCCTTCAGCGCGCGGACGATCAGCGTACGGTGCGCCCATGGACAGGCATAGCAGACGTACAGGTGGTAACGCCCCGGTTCGGCCTTGAAGCCGCTGGAGCCGTCGGCGGTCACCCAATCGCGGAAAGCGCTTTCCTGCCGCACGAAGCGGCCGCCGTGTTTCTTGGTATCGTACCACTGGTCGTGCCAGACCCCGTAGATCAGAAGTCCCATGAATCCGTCTCCGTGCTTTGCAGGGCGACGTGCCCCTTGTCTTGTCGTCTGTCTAAACCGTCGCGGCGGCGCCGCCCCGTCGAGGGTCGCCGGCCGCGGAAAGCCCGCCGTCCGCATCGCGCCGCGCCACATGGACGCCGCCGAAGAACATGTTGCGTTCGGGCCAGCATTTAAGATGCTCTGCCTCCTGTGCCAACGCATCCACGGCGGCTTGCGGGAAGCCGGGCTCGACGCTGACCAGGTCCCGCTCGACGTGAATGCGCGGCGCCGCCACGGCGTCCTCGGCGCTCATGCCGTGGTCCACCAGGTTTACCACCACCTGCTGGATCGCCGTGCGGATCCGGTTGGACCCGCCGGAGCCCAGGGCAACCACCCCCTGCGCAGGAAGGTCGATCAGCGTCGGCGCCATCATCGAGGCGATCCGCTGTCCGGGCTGCCAACAGTGGAAACCGGCGGGGTTCAGATCCTCTTCCCCCAGCATGTTGTTCAGGTGGACGCCGGTGCCGGGCAGCACGCGTCCGCAGCCTTCGCCGTTCGACAGGCTGACCGCGGCGGCATTGCCGGCGTCGTCCACCACGCTGATGTGCGTCGTGCCGCGCGCGGTCGAGGCGCGCCCCATGAGGCGCTCGGCGTAGAGCTTCATCAAATCGGGGTCCAGCAGCCGCGCCGCCGGGTCCTGCGTCTCGTCCGTCTTGTGGATCCGGGCCTCCACGCGGGCGCTGTTGGTCAACGCCATGCTGCGGGCCAGCACGCGCACCCAGTCCTCCGCCTCGGCCCGCTCGGCCGGCAGGGTGTCGAGCAGGCCCAGCGCGAAGGCGGTCAGCAGACCGCCTGAGGACGGCGGCGGGTTGGTGAGGATCCGGGCGTCGCGGTAGGGACGTTCCAGCGGCTGGCGGCGGACGACACGGTATTCGCCAAGGTCCGCCTCGCCGATCTGGCCGCCGTGGTCCGCCGAGAAGGCGGCAAGCTGCCGTGCGAACTCGCCTTCGTAGAAGGGTGCCGCCCCGCCCTCGGCAATCGCCTCCAGGGTTTCCGCAAGCTCCGACTGGACGAGCGTGTCCCCGGCCGTGAGCGGTGCGCCGTCACGCCCCTGGAACAGGCCGGCGAGGGTTTCGCTTGAGGTCAGGATCGGCGTGAGCACGCCGCCGGCGTAGGCATCGAAGGGGCGAAGCGTCACGCCCCTGCGCGCAAGCGCCACCGCCGGCGCGACGATCCGCTCCAGCGATAGCACGGCCAGGTCCTCGTGCGCGGCGCACAGGCCGGCGATGGCCCCCGGCACCGCCATTGCGCCAAGGCCGATGTGGAACTCCTGCGTGGCCGGGCCGAAGTCGCAATCGACAGGGAAGAACTCGATCTCCTCGGGTTCGCGGCGGCGGCGCGGCGTGTCCACGAAGAAGTCGTACAGCACGGCCTCGCCACCCGCGCGCTGCGCCATCAGGAAGCCCCCGCCGCCGAGGGAGGCCAGCAGCGGTTCGGCCACACAGGCCGCGCACATGGCAGCCAGCGCGCCGTCGAAGGCGTTGCCGCCGTCCGCCAATACCCGCGCCGCGGCCTCCACGGTGGCGGGATGGCCAGCGGCAATGGCGGCGCTGACGGGCGGCGTCCTGGCCGGTTCAGGAGTCATCCCGCGCTCCCTTCGCTTCCTTGCGGCCCCCTCACCCTGTCCCTCTCCCCGCAAGCGGGGCGAGGGGACGATAAACGCGCCAGCACAGCTTACTCGGTAGGCTCGCGGGGACCCATCGATTATCGTTCCCTCTCCCCCGCGTCGGGGGAGAGGGTCAGGGTGAGCAACTGTCTTTCATCATGCCGCTTTTGGCTGCCAGGGCGTGTTGTCGCGAAGCATGGCGTTGAGGATGGTGATCATCTTGCGCATGACGGCGACAATGGCGAC
>NZ_QPMH01000012.1 GCF_003344765.1 Ferruginivarius sediminum | reverse complement strand
ACTGAAACGCCTCGGCAAAGCTCAACTGACCCGTCCGCTTCAACGCCATTCCAACCTCACTGCGCCAACCACAAGCAGGGAATCACACCTCGCCCATTTCGCAAAGGTCCCTACGGGGGAGAAGGGTGGCCGCCTTTGGGGCGGCTGGCCACCCCATTTGACGGCCAGGAGACGGACTCATGATGACAGCCGAACAGCCAGCGATTGTTCGCACCTTCCGCGTCGGCAAGCGCACCGTGACGCTCAGCGTGGAAACGCCACGCCGTGGCGAGGTCGCGAACATGATCTGCGAATGGTCGCCAGACAGGCCGCGACGCCTAAGCCGCAAAGAGTGGCGAGAGTATCGGCGGGGCCGCGATGCCGCGCTGGCCGACCTCGCCGAAGCAATGGGCGCGACGGTCGGGGTGATGGAGCTGTGACGACGGGGGTGCCCTCAATCGCTGACGGCTGGTCGCGGTGGAGCGGCGGCGAACCTCTGGTTTGCTAAACCGTAACATCGCGAACGCTGAATTAACATTGGCTGATGGAGGAATCATGACGGACGGAAGGCGCCTTGCCCGGCTGCGCCTCGACCTCGACAGACACGACAGCGCCCGCGCCGCCGCCGCACAGTTTCTGGATCAACTCGCAGCCGCAACCAACGATGCGCGCTACAGCCGCGCGGCCGGGCACATCAGAGGATCGAACGGCGGACGCCAACCTTGCGGCGACGACGAAACCGCCCTGCACGAAATGCGATGGCTCCTCGAATCCGGCAAGGCCCGAAGTATCCGCGATGCGGCGCGCAAGACGGCGGCGACGATGAACAGCATCACGGCACTCGAATCCGTCGAAGACAGGCTTAGGCGCAAGTATCGGAAAAAATTTGGGAGCGTCTAGTAAAATCCCACGACACGCCTATCCCCATCGGATATCGTGGTTGTGCGAATAAAGGGGAACGGAATGCATATCTCGCTGTCAGACACGACGACCGAATACGCGGCGCTTCTGGAAAAGGATGCCGAACTTAGCGACATGGAGAAGCGCCTCGACCAAGAGCGCGACCAGATCGCCGCTGACCTGCGTCGACAGGAGATTCACAGTGAGCAGGAATGGCGTACCAAGGTTGGTAGCCGGCAGCGTCGCCCCGCCGATGACCGCGCCGCCGAACTCCTCAATGGCTACGCTAGCCCGAAGGTTGATGCAGAGCCGGATAACCCGTTTCCTCGCCTGATCGAGATTGATGACGAAATCCGCGCCTGCCGGCAAGCACGTCGACAACTTCGCGACAAGATCGAGCAAGAACGTCTAGTTGCCTCGGACGAAATCTGCCGGCAGGTGAAGCCGGAACACGACCGCCTGCGGGACAAGGCGGCAAAGGCGCTGGCCGAGGCGATCCGCGCCTATGACGCGTACGGGGATTTCAAGGCGCAGCTTCGCAACGCCAACGTCTCATTCGGCCAGCTTGGCGTCCTGAATGCCGACACCAGCGCCATCCGCCGGGAGCTTGCGCGACATATCCGTGACGGGAACCTGAACCGAAACATCGTGAAGGGGATCAAGACGTGAATCGCCACCTCTCCCCGCTCGCAATGGCGGATGCCGACCGCCTCCACCAACTCACGCAAGCGCGCCTTCGCGCGGGTGCCCCGGAAATGGCGCCCCCGCCGGTCGGCAAACAGCCGATGCCCGCAGTCCAAGGTCTGGCGATGTCGTATCGGAGGGCTGCAGCTCGCGATGGCCATTACGTCGTTTACCTGCCGGGCGCATTCGAAAAGGCCCTCCAGGGCAGCCGGCCAATCAACCTGCGGAAAAGCCATAACAAGGCGAAATCCTACGGCAGCACAGCCGACGGCAGCCTCGAAGTCTGCGACGGCCCCCACGGCCTCGGCATCCGCTGGACGCCAAAATGCGAGGCCGGGCAGCGCCTGTTCGAGGAGGTGCGCGAAGGCAGACTCTGCGGCCTGTCCGTCGGCTGCCTCCGCCGCAGTGTGTCGAACAAGACCATTGCCGGGGAGTTGGTTGTGTTCGTCCACGAGGCGGACCTGACCGAGATCAGCCTCACGGAACAACCCGGCATGAGCCAGACAGCCGCGTGGATCACCAACGCCGCGTCCGCGCCGCCGCTCCGCGAGGCCGTCGCATCGGGCAACCTCCGGTGCCGCGCCGCCCGGTTTCATGTGGATCGCAGTTTCGAAAGCCTCTCAACCATCCTGGAGCGCGCTCATGATTAGCTCCTTTACCCCGCAAAAAACTCCTGAGCCTGAGTTGCGGCGGCCGGACCAGTCGCAGGTGTCCGGGGCCAAGAACAGCGACAGCGGCGGGCCGCCTCTCCTTTGCGGCCGTGGTCGTACCACTGAAGGTCACGAGATGAATGAGCGGGATGGCGGTGCAAGTGCAAGTGCCGCTGTCCCGCCGCTCGTGCTCGACTACCAGAACGTGGAAGGAATGCGCGCCCTGGTCGATTGGGCACGGCAACGAGGTGACGAATACCTTGTGCGGCTCGTTCAGCAGTATCGCGACACAAGAGCAACGGGCGCCCTGTCCGCTCTGCGGGACCGCATCGCCAGCATGTCGCACGACGACCAACAGGACATCGCGGACATCCTCAGAGGGGGGGGGTGGGTCAAGACCTGTCAGGCAAGCGGCCAGGAGCGGCGCGGAACCTCCGTGTAGCCAAAACTAAGGATTTGCTTTGAAAAGTTCGGCACAAAAGCGCAGAAATCCGCCAAAAACACTAAGCCACGAGGCGCGCGGCTGGTGGAAAAAGCTCGTCGCGGATTACGAATTTGACGACGAGGCCGCTTTTTTATTGCTGCAAACGGCGCTCGAAGCCTTCGACCGAATGCGCGAGGCGCAGGCGACCATCGCCGCAGACGGAGCCGTCATTCTCGACCGTTTCGACCAGAAAAAAGCGCACCCGTCGGTGACGACCGAACGGGATTCGCGCTCGCAAATGATCCAGGCGCTCAAGTCCCTAAATCTTGATTTGGAACCGCTGAACGACGGCCCCGGACGGCCGCCGGGGAGTTAGACATGGCAACCAACAGGCGCCGCAGGGTCAGAAACCGCAGGGACGATGCCGAGCTTCAAGTCGTGCGCCGCCATCTGGTCGACGGCGACGTGCGGCCCAGCGACTGGCATTTTACCTATCCGTGGTTTCCGATTGACCATTATGTGAAGCCGATGTGGGAGCGGCTGCGCGATGACATCCTTGCCGCGCATATCCGCGATCATCCGGGCACGCGGCCGCACGGCTGGTGGCGCTTCGATGCACCAGAGCCGCGCCGCCAAGTCGGCGGAACCGGGCAACCGTCGGACGCCTTGTTGCCTGCCCTGAAAGATACCTATTCGTTCGGCGTCCCAACCTCGTGGTGGAGCGATGATAACGCGGCAATTCACGGCTGCGGCATCCCCGTCGATCCTGACGACCCCCCGCTGATCGAATCCGAAGCCGCGTACCTGGACCGCCACAACCTCCTGACCGATGCCGAGCGGAAGCGGCTGCCGGCGGCGGCCTTCGAGCCGGAGCGGCTCAACCTAAAGGACGATGAATAATGGCAACCATCGCCAGCATCTTCGTTGATCTGCAAGCAAACTCGGCAGGGTTCCAGCGCGACATGAGCAAGGCGTCCGAGGCGGCCCGGTCGAGTACAGCGCGGATCAACCAGAGCCTGTCCAAAGTTGACAAATCGTTCGGCAGGATGACAGGCAGCGTCCAGAAAACCGTCAAATCGTTCTTCTCGTTGAAGGGCGCCATCGGGCCGCTGGTCGCGGCGGCGGGCGTCGGCGGCATCGGCGCGCTGGTGAGCAAGAGCCTGTCCGCTGCGGACGCCATCGGGAAGATGTCGGCGGCGGCGGGCATCAGCACGAAAACACTCCAGGAGCTACGCTTCGCGTTTTCCCAGCAAGGCGTGGAAACCGCCAAGGTCGATGACTCACTCAGGCGCTTCAACCGCCGCCTGGGTGAGGCCAAGAACGGTAGCGCCGAATTTGGAAAAGCCTTCAACCGGGCCGGGGTGGACATCGGCCAGACGACGAACGGCGCCTTGGAGCAGGCGCTTGTCCAGCTTTCGAAGATGGAGGACGCCAGCGAACGCGCGGCGACGGCCAGCCGCCTATTTGGCGAAGATGTCGGCCCAAAACTCGCGGCCGCGCTCGGCAACGGCATCGGCGCGATGCGCAGTCTACGACAGCAGGCAAATGAGCTTGGCATCGTGATCGAAAAATCCTTGATCGAGGACGCGGAATCGGCCCGGAGCCGGATGGACGCGCTCGGCAACGTCATGTCCGCGCGGTTGACCTCGGCGGTTGCGCAGGTTGCGCCGCAACTCGACAGCCTGTTCTCGCAAATCCTTGAGGATTTGCCGAAAGCGCTGACGGGCCTGGAACGCTTCTCACAGCGCTTGGGCCTGATCGATCAGTTATCGGATCGCGCCAAGGCGGCGGAGTTGGCGCAGGAGCTGGCCAAGGTCGATGAACGCTTGCAGGGGATGCGCAATCTCCGCGAAACCGCGGGGCCGGTCGAGGACGCGCTCCGCTTCCTGGGGCTGTCGGACCTGGACGAAGCCATCGCACAACTTGAACAGCAACGAGGCGAGCTTGGCCGCAAGATCGGCCTTCTCCGCCGAGAAGCCGATCCGCTTGGCCGACTGTTCGTGGAAGGGGCAATCGGCTTGAACAGGTTCAGTGCAGCGGCGGGAGCGGCGGAACAACCGACCAGCGCGCTCGGCCTTGCCATCAGCGACTTTGTGGTGAATGCACTGGAGTTGCCGAAGGCATCGGCGCGGATGCAGGAACTCGGCCAGCGTGTCTCGGCCATTAACGACAACGTCGTAGAGTTCCGGGAGAACCAAGTCGAACAGACGAACGCCATGGCGAAGCAGGCGCGTCAGGCGGAAATTCTGGCTGATGTACTGCGTAACCAGGGCGGAGATGCTTACGAGCGGGTTAAGGATCAGATCGACCTCGTCAACACCGCCCAGCGTTTGAACATCGATATCACCTCGAAACAGGGGACGGAGTGGGCCGAAAACTTCCGCCGCCTGCAAGATGCCGAACGCCAGATGCAGGCGTTCCGAGAGGAACAGGCCAAGGCGTCGAAGACCAGCGACGATCTCGCCGGCAGCGCGCGTGATCTCGGTCTCAGGATGCAAAGCATGGCGGAGATCGCCAGCGAGTCCGTGCGGGAGATCGTTCGCGACACGCAGTCCACCGTGACGGGTGCCTTCGACCGCCTGTTCGACGGGCAGATCAACAGCTTTGGTGACTTCTGGGATGAGATGATCAATGTCGCCCGCCGGGGTCTTGCCAATTTGGCGGGGGCGATTGCCATGCAGAAGTTCATCACCCCCGTTTGTTGTGCCCCCGTTGGCGGCGGGAGACTGGCATGACGATCTTCGCGGCCGTGATCTTGCCGGAGACCGCGCACGTCTGTACCGATACCGCCTGTTTCCAAGCGGACGGCGAGTTCTACAGCTTCACGAGCAAGCTATTCCCGCTGCCGCACATTGATGCCGTGATCGGCGGCCGGGGCGCGCGGGAGCCGCTTGCCGACGCATATTGCGAGTTGCTGGCCGAACCCCTGCCAAACGGCGTCGACGACCTTGCCGAACGCGGCCAGGAGATTTTTCGCAGGCGCTTTGCACGCTACATGACCAGGACCGGGCGCACGGCCCGCATCATCAGCATGGCCGAATTCGCGACCACGACGCCCGACGAGATGATGGAGGCGTTCGTTATTGGGTACTCGTACAGTCTCAAAGTCTATCGCGGCCTCGCTTTCCACAACATCGAATCCGACTTCGCGCCGATGTTCTTCGACCCGAACTCGGACATGATGTCGCCACCGGCAAACGTTGTCGGGTTCCAGTGGACGACCTCGCAGCCGGGCGTCCATGACGTGGTGCGGGCAAGCAAGGCGCAATACAAGGCTGCGGCGGAGAACGGCCTTGGCAACTACGTCGGCGGCGAGGTGCAGGCGGCGACGTTGCGGCCCGGCTCCATCGAAGTGCGCACCATCGACCGATATCCGAACTACAACAATCTCGTGACGGCCATTGGTGGCACCGTCCGTCCTCTCGCCAGCAAGTCGCCGGAAGCAAGGCAGAACACACCGCAGGCGCCGCAAGGCTTGTCCAGGGCCGAGCGGCGGCGCCTGGAGCGGGAACAGCGGAAAGGCCGTCGCCATGCATGATGATGTGAAAGACCTCGCCAAGCACCTCGAACAGATGTGGAGCGGTTGCGCCGAAGTCCGCAACGAATGGCAAAAATCGTTTCTCCAGCAATACCCCCAATACGCCTGGGAACAGTGCGACATAATTTTGTTCATGGCGGGGTTGTTCGGGATTGTCGAAGAAGAAGGCCGTGCGGAAGGCGTCCGCTTCCTGCGGGAAACGGCGAACGCGCTGGAGCTGGCGGACGTGATGACCACCCGGAACAAGCTGCCGGGGCCTGTGAGACAGTGAACGTGCCGCGCTTTTACGCCCAGCCGGACGCGGCGCGTAACCCCGGCGGGTGGGTAAAGGGCACCCGCCGGGGCATGACACGGGAGTGCGCCATGCCGGACAAGAGCTATCGCAACGACGTCACCCCGGCACAGGCGGAGGAACGGCATCAAGCCTTCGCCATGCTTCTGAGGACGGCGTGCAGGACGATCAACGAGCAAGGCCGTGGCGATAGCCTGCGGAACCTTGAACGTGCCGTGCAGCGGATCGTGAGCGCCTATGGCGAATGATACCACCATCCGCGCCTTGGCGATGCACGCGGCCCTCGTGACCGGCGGCGACCTCGGGGCCGTGGAGCGGGCGGAAGGGTATGCGCGGCTGATTCAGGAGTATGCGGATACAGGCGATTGCGCGGAGCTGCGGCAGACGACCGAGGTCGCACGGCGGGAGAACGCGGATGCTGGAAACATGCCAGTGGATTGATAGCGGTCCGAGCTTCGACGATATATGCAAGTGCAGGTGGCCAACGTGGTTCGGGAATATTATGAGAAGGTTTATATCTAACACGGTAACACCCGTTGACGATTCAGAGTCGCCAAGCCACTTATCAGATGTGGGCACTTGGAAATCGAGGCCCATTGTGTCACCCTGCAACCTACACGAAGCGTAAACGGATGCTATGTAAGCTCTGGACTGCAAGTTGAGAGGCGTCGCAGATTTTCGGGCGAGTACTTGCGACGGGGCGGAACCAAGATGAAGTTCGTGCAAGACATAATCCGATTCCCAGTGAATCCGGACAAGTGCATCCAAGGGGTGGATCTGCTGGCACAACGTCAGCCGGGAATTACCCAATATTACGTCTGTAAAGTGTTCTTTTTTGCGGACCGGGAGCATTTGTTGGACTGGGGTCGCCCAATTTCCGGCGATCGCTTTGTCGCAATGGAGCATGGTCCGGTACCGTCCTTCGTATATGATTTGCTGAAGAACTGTGACGCTGAACCGGATGAGGTTGTTCAAAAGCTCAATGAGCGCGTACTGATAGAGCGCCAGCATAATATGCTCAAGGTATACTCCAAAGGGAAAAACTCATTCGATTTGCTTAGTGGAAGCGATGTTGAATATCTTGAGTGGTCGCTGAAAAAGCATATCCATTTATCCTTCGGCCGATTGCGCGAACTGTCCCATCAAGACCGGTCCTATAAAGCAGCTTGGGAAAAGCCTGGTTTAAACAACGAGATGGATATCTCGTTGTGGTTTGGCGATAATGACGAGGAGAGGGGCGCAGCCTTGGATGAGCTTTCAGGTAAGGCGAATATTATGTTTTCAACTGCAGCAGAATAGATGACGCGTTTTGTTGAAAAAGTGGGACATTTTAAGCATTTGGTATCCTGAGTCACGACAACCTCATTTTAAATATTGTATATGCATATGTCCCAAAAGATATTGGTTTTTATTTATCAACTCGGACCCACCGGTTGGCCGGAAAGCTCGTAAATACGCGGTCGAAATTGAAAATTATCAAGCCACATTCCTTAGATATAGATCATATATTGACACGACTTTTGTTGCCAAATTTGACAAAGATAGAGTTTCCGACGCCCTCAATAGCGATAACGGGCAATGTGGTGCTTTAACCCCCCAGCTGCGAAGTGAAGTTAAGCATATGGCATCTCAGCATAAAGTACTAAATATCGCTGAATTAAACGCCGTGCTTAATGATTGATATAATATTAATAGATATTACTGATGATATATTGAATGTCTATATTGTCAGAAGCGAGATCAACTTATAAGGGCGTCGAGAGAAACGTACGAGTGTGTGGATTGGTTCGCCCCACTGGGCCGCCCGCTGGACGCTGCGCTCGGTGTTCCCAGTCTTCGATGCCGAGTCAGCCGCGAAGGACGAAAACTTTTCGTCTTTCGTCTGCTTTCCTCCGCCGGCTTTACCTGGAGCACCACCCTGCCGCGTCTCCGGATGCAGCCGCTCGTATAGTTCCTTCCGCCGGGCGATGTGGGCGCGGGATGCGCCGTGAAGGAAAAGCCCCGCCGCACGGAGCGACGGGGCAGATACAGGGATTGGGGATGGCGTCAGGCGGCTTTTGTCTGCGGGTTCTCCGCAAACCTGTCCGCCTCTTGAATGTGCCGCTCCAGTTGCCGCGCAAGGTAGGCGAGGCGATCCATTTCCGCCTTGTCGGCTTCGGGCAGTCCGCTGCGGTCGAACTCAATGAGGCCGTCTCGCAGCATATCGGCGGCATGGGCCGCGTCTTGCAGGCAGTAAAGCAGATCGTTCCATTGGCGATGATCGAACTCAGGCATGGCTCAGGCCCTCCCCGTCACGGATGCCGCTGCAAGTTCCGCGATCATGCAATGCATGTCGCCTCTGATGACGTAGTCGAACGATTGGTTGTAGCGGCACATGAACTCGTGGAACGGCTCGAACGTCTCATCCGTGTGCGGCTCCCCTCGTGCTTGGCCGCGCAGGTAGTCGAGGGCTTGCTCGGCAAGCTGGTGGTCGAACTTGAAGCCATCCGCGACATGGCAGGTGGACAAGGTGTTCACGACCACCTCAAGGCGTGCGAGGGCTGCGTTCTTGTCGATAGCCATGACTACACCTCCCCGGCCGCACGCATGACGGCCTCAAACACGCGGTCGACCAGACGGCCGCACACGTCCGGGCACCAAGCCTCGAAGCCGTCGACCTCACGCCAGTGTTGCAGCACTTTGGCTTGAGCCGCAGCGCCGGCAGGGGAATCCGCCGCGATGTCGGCCATCTGCCGCTCAATGTGCAGCCCTTCGGCCAACAAGGCGTCTTCGCGCGCCCGGAGGCGATCCAGGCCAGCGTCGACCTGCCACTGGCGGCGGGCCTTCTCGCGCCCGTCGTAGATCGCCACGGCTGCTTGCTGATCGCCCCGGTTCAGCGCGGCGCGGCTATCTTGCCGAATGCGATCCGAGTGGAGTTCCGGCGGCATCCCCCCGTCGATCCGGTCGTATTCAGATTCGATCTGATCAACTTCGGCGTGGACGGCCGCGAACCGTCGCCACAGCGCCCACAGCCGGGCGTCATTCGGCCCCTGAGCGGCGTTCGCCATCGCCCCGGCAGTCGGCAGTGCGGACGCTACCGCCGCCGCTGTCGCGCCCGTGAGGGCGTTCCTGCGCGTGATCGGCATGGTTCAACCCTCCCCGGCGAGGCGTTGTACGTCATAAAGCGTGGCAATCATGCCGCGCTCGAAGACATCGGCGTGGCAGTTACCGTTATTGTCGTAGAACATCAGTTCCGCCTCGACGCGGCAGATGGCGGCGCGAGCTTCGGCGCCCCTGATCGTATCCGCCGGGGTGTCGACCATCCGCTGGAGAATGACATCCTGCAAAGTCAGAATCTGGTCGCGACGATCAACGACATTGTCGCCAAGCCGCGCCGTCTCGCGTTCCTTCTGACGCTCCAGCGCATACCAGCGACGCTCCAACTCCATCAGGCGCCGGTCGTTCGGGCCGATCACGCTTTCAGCCTCTAGCGCCTTGCCGATGACGTCGGCTCCGATCCGATTCCGCCACCAAGCCAGGAAAAGAAGCTGGTCGGACGGGATGCGCCCGATTCCTTCGTCGTAATACCCCCCACGGCCGAATGTTAGGGAGACCCCAAGGCTTCGGGCGGTGTCGATCCAGGCGCGGGCATCGAGCGGCATCCGCTCGGCAACCATGCGAGCGGCGTCAGAGTAGCGTGGACCAGTGCTGGTCTCGTTGTTCTGGAGAACACTCGCTCCGGCCGTGGCGGGCACCGCTGCGGCGATAGCGGCGGCGGCACCGGAAACAAGGGCCGTGCGGCGATTAACTTTTGTTGTCATAAGAACCTCCCGTTGATGGGCCTGCCGGGAGGCTGCGAATCGATTGATGCGCTGCTATGTATTGCATAGCCCCTCTTGCCTCCATGCAGGCGGGTGGGGTTAGGGCCAGTCGGGAGCTAGCACCTCCCGGCTGGTCCGCCTATTCCAAACCTTCCCCCGCGAAGTTTGCAACGGAAAAAACGGGTTACTTTTCCATACGCCACCTAGGCGATGGCGTGCGCCGTGTTGGAAGGAAGTCCCTGCCGCTGCAACCTAAACTGCAACCTATTTGCCAAACCCCACCCGTCGCCGCTTTCGGCGGAATGTGATTTTTGCTGGTTTTATCGGGGGTTAAGGTGGTGAGCCCGGCAGGACTTGAACCTGCGACCCGCTGATTAAAAGTCAGCTGCTCTACCAACTGAGCTACGGGCTCGCCGTGCGCGCTTGGCGCGATTCGCGGGGCGGACGATAGGTCGAGCCGGGGCCGCGGTCAACATGGAAGGGCGAGGGTTCGCCCTAGTGTTCCGCCGCGGTCCGGCCGGCGAGCTTGGCGGTATCCTCGCCCTCCCTGGCGAAGCGCCGGGCAAGGTGCTCCGCTACGCGTGGACTGACAAAGGTGGAAATATCGCCGCCAAGGGAGCCGATCTCCTTCACGAAGCGGGAGGAGATGAACTGCTGGCGCTCCGAAGCCGTCAGGAAAACCGTCTCGATCTCCGGATTCATCCGCGTGTTCATGCAGGCCATCTGGAACTCATATTCGAAGTCCGAGACAGCACGAAGCCCACGCAGGATAACGCTGGCGCCGACATCGACCGCGAAATGCATCAGCAGCGAATCGAAGGCGTGCACCTCCACATCTGCGCCGTTCGTTTCCAGCTCGTCCATTTCCTCGCGGACCATCTCCACCCGCTCATCGGCGGAGAAAAGCGGGCCTTTGCCGGCGTTCGTCGCCACGGCGATCACAAGGCGGTCGACGACCTTGGTGGCCCGGCTGATGATATCCATGTGGCCAAGCGTGATCGGATCGAAGGTACCGGGGTAGACGCCGACAAGCGGCCCGCGCTGCTTCATTCCTGATCCTCCGGTTCCTCGCCGGCCGCGCCGCTAACTGGCCCGTCGCCATCGTTGCCCGTGTCGGCGACGGTATTCTCTACGACACTCTCACTGCCGCCCTCGGCATCGGCGCCTTCGTCGCCGTCCTCGGCCGCGGCTTCGATATCGCGTTCGGCCAGTCGCGCGACCGAGACGACGCGCTCGCCGTCGGCAACCCGAAGCAAGCGCACACCGCGCGTATTCCGGCCGGCGACGCGGATGCCCTCGACCGGACAGCGGATAAGCTGCCCGCCGTCGGTCACCAGCATGAGTTGATCGCCAAGATCGACGGAGAAGGCCGCCACCACCTCGCGCTGCACGCCGTTGCGGGCGAGGTCCATGTTGGCGATCCCCTGCCCGCCCCGGTTCGTCACACGGTACTCGTAAGCCGGGGTGAGCTTGCCGAAGCCGTCGTCGGCGACGGAGAGGATCATCTCCTCCTGCTCCTCCAGCTCGGCGATGCGCTCGGACGGAATCTCGATGCCGACGTCCTGCGGCGTGCAGGGCGCCTCGTCCTCCGTCGTGCGACGGCGGGCCGTGGCATAGCGAAGGTAAGCCTCGCGCTCCTCGATCGTCACATCGACGTGATGGAGGATCGACATCGAGATGACGCGGTCGTCCTTGCCCAGCCTGACGCCGCGCACGCCGGTCGAGTCCCGGCCGCGGAACACGCGCACGTCGGTGACCGGGAAACGTACCGCCTTGCCGCCGGCGGTCGCCAGCAGGGCGTCGTGCTCTTCCCCACAGACCCGCACGGAAACCAGCCGGTCGCCCTCGTTCAGCTTCATCGCGATCTTGCCGTTCGCCTTGACGTTGACGAAGTCGCTGAGGCTGTTGCGCCGGACATTGCCGCTGGCCGTGGCGAACATGACGTACATCTGCTCCCAGGTGCTCTCGTCCTCGGGAAGTGGCATGCAGATGGAAATCGTCTCGTCGGCTTCAAGCGGCAGCAGGTTGACGAAGGGTTTCCCGCGCGAGGCCGGCGTGCCGGTTGGCAAGCGGTAGACCTTCAGCTTGTAGACCATACCCCGCGACGAGAAGAACAGCACCGGCGTATGCGTATCGCAGACGAAGACCTGATCGACGAAGTCCTCCTCACGCGTCGACATGCCCGAGCGGCCCTTGCCGCCCCGCCGTTGCGCGCGATAGGCCGACAGCGGCACGCGCTTGACGTAGCCGTTGTGGGAGACGGTGACGACCATCTCCTCGCGCGGGATCAGGTCCTCGTCGTCCTGCTCGAACTCGCCTTCCTGCAGTTCGGTGCGGCGCGGGTTGGCGTAACGCTCCTTGATCTCGACAAGCTCGTCGCGCAGCACCTGCATCAGCTTGTCGCGGGAGCCGAGAATCGCCAGGTACTCCTGGATCTTGGTGACGATCTCGTTCAGCTCGTGCTCGATCTTCTCGCGCTCCAACCCGGTGAGGCGATGCAGGCGAAGGTCGAGGATCGCCTTGGCCTGCTCGGGTGAAAGGCGATAAGTGCCGTCCTCGGCAACGCGGTGGCCCGGCTCGTCGATGACGGCGATGAGCGGCGCCACGGCGTCCGCCGGCCAGGCCTTTGCGATCAGGCCCTGGCGCGCCTCGTCCGGGCTCGCCGCCTCGCGGATGAGCTTGATTACGGGGTCGAGGTTCGCCACGGCGATGGCGAGGCCCACCAAGATGTGCGCGCGCTCGCGCGCGCGGGCCAGTTCATAGGCCGTGCGCCGGGTGATCACTTCTTCGCGGAAGTGCACGAAGGCCGCGATCACGTCCTTCAGCGACAGCATTTCCGGCCGGCCGCCGTTCAGCGCCAGCATGTTGACGCCGAAGGTCGTCTGCAGCGGCGTGTGGCGGTAAAGCTGGTTCAGGACCACGTCCACCTGGGCATGCTTGTGGCATTCGATCACGACGCGCAGGCCGTCACGGTCGCTCTCATCGCGCAGGTCAACGATACCGTCGATGCCCTTGTCGCGCACCAGTTCGGCGATACGCTCCACCATGCGGGCTTTGTTGACCTGGTAAGGCACCTCGGTCACGACGA
Source organism: Ferruginivarius sediminum (assembly GCF_003344765.1). Taxonomy (GTDB): domain Bacteria; phylum Pseudomonadota; class Alphaproteobacteria; order Kiloniellales; family Rhodovibrionaceae; genus Ferruginivarius; species Ferruginivarius sediminum. The sequence continues at coordinate 99,130 of NZ_QPMH01000012.1, read as the reverse complement.
TGGCAGTGCGGTCGCTACGCGCCGGTTCGGTATGGGTTCGCGCCCGCATCACGACCGAGCCGCGCCCGGCGTGGTAGGCGTCGCGGATACCCTTGCGGCCCACGACCAGGGCGCCCGTCGGGAAGTCCGGGCCCGGCAGATGTTCCATCAGGCCCGTTACATCAATACCCGGATCGTCGACGTAGGCGCAGCAGGCGTCGATCACCTCGCCCAGATTATGCGGCGGAACGTTGGTTGCCATGCCAACCGCAATGCCGCCCGCCCCATTGATCAGCAGATTGGGGAAGCGCGCCGGCAGGACCGTCGGCTCCTTCGTCGTCTCGTCGTAGTTGTCCTGGAAATCGACGGTGTCGCGGTCGATGTCCTCGAGCAGCGCTTCGCTGGCGACACGGGCCAGCCGGGCCTCGGTGTACCGCATGGCCGCCGGCGGGTCGCCGTCCATCGAGCCGAAGTTGCCCTGTCCGTCCACCAGCGGCAGGCGCATGGAGAAATTCTGCGCCATGCGCACCATGGCATCGTAAATCGCGGCATCGCCGTGCGGGTGGTACTGGCCCATGACGTCGCCGACGATGCGCGCGGACTTACGGTACGGGCGGTTGTAGTCGTATCCGCCCTCCTTCATCGCATAGAGGATGCGGCGGTGAACCGGTTTCAAGCCGTCGCGCACGTCGGGCAGGGCACGGCTGACGATGACGCTCATGGCGTAGTCGAGGTAGGAGCGGCGCATCTCCTCCTCGATGGTCACCGGCGTTATATCACGATGGTCGGTTGGCGGGTTGTCGCTCACGCGTCTTTTCCTCGTCGGTATGCCTGTGTTGGTATGTCTGGAATCGCTGCCGGGTCGCGGTCAATGTCGCGGGCTCGAGACTCGTGCCCGAGAATGCCAGATGCCACGCGCCATGAAGCGTCACCCTGCCCCCTGAAGCAACGCCAAATATACCACATTTCGCAACTGCGAACAATCTGAACACGAGATGGCGCGGATGCCTGATAAATTCAATGCAATGGTTAACGGAATGTTCTCGAATTCGTGCCTAAACCGAGCCTGAGGGGACATTCATCGGATCATCCATGCAACCGCCGCAATCCGCGCAATCGGAGGCAAGGCCCGAGCCGGTCGAGTGGGACGCCGCGCTTGGCCGTGGCGAAAGCTGCCTGAAGGCGAATGCGCAACGTGTGCGCGTGCGCGGTCGCAACCCCGCCCGCGCCGCGTTGTCTGCGCTGAAGCGCCGCGGGATCGGAGTCGTCGATGCATGGAAACTGGATCTCAACATTGCCGTTTTCGCGCGAGGACAAGCCTCGCCGCCGCGCGCCGTCTTCGCGGTGGCCGGCCCCGCCGAGGCGCCGGAACTACAGCTTCGCTTCGCCCGTATGCTGCCGCAGGACTCGAGACTTCACACCAGTAACGGGCCGCTGGAAGCCGAAGCGGTGTGGGCGGAGGTGCCGAGCGTCATCCGCCGGAAAGCGGAGATCGATCTCGGCAGGCTCGGAATCCGCGCCTTTCTGACGGAAGCCTTCTGGCAGCGCGAGGTCAGCGTCTATGTCGGCACGGCGCTTGTCCTGACGGCATTGGGATTCCCGATGACCCCCGCCGTTTTCATCGTCGGTGCCGTGCTGATTCTTCTTCATGGGGCCGCGCGCCTCGGCTGGGACGAGGTCCGGCTACGCCTGCGCCGCCGCCATATCGCCCGCGATCCCGCCACGCAGCCCGAGATCGACAGAGCCGCGGGATACCGCGTCCTGATCCGCGCCTTGGGGCTGAACCCCGACAAGCCGCTTCCGGCCCTGGGACAACATGTGCTCAGCGGCGATATTGCCGTACCCGACGGCTTTGCGGATCATGCGGTGCGATTGCTCGTGGACGAGGACGCTCGCGTCGATCTAGGCGGCCTGTCGGCTCCAGGCGCGCAGGACAATCCCGAAGATGAAGGCGATTCCATAACCCTGCCGGACACCGATGGAAGCGTGACGGTCGTCTTCCGTAGCCGCAAGCCGCAGCGCCAAGGTCGGCGCAACGCTCCATCGGTCGACCGGGAACGGGAAACCGACACCTATAGTGCCGGACACGCTGGCTCTGCCGGCGGCGTCCCCGCCAAGCTGGACGTGACCGAAATCGGCAGCCGCAGGCCGTCAGAGGACGAGGACATCGAGGTCATCGACGCCGAACTCCTCGACCCCGACGACGACGTGCCGCCAGGGCCAACGACCGCGACTTGATCCTGACGCTATCTGGCGTATTCGGGCTGTCGCTGTGTGCCCGTCAGCGCGTTGAGGAATGCGACCAAGTCGTCCACCTCCTGCTCCGAAACCTCGAACGGCTGCATCAGCGGTGTCTTGTTGGCATGGTCCCCACCGCCGGCAGCATAGAAGCGGACGACTTCCTCAAGCGTCTCGAAGGCGCCGTTATGCATGTACGGCGCGGTCTGCGCGATGTTCCGCAGGCCCATGGTGCGGAAGGCGCCAAAGTCGGTGGTATCCTTGGTGATCTGCGCTCGGCCCGGATCCTCGGAGAGATCCGCCCAGCCTTCGTAGCCATTGCGTTTGGCATCGAAGCGAATCGAGGCCATAACAGCCGGCTCGCTGGTCACATGCGCGTCGGGGACACCGAGATTGTAGAAGTTGTTGTCGCTCAGGTTCGGGCCGTTGTGGCAAACGACGCAGTTGCCCTTGCCCATGAAGATGGTCAGGCCACGCTTTTCGGCGTCGCTCAACGCGTTTCGGTCGCCACGCATGTAGGCGTCCAACGGGCTGTCGTCGAAAACGAGCGTGCGCTCGAAAGAACCGATCGCCTTGCCGATCCGCTCCTTCGTGATTTCGCCATCCCCGAACGCGTCCTCAAAGGCCAAGACATACGACGGGTCGGTCTTCATCGTTTCGATCATAAGATCGTGGTTGTTGTTCATGTGAAGGACATTGCCCATCGACCCGAGCGGCTGCTTGTCGAGCGCACCGGCACGGCCATCCCAGATCAGCGGAAGGTTATAGGCCACGTTCACCAGAGTGGGAGAATTGCGCCTTTCCGCCTTTGATGGATAAGCCGGCCCAAGCTTCTGCGGCACGGCAAATCCGTGATTGGGCAAATGGCAGCTTTCGCAGGACACGGACCCGTCGCCCGACAGCGCCGCGTCCTCGAACATGCGCTTGCCCAGTTTGACCTTCGCCTCGGTCATGGGGTTGTCGGCCGGGATCGGCACGGGGCCCAGGTGGCCGATGGCGTCCGTGACCTCCTCAGGCGCCGGCGAATTCGGGCTGGCCACCGCAGGCACTTGGCTGACGGCCAAGAGCACTCCAACCGCCACAAATCTCTTTATCATTCGAGTTTCTCCCGTCCGAAGCAAAGCAAGCATGGCGACTCGCAAACAATTTTAAGTCGCAATTATACGGCATCTTCCACTTTACCTTCAATCGACGATTCAGCGCCGCAAGGCGCGTCCGGCATGGCCGGTTCGTCACGCCGGTCACTCTGGATCCGCATGGCAAGCGCCATGATCGCTATGGCAATCGCGCAGGAAACAATGAACATGAGCTCGAAAGATCCCGTCTGCGCCTTGATCGTGCCGCCGACGAAGTTGAACAGCGCCGCGCCAGAGCCCAGGCACAGGTTACCGATACCGTAGGTCGAGCTTGCATCTCTCTCGGCCACCATCTTCGAAACATAGGCCGGAAACATGCCGAACGTTCCAAAGTACGCGAGACCGAAAATGCAAGCGGTCGCGACCACGGTTATGGCCGACGGCCACAACAGGGTTGTCATGATCGCCAGCATCATCGCGAAGTGCCCGTAGATCAGGCCCTCACGAACCGAGGTCCGATCGGCGAGTTGCCCGACGAGCACACCACTTGCCATCCCGCAAAGACCTAGAAGGCTCCAGGCGAGCCCGCTCAGCTCCGAAGAGATGCCGAGGTCCGAGCGGACATAGGGCACGAAGTAAGTCAGGAAGACCGTCAGGCCGCCGCCGGAAAGAAACATCATTGCATAGACCCGTAGCGCTTGGCGCGAAAAGCTGGAAAAGCGACCTCTGCCGCTTCCCTGCTTCTGGCCCTCCTGTCGCGGCACGTCGGGCACCACGACGAGTCCCACAACGGTCAGCACCAGAGCCACGACGCCAAAGACATACCAGGACATCGTCCAGTCGAACGTTCTGTTGATGACCGGCACCAGGGCGCCTGTAATCGCGGTGCCATAGGCCGTGCCGCTGCCGATGATCCCCAGCGCGCGGCCATGCAGCCGCTCGTCGATCGCATGCTGGATCAGGCGCACCATCGGCACCCAGGTCGTCGCCGTAAGGGCGCCGAGTGTGCCCACGAGGACGCCGATGACGAGTGGCTCCCGCACCGCGCCGAGCGCACACAGGAACAGCCCGGTCAACCCTACGGAGCCGACGATCAGAAGCTTCGGATTGACGAGGCGCGCAAGAAAGCCGCCCAGGAAGGAGAAGGCCAGGTATCCGATCTGGTTGACGGACGTCATCGCGGCCAAGCCGTCGTAACCGATCACCCCGTCTTCGATCATATCCGGGGCCAATAATGGCAGCATGTACCGACCGAACGCGAATCCCACCATGATGTAGGACGTCAGCAGCACGAGCAGCGGCGCAATCGACAGCACGTCTTTTCACACACGCATTTGGCAGCTCTCTCCCTCCTGCCAGCAACGTGCACGGATCGAGCAACTGGTTGTACGCGTGAACCGACCGATAAAAATCCATTTTCGCCATGGATTCCGCTTAACATTATATAATTTTCTGCATTTGCCCGGATCGAATGAAAAGGAACGACCTGCGGGATGCTGCCAGTCGTTCAGTGAACAGGCAACTCCAACGCCATGATCGGACCTTCCAGCCCGACTGCTACGATACCCATCTTTCGCGCTAGAAGGGTCTTTTCTTAGCCGATTGGTGCCCGCCGCAAAATCAGGCCGGAGCTATCCTCGAGCGTCAGGCCATCCGACTGTGGGGCAAATTGATTGCAAGTACCGACCGATCCCGAATCGCACATTACTCCGTTGATCCAAATGGCGCCCGACAGGTCTGCGGCAGGCTGCCATTCGCTTCCCTTGAACCGAGCACCTGTTATGTTTGCGCCCTCAAGGTTGGCACCGCTCAGTCGCGCCCCGGTGAACACGGCGCCTCGCAGATCGGAATCGCTCAGATCGGTGTTCCGCAAGCTTGCACCCTCGAATCTGGCCTTCTGGGCATCGACATCGCGGAGGTTGGCCCCATCCAGTCTCGCGTCGGCTAGGCTTGCCCGCCGCAGGATCGCCGCCTCCAGGTTTGCATTCTTGAGCCGGGCACCTTGCAAGTTGGCATCGGTCAGGTTCGCCCTGCGCAGGATTGCGTCGGTCAAATAGGCACCGCTCAAGTCCGCGCGGACAAGTTGGGCCGTTTCGAGATTTGCGTCCTCGAATCGGGCTACGGCCAAATCCGCGTTGCTCAGGTCCATCGACCCGAGATCGACGCCCGAGCAAGCGGCGTAAGGTTTGATCTCGCACGAGGGGTCTTGCGACCAAGCCGTTGAGATGAGTGCCGCCGAGAGAACCGCGAAGGTAAGCAACAGGTCGAACGAGGAAAGGCGGGCGCGACGGCCCGCCTTTTCTGCTTTCCGGATTCCGCGCCACTTACGCTGGCCGAAGGAGGTCATCGCACTGATCCACGATCTCATCCTGGTAATCGGCCTTCTTGGCCGTTGTTGGAGCAAACTGCTTGGCCAGCTTCTCGCGAGCATCGTTGTCCCAGCCCTCCAAGGCACTGGCCTTCTTGCCTTGTTCCTTCCAGTGGGCAAGGGCATTCGTCTCACATACCTGAGCCAACGCGGACACCTTGGCGGCTTGAACTTTCTCGTTCATGGTGCCTGTAGTCACAATCCAATCCGCACTGAAGCCGATAATCGCTATCCCCACTGCGCCTACGGCTGTCCCGAGCGCATAGGGTTTCAGGGATGTGATCGAATCGCGGATATTCATTGTGGGCTCCCGTTTGCTGAATTCCAGTTAACGGGAGCAACATTCTGTGCTTTTCATATGTCGGAAATGCGGCGTTCGCGTGACGATATGTTTACTCATCCGCTGCCCGATTTTTACGGACATCGCCGCATTCCCAGTGCGCGAATGCTCGGCCCGATCAATATGCGCATGTCAGCCTCCGTTGCCTCTCTTTCAGAATACAGCGCCTGCGTTCTTCACGATCGCCACGATGATCAATACTGGTACTGTGGCGAACAGCAGCCCTATTGGCCATTCGACACGGCCAAAGATCTTTCTCGGATTGTTGTTTTCATCGTTAAGCATCTACCGATCTCCTTCAGATGATACCTTTACGTGGCGGGATTTGCGTCTCCAGACTTGGCTAACAATCTCACATAACCCTTGGCCGATATTTCCGCCATCACCGGGCTGCTTGAGGCCTGCTTGCGATTGACCCACGGTCTGCTCCATACCGGTCATCGAGCCATGCGCACAGACCGCTGTGGCTGAAATGGGGCAGCAGTATCCCGGCAATGTGGAGAAACCCTTACCGCTATCGTCGCAAAAAGGGCCTTGGAACAACTCTAGGGTACCCTAATGATACCTTTGGTCCCCGATTCCCCCATGCAACGAAAAGACGGCAAGGGCGCTTCGGTGCGCGATAACCCCCTTGCCGCCCAGAGTATATTCGACCGCCGGATCTACTCCACAGCGGCGACTTGGTCGCGTGTCTTGAAGACCTTCGGATTCGCGGGGCCCTCGACGTCGATCCGAGCGACCAGGCCGCGGGCAAGCCGGCTCAAGGCGTGGTCGACGATGAGGTATTCGCCCGGCACTTCGAAGCTGACCTCGGCAACCGTTGCACCCCCCGGTGCGACGCTGACTGTCTGGACATCCTCGACGGGCCCGGTCGCCAGGCTGCCAAGGTTGTACACCTTGTCCATGATCTCGCCGATCACGTGGAAGGAAGAAGTCTTATTAGGGCCGCCGACGCCGAAGTAGATTCGGACCGTCTCTCCAACCTTGGCCTTTAATGGGGCTTGATCGCTGAGGGCTCCGACGGCGCCGTTGAAGACATAGTATTCCGGCTGTTCGTCCAGAAGCTTTTCATAGCTTTCGGTCAACTGACCGCGTGTACCCAGCTCCTGTTCGGTATAGATTTCGCCCTGCATCACGTAGAATTCGCGGTCCACCTCCGGCAAGCCTTCCTTGGGCTCGACGAGGATCATGCCGTACATGCCATTCGCAATGTGCTGGGCGACCATCGGGGTGGCGCAGTGATAGACGTAAAGCCCCGGCTTCAGCGCCTTGAAGGAGAATGTCCTGGCCTCTCCCGGCGCGGTCTGTGTCGCCACGGCCCCGCCGCCGGGGCCGGTGACGGCATGGAAGTCGACCGAGTGATACATCCAGCTACCCTCGGCATTTTCCAGCGTCACCTGCACCGTATCGCCCTGTTTCACCCGGACGAACGGTCCCGGCACGGTGTCGTTGAAGGTCCAGTACCGGAAGCTCGTGCCGTCGTCGAGACGCCCAACCACCTCGGTGGTTTCCAGCGTCAGCCGGACGGTCCTGTTCTCGCGCTCCCCAATCGGGCCCGGTATATCGTCCGGCGCGCGAACGATGCTGACCGGCGCTGCCTGCTCGTTGTCGCCGGCCATGGCGGGCACTGCCCCGCCGCCTGCCGCGATGCCGATGGCCAGCGCCATTGTGCCGGCCGTCAAAGCCAGTTTGGATACGACCTGCATTGCCTTCACTCCTTCAGTGTCCCCACGGCATTTTCTCTTGCCGCCTATGGAGGCATATGCGGTCGCCGGGCATTCGAAGGTTTGCTGAAGCGCAAACTGGCAGGTTTTTTGGGCAGCGGGTCCTGGGGTCTTTAGGATCCTTGAACTTTGTATCCTCATACCTTCCAATGAATGCGTATGGCAGGCATCATAATCCGGCTCTGTTCGTTCGAGGGCTGTCTCGTTCCTGCAGAGCCCATGGCCCCAGCGGATCGATTAACCGGTTTCAGGTGACCGCGGCTTCGTGGTTATCCCGGCACAGCGGTCTATGCCTAGCGCAGCTATCATCGGCGTGGGTCCGGACTTGCGGCCGTAATCCGGGTGGCGGTGGAGCGCCGCCATTTATGCTTAGCGACAGCACGGACTGAAACAGCCATAATCATTACCCCATTTGCCGATACACGTTCGGTTTATTTGATAAATTCAACGTCATATGTTGCGAGTTCTTTGACCCGTCCATACCGCTTTTTGTAGTCATGGAGCGATTCCGTCTCCGAGCCGCCAAGATTGAGCAAAGATATACCTTTTTGGTGGAGGTTGCCAACGGCATCCACCAAGAGGTAATTTGAGGTTCCCCGTGTATTACTTGCACTTACAGACGCATAAAGGGCCGCCGAATTGCGATCTATGCGACCACAGAATGAAAACCCCGCCGGGTCACCGTTTAAATACAATAGTCTCCCGAAATACTCTCCGTTGTCGGCGTGATTGGAGAAATGGCGCCATAGTACATCGTATGCGGCGGGGTCCGCTTCCATTATCGTCCGCTCAATGTTGATATTCCGGGCGTTGTATTTCTCGACCCACTTGTGAATAACATACGGAACGTCCGATTGTGTCTGTGCGTCCAAATCTACAGCGCAAAGACTGCAAGTTCTTTGGAGATAAGATATTTGATTGCGGAGTTTTTGGAACCGTGGCCCAACGAGAGAATTCACTTGTTCCACATCAATCAATACTTGAGGAAATATGTCCTCAGGAAGGTCGGCGGGCAGGGTGAATGTGCTTGGGGGGAGCATGCGAAAGCGACCAGAGCCCTCCAGCCGTCGACTTAATTGCTTTGGGGTTCGACGGAGAACCACCCTTCGCCCGGTAGCGCGTCTGAGGTTTTGACAAAGAAACACATGCACATCCGTCACCGGTTCAGTATCGGCGGCCCACGGAGGGAGTAGAAATACGAAATCGCTATTCTCATCCTTGATAAACGCTACCGCAAGAAGACCCTCGACACAGTAGCGCGCAGCGTTCGAACGCGTTTCTTGTACAATATACGCGAAAGAGTTTTCGTATGCGCAGCACCTACCGAAGGCCTTGGCAAATTTCATGAACAGGCGCTCGTCTTCAGCCGAAAGGCGTTCCCAGTTGTCATTCATGAGCAGCGAGCCAAAGGTCATTGTTCACCTCTGCATTTATTGAAGGTCGTGCACCTAGGGCGTTACCGCGTACAATTGGTGTCGGCTAATTAAATGGTACACCTTCCAAAAGAATAGGGCCGTTATCGATAATTCACCGAGTGTGAGACCTATCCAGGCACCGGCGGTAGGGACACTTGCTAACCGTGAAAGCCCATAGGCAATTGGTATCCCAAGCATCCAACTTCCGGCGGCCGCGGTCCATAGTTGAAATTTCGCTGCTTTAAATGCGCTAAGCGTACCGCTTAGGGGTGCTTGTAAAGCGACAACGATAAACCAGAGCATTGCAATTGGAATGACCTGTAACGCCATGGTTATGGAGATGGCGTTAGCGTTACCTAACATGAGTGTCGCGATGGACTCAGAAAACACGACGACGGTTGCACTGACGATAATGCTCACTATTAGGGCTAAAGCCACTCCGACAAGAACCGGAAGACGTGTTTGGCGATGTTCGTTGGACCCGAGCATATAGCCGATCTCGGCGTTGACGGCGCTGCTAATTCCAAACGCAATCGAGCTGGTAATCTCACCTAGACGTGATGCAACGGCGTGTGCCGCAATAACATCCGCCCCGAATACGGCCACGATAAGCGTCGTAGCAGGTAGAACGCCTTCTCGGAGGACAATGCGGAAAGCGAAGGGTATTCCCAGAGATAGAATTTCTTTTCGTTCCGATCTTACCGCTTTTGGCCTCCAAATAAGAATGGACGAGGTCGGCGTCAGGTTGATGTATTTGAGAATGAGTGCCGTTACAGTTACGATGATCAGCGCGGTCAGTGTATACGCTAACCCGGACCCGAAGACACCCAATTTGGGAATCGGACCCAATCCGAATGTAAGCACTATAGCGAGTGCGGTATATATTGGGATCGCTGCGACCATTACCCCTGTTATTACGTATACGCGGCCAGTAGCAATTCCAAAGCAGCGGATAGCGACGTAGATCGTCCAGAGCGGTAGGCCCGGAGCGGCACCTGTGAGATATGCGGCCGCAGCGCCAAATCGAGCGTATTCAGCCGACATGCTCGCGAAAACACCGGCCGCGCCAAAAAGCGCGACCATTAAGGGCGTGGCAATCATCAAGGCGACTAGCACTCCTTGTTGACCGAAATTGCGCACCCCCTCAAGGTCCCCTTTTCCATATGCCGTGGCCGCTAGCGGAGTAACCGCGGTAACGACACCAAGAGAAAACAGGAAGCTCGCCACATAAAGGGATAGCGCGATTGTGACCCCGGCCAGTGCATCGGCGCCCAGTCGTGCAACGATAACGGTTTCAATAAATGTAATTAAAAGCTGCGCTGCAAATGTGATCCACACGCCACTACCGACAACAACGAGGCGACGGACTTGTGGCCAAATTGCAGCGGACTCGCTTCTATTCAAAATGCACCCCTGCGCTCCTCTATGGTATCCGAATGGTCCTCAGGCCCGGCAAAATGCTACCTGCATTCCGGACACTACCGATGCCACGCAACTCTCGTCTAAGTTTGCGGATACGACGCAAGAGCGCTTTTCAATATTGAGACACCTAACTGAAAATCGGCCTCCTTTTTCAGTAGACTGACCCGGAGTCTATTGCGCGGTGCCATGAGCGGGCTTTGAGACCAGAAAAATGGATATCCAGGCAACAGATGAACGCCCCTAGCGTTAAGCGCCTCAACGATCCTACTGTCGTCGTCGCCCATGGCTGAACAATCTAGCCACTCAATTGGCAAACAACTGTTTTCCCCTTCCTGCGCCGTCCTTAGGCCACTTTCAGCGATGGCAGCTCGTAACATGTCTCGCCGTCGCAACAGGAGTGCCTGGAGAGAGTCAAAGTGTTCGCTGTAAGGCGGCGCTGAGGACAGGATGTAGTGGAAAAACAGCATGGCGAATGGTGACGCGCACAGATACATCTCCTGATAGAGTTGTGACATCACGTCGGTATAGTGTTGTGAACAAATCACAGGGCTCATTTTCAGATCCAATGTGGGCCAAGTCTTCCCCGTGTCTTCTATAATCATAAATGGTACGTCATATTGGGCTAAGAGCTCACTCAATTTTGGTTCCGCAGTACTGAAGAACCGGAACGTTCGATCGACAATCAGGGTCTTATTGTGATCTGCGCATAGTCTAATAATTTGTTCCCATTGGGTGCCGTCCAATTGTGAACCTGTTGGATTATTGGGGTCCACGACAAATATGGCGTCGATTCCATCAAGATAGCCGTCCAGGGAACCGTTTGATAGGTCCGCTTCGGGAATGGGGGTGAGGGCGGCTCCCCGCCGACGGAACAGCAAAGCGAGGTTATCGAATGTAGGTTCAAGAAGTCCCGTTCGCATGGCACGGCCAGCGAGTATCGCTGCAACCAGGTCAATTGAGTTTGATGCCGTTGGGCATATCCACATCTCTGCGCCCAGTGCTAGGGTTTCACAAGTGAAATGTTCCCAGGCTTCCCGGAATCGAGATTGCGCTTCCGGGACTCGAATACCCGTCGCCTCGTCCCAAATTTGAGGGAGTTTCTCAATGACCTCCAGCATGTGTTTTGGAATGTCATGGTATGCGTGGCCGTCAGCTAAGCTGGCCCGGCTATGCATCCCTTTCCATTCGTAGTTCGTTAGCGGTGTTGCTTGAGAACGCGCATCATGCATCACAACTTCCCCTTACTTCATGCGGCAGTCACAACGACGAATGCGCCCAAATTACGTTACGGGCATTCGTTTGTGTTTTGAAAGACGAGAATATTACTGTGTTGGACCCCCTCGACAACATCCACCCCTGTATCAACGCAGTATATGATCTCGTCGACAAGTGGCACTATTCGCGCAAGACGGACGGCGACCTCATGCGTATACGTAGAAAGAAAGCCATCTATGCGAGGGTTAGCGGTTTCAACGACGATTAGTCCGTGTTGTTTAATGAACGTGCGACAATGACCTACGACATGTTCAACCAACTCATAGCTACTATCGTCAACGATACGCACACCTTCAGACACTCGGCCAAACGGCGGACTCGTGATCATGCAATCGTAGGCCCGTTCGCGGAGCACGACATCTCGTGAGTCCGCGTTGATAATATCGATTTGGTTCGGTAAATGTTGTTGTGCGAATTGACACCTATCGGAGTCTAGCTCAATGCCGCAACCGGGCCGTCCTAAGTCGTGAGCGATTTTTAGAACTGTGCCAAATCCACAGAATGGATCTAAGATATGATGCCCGGGAGCCGTATAGTTGAGGACCAGATCACACGCTAATGCGACGGGTATTTGATCAGCACCGGAGCCGGGGACCTCTTCTTGTATTGGGATAGCGCCGTCGACATGCTGCCATGTACGACGTCGCTTCGTGGCCCCAGTCACGACGTTATGCATCTAGCTCTTCTGCTGCAACGAGATTCTCGATGGACTTGTTGAGCATTCGATCCCATGTTTCTGGAGTCCTGGCAGCGGTATGCCCGGTCACAATGACGCGTTCTCGCGGCAGGGTGAGGAGACGGTCCGTATCCTCCGCGCCCGTATATGGTGGTTCAGAAAAGAAACCATCAAATGCGGCCGTGGACACTATATCGGCGTTCAATGCGGCCAATAAGGCATCGGCATCGACCAGCCACGGACCTGCGGTATTGATTAAAGTGACGTGTTTTTTCATTATGTTAAATTCTCTCGGACCAAGGAAGTGTCGGGTTTCCTCGGTGCTGGGGATTAACAATATGATTACGTCGGAACTTTTTATAAGATCGTCTTTGGATTTATAGGTAACCCCAAGCGTCTCTTCATGACGGACGTGTCGGGTCCGGCTATAGTAAGAGACGTTTGCACGAAATCCCTGAACCAGAACCCGCGCCACCTCCTCTCCGATGGCACCGAGACCCACTATTCCTATTTCTCTGCGGGACAATTCCAAGGAGGTATCTTCACAAACACCTCCGGATTTGAGAGTGGAATTTCGTTCAAAGAGGCGCCGTTGGGCACCTATGAGGAGACCGATGGTGTGTTCGACGACAGCTCCAACCATCAACCTTGGCGTCGAACAAGTCTGGATTTGGAATTCGCGGGCGGCAGCTGTGTCTATAAAGGAGGAATAGCCGGTTCCAACATATGAGATTACGCGCAAGCACGACGCGGCTGCTAGAAGCTCCCGATCCAGGTATTCATTACCACCGAGTACATGACCCCAAGCGTCCGAAAGCGCATTGCGCAGCTCTTCTCTATCAGAATCGTCCGACACCAAGCGGACTTGATAGCCATGGGAGCGTAAAAGCTCGAGGTGATGCGGACTGACGTCCGGCCCAGACACGGTTACTATGCGCGCCATGACGTAACCCCCATTTGCTATCATTCGTTAAAGGATAAGCTCGAAAACAACACGCGTCAAGGGTGCCGACGGTGCTGGTTCGCGTGTAACGTGTGTCCCGCGTCAAGGTGTCCTTTCTGAGGTTTGAAAGCCCACTCACCGCCACCCTCGGCGTCGAGCTGTTCCGCGCTGACCCGAAGGCGCCGTCCGGCCGCGCGATGTGAGCAAGCGCGGGCGCCCACCGTTCGGCGTAGTGCTCAAGTTCCGGATACTGGTGCTCCAGGATCTGCACGGCCTATCGCTGGGTCAGACCGAATATCTGGTGTGCGACCGGCTGAGCTGGATGCGCTTCTGCTGGCTGGGGCCGGTGGACGCCGTACCGGACGCCACGCGCGTCGCTGCCTCCCCTCAACGCAATACGAGCGGTGAGATGACCGCGATCAAGGTGGGCAAACGCGCTTGCGACATTCGGCCCGAGAAGCTGGCGAGGCTTGGCAGAATGTCACGGACGTCGCCGCCCATGAGGTCGCAACGTCGCGCAGGTCTGATCGACACGACCAATATGGTCTCCGACGTCTAGCAGGTTACTGAAGACTGAGACGGCGTGAGGTTTATCCACAGCGGCGTTGGGTTTGTCCTCAACCGGCGTCGCTGCGTGCCTCAGTTCGTGACAGGAGCTCTGCCGCGGCGGCTGGTTTCTTCCTGGTGCCGCAGTTTAATCTAGGCGATCGCGACAAGGCCCGGGGGTGTGACGTCGAGAAGCAGACGCCTAGTGCGTCACTGCATTTCGCTCTGCGACGTGAAGGTTCGCTCGGGCGACACGTAAAAAGTGCCCACCTGCCCCGTGGGGGCTTGGTGAACAGGACCAACGGCTTCCGGGCGCCTTCAGGGAGTCCGGAAGAGCGCTGGGGGAACCAAACAGAAACGAGGTGACGCGAGCGGTCGAGCGGAGCGTTATGGATAGATGTATAGGGCGAAACATAAGTGTTTAGTTGATAAAATCGTGGCGCGATACCTTTCAAACGGCAAGTGCAGGGGGGGGCCGAGAATGCGAAGTTACTCTTTTGTCGCCATACTTTCCCTTTTGGCAGGTGCGGCGCATGCAGCACCGCAACTGGAGCCCGCGCCATGGCAGCCGGCTCCATCGGGTACCGCGATGGCGTGGGAAAACGAAAGCAACGGTGAATCAGGTCGCGGCGTGATTGGCTCTCCCGACGATTTCGAGGTGAACTGGACCTGGGAGAGGGACGAGCGCTCCGGTTATATATTCTGCAGTTACTGTGGCAACACGCACTTCGATGAAGACGCCTACGCCAAGCTATGGCCTCTCGAAGTCGGAAAGGAAGTCAGCTTCTGGCGAAACCGGAGCGGCAACAAGTGGAAGGACCGTATCGAGGTTGTCGGTACCGATACCTTCGAGCTTGAGCGAGGAGAGGTCGACGTTTACGTCGTTCGATGGACTTCCAAGGCCTATAGCCATTCCTGGCAAGGCGAGACGGTCACACTGTATTCGCCCGAAATCGGCTGGAGCGTCAGGTTCGAGCACGAGGACAACAAGGGTGAATCCTGGGCTTGGCGCGCCGTGTCGTTCAGTGAGTAGCCTTAAACGCTACCGCCTTCGGGCGTGGATGGTACGACAGGTCGGGAAGAGGCGACACGCCTATCGCCCTTCCTGACCACCATCCAGTTAAAACGGGATCTCGTCGTCCAGGTCGTCGCCGCCGCCGGGGCCAGGTGCCGGCTGGCGGGTGTCCATGCCGCCCACGCGCTCGTCGCGGTAGCCACCGCCACCGCCGCCACCACCGTAACCGCCGCCATAGCCGCCGCCTTCGGAGCCGCCGCCCCCGCCGCCGCCACCACGGGTATCCAGCATGGTCAGTTCACCGCGGAAACGTTGTAGTACGACCTCGGTGGTGTAGCGGTCCTGCCCATCCTGGCCCTGCCACTTGCGGGTCTGGAGCTGGCCCTCCAGAAACACCTTGGAGCCCTTGCGCAGGTACTTCTCGCACACGTCGACCAGGCGGTCGTCGAAGATCACGACTCGATGCCACTCGGTCCGCTCCCGCCGGTCGCCGCTCTGCCGGTCAGTCCAGGTCTCCGAAGTCGCAAGCGGGAAGTTCGCTACGCGCTGCCCGGAGTTGGTCTGCCGGACCTCCGGATCGCGTCCAAGATTGCCGACGAGGATGACTTTGTTGACGCTTCCCGCCATATCGGATCGACCTTACCTACAGTACCTAGAGGTGACATGCTATCGAGTGGCCGCGGACTCTAGCGGCTCCGACGCCACATCGCCATAGCCTGTATCGGATTTCTCGCACCCTCGCGACACCCTCGTTTTTCGAGCGCGATTGAACCATATTGCGAAGCGTCACAAACTCGACCCGGTCCCGGATGAAGGAAGCGGAGCAGCGGATGGCGGAGCCGACCGGCGCGCCGGTTATTCATGTGCGCGGTGCGCGCGAGCACAACCTGCAGAACGTCGAAGTGATCCTGCCACGGAACAAGCTGGCTGTGATCACCGGGCTCAGCGGCTCGGGCAAGTCATCGCTGGCCTTCGATACGATCTATGCCGAGGGCCAGCGCCGCTATGTCGAATCGCTCTCGGCCTACGCGCGCCAGTTCCTGGAGCTGATGCAGAAGCCCGACGTCGACTCCATCGAGGGCCTGTCGCCGGCGATCTCCATCGAGCAGAAGACCACGTCGAAGAACCCGCGCTCCACCGTCGGTACCGTCACTGAGATCTACGACTACATGCGTCTTCTGTGGGCGCGCGTCGGCACGCCCTACTCGCCCGCCACCGGACAGCCCATCGAGAGTCAGACGGTCAGCCAGATGGTCGACCGCGTCATGGCGATGGACGAGGGCACGCGCCTCTATCTGCTGGCACCGCTTGTGCGCGGACGCAAGGGCGAGTACCGCAAGGAGCTGGCCGACCTGCAGAAGCGCGGCTTCCAGCGGGTCAAGATCGACGGCGAACTCTACGAGATCGACGAGGCGCCGGCGCTGGACAAGAAGCGCAAGCACGATATCGAGGCCGTCGTGGACCGTCTTGTCGTTCGCCCTGGCATGGAAACCCGGCTGGCCGACAGCTTCGAGACGGCGCTGGCGATCGGCGACGATCTGGCGTTCACCGAGAATGCCGACGACGGCAGCCGCACCACCTTCTCGGCAAAGTTCGCCTGCCCCGTCTCCGGCTTCACCATCCCGGAGATCGAGCCGCGGCTGTTCTCGTTCAACAATCCCTTCGGCGCCTGCCCAAGTTGCGACGGCCTTGGCGTCACGCTGCACTTCGATCCGGGGTTGGCCATCGACGAGCGGCTAAGCCTGCGCGAAGGGGCGATTCTGCCGTGGGCGAACTCCGCCTCGCAGTTCTACAAGCAGACGCTGGACAGCCTGGCGCGCCACTTCAAGGTCTCGACCCACACGCCCTGGCAGGAACTGCCCGAGCCGGTACGCGAGGCGATCCTGTTCGGTTCCGGCGGCGAGTCGGTGACGATGCGCTACAACGACGGTCTGCGTTCCTACGAGACAAAGAAGCCGTTCGAGGGGGTCATCCCGAACATGGAGCGCCGCTGGCGCGAGACCGACAGCGACTGGGTGCGCGAGGAGCTGTCGCGCTTTCAGGCCAGCAAGCCCTGCGGCGCCTGCGACGGCTATCGCCTGAAGCCCGAGGCGTTGTGCGTGAAAATCCGCGGCATGCACATCGGCCAGGTCACCGAGATGTCGGTGGGCGAGGCGCATCCCTGGTTCGCCGAGGTGCTGGAACACCTGAGCCCGCAGCGCCGGGACATCGCCCGGCGCATTGTCAAGGAGATCGACGACCGCCTGACCTTCCTGATGGATGTCGGGCTCGAATACCTTACGCTCTCCCGCGCCTCGGCCACGCTGTCCGGCGGGGAGAGTCAGCGCATCCGCCTCGCCTCCCAGATCGGCTCCGGCCTGACGGGCGTGCTCTATGTGCTGGACGAGCCCTCTATCGGTCTGCATCAGCGCGACAACGCCCGGCTGCTGGGCACGCTGGAGCGGCTGCGCAACCTCGGTAACACCGTCATCGTCGTGGAGCACGACGAGGAATTCATCCGCGCCGCCGACTATCTCGTGGACATGGGGCCGCGTGCCGGTGTTCACGGCGGCCGCGTCGTTGCCGAGGGTACGCCGGCGGAGGTGATGCAGCATCCGGAGAGCCTGACCGCGCAGTATCTGACCGGCTTCCTGCAGATCCCGCTGCCGAAGAAGCGCCGGCGCGGGCGCAAGGGACAGGCGATCCGCATTCGCGGTGCGCGAGAGCACAACCTGCGCAACGTCGAAGCGACGGTGCCACTCGGCACCTTCACCTGCGTGACGGGGGTTTCCGGCTCAGGCAAGTCGACGCTGATCAACGAGACGCTCTACAAGGCACTGTCGCGGCGCATCATGGGCGGGCGCGCGGCGCCGGGTGAGCATGACAGCGTCGAGGGCATGGAGTTCCTCGACAAGGTGATCGACATCGACCAGTCGCCCATCGGCCGCACGCCGCGCTCCAACCCGGCGACCTACACCGGCGCCTTCACGCCGATCCGGGAGTGGTTCGCCGGCCTGCCGGAGGCAAACACCCGCGGCTATAAGCCGGGCCGCTTCTCGTTCAACGTCAAGGGCGGGCGCTGCGAGGCGTGTCAGGGCGACGGCGTCATCAAGATCGAGATGCACTTCCTGCCCGACGTCTTCGTGGTCTGCGACGAGTGCAAGGGCAAGCGCTACAACCGCGAAACGCTCGACATCACCTTCAAGGGCAAGTCCATCGCCGATGTGCTCGACATGACGGTGGATGAAGGCGTGGAGTTCTTCAAGGCGGTCCCGACCATCCGCAACAAGCTGGAAACGCTGCAGCGCGTCGGCCTCGGCTACATCAAGGTGGGCCAGCCGGCGACCACGCTTTCCGGCGGCGAGGCGCAGCGGGTGAAGCTGGCGAAGGAGCTGTCGCGCCGCTCCACCGGCCGCACTTTCTATATCCTGGACGAGCCGACGACCGGCCTGCACTACGACGACGTCGCCAAGCTGCTGCAGGTGCTGCACGCGCTGGTCGACAACGGCAACACTGTCGTGGTGATCGAGCACAACCTGGAGGTCATCAAGACCGCCGATTGGCTGATCGACCTCGGCCCCGAAGGTGGCCACAAGGGCGGCCGCGTCGTCGCCATGGGCACGCCGGAACAGGTCGCCGAGATCGAGGAAAGCCACACCGGCCACTTCCTGGCCGACTACCTCACCACCCACCACGCGCCGCGCAAGAAGCAGGCGTAACCCCTACCCGGCCAGCGCCCAGACTCCCGCCGCGAAGGCGAACAACGCCGCCGCGACCGCTGCCGCCATCGGCAAAGAACGGCGGTAGATCTCGGATTCGCCGCCAGGCTGGCCGATCAAGGCGGCACCCATGGCGATGCGGATGGGCGAGAACATCGTCAGCGCGTTGCCGGAGGCGATCTGGATGGCCGCCAGCCAGGTCAGTGGATGACCCGTGTGAGCCGCGATCTGTGCTTGAAGCGGCATCATGATGGCGTTCGAGGCGACGTTGCTTCCCGTCAGGAAACCGGCGAGGCCGCCCATTGCCGGAGAGGCCAGCACCGCCGTGCCGCCGGCCGCCGCCACCAGGGTCTCCGTCATTGCGCCGGCCATGCCGGATGCCCCCGTCAGCCGGCCCATCACGACGAAGACAAGCGTCACTGCCGCCGGGCGCCATGCAGCCCGCCATGCAGCCACCGCCGCCTCGCGCCACAGCCTTGCGCCAAGCCCATGTGCAAGCCCGTTGCCAATGGCAACGACGAGAATGAGCACGCTGACATGGTGCAACAGCGCAAATCCCAGGCTGTCGGCGAACGGCTGTAAGGTGGACGCCGCGCGCAGCCAGGCTTCGACCGGCTCCGCCGCCCGGGTAAGCAGGACAAGCCCCGTCAAGGCGAGATACGGCGCCGCCCGTGCGATCAAGCTCTGCCAAGCCGCCAGATCCGGCCGCTCGTCGCGAAAGAAGCGTAACGGCAGCAGGATGCCGCAGGTCACGATTGCACCCGATTCGAGCGCGATATAGCGGTTCGTCAGGTACAGGCCGGCGCAGATGGCCGCTAACCAGCCGACATCGTCCAGTATCGCGTTCAAGCCCGGCCGCGCACCTATGCGCCCGACCAGCCACCAGAACGCCAGCAGTAGGGCCACAAGCACCGGCACCTCCACGGCCACCGTCGCCACGCCCGCGACGTCGGCGGGAAGCCCGGCCAGCCCGGCGCCCACGGTGGAGCCGATAGCCATCGCGCCCCAGGGCACCATCGCCTGGCTGTAGAGCCCGAACACCGCCGCCCATATCGGCGCCAGACCAAGCCGCAGAAGCGTGGGTACCACGATGACCAGCCCTACGCCGAAGCCGACGGCCGCCTCGAAGAACGGTCCAAGCAGGAAGCAGGCCGCGAACAGCCTCCGGTGGCTGTATTCCGTGCTCGCCGCATCTTCCCCGCGTTGCCGGGTCACGATCCGCCCAACCTCGTGGAAGAACAGGCCGGCCAGAATGACCGCGATGGCATGCCAAGCCAGCCACGCCCCTTTTCCAGATTCCAGCGCCAGCACCGCCATCGTGCCCTGGCCGTCAGGCAAGGCCAGGACAGCCGGCGGAATCGTCGCGGCGAGTCCGGCAATGCCGGCGGTCAGGCTGGACACCTGCCGGCTGGCCAGAAGGACGATTACGAGGACGGTCGGTGCTGCATACCCCCAGAGCATCCGTTGCGAATGGCCCACGCCTGTGGTCCCGTCAACGATTCAATTTGTCCTCAAAATTTTCAGCGGGAGACAAAACGGCAGGGGTTTCAGGCACGTATTGAATCCCGCGTCTTGTCGTCGTCCCCCGGCTTGTTTATCTGATGGGCCATGGGACAGTCCTCACCTTCTTCCGTGCACGTCATCGGCGGCGGCCTTGCCGGCAGCGAGGCGGCATGGCAGCTCGCGCGGCGCGGCGTGCCCGTGGTGCTGCATGAGATGCGCCCGGGCTACGGCACCGAAGCGCACCAGACGGACGGCCTGGCCGAGCTGGTGTGCTCCAACTCGTTCCGTTCGGACGACGCCGCCAACAACGCCATCGGCCTGCTGCACGAGGAGATGCGCCGCTGCGGCAGCCTGATCATGGCGGCGGCGGATGGCGCCAAGCTACCGGCCGGGGCCGCCCTGGCGGTGGACCGGCACCGCTTCTCCGAGGCTGTTACCAACGCTATCGCACAGGAGCCTCTGATCGAGCTGCGGCGGGAGGCGGTGGATTCGCTGCCGCCGGAGGCGTGGGACAGCGTCATCGTCGCAACCGGCCCCCTCACCTCGCCGGGCCTGGCCGAGGCGATACAAGGGATTAGCGGCGAAGGCTATCTCGCGTTCTTCGATGCCATTGCGCCCATTGTCTACAAGGACAGCATCGACTTCGAGACGGCGTGGTATCAGTCGCGCTACGACAAGGTCGGTCCCGGCGGTGAGAACGAGGGCAGCGGCGACTACATCAACTGCCCGTTGGATCAGGCGCAGTACGAAGCCTTCATCGACGCCCTGCTTGATGCCGAAACCACGCAATTCAAGACCTGGGAAGCCGATACCCCGTACTTCGAGGGCTGCCTGCCGATCGAGGTGATGGCCTCGCGCGGGCGGGAGACGCTGCGCTATGGCCCGATGAAGCCGGTCGGGTTAACCGACCCGCGCACCGGGCGGCGCCCCTATGCGGTTGTGCAGCTTCGTCAGGACAACGCCCTGGGGACGCTCTACAACCTCGTCGGCTTCCAGACCAAGATCCGCTACAAGCAGCAGGTCGAGATGTTCCGTATGATACCGGGGCTGGAGAACGCGGAATTCGCGCGTCTGGGTGGGCTGCACCGCAACACCTTCATCAATTCGCCCCGGCTTCTGGATGACCGTTTGCGCATGAAGGTGGCCCCACGCATTCGCTTTGCGGGCCAGATCACCGGTGTCGAGGGCTATGTGGAAAGCGCGGCCGTCGGCATCCTCAGCGGCCGTTTCGCCGCAGCCGAGCGGTTGGGCGAGGACACGGCGCCGCCGCCGCCGACCACGGCCTTGGGCGCGCTGCTCGGTCACATTACCGGCGGCGGTGATCCGGAAACCTTCCAGCCGATGAACGTGAACTTCGGCCTGTTCCCACCGATTTACGGCGAGAACGGCAAGCCGGTGAAGCGGAAGGAACGCAAGCCGGCGCAGTGCGCGCGGGCGCTTGCCGACCTCGACCGCTGGCTGGCCGGCGACACGCCGCGCGCGGCGGCGGAGTAGGCTGCCCGTCAGTACCGACCCGTCGTCGCGGCCCACAGCAACCGCAGGGGCCGCCCGGGTAACGGCAGTTGTACACGGGGCTGGAAAGGGTCGTGCCCGTGCTTTTCCAGCACGCGGAGATAGCGCCGCGCGAGGACCGCCGGCAACAAGGCCGGTGTCGCATGCCTGGGCACATCCCGGCGCATGTTGGTGGCCTGATCCAGATGCTCTCCCGCCCTTTCGGCCACCTGCCGCACGACTGTCGCAACCTCCTTCGGCTGGCGAAGCTCAAAGAGGTCGTGCGGGTCCAAGCCGGCATCGTAAGTGAGGTCGCCGGGTAGTAGCAGCCTGCGCTGGCTGGCATGGAACGGCACTGCACGGGCCAGCCCGGTGAGGGCCCAGGCGATTCCGACGTGGTGCGCGGCGCTGCGGCTTCGCTCGTCGCGCACGTCCAGGATGCCAAGCGCCAGCTCGACCAGCGTCGACGACGTATCTCCCGCATAGCCCTCAAGGTCGGCCAGCGTCTTCGGCGGTGTATCCTCCAGGTCGTTCTCGCGCGCATCCAGCAGCCGCTCGAACGGCTTGCGCGGAAGGCCGTGCGCGCGGATAGCTTGCGACAGTGGCTCGGCCACCTGATGCTTGCGGGGCTGTCCACCGAACAGCCCGTCCAGCGCTTCGCGCCACCACTGGATACGAATCCGCCCGGCCATCGGCTCGGTGACGACCTCTGCGACCTTCGCGACCTCGTGATTGAAGGCGTAGAGCGCGAACATCTCCTCACGCACCGGTGGCGGCGCGAAGAGGCACATGAGGAAGCGGTCATGGTCGTAGCGCCGAAGTTGCTGGGCGCAGTACGAGAGCTCTGTATCGTTATCGTGGGCCATGGTATGGGCACATCTAGGCCATGCGGCCGCCGCCGCCAAGGCTTGTCCACAGCTTTGCGTCGGTCGCCCGGTTAACAGCGCTTTCGTTATACCTATCTAAGGGGTAGCCGGCTTTCTCGACCGTGCATTCGCCACGAAACGACACTATGAGGAGGGAGAACCGATATGGCATTCGAGCTTCCGGACCTGCCGTATGCGTACGACGCGCTTGATCCGTACATGTCCGCGGAGACGCTGGAGTATCATCACGACAAGCACCACAACGCCTATGTAACCACGCTGAATGGTCTTATCGAGGGTACCGACCTCGCGGGCAAGTCGCTGGAGGATATCGTTCGCGAGACGTACAACGACTCGAACCGGACGAAGATTTTCAATCAGGCTTCGCAGGCGTGGAACCACAATCAGTTCTGGCCCTGGATGAAGAAGGGCGGCGGCAAGGAGCAGATGGGCCTGCCCGGCGAGCTGGAGAAGGCGATCAACGACGCTTTCGGCGGTTGGGACCAGTTCCGCGATGCCTTCGTGACTGCGGCTGCCGGTCAGTTCGGTAGCGGCTGGGCTTGGCTCGTGCAGGAAAACGGCCAGCTCAAGGTCACGGCGACCCCGAACGGCGTGAACCCGCTTTGCTTCTCCGGTCAGACCGCGCTGCTTGGCTGCGATGTGTGGGAGCACAGCTACTATCTGGACTACCGCAACCGCCGGCCGGACTACGTCAAGGCTTTCCTCGACAACATGGTCGACTGGGAGAACGTGGCCGGCCGCATGAAGGGCTGAAGCCCTGCTGGTGCGACTGTCACGGTTTTTGGAAAAGGGCTCGCCAATCGGCGGGCCCTTTTCATGTCAATCTCTTGCGGGGATGTCCTATACCGCGATAAGAGCAGCGGCAACCCGGCGGTCCTCCATCATGAGGACGTTGTAGGTCCGCGCGGCGGCACCTGTGTCCATAGGTTCAATCACAATTCCGGCATCGCGCACCCGCCCGCGCACTGTCTTGGTAACCAGTTCCATGCGCGCGCCGCAGCCAAGCAGCAGGACCTCGACGTCGCCGGCTGCGTCTATGATGGGCTGCAGGCTCTCGACTGTCAGATCCTCGAAGGCGGCAACCTTCCAGTTCAGCGTGCGATCCGGGAAAACGAGGATGGAGCCCTCGTATACCTCGCCGGTGACGCGAAAGCGCTTATCCCCGTAGGCTTCGATAACCTGTTTGCCTTCGGCAATCTGCGGTGTGACGTCCATCTTCGCTCTCCCGCCGCCGAATGGGCGGCCGGTGGCACAGGAACGTCAGACGGACGCCTTGCCAGCGGCGCGCTCGGCGGCCTCTTTCTCGCTTTCCTCGCCGGTGCTCATCGTCGAGGGCTTCACCCCAAGGAACATAAGCAGTGGAACCGCCAGGCCAACCGACGAGAAGGTTCCGATCATGACACCCCAGATCAGTCCCCAGGTGAAGCTGCGGATGACCGCGCCGCCGAAGATGGCGAGCGCGATCAGGGCGATCAGAGTCGTGCCCGATGTCAGAACCGTCCGAGTCAGCGTCGAGTTCACGGCCATGTTCAGAAGCTCGGGCATGGCCTTGCGCTTATACCGGCGCATGGTCTCGCGCACCCGGTCGAAGATCACCACGGTGTCGTTGATCGAATAGCCGGCAATCGTTAGCACGGCGGCGACCGTGCCCAGATTGAACTCAAGCTGCGTCAGGGCGAAGAAGCCGATGGTGGCTAAAACGTCGTGAATCAGGGCGAGAAGGCCGGCGACCGCGAACTGCCACTCGAAGCGGAACCAGATGTAGACCGCCATTGCCGCCAGTGCCAACGCCGTCGCCAGGATGCCGGCCTGCTTCAGCTCCTCACCGACTTTCGGTCCAACGAATTCCGTCCGGCGATAGCTTTCGACGACCTCGTCAAGCGTTGCCTTGACCCTTTCAATCGCTGCAGCCTGCGCCTCGGTGCCGCCCTCCTGCTCCTGAATATTGATCAGGACGGTATCCGGTTCGCCGAACCGCTGAATGGTCACATCGCCAAGGTTCAGGTCGTTCAGGCGATCGCGGAAATCCGCGATATCGGCCGTTTCAGCCTTGGTGCGGACCTCCATCAGGATGCCGCCCCGGAAATCGACGCCGAAGTTCAGTCCCTGGACAGCGAACAGCACCACCGACAACAGCGCGAGCGCAATGGAGAAGCCGATCGTCAGCCTGCGCAGGCCGACGATATTGAACTCGGGTTTGATGGGGACGCGCTTGATAAGAGCCATCTTGCTCGTCTCCTCAGATCGGGAGGGCCTGGGGTCGCCGGCGGCGGAGCCAGCCGGCTACCAGCAGACGCGTGACCATGATGGCCGTGAACATCGACGTCACGAGGCCGATCGCCAGTGTAACGGCAAACCCTTTGACCGGCCCGGAGCCGAAATAGAACAGCAGGACGGCCGCGATCAGGGTCGTGATATTGGCGTCGAAGATGGTCGTCAGCGCCCGGCGATAGCCCGCATCGACCGCCGAGACCGGCCCCCGGAAATTGCCCGCTTCTTCCCTGATGCGCTCAAAGATCAGGACGTTCGCATCCACGGCCATGCCCAGCGTCAGCACGATGCCCGCGATGCCCGGCAACGTCAGCGTCGCCTGCAGCCCCGACAGTGCCCCCATGATCAAGATCAGGTTCGCGACCAGGGCCACGTCCGCCAGGATGCCAAACAGGCCATAGGCGACGGCCATGAAAACGATCACGGCGACCAGGGCCAGTACGCTGGCGAACTCTCCCGCACGCACCGAATCTGCGCCCAGGCCCGGACCAACCGTCCGCTCCTCCAGGATCTTCAGCGGTGCCGGCAAGGCGCCTGCACGCAGGAGCAGCGCCAGATCGTTTGCCCCCTGCACCGTGAAGTTGCCGGAAATCACACCGTTGCCGCCCAGGATGGGCTCGCGGATGACCGGCGCGGAGATCACCTTGCCGTCCAGGACAATGGCAAAGGCATGATTGACGTTGTTCTTGGTCACGTCGGCGAAGCGCTTGGCACCCACGGTGTCGAAGCTGAACGACACGACGGGCTGACCCTGCTGGAACGTCGGCTGCGCATCGGTCAGGTTCTCGCCTGATACCATGACGCGCTTGCGCACGACGTGACGGCGCTGTGGCGTTCCCTCGGGTGTTTCGTCGTCCGACGGCAGAACCTCCGAGCCTGGTGGAATCCGGCTGCTCTGCGGGCTGACATCCTCATCCACAAGGCGAAACGTCAGGCGTGCCGTCTTGCCCAGGATCTCCTTCATGCGCTCGGGATTGTCGATGCCGGGAAGCTGTACCACAACGCGGCGTTCGCCCTGACGCTGAATGGTGGGCTCGCGCACGCCGGTTTCGTCGATGCGCCGGCGGATGATCTCGATGGACTGCTGAACCGCGTTGCTAATCCGCTCCTGCACGGCCGTATCGGCATAGCGCACGCTGGCCTTGCCGTCCTCGCCAACGCTCACCTGCAGTTGACCGCCGATATCAGAGATCAGTTCTTCGACCGTCGCGGCCTGCGTTGGATCGCGCAGCGTGAAGGTCGCAGCCCCATCCTCCACCCCGAGGTTACGATAGCCGATTCGCTCGCCACGGAGCTGAACCCGGATCTCGTCAACGAGATTGTCCAGCTGCTCCTCGATCACGGCCTCGGTCTGCACCTCAAGAAGCAGGTATGAGCCGCCCTGGAGGTCGAGGCCAAGGTTGATCTGCTGGTTCGGCAACCAGTCGGGGATATTGTCCGTCGCCTGCCGGCTGATGAGATTGGGACTGGCGAACGCCACGCCGATCAGCAGGACGAGCACAATCAGCGCGGTTTGCCAACGCGGAATCTGCAACATTTCGAACGGTCCGTCGTCTGCCAGCGCGTGCGGCTACGACTTCGAGCCGTCGTTGCCGGACCCGCCGCCAAGCAGCTTGCCCATCAGGCCCTTGCCCTTGTCGCCAGGGTCGTTGGCGGCCTGCTGCTTGCCCTGTTCCTGTTGTTTCTCGGCCGGCTCGGTCTTGGAGAGCACTTCCTGGACGGTGCTGCGCACGACGCGCACACGCACGCCCTCGGCCACCTCGACCTGCAGCTCGTTGTCGTTGACGACCTTGGTCACCGTGCCGATAAGACCACCGGCGGTGACCACGCGGTCTCCCCGCCGCAGGGCCTGAACCATGCTGCGGTGTTCCTTCATCCGCTTCTGTTGCGGGCGGATGAGCAGGAAATAGAAGACCACGAAGATGAGGATCAGCGGCAGCAGTGCGACGATATCAAAGCCGCCCTGCCCGCCGCCCGCGGCCTGGGCGTAAGCCGGGCTGATCAGCATGCAAACTCCCTAAATCCGTCTGTTGAGACGGCACGATGTGCAGCAATTTCGCGGACTATAACGGCCCGCGTGCGGATTGCAATGATGCCGAACCATCCGCCCGTCCGGCGACCGAATTGACGGCCGTCGGGGCCGGGGCTAGGCTCCGGCCGCTTTTGCCGCCGGATCAACAAACGAAGAGCGACAAGATGACCCAGGACAGCGAGCCGCTGGCACCGTTGCTGCGCCGTATCGCCGATGCCTTGGAGCGTCAGGCGCCGCCGGCCCGCGACCGTCTTGTCCTCGACGACGCGGAGGCCTTCGTCTGGCAGGCTGAGCGCGAGTCCTTGCAGCCGGTCGCGCGGGTCAACCGGGTCGACCTGCCGCTCCTCAAGGGCGTCGACCGGCAGGCCGATCAGCTTTACGCGAATACCGAGCGATTCGCCCGCGGCCTGCCCGCGAACAACGCCCTGCTGTGGGGCGCGCGGGGTATGGGCAAGTCTTCGCTGGTCAAGGCCGTCCACGCGTCGGTGAATGTGGCGGCGAAGGAAGGCGGCTACGAGCCCGTGGCCCTCATTGAAATCCACCGCGAGGACATCCCCTCTTTGCCACGCCTGCTGCACGGCCTGCAGGACGTCGAGCGGCGCTGCCTGCTGTTCTGCGACGATCTCAGCTTCGACCTGGCCGACACCAGTTACAAGTCGCTGAAAGCGGTACTGGAAGGCGGGGTCGAGGGCCGGCCGGAGAACGTGACCTTCTATGCCACCTCGAACCGCCGTCACCTCATGCCGCGCGACATGATCGAGAATGAGCGTTCGACGGCGATCAACCCCTCCGAGGCAGTGGAGGAGAAGGTGAGCCTGTCCGATCGCTTCGGCCTCTGGCTTGGCTTCCACAACTGCGATCAGGACACCTACCTGGCGATGGTCGAAGGCTACGCCACGCACTACGGCCTCGACATGGCCACGGCAAAGCTTCAGGCCGAAGCGAAGGAGTGGGCGATGGCCCGCGGCGCGCGGAGCGGGCGCGTTGCCTGGCAGTTCATCCAGGACTTGGCCGGGCGCCTGGGTACGCCTCTGACGTAGCCGTTGGCCAGCCTTTCTCGCTTTCGCGTGTTAAACCGGCGCTTTGCTGACCCAGCACCTTGAGCGGATCAACCGCCCGGCTGCCCTGGCGAACCTCGAAATGAAGTTGCGGGCGGGAGACGCCACCCGTACTGCCAACCCGCGCGATGGCGTGGCCGCGGCGAATCTTCTGTCCGCGCTTCACCAGAATCCGGTCGGTGTGGGCATAGGCCGTGATCCAGCCGTCGGCGTGCTTGATCAGAAGCAGGTTGCCGAAACCTCGCAGCTCGTTCCCGATATAGGCCACGACGCCGTTCTCCGCAGCGCGAATCGTGCTCCCCCGTGCCGCGGCGATATTGATGCCATCGTTGTGAAGCCCGTCTTTCTGCGGCCCGAAGCGAGTAATGATGTCGCCCTTCACCGGCCAGAGGAAGCGGCCGGACGAGCGTGGTGGCGGCTTCGGAATCTCTTTCGGGGCCGGGGTCGAAATGCTGGCCGGCTTGGCCTCCGTCGATTGCGTGGAGCCCGCCGGGGATGGATTCTTTGCCTTTGTCTGCTTGGGCGCCGGGTTCTTCGGCTTCGAGGCGGTTTTCGCCACTGTCCCGTTCGGTCCTGCCTTATCCGACTTGGCCTTGTCGGACGCGGACGCCGAGGCCGTTCGGGTCGTGCCGTCGTCGGGTTTCGTAGCCACACGAGTTGCCGCCGCCCGGCTCCCGACGCCTGGCACGATCAGGACTTGGCGCGGCTTGATGGTATAGGGCGGCCTAAGTTCATTGATGCGCGCAAGCTCGTGCAGGTCAACGTCGTAGGCGCGCGAAATGCCATAAAGCGTGTCCCCCTTCTCCACGATATGGCGTCGGGGCACGGGAATCTGCAGCCGCTCTCCGATTCGCAGGACATAGGGCGGGCGCAGGCTATTCGCGTCGATCACGGAACGCAGCGGCACCTGATAGCGCCGCGCGATGCCGTAGACCGTGTCCCCCCGCTTCACTGTGTGAATGCCGGCGCGCCCTCGCGGTTTGCTCGGATTGAAGGCTGGCTGCTTCTGCGTGTCGGCCTGGACGTGGACAACGCTTGGCGACGTCGAAGGTGTCGTGGTGCGCCCCAGCCTCTCGACCTTCGGCGCCTTTCGCTCCCCTTGGCTGGTAGGCTGTCGGGGCTGCTCGGCCTGTTGCCGGGGCTGGCTCGTGCGCTCCTGCGATGTTCCGCCGTCCTGGCCATAGACCACCGGCGCCGGCGGCGAACTGCGCGCACAGCCGAGCAGGGCAAGGCAGGCCAGCAGAATCGCGATGTTGCGCGTCATGACAGCCCAAGCGTTGCAGCGAACGGGCATGCCCGCAATGCAAATTGTCATGCCAGTGAACCGCTCGCCGATCCGCCGGCGGCGCCGCCAGCCTGCCCGCCACTGAAAGCGACCAACGGCACGAAGCGAACACCGCAGAGGCGCTCTTCGTGAAGCCCGCCCTCGTCGTCCCGGCTGACCCGCAGCAGGTCCTGCTCACGCCCCTGCGCGCCGACCGGAACAACCATGATCCCGCCCGGCCCAAGCTGATCCACCAGT
Organism: Ferruginivarius sediminum; assembly: GCF_003344765.1. Taxonomy (GTDB): domain Bacteria; phylum Pseudomonadota; class Alphaproteobacteria; order Kiloniellales; family Rhodovibrionaceae; genus Ferruginivarius; species Ferruginivarius sediminum. The sequence goes on along the minus strand of NZ_QPMH01000012.1, from coordinate 69,651 downwards.
TTTGCCGGAACCTCGGGCGCCGCGGCCGTGACGATGATGCGATGGAACGGCGCCTGCTCGGGCCAGCCCTGCCACCCGTCGCCGACGCGCGCCGTGATGTTGTGCAGGCGCAGCGCCAGCAAACGTTCCTCGGCGCCTCGAAGCAGGTCGCGATATCGCTCGACGCTGTAGACCCGGCGACTTAGGCGTGAAAGCACGGCAGTCTGGTAGCCGGAGCCCATACCGATTTCGAGAACCTTCATCCGCCTGTCGGCCTTCAGGGCCTGCGTCATCGTCGCCACAACTTCCGGTGCCGACAGCGTCTGGCCATGGCCGATAGGGAGCGTGCGATTCTCGTAGGCCTGATCCTGGAAGGCTTCAGGCACGAAATGTTCGCGGGGAATACGCTCGATGGCGGCAAGAACGGCCGTATCGGCGATACCGGCCTGGCGCAACTGCATGATCAAGCGGATCTTGTGCGCCGCCAAGCTCACGAAAACGCAGCCCCCAGTGTTTCGAGCAACCGCCGCTCGGTCAGGTCGAGATGCAAAGGCGTTACGGCAATGCAACCCTCGTTAACCGCCGCCAGGTCGGTATCCGGCTCAAGCGACTCGTCCACCATGTAGTCGCCAATCCAGATATAGGGCCGGCCACCGGGATCGACGCCTTCGACGACCTCCGTTTCCACGTCGCGCCGACCTTGCCGGCAGACGCGCGCGCCGCGCACCTCATCCGGCTGTAAATCGGGGAAATTCACGTTCACCAGCATGTCCGGCGCGAAACCCACCTCCGCTACCCGACGGATTATGTCTGGCGCATGACGCTCGGCCGTTTCCCAGTAGAAATCATGATTGCCGCGACGAGCCAGCGAAAGCGCGATAGCCGGTAGCCCGATCAGCGCGGCCTCCATCGCGGCGGCCACCGTGCCGGAGTAGATCACGTCCTCGCCCAGGTTGCTGCCGTGGTTGATGCCGGAAAGCACGAGATCGGGCTTCCGGTCGGCCAAGACCTTGCTGACAGCCACCACGACGCAATCCGTGGGCGTGCCGTCGACTGAGAACCGCCGCGCCTCAAGCTGGCGCAGGCGCAGCGGCCGGCGAACCGTCAGCGAGTGACTCGTCGCCGACTGCTCGGTTTCCGGCGCGACAACCCAGACATCGTCAGAAAGCTTTCTCGCAATGCCTTCGAGGACATCAAGGCCTGGCGCTTGCACCCCGTCGTCGTTGGTAACGAGGATACGCGCGTTGGAGAGGTCGAGGGGACGGCATTCAGGCATCGCCACCCACCATATCCATGCCGCCTAGATAGGGACGAAGGGCCTGCGGTACGGCAATCGTGCCGTCCGCGCGCTGATGGTTCTCCATCACGGCGATAAGCGCCCGGCCAACCGCGATGCCGGAACCGTTCAGGGTATGGACGAAGCGTGTCGCCTTCTCTCCCTTCGCGCGGAAACGCGCCCGCATGCGGCGGGCCTGGAAGTCGCTGCAGTTCGAGCAGCTTGAAATTTCGCGGTAAAGGTTCTGGCCCGGTAACCAGACCTCGATATCGTAGGTTTTGCGTGCGGCAAAGCCCATGTCCCCCGTGGACAGCACCATCACCCGGTAGGGCAATTCCAGCTTCTGCAACACCGCCTCTGCGCAGGCGGTCATGCGCTCGTGCTCTTCCTCTGAGTGATCCGGATGGGCGATAGAAACCAGTTCGCACTTCTCGAACTGGTGCTGGCGCAGCATACCGCGCGTGTCCTTGCCGGAGGCCCCGGCTTCGGCCCGGAAGCAGGGTGTGAGCGCGGTGAACCGTTGCGGCAGAACGTCCTCCTCCAGGATCTCCTCTGCCGCCAGGTTGGTCAGCGGCACCTCTGCTGTGGGAATCAGCCAGTAACCCTCGCCGGTGCGGAACAGATCATCGCTGAACTTCGGAAGCTGACCGGTGCCGTAGAGCGCCTGATCGCGCACCAGAAACGGCGGCGCGATTTCCAGATAGCCGTGCTCCCACGTCTGCAAGTCGATCATGAACTGCGCCAGCGCCCGGTGCAGCCGCGCCACCTGCCCACGCATGACGACGAAGCGGGATCCCGCGAGTTTGGCGGCTGCGTCGAAGTCCATCAGGCCCAGATCCTCACCCAGCTCGAAATGCTGCCTGGGCGTGAAGTCGAAGGATGTCGGGGTTCCCCAGCTTCGTACGCAGACGTTGGCGGCCTCGTCCTCGCCATCCGGAACGTCCGGCGCCGGCCGATTCGGCAGCGTCGCCAGCAGGGTATCCAACTCCTCGCCCAGCCGGCGCTGCTCCTCTTCGGTCTCGGCCATCTTCTCCTTGAGCGCGGCCACCTCGTTCTTCAGTTCTTCCGCGGCCTCAAGCTCGCCGGCCTTCATCTTCTGGCCGATTGCCTTCGACGCCGCATTGCGCCGGTTCTGCATCTCCTGCAAGGCCGTCTGCGCCGTCCGGTGGCGACGGTCCAGGTCGATGATGTGCCCGGACTGGGGTTCCAGGCCTCGCCGGCTCATATCGCGGTCGAAATCTTCGGGATTTTCGCGGATCAGCTTCAGGTCAAACATCGCGGCTCAATCGGAGAATCGGGTTGGACCGCCAAAACGGCGACGGCCCGGGCGTTATACGGTTTCACGCCCGGGCCGTCCATGCCCTACACCTTCGAGGAGGCCTGCTTACTCGTCGTAGAGCTCGCGGTCGACTTCTTCCTCGGTCTCAGCCCGTTTCTTCTCCACGAAATACGCCATCCAGATGGAAATCTCGTAAAGCAGGATGATCGGCACCGCGAGGCTGATCTGACTGAGCGGGTCCGGCGGCGTGAAGACGGCCGCGACGACGAAGACGCCGACGATCGCGTACTTCCGCTTGCTCTTCATTCCCTCTGAACTGGCCATGCCGACCCGCGCCAGCAGCGTCATCAGCACGGGAAGCTGGAAACACAGCCCGAAAGCGAAGATCAGCTTCATCACCAGGCCGAGGTACTCGTTCACCTTGGCTTCGAGCTGGATGGGCAAGTTATCTCCCATTCCCTGGGTCTCGAAGGACAGGAAGAACTCCCAGGCCAGCGGGAAGATGGCGAAGTACACGAGCGCCGCACCCGTGAAGAACAGCACCGGCGAGGCGATTATGAAAGGCATGAAAGCCTTTTTCTCGTGCCGGTACAGGCCGGGCGCCACGAACAGCCAGACCTGCGAGAGGAAGATCGGACAGGTGATGAATGCGCCAAAGAAGAACGCGACCTTGATGTGCGTGAAGAAGACCTCGGTCAGGTCCGTGAAGATCATCCGCCGGTAGCCTTGCTCAAGACCACGGCGCTGCAGGATCTCGGCCAGCGGATTAACCAGGAAATCGAAAAGATCCTGTGCGAAATAGAAGCAAACCAGGAACCCGATGAACAGCGCGATCACGCTGTACAGCAGTCGCTGCCGCAGTTCGATCAAGTGTTCCAGCAGCGGCTGTTTCGTCTGGTTGTAGCTGTAATCGCTCACGGCTGCCCGCGTCCTCTTCGTCGTCGCTAGCTGGAGCTACGGGACGCGCTGGCCGTGGAGCCGGTCCCCGCCGGCTCCTTGCCGTTCGTGTCGCTTGCAGCGTGGCCGCCGCCATCATCGGCGGGCTTGCCTGCGTTCACCGAATGCGCCGGCGCCGTCGGCGTGTTCTGATGCCGGTAACTCGCACCCGCCGACTCACTATCCGACGATCCACCGTCGCTCCGGGCTTCCTGCTCCAGATCCCTGGCGCTTTCGCGCACGCTGCCGGTCGGGTCGACGTGCCGTTCCACTTCGCGCCCCACATCGAAGCGGCTCGTCCGCTCGACGGTCTTGCGTGCCTCGTCGAGCTCGGTCTCGCGCATCATATCGTCGAGGCCGGATTGGAACTCCCGGGCAATGCTCCGCGCCTTGCGCATCCATTGCCCAACGGAGCGCATCACCCGCGGTAAATCTTTCGGTCCGATGATGACGAGTGCCAGTAAGGCAATCACCGCCATCTCGGACCAGCCGATATCCAACATGGCCGGCCTAACTCAGGAAATTGGCGTCATTCCGCGCGCCCCACGCGCACGGCAACCGCTTAGCCGTTGGCGGCCTTGCGGTCCTGACTCTGGCTTTCGGATTCGGACTCGCTCGCGCTGGCGGTCGTGGTCTCGCCCTCGATCGCCTTCGGCGCCTCGTCGCCGCCCTCGTCACCGGCCTTCTTCTTCTCTTCGTCCTTCAGGCCCTTCTTGAAGGCGTTGATGCCGCTACCGACGTCCTTCATCAGTTTCGGAATCTTGCCGCCGCCGCCGAACAGCAGCAGCACCACCGCAAGCACGATGAGCCAATGCCAAATGCTGAACGTTCCCATCACGGGATCTCCCTGGATCTAAAGCTGAGGTCCTGCGCCTAGCGCGACTATCGCAGAAACCCGTTGTAGCCGCAACGTCCACCCTCTACGCACTTATCTTGCACCTTCCGCCGGGAAAACAAAGGTTTGGCTCCGATCCAGATGGATCTCGAGCAACTCGTTCTCCGGCGGCAGGAAGCGTCCCGGTATCCGCGCGTGCAGGTGGACATCCTGCCCTCCGTCATCGGTCGAGCCCCAGTTGTCGAGACTCAGGTGAACCATCGAGCTGCGCCCGAGGAGGCGTGCCGCCATCACGCGCGCTGAGTGATGTCCAGGCTTAGCTTCCCCGCCCAACGGTTGCAAGCGTAACGCTTCGGGACGGATCAGAATTTCGACTTCCGTGCCGTCCGCCAGCCCTTGCGCGTCGACGTCGCCGAATGGCGTCGCCGCGCGCCCGCCACGAACGATGCCGCGCAAGCGATTGATATCGCCGAAAAAGCTTGCCACGAACTTGTCGGTGGGTGCGGCATAAAGTTGCGCCGGCGGGCCAGCTTGCACGATCCGCCCCGCACGCATCAAAATTACCCTGTCGGCCATGAACATGGCTTCTTCCGGGTCGTGCGTCACCATCAATGTTGCCGCGCCGCTCTCTTTCAGCACGTGTAGCGTCTCGTCGCGAATCTGGTTACGCAGCGCAGCGTCCAATCCGGAGAACGGCTCGTCCAACAGCATCACGCGGGGCCTGGGGGCCAGAGCGCGGGCGACTGCAACTCGCTGCTGCTGGCCGCCGGAGAGCATGTGCGGGTGCGCCTCCGCATAGTCCGCCATGCCCACCTGATCCAGAACCTCCCTCGCCCTCGCCTCCCGCTTGCGCGCCGGTTGTTTGCGCAGGCCAAAGGTCACGTTCTCCAGCACGGTAAGATGCGGGAACAGCGCGTAGTCCTGGAAGACCAGGCCCACGCTGCGCTGTTCCGGGGGCATATCCCGCTTGGCGTCCGCCACGGGCCGTCCGTCGAGCAGAACCCGGCCATGTTGCAGGTGCTCCAGCCCGGCGGCGATACGCAGGGCAGTTGTCTTGCCGCAGCCGGACGGCCCCAGAAGGCAGACCAGTTCGCCGGCCGCTATGCTCAGCGAGAGGTCGTCCAATGCCTGGACCTCGCCAAAGCTATGGCTGACATGTTCGAGTTTCAGCACGTCCATTGCCGGCGTCTCGCGTTCCGTCCAGTGTGGCGGTGGGAATCCGTCAAGCGCTTACTTATGCCGACGAACGGCGCGCTTCAACATACGCGATTGCATTGCCGCGCCAATCGCTCAGTCGTTGTGATCCGCCGAAGCTCAGTCCTCGTCCTCGCGATCCTCGGGAACGAGATCCTCGCCGAAGTCTGGATCGAGACCGTCTTCCGCGTCTTGCGGCGCGGCGCCCTTCGATTCGACGTCCTCGCCCTGGCCAACCTCCGTAAGCTCGCCCCGCGCGGTCAACGCCGTCAACGCGGGCCGGGCGTCGATCAGGCCCGCCGCCTTCAACTCCTCAATGCCAGGCAGGTCCCCGATCCGCGACAATCCGAAGTGATCGAGAAAGGCCTGGGTCGTTCCCCATGTGACGGGACGTCCCGGCGTCTGGCGCCGACCGAAAGGGCGAATCCAGTCGGCCTCCAGCAGCGTGTCAAGCGTGCCCTTGCTAAGCCCGACGCCCCGGATTTCCTCGATCTCCGCCCGCGTCACGGGCTGATGGTAGGCGACGACGGCAAGCGTCTCGATGGCCGCGCGGGAGAGCTTGCGCGTCACCGTTTGCTCGATTCGCAGCTTGCCAGCCAGGTCCTCCGCTGTCCGGAACGCCCATCCTTTGCCGATTTGCCGCAGTTCGATACCACGATTGGCATAGAGGGTACGCAGCTCGGCCAGCAATTCCTCGATATCGTCCCCGTCCGGCAGGTGGCGTGCCAGTTCGGTCGGCGTCCGCGGCTGGCCCGAGGCGAACAGCACGGCTTCCAGGATGCGCAGCCGCTCAAAGCGGTCGTCGCTCATCAGCCGCTCCCGTCCCCATCATCGCCTTTGTCGTCGCCCGCACCGCCGGCCTCGTCGTCCGCCGGCGGCTTCGCCCGCAGGAACAAGGGACCGAAAGTGGAGTCCTGACGCAGTTCCAACTGCCCTTCGCGGCACAACTCCAGACTGGCCGCAAAGGTGGCGGCGAAAGCGGAGCGCCGGTGCAACCCCGATTGCAGCTCGCCCGGCAGGAAGCTGGCCAACGTGTGCCAGTCCGGCGCCACGCCGAGTAGACGGCGCAGCCGTCCCAGCGCATCCTCCACCGAATAGAGGTCCATGGCATCGACGCGCAGGCTTGCAGGCTCGGCCCGCCGCTGCTGCCGGCCATAGGCGCTGAGCAGCTCGTAAAGCGAGCACTGGAACCGGGTCGTAGTGACAACGGGAATATCCTCGGGCTCGCCGCGGGGGAAGACATCCACCCCCAGTCGGGCCCGGCGGAACAGTTTCTTCCCGGCATCCTGCATCGCCTGCAGCCGCTGAAGCTGGAACCGCAGGGCGGCGGCCATCTCCGCGCCGCTCGGTTCTTCCTCGGTGCCCTCGGGCTCGGGCAGTAGCAAGCGCGATTTCAGGAACGCAAGCCACGCCGCCATGACCAGATAGTCCGCCGCCAGTTCGAGGCGCAGCCGCCGTGCCTCGCGAACGAAACCGAGATACTGCTCGGCAAGCTGCAGAATGGATATGCGGGTGACATCCACCTTCTGATCGCGTGCAAGCTGAAGCAGCACGTCGATCGGGCCCTCGAACCCATCGAGGTCGAGGACAAGCTGGACACCGGCTTCCTCGTCTTCGGCGCGCGGCTGATCCTCCTCGAATGGCGGCATCGGAGTCACAAGCGGGGCTCCATAACTGTCCCGCCTTGGCTATTACTCCCGCATCAGGCCGTCAAGCTGCCGTTGCACATCCTCGCGGTCGAAATCGTCTGTGCGCGTTTCCAGGCGCATCTCTTCGGCGCGGGCAAGCCGGTCGGCGGTCTCGGAGCGGATTTCGCCGACGCCCTCCATGAGCTCCCGCATCTCGTCCAGCCGGCCGTTACAATGAAGCGCCAAGTCGCAGCCGGCGTTCAGCGTCGCCTCGGCCCGCTCCCGCAGGTTGCCGGACAGGGCCTTCATCGAGAGGTCGTCGGAGATCAGGACGCCCTGGAAGCCGATCTCCTGCCGGATGATGATGTTGATCATCTTGGGAGAGACCGTCGCCGGCTTGTCCCCGTCGATATAGTAGAAGTCGACGTGTGCGGTCATACCCCACGGCGCCTCTCCCAGTTCGATGAAGGGCCGGAAATCCTTATTCGCGAGGTGGATGTGCAGCGCGTCCACGACCGGCAGCGCCTCGTGGCTGTCGACCTTGGCCCGGCCGTGACCCGGCAGGTGCTTCAGGACCGGCAGCACGCCGCCTTCCATCAGTCCCTTACATGTTTGATATCCAAGTTCTCCAACCACGGCGGGTTCGCTTGAGAATGCGCGGTCGCCGATGACGTCGTGCCCCTCTTCCCACAGAAGGTCGAGCACCGGGGCGCAATCGACGGTGATACCGGCGTCCGCCAAGTCCGCGGCGATCATGCGCGCGTTCAGGTAAGCCGCCTTGCTGGCATCCTGCGGGCGCCGGTTCGACATGTGGCCGAACACCCGCGCCGCGGGCGGCGCATACCAGTGCGGCTTGCCAAGGCGCGTCACGCGCCCGCCCTCCTGGTCGATCAGCACCGGCGCATCGTCGCGCCCCACAGCCGCCCGGAGATCACTCACCAGCGCGCGAAGCTGGTCCGGGGATTCCGCATTCCGTCCAAACAGGATGAAGCCGATGGGATCGGCCTCGGCGAAAAATCGGCGCTCGTCATCCCCCAGAACGGGGCCCGAGCAGCCGAGGACCACAGCGCGCGGCATAACCTACTCCTTTACAACAAGACAGTCCTGGCCCTTGGCCTTGAGCTGCGCGCACATATCCTCCGCCGTCGCCCGGTTGGGAAATGGCCCGGTCCGCACGCGCCAGAAAGTGCCCTTACCGTCAATATCGACGCGCTGCAAGGACAACCTTTGGTCATCAAGCAGTCCGGGGTATTTTCCCTGGAGTTGTTTCCAGGCACGCTTCGCCGCCGCCTCGCTTTGCAATGCTACCAACTGAATGGCTAGGTCGCCGGCGTTGAGCCGCACCGTCTTCCGTGCCGTTTCGTTTGCCCCGTTGGCAGAAGTGGCCTGGTCCGCCGTAGCCGTGGAAGCCGCGTCGGCCGTGGAGGTTGTTTTCTGTCCACCGGAGGACGCCGTTGAACTTCCAGGCTTTGCCGCGGCCGCACCATCCTCGGCTTCCGTCGACTCCACTTCCGCCGGTTCCGGCTCTGCGTTGGCAGCGCCATTTTCGCTTGGCGCGGGCGGCATCTCCGGCATGTCCGCTTCGGGTACCTGGGCAACTTGGTCCCCGGCCGCCGGAGCGGCACTGTCGCTATCCTCGGCCGTGGCGGACGCGGCGCCGGCGCCGTCGGTAGGCGGCGTGGCATCTTCCATGCTTGTCGACGATTGCACCGCGGAGGGATCGGCTTCCGGTGGTTGCGGCGTTTCGGGCGGTGGCAGCAGCCGCTCGACCTTCGCCTCGCCGCCATCCTGGCCGTTCTCGTTCATGACAAGCTTGTCCTGATACGGAACGTCCATGCCGCCGGGATCCTCGGGCCGGACCTTTTCCGGGCTCTTGTCGGCGCGCACGACGGGCAGCGCCTGACCGCCGCCGTCCTGGCCGGTTCCCCAGCTATAGGCGTACCAGATCACGCCGACGAAGACCGCGACGGCGATGACGGCGACACCCGCCTTCAGCAGGGCCCGCGTCAGCGGCGTGCCCAACTCCCCGCTCTCGGCATCCCATGGGTCGTTGTAGTCGAGATCGTCGTCGTAATCGTCGTAGTCGTCCCCGCGGCCAGCCAGATCACCTTCGGAGGGAAGGCGGTCTTCGGGGCTTGCCTGTCCGGGCCGAGGTGTCCGAGACGACCACTCCAACCCGGGCTCCTCGGCATCGCGATCCGACGGCATGGGCATATCTCCTCGATGGTCGCGACGCCGACCGCTGCCGGCCGTCTTGCCGGAACGATCCGCGTGCCGCACGCAAGCGATGGGCGCCTTATCGTTGTCTGTGTCTTAAGAACCGGCCAACGTTATCGGCCGACATCGCCCCCGCCCGTTCTTTACACAGGCTGGCGAAGCGTGTGGCCAGTTCCCGAAGCTGCCGGCAACGCATCGAAACGCGTGTGAGTTGACAGCCCGCTGCGACAAGGCACACGTCAACGCCACTACTCTGTCGATTAATCGGATTGGCGGCGATTCGGTCAAGTCTTGTCTGTAGTTTTCACGAGCAGATCGCCAAATCGACGTCAAGTCGGGGCGTGGACGTCGAAAAGTTTGCTGTGTTCCTGCAAGGCATAGCGGTCGGTCATGCCGGCAATGTAGTCGCCCACGAGGCGTGCCCGGCCGGCGGGCTCAAGGGCGCGCGCGTGCTGCCGCCAGTCCTGCGGCAGGCAATCCGGCTGCGACATGTACTGCTGGAACAGTTCCTGCACGACCCGGCGGACCTTCGCGGTCATGCGATTTACCTTGTAATGGCGGTACATTCGCTCGAACAGGAAATCTTTCAGCGCCCGGTCGTTGCCGCGCATCTCCTCGGAGAACGCCACCAGCGGCCGATCGGCCCGGCGCACCTCGGCGGCGCTCCCTGGCGCCAATAATTCGATCCGCCGGCGAGTCTCGGCCACGAGATCGGCCACCATCCGGTCGATCAATCGGCGCACCACTTCGTGGATCAGCCGGCTTTCCTCCAAGCCCGGATAGCGTTCCGCCACTTCCTCGAAAACCGGCCCCACCAGGGGTATGTCACGCAGGTCCGCGATGGTGAACAATCCGGCGCGCAGACCGTCGTCGATGTCGTGGTTGTTGTAGGCGATATCGTCGGAGATCGCGGCGACCTGCGCCTCCGGACCGGCATAGGTGGCGAGTTCCAGGTCGAAGTCGCGGCAGAATGCCTGGACAGAGGGCGGCGGGTCGTTGACCGGCCCGTTGTGCTTCACGACGCCTTCCAGTGATTCCCAGGTCAGGTTCAGGCCGTCGAATTCGGCATAGCGTTGCTCCAGCCGCGTCAGGATGCGGAAGGTCTGCTCGTTGTGATCGAAACCGCCCTCCCCGGCTAGCATCTCGCCGAGCGCGTCCTCTCCGGCATGGCCGAAGGGCGTGTGCCCAAGGTCATGCGCCAGCGCCACCGCCTCGGCAAGATCCTCGTTGAGGCCGAGGCAGCGCGATACCGACCGGGCGATCTGCGCCACCTCCAGCGAGTGGGTCAGGCGCGTGCGGAAATAGTCGCCCTCGTGGTAAACGAACACCTGCGTCTTGTACTGCAACCGTCGGAAGGCCCGGGCGTGGACGATTCGGTCCCGGTCACGCTGGAAGCAGGTGCGCGAAGCGCTTTCCGGCTCCGCGTACAGCCGGCCGCGCGAGCTTGCGGGATCGGTTGCGCACACCGCCGGCGCGCCAGGATTTGCGACGACCTCGGACATGGCCGCGACCCTACTGCCGGCAGGTGGTGGTGTCCACGTGCGAAAGGCGCACGGCGGACTGTTGCGATGCGCCCTTTGACATGCCCCCCGATTTGCTTACATACATGATCGATAGGTCGAGTGTAGGCTGGATAAGGAGTTGCGCCATGTCCGAGGTGGCCGAGGCGCCCGGCATCACCATCAGCGAGAACGCCGCCAAGCGGATTGCCGGCCTTGCCCAGCAGGAAGGCAATCCGAATCTTATGCTGCGTGTGTCCGTTTCCGGCGGCGGCTGCTCGGGCTTCCAATATGGCTTCGACTTCGCGGACAGCGTCAACGACGATGACCGGACCTTTCACCGCGACAGTGTCACCGTGGTCATCGACGAGATCTCGCTGGAACTCCTGCAAGGCAGCGAGATCGATTTCGTCGAGGACCTGATCGGCTCGTACTTCGAGATCAAGAACCCGAACGCCAGTAGCTCCTGCGGCTGCGGCTCGTCGTTCTCGATCTAGGCTGGAAAACAGCGCCCTCGCGTTCTACAGGATCTGGCCCAGGAACTCCTTCGTCCGCGCATCGCGCGGGTTCGCGAAGAATTCCTTCGGCGGTCCCGATTCGACGATCACGCCATTGTCGGTGAAGTACATCATGTCCGCGATCTCGCGCGCAAAGCCCATCTCGTGGGTCACCAGCATGCAGGTCATGCCCTCTTCCGCCAGATCGCGGATCGTCACCAGCACTTCCTTCACGGTTTCCGGATCAAGGGCCGCGGTGACCTCGTCGAACAGCATGACGTCGGGGTTCATCGCCAGCGAGCGGGCAATGGCGACCCGCTGCTGCTGGCCGCCCGAAAGCTCGCCCGGATAGGCATCCTCCTTGCCGTTGAGGCGCACCTTCTTCATCAACTTCAGCGCGCGCTCCCGCACCTCGGCCTTGTCCTGCTTCAGGACCTGGATCGGCGCCATCATGACGTTCTGGAGCGCCGTCTTGTGCGGGAACAGGTTATATTGCTGGAAGACCATGCCGACCTTCTTGCGCAGGGCCAGCTTATCCAGCTTCGGGTCGTGAACCTCCTGCCCCGCCACCTGTATCGAGCCCTCGTCGATCGGAACCAGCGCGTTGATGCAGCGCAAAAGCGTCGACTTGCCCGAGCCGGACGGCCCGATAACGCAAACAACGTCGCCCTTCATCACGTCGAAGGTGACGCCGCGCAGCACCTCGAAATCCCCGAAGCGCTTGTGAACGCCGTGGATGGAGACAATCGGACGGTCGGGCGTCCATGTGGCCTGCGTCGCGGCGGTTTCAGAGCTTGACGACATAGCGCAGCTCCAGCTTGTGCGTGAAACGGGCGATTGGATAGCAGTACATGAAGAACAACAGCAGCACGAAGCCGTAGAACGGCACCAGCAGCTCCGGCCGGCTTTCGGCGGAGAGCACGCGCTGGGTCAGGGTCATGACCTCCGACACCCCGACCACGGAGGCCAGAACCGTGGCCATGGTCAGGATGGCATAGAGGTTCATCCACGGGGGCAGCATCCGCTTGATGCATTGCGGCAGGATGATCTGGACAAGCGTCTGTCGCCGGCTGAAGGCCAGGGATTCCGCCGCCTCCCACTGTCCCGAGGGAATCGACTGGACTGCGCCGCGCACGATTTCCGAGACATTCGCCATCACCGGCAGCGACAGGCCCAGGGTCGCCTTCACCCAATCCGGGAACGGCACGACGAAGCCCATGACCCGGAATTCGAAGGGCAGCAGGAACATGCAGAAGAACAGGAGCACCAGCCATGGCGCGTTGCGGAAAAACTGCGTCACGATCCAGGAACCCGCCCGCACCGGCGGCAGCAGCGAGATCTGCATGACGCCAAGGACGGTGCCGAGAGCGGTTCCGATGCCCATGCCCAGAAAGCTGATGGCGATGTTGAAAAGGAAGCCCTCAACCAACAGCGGCACCCACTTCCATAGCGCTGTCAGGACGCCGGGCCGCGCCTCGGCCGCGCCCTGCGCCTGCGCGGCTGCGGCGGCCAGCAGCACCACGGCCGCGATGACCGCACCATGCCATGCCTTGAGCGTAAGCCGGGGAACGCCGTCCGTGCGCTCACGGCTGGCGCGGCGCAGCAGCCGCTCGCCGGGGGGAAGCAGGACCGGCAGGTCCGTCGTGCCATAAAGCCGCTCGCCGGCCGCTCTCATACCCCATAGCCGGGCAGCCGCATCGCCCGCTCCCATCTGTTCATCACGTGGACCAGCAGTCCGACCAGCACGACGTAGGCCAGCAGCAGGAAGGTCATCATCTCCGGCACGTTGACGCTGTCCGACCAGATCTGGTTGGCGACATAAAGCATCTCGGGCACCGCTATGGCGTAGGCCAGTGTCGTGGTTTTCACCAGGTTCACGAGGTTGTTGTTCAAGGCCGGCAAGCACACGCGGAAAGCCAGAGGCAGCACCACGTAAATGTACGTCTTCAAGCGTGTGTAGCCGAGCGACTCCGCAGCTTCCACGGTCGAACGCGGGACCGCCTCGATGCCCGAGCGAAATATCTCCACGTTGAAGGCACCGGCAAAGAACGACAGCGAGATGATGGCCCAGTGCCAGTTGCTCAGCACCGGCTCCATGATGCCGTACTCGTTCTCCATGCGCGGCATCAGGCTGCCCAGCGCGAAGAAGAAGAAATACATCTGCACCAGAGGTGGCGTATTCCGGAATAGCTGGATGTAGCCCTGCACGATCCGACGCGTCCACTTCAACGGCGATCCCTGCAGCCACGCGCCCACCAGTCCGATCACGACCGAGAGGGCAAGACAGATGAGCGACAGGTAGATCGTGTTGAAAAAGCCGCGAACCATCCGCTCGCGGTCGAAAGAGTCGTACAGGATCGTCAGATTGATGCCGGTCTCGTCATAGAGCCAGCGGAACCACTGGAAGAAATCTTCCACGCCGCCTCCCGCCGGTTACGCGCCGTTCGCCACGCCCTTGAAGTCCACAAGGTACGGAGCGAACCTGTTGCGTCCGCTCCGTGCCCCCGATTGGTGCGACCGTTCGATCAGCCTTCTTCCTTCGGCACGAAGCCGCTGAACAGCTCGTGCATCCGCTGCGTGAACGGCGTCGGCTTGATGCCATATTCCTTCTCAAGCTCGACGATCCGCCCGTCGACGTGCCACTTCACCACCATACCTGACATGAAGCGGGCGAAACGCTCCTCGCCGTGCTTGACCGCGAGGCCCCACGGCGCGTCGTCGATGGTCTGGAGCGGCATGTTGTACTCCGACCACTCGGCCTCCTGCAGGCGCGAGGCCAGGAAGCTGTCGTCATAGACGAACGCGGCGCAACGGCCCTGTTGCAGGGCGTTCAAGGCCTCCGACGTACCGGTGAAGCCGACGATCTTGGCCCCGAACTCGCGCTGCGTCTTGCGATTGTAGAAAGCACCCTGAATGCCGCAGACCGGCACGCCTTCGAGGTCTTCCCACTCGTCGAACTCCGCGGACTTGCGGGCGATGATATTGGTGCCGGAGGAGTAGTAGTCCGGGTTCAGGATGTTCACCACCTTCCGCCGGTCGGGCCGGTCGGTCATCGTGGCGATCATCAGGTCGATCTTGCCCTGGTCCAGGAACTGCATGCGATTCGATGCGACGACGGGCACCAGTTCCAGTTCGACGCCCAGGGTGTCGGCGACGTCCTGCGCCAGATCGGGCTCGATTCCGACGATATCGCCGTCGGGATTGAGGAAACCATAGGGTTTGTAGTCGGCCTTCACGCCGACAACGAGCGTGCCGCGCTCCATGACCTTGTCGAGAACGTCGGCCGAGGCGCCCGTGACAGTTCCCGTGGCCAGCACGGCGGCTGTGGCCACGGCGCAACCGAAGCGCTTGAGTGCGGTGTGAATCATCCAACCCTCCCCTTTTTTAATCGGCCGCCCGCGCACCGGCGCACAACAAATGTGCGGCACGTGCGGGACGCTTACCGCCAGCTTGTCGATGGCACGTCGGGCTGGGAGACTAACCGACTATTGCGGCCGGCCCAAATACTGTATTGGGGCCAGGAAACGCCTTTGCGGGCGGAATGAATCCTTTTGCCCTCAAAGCTAGATGCGAATGATGGCGTTGTATTCTTTGGGTTGCGCCCCGCGACCGCTACGAACGTCGGCTCGCCACGGAGAAAACCGCACACTCGGTTGCGGCGATGCTCGTTGAAAGGGTGGCCGGCTTGGCAACACTCGCGACGGACGATGCCCCTGCAATGGAGTCCCGCCCCTCGCCGAACAACGCGCGCAGGGTTTCCAGCAAGCCGGGCACCCGTTCGTCGTCCAGGCGATAGTACACAAGCTTCGCCTCGCGCCGGGTCGCGACCATGCCGGCCTCGCGAAGCTGGCGAAGCTGTTGCGACAGGGCGGGCTGACGCAGGTCCAGCTCATGCTCGATCTCGCCGACCGACTTTTCGCCCTGGAGCAGGTGGAAGGCGATCATCAAGCGCGCCGGGTGGGCAAGCGCCCGCAGCACGCTGCTGGCCTCATCTACGATGGCCCTTCCGTCCGTTGCGGCCCCGCCGTCCATGCCTTCTTCCTTGCCAATTGCTGCAATCGTATATTTTGCCAATTACCTTCGGCGCACGCCCGCGGGTTCGTCAAGTCCCCTTGATCTCCCCGTTCCGCATCCGCACGGTGCGAAAATACCAGTCCCGGTTTCCTGGCGCCTCGGCAAGCCTGTCCATCTCGTCCGCGGAAACTGGTGGCGGGGCCAGGACGTCGTCGCCAAGTTGCCAATCCGCCGGAACGGACACCCCGCCCTTCTCGGCAGTCTGCAAAGCGGCGAGGCAGCGCAGCATCTCCGGAATCGATCGGCCGACAGTCATCGGGTAATAGGTAATTGCACGGACGATTCCGTGGGGGTCGATGAAGAATACGGCCCTGATGGTTGAGGTGTCCCCTGCGCGCGGATGCACCATGCCGTAGGCGCGCGCAATGCCCATCGACATATCCTCGACGATGGGAAAGCCGACACTGACTGCGAATGCTTCGCGGATGCTACGGATCCAGGCAAGATGCGAAAAAACGCTGTCGGCCGACAGGGCGAGCAGCTTGCAGCCCCGCGCCTCGAAATCGGGACGGGCACGCTCCAGTGCGACGAACTCGCTGGTGCACACCGGCGTGAAATCGGCTGGGTGAGAGAACAGGATCAGCCACTCGCCGCGGTAATCCTCCAGCGTTCGCGGCCCATGCGTCGTGCGGGCGGCAAAGTGCGGCGCAGGCTCACCTATCCGCGGCAGGCCCGGTTGCGCTTCCGGCCCGGATGCATCCCACGCATCTTGGTGCTCGCTCATGTCCATTCCCTTCTCGATCCGCCCGACACTTTGATGCAGAATCGGGATTGACTCGTTGCTAATATTCGATTTTTATAATTGCAATAATTTTAAAGCATGAATCCGCAATCGTCCAGCCCTTGCTGAAAGGCCGGCTTGCGGACCCCCGAACGCCCCGGCCCGCCTGTCGAGGCGAACCGGATACGCGAAACCACCGCGCGGAGGTTGTCATCATGAGCGCCGATGTCATCGTGAAACCCGAGGTGACCGCTTTCTTCGACGAGGCGACGAACACCGTCAGCTATGTGGTTACCGACCCGGAAACCCGGAAATGCGCCCTTGTCGACTCCGTGCTCGACTACGACCCGGCGGCCGGCCGCACGAACCGTGAGTCGGCGGATCGCATGATCGCCCATGTCCGCGAGCACGAGCTTCAGCCGGAATGGGTGCTCGAAACCCATGTTCACGCCGACCACCTTTCCGCCGCGCCCTATCTGAAGGAGCAGCTCGGCGGAAACCTGGCCATTGGCGAGCACATCAGGACCGTGCAGGAGGTCTTCGGCAAGATCTTCAACGCCGGCACCGAGTTCCAGCGCGACGGCAGCCAGTTCGACCGGCTGTTCAAGGACGGCGACACTTTCAAGTTGGGCAGCATCTCCTGCCGTGTGATGCACACCCCCGGCCACACGCCGGCGTGCCTGACCTACGTGATCGGCGACGCGGCCTTCGTTGGGGATACGCTGTTCATGCCAGATTTCGGCACCGCGCGCTGCGATTTCCCCGGCGGGGACGCGCGACAGCTCTTCCGCTCGATCCAGAAAATCTTCGCGCTGCCGGACGAGACTCGGCTGTTCATGTGCCACGACTACAAGGCCGAGGGGCGCGATGAGTACAAGTGGGAAACCACAATCGGCGAGGAAAAGCGGAATAACGTCCACGTCCACGAGGGCGTCAGCGAGGAGGACTTCGTGCGCATGCGCACCGGCCGCGATGCGACGCTGGGCATGCCGCGCCTGATCCTGCCGTCCGTGCAGGTGAACATGCGCGCGGGCAAGATGCCGCCGGCGGAGGATAACGGGACCGTCTATCTGAAGATCCCCGTCGACACGCTGTAACCAGTCTGCGGCGCCAGGACACCCGGCGCCGTCATCCCGCGTGTTTCGCACTCCGCCGGCTATGCCGGCAGGGGTCAGGCGTGCCGTGCTGTTGCGGTGCGGCGCTCAAGCATTGCCATCTGGAGAGGCTCCATGAAGGTCGCCAAACTCACTCCCTTCCTATCGGTCTCGCCACAGATCAACGAGGCCGACATGGGAATCCTGGCCGCCCAGGGTTTCCGGGCCATCGTCAATAACCGTCCCGATGGCGAATCCGACGACCAACCGGGCAGCGAGGCCTTGCGCGCGGCCGCGGAGCGGCAGGGGCTGGCGTACCGGCATATTCCGGTCGTCTCGGGCAGAGTCGGCGACGAGGACGTCGGCGCCTTCGCCGATGCCCTTGGCGAGTTGAACGGCCCGGTGCTGGCGTTCTGCCGCACGGGCACGCGCTCGACCACGCTCTGGGCGCTTTCGGAAGCCTATCACCTCGACCCCAACGCCATTCTCCGCACCACGGCCGAGGCCGGATACGATCTGGAGGCCCTGCGTTCGCGGCTGGAAACGCGGGCGCGCACGGATGCGCTGATCCGCGAAACCGTCATCACGCCGGCGGCCAGCTACGACGTCGTCATCGTCGGCGGCGGCTCCGGCGGTATCGCGGCCGCTTCGAGCCTTTTGGGCCGCCGGCCGGACGCCTCCATCGCGGTCGTGGAGCCACGGGAATCGCATTATTACCAGCCGGGATGGACGCTCGTCGGCGGCGGCGTGTTCAAGCGCGGCGACACCGAACGCCCGATGGCCTCGGCCATGCCGAAGCAGGTCAAGTGGGTGAAGGCTGCCGTCGCCAGCTTCGAGCCGGAGCGCAATCGCGTCGTCCTGGAAGATGGCGAGCACCTGGCCTACCGCACGCTCATCGTCTCGCCAGGGATCGAGTTGAACTGGCAGGGCATCGAGGGTCTGCAGGAGACGCTCGGCCGCAATGGCGTGACGTCCAACTACATGTTCGAGATGGCGCCCTACACCTGGGATCTGGTGCAGTCGATGCGCAGCGGACGGGCGATCTTTACCCAGCCGCCGATGCCTATCAAGTGCGCCGGCGCGCCGCAGAAGGCGGCCTATCTCTCGTGCTGCGACTGGGAGAAACGCAAGGTTCTGGGCGACATCGACGTGGAATTCCACACCGCCGGCGGGGTGCTGTTCGGCGTGAAGGAATTCGTGCCCGCCCTGATGACCTATGTCGAACGCTACGGCATCGACCTCAACTTCCAGAGCGACCTCGCGGCGGTCGATGGCCCGGCGCGCAAGGCGTGGTTCAAGGTCACGAAGCCGGACGGCAGCAGCGAAACCGTCGAGAAGGACTTCGACATGCTGCACGTCTGCCCGCCACAGCGCGCGCCCGCCTTCATACGCAATAGCCCGCTGGCCGACGCCAATGGCTGGGTCGAGGTCAGCCCGGAAACGCTTCAGCACAGCCGCTACAGCAATGTCTTCGGCATCGGCGACGCCAGCTCGGCTCCCAACGCGAAAACGGCGGCGGCGGTGCGAAAGCAGGCCCCGGTGGCCGCGATGAACGCGATCTCGGTGCTCGACGGCGAGGCGCCGCGCGCCATCTACGACGGCTATGGGTCCTGCCCCCTGACCGTGGAGCGCGGCAAGATCGTACTGGCGGAGTTCGGCTACGGCGGCAAGCTGTTGCCGACCTTCCCGTGGGACCCGACGAAGCCCCGGCGCATCAACTGGTTCCTGAAGGAGAAGATGCTCCCCTGGATCTACTGGGACCTGATGCTGAAGGGTCGCGAATGGCTGGCCAAGCCCGAGCTTCTGCCGCACGCCCCGGCCGCGCACGAGGCGCCGGAGGCCTGCGACTTCAGTGCCCCGAAGGCCAGGGCCAAGGCATCCTGAACCTCTGCCCCTCCCAGCCGCGTGAGCCCGTAAATGCGACTTCCCGCCCTTAGCAGCGCCGTGCCCGCCATCACCTGGCTCAGCCGGTATCGCGGGCCGGAGTTCTCCGCGGATCTGGTGGCGGCGATCATCGTCACCATCATGCTGATCCCGCAAAGCCTGGCCTACGCATTACTGGCGGGCCTGCCGCCCCAGGTCGGGCTCTACGCCAGCATCCTGCCGCTGGTGGCCTATGCCGTCTTCGGCACAAGCCGGGCGCTGGCGGTCGGGCCGGTGGCAGTGGTCTCACTGATGACGGCGGCCGCCGTCTCCAAGGTGGCCGAGCCCGGTTCGCCCGAATACCTGGGCGCGGCGATCGCCCTGGCGCTGCTCTCGGGGGGCATGCTGATCGCGATGGGCGTCGCCCGGCTCGGGTTCCTCGCGAACTTGCTGAGCCATCCCGTGGTGTCCGGATTCATCACCGCCTCGGGAATTCTGATCGCTTCCAGCCAGCTCAAGCATATCCTGGGCGTGGAGGCGCACGGGCACTCGCTGTTCTCCATCGTCGGATCCCTGGCCCGGCACATCGACGAAACCAACCTCTGGACGCTCGGAATCGGCGCGGCGGCGACAGCGTTCCTGTTCTGGGTGCGTAGCCGGCTGAAGCCGCTCCTGCTTCGGCTGGGCATTCCGGCACAACTGGCCGGGGTTCTCACCAAGGCCGGCCCGGTCGCGGCGGTAATCGTGACGACCTCGTTGGTCTCACTCCTGAACCTGGGCCAGAGCGGCGTCGATATCGTCGGCACCATTCCCCAGGGCCTGCCGCCGGTCAGCGCGCCGCCGATGGACCTCGACCTTTTCGCGACCCTGGCGCCCGCGGCGCTCCTGATCAGCGTTATCGGCTTTGTCGAATCGATGTCGGTGGCGCAGACGCTGGCCGCCAAGAAGCGCCAGCGGGTGGAGGCCAACAACGAACTGATCGGCCTTGGCGCGGCCAACCTGGCAGCCGCATTCTCCGGCGGCTATGCGGTGACCGGTGGCTTCGCCCGCTCGGTCGTGAACTTCGATGCCGGCGCGGAGACCCCGATGGCGGGCGTCTTCACAGCGGTTGGCATCGCGCTGACGGCGCTGTTCCTGACACCGCTGTTCTTCTACCTGCCGAAGGCGACCCTGGCGGCCACGATCATCGTGGCGGTGCTGTCGCTTGTGGATCTGAAAGCCCTGAAGCGCACCTTCGATTATTCCAAGAGCGACTTCGCCGCGATGGCCGCCACCATCCTTGTTGTGCTGACGGTTGGCGTCGAGGCGGGTGTGGCGGCGGGTGTCGGCCTGTCGGTGGCGTTGTACCTTTGGCGCACCAGCCGGCCTCACATGGCTGTGGTCGGCCAGGTTCCCGGGACCGAGCATTTCCGGAACATCCTGCGCCACGAGGTCACGACGAGCGATACCGTCCTGACGCTGCGTGTGGACGAAAGCCTTTACTTCGCCAGCGCCCGGTTCCTGGAAGACAATATCTACGACATGGTCGCCGAGCGGCCGGAACTGAAGCACGTCGTCCTGATGTGCCCGGCCGTGAACCTGATCGACGCCAGCGCCCTGGAAAGCCTGGAAGCCATCGTCGAGCGGCTTTCGTCCGCCGGCGTGACGTTCCATATGTCCGAGGTAAAGGGACCGGTGATGGACCGCTTGAAGCGCTCCCGCTTCCTGGACGGTCTGACCGGACAGGTGTTCCTCTCGCAGTACGAGGCGATGCGCACCCTCGATCCCGAGGCGACCGCTCGCGCCGACAGCGCCTCGCCGGCGCGGGCGCAGGCACACGCCGTATAGTAGGCACGCGTAGGGCACGGGAAGCCGAATCTCGCGTGCATTGGGTTGAACCTGTGGTGCACCTGCCTTGTCGGTCCTTATCGTGAACTCCTTTCGCGAAGGGTCTGGCTAGGTTATGGAGAGCGAGTGAGAGCTGCGGATTCGCATGCTGTTAGCACTTCATCTCACGGTCGACGAATTCAGAGGCCAGCGATGCCTAGGATCGCCACCTGGAACGTGAACTCCATCAAGCAACGCGTCGGACATCTCGTCGAGTGGGCGAAGATAGCGGAGCCCGACGTCATTCTGCTGCAGGAGTTGAAATGCACCGAGGACTCCTTTCCGCGGATGGAGGTTGAGGCTGCCGGCTATAAGTCGGTGGTTGTCGGCCAGAAGAGCTATAACGGCGTCGCCATTCTTTCCCGCCATGAGATTTCGGACGTGCGCACCACCCTGCCTGGCGACGAATCGGACGAGCGGGCGCGATATGTGGAGGCCGAAACCGCCGGCATTCGCGTGGCGTCGATCTACCTGCCGAACGGGAACCCAGTGGATGGTCCCAAATACCCCTACAAGCTGGACTGGATGGACCGCCTCCGCGCGCATGCCACCGGTCTTCTCAAGCAGGAACGGCCCGTCGTGTTCGGCGGCGACTACAACTGCGCGCCGACGGACGACGACGTCTACGACCCCGAGGGTTTCGCCGACGACGCGCTGTGCCGGCTCGACACGCGCAAGCGCTTCCGCGCTCTCACCTATCTGGGGCTGACCGAAGCATGGCGTGCCCTGCATGGCGAGAAGCACGTCTACAGCTACTGGGACTATGGCGCGGCCTTCCGCAATGACGACGGCCTGCGCATCGATCATCTTCTTCTCTCCCCGCAGGCGGCGGACCGGCTGCAAAGCTGCGAGATCGACACCACACCGCGCGGCTGGGACAGGCCCTCGGACCACACCCCCGTCGTTTGCGAGCTGACGGCATGAGCACGGCGACTCATGAAGGCGGCTGCCTTTGCGGCGGCATCCGTTACCGGATCACCGCGCCCATACACAACGTCATGCATTGCCACTGCAGGATGTGCCAGCGTGCCAGCGGCGCTGTCGCCATAAGCTGGTTCACGGTGTCACCGAAACACATGACGCTAAGCCGCGGAACGCTGAAGACGTGGCGTTCGTCCGAAACCCATGAGCGTGGCTTCTGCCCCAACTGCGGCTGCCAGATCACTTTTCGCAATGTGAGTGCGACGGATCGTATAGGTATAACCGTCGCGACACTGGACGACGCCGCGAACGTGCCTGCCCAGTATCACGTCTGGACCTCCAGCCGCCTGCCGTGGCTGCACCTAGACCCCTATCTGCCCGAATGGCCTCGCGACCGCACGTCCGACGTATCCGACGCGCCCTGACCGGCCAGGTCGCCAAGTACCGGGGTTGCACCCATATGGCGGTGACACCAAACGCGGTAGAGGACCGCCTATGCCCTTCATCCCCCTCCGCGACGATAACCCGCGGATATTGATCGAACGACCCTACGTCACGTGGACGATCATTATCGTCTGCGTGGCGCTGTTCCTGCTAGAGCTTGCCGGCGGGCGCGATTTCGCGCGCTTCGTCACCTTCAGCTTCGGTCTGATCCCGTCAGTCCTGCTAGGACTGAAGGAATTGCCGCCGGCACTCGATGCGATTCCGGCCTGGGCGACGCTGTTCACCGCCATGTTCCTGCACGGCGGGCTGATGCACCTGGTTGGCAATATGCTGTTCCTCGGCATCTTCGGCGACAACATCGAGGACTCGATGGGCCATCGCCGTTTCGTCGCGTTCTACCTGCTGTGCGGCGTCGCGGCATCGATGGCCCACGTGCTTGTCGCACCCACCGCGACCCAGCCGATGGTGGGCGCCAGCGGTGCGATCTCGGGCGTGCTGGGCGCCTACCTGATGCTGCACCCGAAGGCGTGGGTCACGATCCTCGTCTTTATTATCCCGATTACACTACCTGCGTGGCTGCTGCTCGGCTTCTGGATCGGGTTCCAGGTCTTTTCGGCACTGACGGGGAGTGGCGGCGGCGTCGCCTGGTGGGCGCACATTGGCGGCTTCGCGGCCGGGTGCATCCTTATCATCCCGTTCCGGCACAAGACCATTCCGCTGGGCGGCGGTGGTGGCAGCAGCTATCCAAAGGGAATCCGCCTGAAACGCCGCCGGCCCGGCGACACCGCCGGGGGGCCGTGGGGACGGACGTAAACATCGCCCGATTCGCTTTGGCCTTCCGGATGCCGACTGTAACGCGTGGCGAATAAGCGAGCGCCGCCCAATCATTTGGACGGCGCCCTAACGAAGCCATTGATGTGCGACGCAGTTAGCCTTGACGCACCTTATGTAGGAAGTCGCCGATTTGCTGGGACAGGTGCTCGGATTGTTGCGATAGCTCGCCAACCGCAGAGGTCACCTGGTTTGACGCGCTACCAGTTTCCTGAGCCGCCTCGCTGACCGCCTCGATGTTGCTGGTCACTTCCTGTGTGCCGGTCGCCGCATCCTGAACATTTCGGGAGATTTCGTTCGTAGCGGCATCCTGCTCTTCGACCGCCGAGGCCACTGCCGAAGCGGTTTCGTCAATCGTCCGGATCCGTTGGACAATGTTGTCGATGGCTGCAACCGCTCCCTTCGTCTCCTGCTGAACGTGAGCGATTCGACCCGAGATGTCACCGGTTGCCTTGGAGGTCTGGTCCGCCAACGATTTGACCTCCTGCGCCACCACGGCAAAGCCCTTGCCGGCATCGCCGGCCCGCGCGGCCTCTATTGTCGCGTTCAGGGCGAGGAGATTCGTCTGCTCCGCAATATCCTCTATAAGGTTCACGACTTCGCCAATCTTGTCCGTTGCTTCGGCAAGGCCGGATATCTGAACATTGGCTTTCTCCGCTTCATCGACCGCCGATTTTGCAAGCTCGCTTGACCGGGTCACCTGGGATCCGATCTCGCTTATGGATTTAGAGAGCTCTTCGGCCGCCGACGCGACAGTCTGGACGTTGCTGGAAGCTTGTCCGGCCGCAGTCGAGACTGCGCCTGCCCGCTCAGAGGTCTGCGTAGCGACGCTATTCATCTGACGGGCCGTGCTATCGAGTTCGGTCGCCGTCGCGCTCACCGTCTTGACGACATTGCCAATCTCCGCCTCGAAACTGTCTGCAAGCGCGCGAAGGGCCCGGCGTTTTTCCTCCTCGGCCCTCCCCTCTGCTTCCTCCTGCTCTTTTTTGAGCCGCTCGGCCTCAATGGCGTTCTGTTTGAATACTTCGACAGCCTGGGCCATCTGACCAGTTTCGTCCTGGCGGTCGAGAGCCGGCACATCGATTGTGTTATCGCCATCGGCAAGACGGCGCATGGCCTGGGTCATCCGGACAATGGGCCGACTTATGCCGTTGCCAAGGAACCACGCAAGAAGAACGGCTACGAGGACTGCCCCACCCGCGATAGCCAGCGCGTTTCGCGTCAACCGATTGGCGGAGGCGAACACCTGTTCGTGCGGAATGGTGACCACGAACGCCCACGGTGTCCCGGTTTTACCAATTTTGACAGGGGCAACAACGCGCATTACCCCATCACCATTCCGGCCAAATGCATTGGTCTGGATAAGTTCATTACCGTCGGAGACGGCTGTCCTAACCTCCTCGCCGAATCCGACTTCCGCCAAGTCCTTGTTTACATAGCTGGGGTCCGGATAGGTCACGATTTTGCCTTCGTGGCTCACAAGCGTCCCGAATCCGGTGCCATAGGGACGAATACCGGAAAGCTGCTCCTGAAGACCCGTCATCGCGACATCGATCCCGGCAACACCGATAAACTCGCCGTCCACAATGATTGGGGCAGTAATCGAGGTGATAAGGATTTCCTCGCCCCCAGCCGCATACATATACGGCTCGATGATGACTTCCTGCCGCCGTTTCTTAGGGAGCTGATAGAAATCCCCCTCACCAGCATTCTCGTAGCCGATCAGAGGCTCAAGGTGAACGTCGCCGCCTGAGCGGTACCAATAAGGAACAAACCGCCCCGATTCATCGTGCCCTTTTGTACCGGCATACACGCTGTCCTTCCCGTCAAAGGCGTCGGGCTCGAATCCCACCCAAACGGCAAGAAGGTCAGGGTGCGCCTTCAAACGTCTCTTCAACAGATCGTTGGCCAAGTCGCGATCAGCTTTGCCGTTTTCGCGCAGTTCCAGCAGGAAATCGCGAACGCTCCTTGAAACCTTCATTCCGTCTTCAAGCTTCTCCGCGACAACCTTGCCAAAGCGTTTAGACAGCTCGTTCGAAACACCTTGTGCGCTCTGGTTTGCCTGCCAGTTCGACATCAAGATCGTCGGGATCATGGCCGCAGCCAGGGCCAGCGCCACAAGACCAACCATTCCGGCAAGGACGCGACCTCTAATCGTCCCACCGCCGAGCAATTTCGATACCTTCGTCCGCATCCGACTCCCCTCTTGGAGTTCATTCTGTGAATGGTTCTTAATTCAAGGGAAATGCGGATAAACAAATGATTAACATAGCGTATGAATCACAAGGAAAACGCTGCCCTGAGGGCGGGATTGACGAGATTGGTCCAAGACTTGAATAGAGTTCGCCGATTGCTAGGAACGCTTTCCGGAATAATCCGAAACGTACTATCTGTAGGGGTGACTCACGTTGTCACACGGCCTGCAATGAGACCGCCAACGATAAGGTCCGTGATTGCCTGACGCGCCTCATCCGTAGGGCCATCGCCTTCGCGCCAAGCCTGCTGCACGCTGCCGAGTATGGCGGCGCGCACGCTGAACGCCGCTTCGTTCGCCGGCCGCGCGGCGAAGTTCCCGGCTGCCATGCCTGCGAGAAGAATATCGCGCAGGATACCCTCGATCTTCGCCTCGGCGGCGGCGAGGGCATGCTGCATCCCGTCGCTCAGCGCCGCCCGCACTTCGCGTGTTTGCGTGTCGAACAGAATGTTGCGCGCCTGTCCCGCCTTTTCGACCTCGTCAAATACGATCTCGATGGCCGACATTAGGCGTTCCGGTGCAGGGTCGGTGGAGTCCAGCAGGTGCAAATGCGCGAGAAGGCCTTGCAGCATATCCACGGCAAGGCGCGCGTAGACATCTTCCTTGCTCGCGAAGTGTTTGTAGACGGCACCTTTCGCGATACCCGCGTGCCCGGCGATCTCCGCAACCGTGGTCCCACGCCAGCCGCGCTCCTCGGCGAGCTGAAGCGCCGCCGAGAGGATGGCATCCTCCCGCCACTGGAGGTCGTTGCGGTTGCGATCCGACATGGCCCCGCTCTTTCCGTTCCTTCTCGCGCGGACAGGGATTGCGGCATCATGACCGCTGGTCACGACTGGATTCAAGCCTTGAAATGTTGCCGCTACGACCGGTGCGTGGGTCCCAGGAAGGTCGGGCCGTTCGGCATCAGTCGCACGCCGGAGCGCAGGTGCCGGTACGCCAGGCACGTATGGTCAACCGGGTTCGGTCCGGGGGCGGCGGCGACCATGACCTTTGCGGCAATCGGCTGGAAATCGGCACGGAAGTGGACGGAAGATTTCAGCGCCAGAATCCCGGCGGCGCGCGGCTCGACGCCGAGATGGCGCAGCACCGCCTGGTCGGCCGCCTGCATCTTGCGCGATGCGATAACGACGCGCACGTCGCTGTCGGCGATCCGCAGCAATGCCATCGGCCCTAACTCTATGTGTGCGCCTTTGTAGAAAGGACCGGTGCCGACGATGCTGCCGTCGCCGAGTGCCTCGACCTTCACCACCGTCCGGAATGGCTGTTGTCCGGCCCAGCCGCTGGCATTGCCAAGTTCCAGGTCAAGGCACTGCCCTCTCCCCGCCGCGTGCGCCGCGCATGCGGCCGCGGGGTCATGGAGCATGGCGACAACCGCTCTCTCGGCATCCTGGCGCACAAGCTCCTCCAGAAGGCCGGTCGTATCTCCCTCGCCGCCGGCGCCTGGGTTGTCCTGTGTGTCGGCCAGGACGACGGGGGCATCCGCGTACCGGGCGATACGCCGCGCCTCGGCCACCGCCGCCTCGGCGGTGAAGATGTCGGCGGCAAACTCCGCTTCGCGCGCCAGAACGAAGTCGGCAAGCGCGTCCGCCGCGTTGCTTGCCGCTGTCTCGCTTGCGCCATAGGCGATAACGCTGGGACCGGCGTTCGGGATATCGGCAGGTGGAAAGCCACAATTGAAGGAGAGTGCCGCGACACCGTTCCGGCCTTCCAACGCTTCCAATTCCGCGTAGACCGCCTTCCCCGGCTCGACCAGGGTGCATCCGCCCGTAAGCGGCAGGAGGAACGGAAGCTGTCTTAGCGCCCGGTGCTGCGCCTTCCCGCCCGCCAGCAGGAAATCCAGGTGCCGCGCGGCCCGCGCGCCGGTTTCGGCCATGTCGACGTGCGGATAGGTGCGGAACGAGATCAGCGCGTCCGCCCGCTTTACCATTTCGGGCGAGACGTTCGCGTGCAGGTCCAGGCTGGCGACCAACGGCAACCCGTTCCCGACCAGCGCGCGCACCTGTTCCAGAATCACCGCCTCGCCGTCGTGCAAATGCTCGG
Source organism: Ferruginivarius sediminum (assembly GCF_003344765.1). Taxonomy (GTDB): domain Bacteria; phylum Pseudomonadota; class Alphaproteobacteria; order Kiloniellales; family Rhodovibrionaceae; genus Ferruginivarius; species Ferruginivarius sediminum. Next base: position 42,203 of record NZ_QPMH01000012.1, on the reverse strand, counting down.
TTACCATGGCGCCGTGGAGGTCCAGGTAGACGCCATCGAGATCCACCTGTGTTGAAAGATCCTCCAATATCTGGTTCAAAATCCTGGCAAAAGCGTCGGACGTGACATGCGCCGATGGTGTCGCCTGCGCCCATGACAGCGGCAGGACCTCGTGCCCCAGCCGCCGAGCCTCTTCGATGAAGCCGGCAATGGGCAGATTGATGCCGCGCACGCCTTCGAGCAGCGCCCGGCCACGCACCAGTCCAGGCCATGCGCCGGCACGCTCGAAATCCGCGAACGTCGCCTTCGCCGGGGCGAAGGTGTTCGTCTCGTGCTGGAAACCGCCGACTGCGATGCGGGCCATGGGCGTAGGTTAAGAGCTTTGCGGCGGCAACGGTAGTGGGGTGGAGGTACCCCTGACCCTGGTCCTCTCCACGCAAGCGGGGCGAGGGCCAGGGTGAGGGCTAGCCGCGTTCAGATATCAGCGTACTGGTGCGTTTCCGCCTTGCCACCCGGATGTGTCACCGCACCCTTTTCCGCGTCGCCCACGGTCTGCGCGTACTTCCAAAGAGCGCCGGACTGGTAATCGTGCTGGCGGGGCTGCCAGGACTTGCGCCGCTCCTCCAACTCGGCCTCGGTAAGGTCAACGTCCAGCTTACCGGTTCCAGCGTCGATGATGATCTTGTCGCCGTCGCGCAGCAGCCCGATCGGGCCGCCGACCGCCGCCTCGGGCCCGACATGACCGATGCAGAAGCCGCGTGTCGCGCCAGAGAAACGCCCGTCCGTGATCAGCGCCACGCTCTTGCCCATGCCCTGGCCATAGATCGCGGCCGTCGTGGCCAGCATCTCCCGCATGCCCGGGCCGCCGCGCGGACCTTCGTAGCGGATGACGATCACATCACCTTCCTTGTAGTCCCGGCGGTTGACGGCCTCGAAGGCCTCCTCCTCGCTGTCGAAGCAGCGGGCGGTGCCGGTGAACTTCAGGTCTTCCAGGCCGGCCACCTTCACGATGGCCCCCTGGGGTGCCAGGTTTCCGCGCAGGCCGACTACCCCACCCCAAGTTGATATGGGATCTGAAGTTGGCCGGATAATATCCTGATCCGTCGGGAATTTTACATCGGCCAGATTCTCGGCGATGGTCTTGCCGGTGACGGTGATGCAGTCCCCGTGCAGATAGCCGCCGTCGTAGAGCGCCTTCATCAGAACCGGGACGCCGCCGATTTCGAAAAGATCCTTGGCGACGTAACGCCCCGCCGGCTTCAGATCGGCGATATACGGCGTGCGGCGGAAGATCTCGGCAACATCGTGAATGTCGAACTCGATGCCACATTCGTGCGCCATCGCCGGCAGGTGCAACGCCGCGTTGGTAGAGCCGCCGGAGGCCGCGACGACGACAGCGCCGTTCTCCAGCGCCTTCCGCGTGACGATATCGCGAGGGCGCAGGTTGCGGGCCAGCAGGTCCATCACCGCCCGGCCCGAGGCCTCGGCATACTGATCCCGCGATTCGTATGGCGCCGGCGCACCGGCCGAGCCGGGCAGCGCGAGACCGATGGCTTCCGAAACGCAGGCCATGGTGTTCGCCGTGAACTGGCCGCCGCAGGACCCGGCCGAGGGACAGGCCACACACTCCAGCGCGTGCAGGTCCTCGCCCGACATCTTGCCGGCGGCATGCGCGCCCACGGCCTCGAAGACCTCCTGCACGGTGACGTCCTTCCCCTTGAACTTACCCGGCAGGATGGAGCCGCCGTACATGAACACACTGGGCACATTGAGGCGCAGCATCGACATCATCATGCCGGGCAACGACTTGTCGCAACCCGCGATGCCGACCAGGGCGTCGTAGCAGTGTCCGCGCATGGTCAGCTCGACCGAATCGACGATGACCTCGCGGCTCACCAGGGACGACTTCATCCCCTGGTGGCCCATCGCGATGCCGTCGGTGACGGTGATCGTCGTGAATTCGCGCGGCGTGCCGCGTGCCTGCTCCACGCCGACCTTGGCCGCTTTGGCTTGGCGCGAGAGCGAGATGTTGCAGGGCGCGGCCTCGTTCCAGCATGTCGCCACGCCGACAAAGGGCTGATTGATCTCCTCTTCCGACAGGCCCATCGCATAGTAGTAAGAGCGTGCCGGCGCCCGGCTGGGGCCGACGGTCACGTGCCGGCTGGGAAGCTTGGACTTGTCGAAGCCGGGCTTGTCGTCGAGCGGCATGGCGGCGTTTCCTCCCTTCGGGCGGTCTACTGCGGATCTGTGAAGCTGGCCGCGAGGATAGCGATGCCGGTTTCGGCGCTCTAGCGCTTTTTTGGCAACCCAAGGGTGCGCGCGGCGGGCGGCTTAGCTTTCGTAAACCCGCGGGCATGTCCAGCTTGATCGCGGATGGCTTCGCGATACATCCTGCGCACGTTTGAAGCAAGTTGACGAAAGCCCTGCCTATGCCCATCGACGCCGATGCTGTCGCGAAACTCCGCGGCCCGGGCCACCCCGTGCGCACCATCACCTGCCGTGTGAGCGCGATCGAGCAGGCCACGCACGACATCCGCGCCCTCTATCTTGAACCGGATGACGGCGGGCCTTTCGTCTACTCGGCCGGACAGTATGTCCGCGCGGCCTTCGAGGGCCAGGAAGAGCGCGACTATTCCCTGGCCAGCCGCCCGAACGAGCCGTTCCTTGCCCTGCACATCCGCAACGCCGGGAGTGGTCCCAGCCTCTATGCCAGCACGCGCGTGGGCGTGGGCGACAAAGTGACCCTGCGCGGGCCGTTCGGCGACACTTATCTGCGGCCGGAGCATCCGGGTCCTATCGTTGCCGTGGCCGGCGGTTCCGGCCTTGCGCCGATCAAGGCGATCGTCGAGGAGGCGCTGGAGCTCGGCTTGAAGCAGCCGATCCACCTCTACTTCGGCGTCCGCGACGAGCGGGATATCTACATGGAGGACTGTTTCAACGGCCTGTGCCGACGCCATCCGAACCTGCGCTTCACGCCCGTGCTGTCCGAGGCCTCGGGCAAGACCACGCGACGCGCGGGCTTGGTGACGGACGCTATCGCCTTGGATTTCCAGAACCTCTCCGGCGCTATTGCCTACCTTGCCGGGCCACCGCCGATGGTGGAGGTGGCCGGCAAGCTGCTTCGCGGCCTTGGCGTCGCGGCCGAAGACATCCATGCTGATGCCTTCATCGGCGAGGCGGAGCGTCGGCGCCTGGAAGGCGACAAATGAGCGAGGGCAGCTTCGTTTTCGACTGGCCGTGCCCTGCCCTGCCCGTCCAGGGCGAGCAGCGGCGGTTCAAGGTCCGTCGCATCTTCTGTGTCGGCCGCAACTACGCCGCTCACGCGCGCGAGATGGGACACAACCCGGATCGCGAGCCACCGTTCTTCTTCATGAAGCCCGCCGACGCCATCGTCGTGGAACCCCAATCGGTCCCCTACCCGCCCGCCACGGCGGACCTCCATCACGAGGTCGAACTTGCCGTCGCCTTGGGCGCCGAACTGAGGGACGCCGGCCCGAAGGCCGCGGCGGAGGCGATCTATGGCCACGCCGTCGCCATCGACCTGACCCGCCGCGACCTGCAGGGCGAAGCGAAGAAGCTTGGCCGCCCGTGGGAAGTCGGCAAAGCCTTCGAAGCCTCGTGCCCCTGCGGTGCCATTCACCGGGGACAACCGCCCGCGCACGGCCGGATAAGGCTGAGCGTCAACGGCGAGCCGCGCCAGGACGGCGATCTCGCACAACTCATCTGGTCGGTGCCGGAGGTTCTTGCGCGAGCAAGCAAGGTCTTCACCCTGAAGCCGGGCGACATCGTTTTGACCGGCACACCGGCCGGCGTCGGCCCCCTGCAAGCGGGGGACGATGTCGACGCGGACATCGAGGGCGTGGGCAGCCTGCGTTTTCAGATTCGAAAAACAGGGTAGGCCTGCCCGTTTCTAAACTCCATTCTCGTCTCTTCCTCCCCGCGCCGGACAAGAAAGTGGCAAGTCCGGTGCATCCAATTGGGTAAACGATCACTAATCAGACATAGGTGAACGCGGGCCCGTGGCTTTGCCGCGTGTCCGGAAAGCGTCGTGATCGTACAGGAGGGACTGAATGCTGGGCTGGTCTGTCGTTATCTTTGCCGTTGCCGCCCTCGGCGGCCTCGCACTGGCCGTGATGCACTTCCGCTCTGGGGGCAAGGAACGCCCCTCGACCGGACTTGCCGTCGTTCACGGTCTTGCCGCGGCGCTCGCCGTGGTCTTGCTGATCGCCGGCATCGCCAATTCGGCGGCCGGGTTTTCCGCCGGCCTCTCGTCGCTGGCCGTCGTGGCGCTGGTGCTCTTCGTGGTTGCGGCGCTGGGCGGCGCGTACCTGTTCCTCGGCAAGCACCTGCGTGGCGAGTCGCTGCCAAGCGCGGTCGTGGTGATTCACGGCGGCGTCGCGGCGCTGGCTTTCGTGCTGCTGCTGGTCTTCGTGTTCAGCACGCCGGCGGCGGCTGCGATCCTCTAAGGCCGGAGTGACGGGACCGATGCGCCACCCGCTTCATCCGATGTTCGTGCACTTTCCCGTCGCACTGTGGACGGTGTCGCTGGCATGGGATGCTACCGCGCTAACGCTTGGGGACGCGTTCTGGTGGCGCATCAGCTTCTGGTGCCTGGTTGCAGGGCTCGTCATGGCGGTTCCCGCCGTCGTGACCGGATTTATCGAATACGCCCGGATCGAGCGTGGACATCCCGCCGCCCGCATCGCGGAATGGCATATGTCCGCGATGTCGGCGGCAGCCGTTATGTTCCTCCTCAGCCTTCTGATGCGCGAAGGCACAGGGGAACCTTCGGCGGCGGTCGCCGCCATCGCCTGCTCGGCCGCCGGTATGGTCGGACTTGCGGGCGGCGGCTGGCTGGCCTCGCGGCTCGTCTATGGTTACGGCATCGGCGCCGGTAAATCGGCGAGCGAGGACGACACGGACTCTCAGTCAGAGCCGCACATGACATCGACATCCTGACGTAACTTACAGGTGTGGGGAAACAACCTGTCTGTTCTGTAAACGCTATCAAGGCACGCAACCGCTTTCTTGGCCCACGTGCCAACTTGATGCCGGGAGATACGAACGCCGAAAGCCTCGGTGCCGCATCTCCCGGCATTTTCTTTTCGCGCCGCCTATAGTGCGTGCGTCGCTTGATCGTGGCGGAAATCAGGCGACTCCCATTCATCAATTCGAATTCGAAATAATATCGCCGAGCCACAGTTGTTTGTTGCATTTTCGAAATAATCACGCCTATCTGGTATTGTTTATGGTCCAACCTGGAAGTCAGCCCCGGTGCCGGGTTGGCGAAATTCCGAGAAAGACCGCGCCCACCTGCATTGTCAGCCGCAATCGCATTTCATTCCGGCGGCGCAACGCAATCCCAGGTGCCAAGGGAACATATGCCCGTGAAACTAACCAACACGACCACTGCACCGTGGTTGCAGCGGATTCGTCAATATGTCGCGCGCCAGGGCGCTTTAGATGGCCTTGGCATGCCGCGCCTCGCCGCGCGTCAGATAGTTGTCGAACGCCGCGGCAACGGCTCGCAGCAACGGCCGCGCCTCTTCGTGTACCGTAATCCGGCATCCGTCGATTCGCAGGACTCCGTCGGCCTGCATCTCGCGAAGGCGATCCAGCACCGGATAGAGGCAGGCCAGATCGAAGCCGTGTTCGCTTGCCACCTCGCCGAGATCGACCGTCATCTCGCACATCAGGCGTTCGATCAGATCGGCGCGAAGCCTGTCCTCCTCATCAAAGGCCGCGCCACGCGCCGTGGCTAGCCGCCCTTCGCGGATCGCGGCAGCGTAATCGCGGACAGCCGTGTGATTCTGCACGTAGCCCTGCGGCAAACGCCCGATAGCCGAGGCGCCGAGACCAAGGAGCGCCGGCGAGTTGTCCACCGTGTACCCCTGGAAGTTGCGATGCAGCCGCCGCTCCCTCAACGCTACCGCCATGGAGTCCCCGGGCCTTGCGAAATGGTCGAGGCCGATGCGGATATAGCCGGCGTCCACCATTTGCGCGGCGGCCGCGTCGAACTGCGCCAGACGCTCGGCAGCATCGGGAAGCGCGCTCTCGGGGATCAGCTTCTGGTGCCGCTTCATCCAGGGAACATGCGCATAGCCGAACAGCGCGATGCGATCCGGGCTCAGTTCCAGGATGCGGGATACCGTCTCGCGTGTGCCATCCACCGTCTGATGCGGCAGTCCATACATCAGATCGATGTTGAGTCCGCGAATCCCGTGCGCCCGCAGCCGTTCAACGGCGCTCCGCGTAACATCGAACGGTTGGACGCGGTTGACGGCCCGCTGCACGCGCGGGTCCAGGTCCTGCACGCCGATGCTGGCGCGCGTCAGCCCCGCATCGGCATATGCGGCGACGACGTCATCGCCAAGGCCGCGCGGGTCCACCTCGACAGCTATTTCCGCGTCGGGGATCAGATGGAACCGCGCGCCAAGCCGACCGAAAAGGCGGGAGACCTGCGAGGCGGACAGGATGGTGGGACTACCGCCACCCAAATGGATGTGGCCCAGCCTGCGAGGCGCGTTCCAGACATCGGCAACAAGGTCGATTTCGTCCAGAAGCACGTCCAGGTAGCCCGCGACTGGCCCGGGCTTGTTCACGACGGTGGTGTGGCAACCACAGAACCAGCAGAGCGTGTCGCAGAACGGCACGTGAATGTACAGCGATAGATCGGCCGGGCGCGGCAGTTCCGCCAGCCAACCCCGATATGCGTCGGGCCCGACGCCATTATGGAAATGCGGCGCCGTTGGATAGCTCGTGTAACGAGGCACGCGGCCGTCGTACTTGGTGACGAGATCGACTTTCATGTCGACCGATACAGCACGGCGGCGGCCAATTCTCTTTGATCCACCTCAATCGCACATGCGGCTGCGGTCTAGCGCGACGCGTCGATGTGGTTCCCGTTCGGCGACAACGCCGCGCTGTCCAGCACGCGCCGCTTCAAGTGTTCCAACGCGCGATGCTCGATCTGCCGCACGCGCTCCTTGCTGATGCCCAACTCCTCGCCAAGCTCGGCCAGGGTGGTTCCCTCCTCCTTCAGGTGCCGCTCGCGGATGATATGCTGCTCGCGCGCCGGCAGCGTGGTGAGAGCCGTTTTGAGCCAGCGGGCACGCAGGGCGTTGTCACGGCTGCGCTGAACGCTGTCCTCGGGCGACGGGGCGTCGTCGACCAACAGATCTTGCCATTCCGATGCGCCGTCCTCGCCAAGTGGTGCATTGGCCGACTGATCGGGTCCCGATAGCCTGGCTTCCATACGCTCCACCTGTCCCAATTGCACCTTCAGCTCTTCCGCGATTTGCAAGCGTGCCTCGCTATCGCTCTTCCCCGCATCGGAGCCGGCGATCTTGGCGCGCAGCCGACGCAGGTTGAAGAACAGCGCCTTTTCCTGCGTCGTGGAGCCGAGCCGTACCATGGACCAGTTACGCAGCACGAAGTCCTGGATGGCCGCCCTGATCCACCAGACCGCATACGTTGAAAAACGCACCTCCCGCGTCGGGTCGAAGCGCGCCGCCGCCTGCAACAGACCGACGTTTCCTTCCTGAAGGAGATCCTGCATCGGCAACCCGTAACCGCGATACGCAGTGGCCTGGCTGACGACGAGGCGCGCGTGGGAGGCAACAAGTTCGCTCAATGCCGCTTCATCGCGCTCCTCATGCCATCGGTGCGTGAGTTCGCATTCCCGTTCGCGGGAGAGCAATGGCGCGCGCATGGCATCGCGCACATAGCGGTTAAAGGCAGTCTGGCTGTCGAAGGCGTGGGTGGCGGCCATGACGGGCATCCTGCGTTGCGCGTATCGTTCCTACCCATAAATACGCGCGAAGCCCGGTTTCGGATCACTCACATATCGATGAAGTAGTTGAGAAGCCGGCCAATCGGGCCGGTCATCCGCAGCGGCGCATCCGTCACAGCAAGACAGATGCAATCGCACTCGCTGCCGGCCACCGGCCTGTGCGTGACCTCGGCGTCGGCAACCTCAACGTCGCCCCGGCCGAAGCGCCCGGACTCGTCAGAGAAGCTGCCCTGAAGGACCAGCGTGTATTCGCGCCCACCGTGGGTGTGTGTGGGCACCTTCGCTCCGGCCTTGATCCACAGCAGCCGGGTGCGATAGCCGGGCGCGTCGCGCAGGATATCGCACTCCGCAACGCTTCCGCCGCGCTCTCTCCATGGCAGGGACGATAGATCGGACCCGACGAGCGCGCGCAAGGGCGCGGGAATCTTCGCCGCGTCTCCGCTCGGCGGCCCCGCTGGCACACCCGGCTCACCCGCTTCAAACGATTCCGGTACATGCTCACCCAGGCGCGCGAGGACGCTGTCCAGCGCATCTTCCGACATGCTGGCCGGCTCCATCTCCTCCAGCAACGCACCGCCGATCGCTTCCAGATCACGCACCTCCCGGCGGCTCTCCGGCGCCAGGGTGAGATGCGAGGCCACAAGCAGCGCAACCGGCTCCGCGAGGTTGCCGGTCGCGTAATCCAACAGCAATTCGTCAGGTGCGGGGTGCTGCACCATCACTGCACGTCCTCCAGCATCGTTCGCAGGCGGGCCAGCGCCAGCCGCAAACGTGACTTCACGGTTCCCAAGGGCAGGTTAAGCTCCTCGGCGATTGCACTGTGCGACTTATCCTCGAAGTACGACAGACGGAGCAGTGTGGATTGCTCCACCGGCAATGTCGTCACGGCTTTGCGCAAAAGCGCTTCGCGCTGCCCTGCCTCGACAGTCTTGTCGGCTGCCTGGAGCGGTTCCGGTATCAGCGCCGGGTCCTCGGGATCGATGTCCGGCCACCTATCGCGGCGGATCGCATCGATGCGCTTGTTCCGCGCTATTGTGAAAATCCAGGTGCTCGCCCCGGCCTGCCGTCGGTCGAACTGCGCGGCGCGGCGCCAGACCGTCAACATCACCTCCTGCGCCAGCTCCTCGGCAAGTGTGTCGCCAGCGCCCAACCTGCGGAGATACGCTTTGAGGCGCGGCGCGAAGTGGCGGAACAGCAACGCGAACGCTTGCCGGTTCCCGCTAGTCGCGATTTCCTCGATCAGGTTCGAGGAGTCTTCCGCCGTGAGGTCGGTACATTCACCCATCCCGCTATTTAAGGCGTGCGACGCATGAGCCACAACACAATCGTAAGGCGTCGAAACCATACGGCGATCGCTCATCGCGTACCTCCCTGGTTTCTTTTACGCCGGGGGCTCCGCTTCGGATCATCCACGAATCTTAGGCAATATCGGATTGCGCCGGAACAGGGTGCCTACATTAGCGTTTGATCCAAAAGGCCGCATTGTTCGTAGGAATAGCGTTCCACGAATGTCGCCAGCAGGAGTGTGAGTAAACCGAATGCGGATTGCGATCGTCGGGACCGGCATTGCCGGCATGGGTGCAGCCTGGGCCCTGAACCAGCGCCACGACATAAAAGTATTCGAGGCCGATAGCCGGCCCGGCGGTCATGCCAACACTGTCGACATCGAGGTGGAGGGGCGGCAAATCTCTGTCGATACCGGCTTCATAGTTTACAACGACCGCAACTATCCGCACTTGAAGCAGCTTTTCCGGGCGCTTGGCGTGATGACGGAGCCGAGCGACATGTCATTCGCCGTGTCGCTGCAAGACGGCCGGAGAGAGTACGCAGGCAGCCTCCCCGGGCTGTTCGCGCAGCCGGCCAACGCGCTCCGACTGTCGCACTGGGAAATGATCCGCGATCTCTTGCGCTTCTACCGCGAGGCGCCATCGCTTCTTGAGGGCAATGATACCTTCGACGGTAGCCTTGGTGACTACCTGCGAAGGCATGATTACGGCCGAGCCTTCGTCGCCGACCACTTGCTTCCCATGGCGGCGGCCATCTGGTCCTGTCCGGCGGGACGTATGCTCGACTTCCCGGCCAAGAGCTTCGTGAAGTTCCTATACAACCACGGCCTGATGCTGGTGAAGGGCCGGCCGCAATGGCGTACCGTCACAGGCGGCAGCCGGGCCTACGTGCGTCGTCTGACGCAAAGCTTCCGGCATCGTTTGCGCCTATCCACGCCGGTGGTGTCCGCGCGGCGCGATGCGGCCGGAGTCTGGATCACCACCGCGCAGGGCGAGATGGAGCGCTTCGACCATGTCGTGCTTGCCTCGCACGGGGATCAGGCGCTGCAAATCCTGGGCGCCGACGCCGACGTGGCGGAACGCGAAATCCTGGGCACGTTCGCCTATTCCCGCAACCGCGCCATCCTGCACCGCGACCCGGCACTGATGCCGCGGCGCCGGGCGGTGTGGTCAAGCTGGAACTACCTGTCAAACCCTCACGGCGGCATGGAAAGCAACGTCTCGGTCACCTACTGGATGAACCGACTGCAGAACATCAAGGCACCGGATATATTCCTGTCCCTGAACCCGCTGCGAGACCCGGACCCCTCCCTGGTCCACGCCGAGTTCGCCTACGATCATCCGATGTTCGACAGCCGCGCCGTGGCCGCGCAGGCCCGGCTGCCGGAGGTTCAGGGCGCGCGCCGGACGTGGTTCTGCGGCAGCTATTGTGGGTACGGATTCCATGAGGATGCGCTGGAGGCCGGTCTTGCGGTCGCGGAAGCCCTGGACGCACCTGTTCCGTGGCGGGACACGGTTGTACCGGCTAGCCCGGCCGCGCTGACCGCGGCCCCCCTGCCCGAAACAACCGCAATGGCGGCGGAGTAGACAACCCACGATGCAAAGCGCGCTTTACATCGGCAACGTGATGCACAGGCGGCTGCAGCCATTCCGCCACCGCTTCAGCTACGGCGTTGTGTCGCTCTTCATCGACCTTGACGAGCTGGCGGAGCTGGACAAGCGATTGCGCCTGTTCTCCGTCAACCGGGCCAACGTATTTTCGTTCCACGAGCGCGACCATGGCCCACGCGACGGCAGTTCACTGCGGACATGGATAGATGCACGCCTGGTCGAGGCCGGCATCGACCTTCAGGGCGGGGCCGTGCGGCTTCTGTGCTTTCCGCGCATGTGGGGCTACGTGTTCAACCCACTCACCATGTGGTTCTGTCATCACCGGGACGGCGGCCTCCGGGCCGTCCTTTACGAGGTGCGCAACACCTTTGGCGAGCAGCATTGCTACCTGCTTCCGGTCGAAGCGGGACACGACCACAACACGCCGATCCGTCAGAGCTGTGACAAGGCCTTCTATGTCTCGCCCTTCATCACGATGGAGGCACGCTATCGCTTCCGATTGCTGCCGCCGGGCGAACGACTGTCAGTTTCGATCCGGGAGGAAACCGCCGCCGGCGAAACGCTCGTCGCCACACAGACCGGCCGGCGTCGTGCCTTGAGCGATCGGAGCCTTCTGCGGGCGCTGGCGACGCACCCGGCGATGACCTTCAAGGTGATCGCGGCGATACATTGGCAAGCCCTGCACCTTTGGCGAAAGGGTGCGCGCTTCCACCGCCGCCCGGCCCCACCCGCCGAAACCGTTACACACTCCAAGTGCCCCTAGGAGGTGAGTCCATGACAACCACTGGTGGCAGCGAATTCACGGACGCGCGCCCGTGCCGAAAGGACCGCGCGGGCACCCGGCTGCTGCTGACGCTGGTCCGCCGCATCCGGGCCGGCCGCTTGACGCTGATCCTGCCCGACGGAGAGCAGCACACCGTTATTGGTTCCGCCCCCGGCCCCCACGCGGAACTGTCCGTGCACCGCATGCGCATGCTGCGGCGCCTTCTCACCGGCGGCGCGCTGGGCTTCGCCGAAGCCTATATGGACGGTGACTCCGACAGCGAGGACATTACCGCCCTGCTCGCCCTCGCCGCACAGAACCAAACAACCCTCGCAGGCGTCCTTCGCGGCAAATTCGTCAGCCGCGCCTGTGCGCGGCTATTCCACCTGCTACGCCCGAACACAAGGCGCGGGGCGCGGCGCAACATTGCCGCCCACTACGATCTGGGCAACGATTTCTACCAAGCTTGGCTCGATCCGACGATGACCTATTCGGCGGCCGTTTTCGCGCATCCCGGCCAGGACCTTGCGCGGGCGCAGGAGGAGAAATATCGCCGGATGGCCGGTATCGCCGACATTCGCCCGGAACACCACGTCCTTGAGATCGGCTGTGGCTGGGGCGGTTTCGCCGAGTTCGCGGCGCGGGAGATCGGCTGCCGGGTGACCGGCGTCACCATATCCGAAGCCCAGCACGACTACGCGCGCCGTCGTCTGGCCGACGCGGGACTGGACGGCCGGACCGAAGTCGCGCTTCGCGACTACCGTAACCTGGAGGGCCGTTATGACCGCATCGTCTCCATCGAGATGGTTGAGGCGGTTGGCGAAGCGTGGTGGCCGACATTCTTCCAGCGCCTGCACGACCTGCTGAAGCCGGGCGGGCGCGTGGCGTTACAGGCGATTACGATTGCCGACGAGGTGTTCCCGAGCTACCGCCGCAACACGGATTTTATTCAGCGCTATATCTTCCCCGGCGGCATGCTGCCATGCCCGACCGCGCTTCACGATCACGCCGGCGCGGCGGGACTGCGGATGGAGGGCGCGGCCGCCTACGGCCTGGATTACGCGGAGACGCTGCACCGCTGGCAACAGGCTTTCGAGCGGGCGTGGCCGGGAATCGCCAAAATGGGATTCGATGAGCGGTTCCGGCGGATGTGGCGGTACTACCTTGCGTATTGCGAAACCGGCTTTCGCGAAGGGCGTATCGATCTCTACCAGATCGCCTTTTCGCGTCACTCGACGACGACGGGCACCCAACCCCAACGGGATACGGGTGAATGAGAGTGGAAGATTTCGCGGGCACGAGCCCGCCAATGGCTTTGGAGGACTTCTTCGCCGGACAAAGCCGGGCCTGGGGCATCTTCCAGGACCGCTTCGGGCGCCTGCGTCAGCAGTTCGCGGTCAACATCGACGGCGAATGGAATGCCCGCAGCCGCACGCTGACGCTCAGGGAGGATTTCACCTACCACGGCGGCGAACAGGAACGGCGGGTCTGGACGATCGAGAAGCTGGACGAGCACCACTACAGTGGTTGTGCCGACGATATCGTCGGAACCGCCTTCGGGGCGGCCTTCGGCAACGCTCTCAGGCTCTCCTACCGCATGCGCGTGAAGATCGGCGGCAAGGATTGGACGCTCGACTTCGACGACTGGATGTTCCGGCAAGGTCGCGATGTGGTCATCAACCGGGCCACGGTGCGGAAGTGGGGCCTCGTGCTGGGGACCGCAACGATCTTTTTTCGAAAGGCAATCGAGCGGGACGACGACCTCGGGTGGATGAACCCGGAATTCCAAGTGGCCGCCGCCGAATAGCCGTCTAAACCGCCAACCGGCGACGCACGGCGCGCATCACGCGGCCCAATACCGGGATTCGCTCGTAGACCTGCGAAGCCGCGTCCCAATGGTCGATGTGCGCCGTGACTCGGCCCGTCTCGTCGAAACGGACTTCGCTCATGCCCACGATGGTCCAGGGTTCCCGGCCGCGCGGCGGACGGCACGTGAAAGTCCAGCGCAGATAGGCCGTCCGCCCGCTGATCGCCCAGTCGTCCACCGTGAAGCGCGGGTCGCGCACATCATGGAACATTCGTTCCAGCACGGCCTGAAAGCGCTCGACTCCCGTCACGTCGTTGAAGGGGTCCCTGAAGTGGACATCCCGCGCGCAAAGCCGGGACAATCCAACAAGTGTCTCCGGCGTCAGCGCCTCGAAGAATGCGGCATAGGCGCGGATATTCGGCTCGATGGTCATACCTTGCCGCGCGGGATCATCCGGCGCATCAGCGGCAGTGCAAAAACGTATGGCATGGCCCGGAAAAGCTTCATGAACCAACAGAAAAGGCGCGGGAAGACGATCTCGAAGCGCCCGGAGCGCAGGCCCTTGTAAAGCGCCTCGGCGGCATCATTCACATCCATCAGCATCGGCATCCGGAAGCGGTTCCGATCCGTCAAAGGTGTGCGGACGAAGCCGGGATTGACGAGCTGCAGGACGATACCTTCCTCTTCCAGCTCGGGCCGCAGGGATTCCGCCATGTTGATGAGCGCAGCCTTGCTGGCGCCATAGGCTGACGCGCTCGGCAGGCCGCGATAGCCGGCGACCGAGGCTACGACGGCAATCCGCCCCCGCCCTCGCTGCCGCATGCCGGGCAGTAGCGCCTCCAGACACTCGGCGACGCTCAGGACGTTCAGATCGATCAACTTCCGCACGGTTTCGGCGCTGAAGTCCTTGGCCCGCATGGGCTGATGCGTTCCGGCGTTGAGCACCGCAAGCGCGATGCCACCCTGCTCCGCTTCGATCCGGCCAACGGTCTCGCGAACGGCTTCGCGATCCGTGACGTCGAGCGGATAGGAGTGCATGCGGCCCCCGTGGTTGCGCGCGATAGCCTCCAGTTCCTCCCCGCGCCGGGCGGAGATCGCGACAGTCCAGCCGGCCCGCGCCATACGTTCGGCCAGCGCCCGGCCGATACCGCTGCTGGCCCCTGTGATCCAGACGCAGCCATCGTTCGGTGTCGGCCTTACCATGCGCCAGGCTCCGTGTACTTGAGGCTATCGAGGAAATTCCGTGCCCTGGACCGGAGGCTGGCAACCTTCTCCGGGCTCATCCGGTCCAGGCTGCGCAGCGGCATCGCCATGCGCGGGTTGCCGGCCAAGGCCTCGCGGTTCTTGGCGATGAAGTGCCAGTATAACGCGTTGAACGGACAGGCCTCCGCCTCCGTCTGTTTGCGCACATCGTAGCGGCAATTCCCGCAGTAGTTCGACATGCGGTCGATATACTTCCCGCTTGCCGCATAGGGCTTCGAGGCCAGCACGCCGCCGTCGGCGAACAACGCCATGCCCTGGACATTCGGCAGTTCGACCCACTCGTAGGCGTCGGCGTAAACGGCCAGATACCAGTAATTCACGGCGACCGGGTCGACACCGGCCAGCAGCGCGAAGTTGCCCGTCACCATCAGGCGCTGGATATGATGTGCGTATGCTTGCTTGCGGGTCTGGCTGACGCAGTCCCGCAGGCAGGCCATGTCCGTCTCGCCCGTCCAATAAAACTCGGGCAGCGGGCGCGTCGCGCTCAGAGCATTGGTTGCGGCGTAGTCGGGCATCTTCAGCCAATAGATCCCTCGGATGAACTCACGCCAGCCCAGTATCTGCCGTATGAACCCTTCGACCGCGTTCAACGGGGCGTCGCCGTCGCGCCAAGCTTGCTCCACCCGGCCGCAGACCGCCTCCGGGTCCAGGAGGCCCGCGTTGAGGTAGGCTCCGATGCGCGCATGATAGAGTACCGGCTCGCCAAGGCGCATCGCGTCCTGATAGTCGCCGAAGCTTGGCAGCGCGTGAGTGACGAAATGCTCGAAGGCGGCCCAGGCGTCCGCCGCCGTCACAGCCAAGTCGAAACCGTCGAGGTCGCCGAAATGATGGCCGAAACGCTCGGCAACCAAATGGAGTACCTGCTGTGTCGTCGCATCCGGCGCGAATCCCAGGTGGGACGGCACGGACAGGTCTTCCGGCAGCGCATTGCGGTTCTCGGTGTCGTAGTTCCACTTGCCGCCCGCGGGCGTGCCGTCGGGTTCCATCAGGAAGCCCGTGCATCGGCGCATCTCGCGATAGAAATGCTCCATGCGCAGCGTCTTCCGGCCATTGGCCCAACGGGTAAAGGTCGCCGGCCGGCAGAGAAACCGGTCGTCGTCCAGGATTTTCACCGGCACGCCCATCGCTTCACGCCAGCCGTCCATCATGCGGCGGACGCGCCATTCCCCGGGCTCCGTCACCACGATGCGCTCGGGCTTGTGCCGCGACACCGCACGTTCCAGTTCATCGGTGAATGAACCTATATTGTCGGAATCATCAAGCGTGACGTAATCGACCGTGATGCCCTCCGCGCGAAGTTCCTCGGCAAAGTGACGCATGGCGGAGAAAACAAACGCGATCTTCTTCGGGTGATGGCGGACGTAGGTCGCCTCTTCCATCACCTCGACCATCAGCACGACATCGGACTTCGGATCGAGACCGCAAAGTGTCGGTATATTTCGCGACAACTGATCGCCAAGAAGGAAACGGAGCGCGGCAGTCATTCCGATCGTCGCGACTGGTTTGGCGGCGGAGCCGGTTGCAAAGGCCCCGCCGAGGTGGAATTTTGTTTGTGTCATCACCCCGTTTACGAAACTCGGGGGCGGACGGATTTTTCGTGCTATTCCTCTTCCTGGCGCTTCGCCTCGAACTCGATGATCAAGTGGATCTCGTCGCCGACCCAGCCGTTGGCGGCGGCGTAGGTCATGCCGTAATCGGTGCGCTTCACCGTGCCGCGCGCGGAGATGCCGACCGCATAGTGGCCGTCGCCGAAGGGATAAAAGGTGCCGCCCTTGTACGTGACGTCCAGCGTCAGGGGTTTGGTGACGCCCAGCATGGTAAGCTCGCCCTTCAGTTTCGCCTTGCTCTCCCCAGTCTTGACGGCCTCGTCGGCGGTGAAGGTCATCGTCGGGTATTCCTTCACATTCAGGAAATCCGGACCGCGCAGGTGCTCGTCGCGCCGCTCGTGGTTGGTGAACACGCTCGCCGTCTGGATCGTTATCTCGACGTCGGAGACGGTGTTCGCCTCCTCGTCATAGACGAATGAGCCGCTGGCCTCGCGGAACATACCCAGGACATCCGCCAGTCCCAGGTGATGGACCAGGAAGCCGATGGAGATGTGCTCCGGGTCGAGTGTGAATTCGCGTGGCTCGGCCTTCGCCGGCGATGCGGAAACGCCAATGGCGATAAGGGCGGCCGCGGCCAGCGGCGCAAGGCGGAATGACGGCATGACGTAAGCTCCCTGTGGATTTTGCATGGGTTGTGCCGCGCCGCATTAGATCGCGCGAAATAGGCCCTCGACAACCCCTCGCCGCGGCGCCTGTGCTTCGCTACCTTCAGCAACATCATTCGCAGGAGTCGCAATGACCGCGCCGAACGCCCGCGCGTTCTGGGTCACGGAACCCGGACACGCCGAAATCCGCGAAAGCCAGTTGCCGCCGCCGCAGCCCGGCGAAGTGCGGGTTCGCACACTCTATTCCGGCATCAGCCGGGGCACCGAAAGCCTTGTCTTCCATGGCGAGGTGCCGGAAAGCGAGTGGAATCGCATGCGAGCGCCCTTCCAGGAGGGCGGCTTTCCCGGACCGGTGAAGTACGGCTATGCCAGCGTCGGCGTCGTGGAAGACGGCACCCCTGCCCTGCGCGGACAGGCGGTGTTCTGCCTCTATCCGCATCAGACGGCATACAATGTCCCTGCAGAGGCTGTTGTCCCCCTCCCCGACGGCGTGCCCGCCGAGCGTGCGGTTCTGGCCGCGAACGCGGAGACGGCGGTGAACGCGCTTTGGGATGCAGGGCCACGTGTGGGGGACCGCATCGCCGTGGTGGGCGCCGGCACCGTGGGCTGCCTTGTCGCCGGCCTCGCCGCCGCGATCCCCGCCACAAGGGTGCAGTTGATCGATGTGAATCCCGAGAAAGCGGGGGCGGCCAATGCGCTTGGCATTCCCTTCGCGAGCCCGGACAAGGCCGAAGGCGAAGCGGATCTGGTTATCCACACCAGCGGGCACGCCGACGGCCTGCGCGACGCCCTGGCGCTGGCCGGGTTCGAGGCCACGGTGCTGGAGCTTTCCTGGTACGGTACGCGGGATGTCCCCCTGCCGCTGGGCCGCGAGTTCCACGCCAAGCGCCTGACCCTGGCGTCATCCCAGGTCGGCAGCGTCAGCCCGGTGCGCCGCGCGCGCTGGACCCACCGCCGGCGACTGGAACTGGCGCTTGAAGTGCTGCGAGACGCGCGCTTCGATGCGCTCATCACCGGGGAGAGCCGCTTCGAGGATCTGCCGAACGCCATCGCGCGGCTCGCCCGCGAGCCCGGCGGCACGCTCTGCCATCGCATTGTCTACGCTCAGGAACCGTAAAGCATGTTCACAGTCATCGTCCGCGACCGCTTCATGATCGCGCACAGCTTCTCGGGCGAGGCCTTCGGCCCGGCCCAGCGGTTGCACGGCGCCACCTATGTCGTCGATGCCGCATTCCAGCGTCCGGACCTGAACCTCGATGGCGTGGTCGTCGATATCGCCGCCGCCGGAAACCTGCTGAGCGCTGTCCTGGGCGAGTTCAATTTTCACAACCTTGACGACCTTCCCGCCCTCAAGGGCGCCAACACCACCACCGAGTTCATGGCGAAGGCCGTCTTCGACCGGCTTGCCGCCCGCATCGGCGAAGGGGCGTTGGGCGACGATGGCCATGCGCTTACTGGACTGAAGGTGACGCTGGCCGAGTCCGATGTCGCCTGGGCGGCTTACGAAGGCCAGTTGCCGCCACGGACGGCGTAAGCGCTTGGCCGATCTGCACTTCATCGTCCCCGGCGACCCCGAGACGCGCACCGGCGGCTTCATTTACGACCGTCGGATGGCGGAGGCGCTGCAGAATCAGGGCCTGGAGGTGACCGTGCATGCCCTACCCTCCGGTTGGCCGTTTCCCGGCGAGGAGGCACTGCAAGCCGCCGAGGCGCTGTTCGCCGGCCTACCGAGCGGCGCGCTCGTGCTGGTGGACGGGCTGGCCTATGGCGTCCTGCCCGAACTGGCGGCGGGGCATGGCGACCGGCTGCGCCTCGTCGCGCTGGTACATCATCCTCTGGCAGAGGAAACCGGCCTGTCGGTCCAGGACCGCGAAGCACTGTCGGAGAGCGAGTGCACCGCCCTCACCCATGCCCGGTACGTCGTCGCCACCAGCGGCTTCACGGCCAATGCCCTGCTCGACTATGGCGTGACGCAGGATCGCATCGGTATCGTGCCGCCCGGCGTCGAGCCGGCCTCGCTTGCCGCCGGCTCGGGCGGAGAAACCCCACATCTGCTGTGCGTCGCCACGCTGACGCCGCGCAAGGGGCATGACGTCCTGCTGAACGCCCTGGCGGGCCTGGCCGACCGTGCCTGGGCGCTGGATCTGGCCGGCAGCGAGGTGCTGAACGTCCGGCACGCCACGCAGATGCGCCGCCTGTGCAGCGGCCTGAACCTCGACCAGCGGGTGCGGTTTCATGGCGAGCTTGCGGGCGAAGGGCTGGAGGCGCTCTATCGTCACGCCGACATCTTTGTCCTGGCTTCGCACTACGAAGGCTATGGCATGGTGTTGACGGAGGCCGTGGCTCACGGCCTGCCTGTCGTGGCGACGGCGGGTGGCGCCGTACCATACACGCTGCCGGAGGGCGCCGGCCTGCTGGCGCCGCCGGGCGACATCGCCGGACTGCGTGCGGCCCTGGCGCGGGTTCTGGACAGCGCCGAACTGCGCGAACGCATGGCCGCCGGGGCGCGGGCCGCGCGCGACCGCCTGCCGACGTGGGGCGATTCCGCGATGAAACTGGCGAATGCACTGGAGCAGGTGGGGCCATGACGGGCTTCGACCGCGACTGGCTGGCACTACGGGAGCCGGCCGACCATGCCGCGCGGGCCGGAGTGCTGGAGCGGCTGCTGGCGGGTCGTCTGGAAGGGCCTGGCGAGCTACGCATCGCCGACCTTGGCTGCGGCACTGGCAGCAACCTGCGGCACTTGGCGCCGCGCCTGCGCGGCCGGCAGCACTGGACGCTGCTGGACGCCGATGCGGCACTGCTGGCCACGGTGCCGGGCGAGCTTCGGGGCTGGGCCGAGGCGCGCGGCGACCTATTGCAGGAGGCGCCGGACGGCCTGCACTTGGCCGGCGACGGCCTGGAAGCGCGTGTCGAAGTGCGGCAGGCTGACCTCGCGTCCCGGCCGCTGCCGATTGGCGACACGCACCTTGTCACCGCCTCGGCGCTTCTCGACCTGGTCTCGCGCGACTGGCTTGCTGGCCTAGCGGCCCACTGTGCGGAGCTGCGCGCTGCCGTCCTCTTCACTCTCACCTACGACGGCACCATCGCGTGGCAACCTCCGATGCCGCTGGACTGCGACATCGCGGCCTTGGTGAACCGGCATCAGCGCGGCGACAAGGGTTTCGGCCCCGCCCTCGGCCCCGATGCCCACAAGGTTGCGGCGGAGCTGTTCCGCGCGCATGGCTACACGGTGGAGGAAGCTAGAAGCGACTGGCACCTCACACCTGGCGAAACCCTGCTGCAGCAACACCTCCACGCCGGCTGGACCGCCGCCGCAAGCGAAATGGCACCACAGGCGACCGAGGCAATCCACGAATGGCTGGCCCAGCGCATGGACGCGCTGGAAGCCGGTGCGGGATATGTGAACGTCGGCCACATGGATTTGCTTGCAGTGCCGGGAAACTAGGGCGTACGCAGGTCGCAGTCGAACAGGGTGTCCGCACCCATCGGATGGATCCGCACCTTGGGGCGCAACGCTTCGGCCATCGTACCGATCGGCGGTAGCGTTATGCCCGGTCGGCCCGAACCCAGGATCACCGGCGCCACACCGATGTGCAGACGGTCCAGAAGGCCAGCCGCCAGGAATCGGGACACCGTCACGCCGCCGCCTTCCACAAGCACACGTCGCAATCCGCGCGCGTGCAGCGTCCGCAGGATCTCAGCGGGATCCAGGCCGCCATCCTCCGAAGGCACCCCGATAACCTCCGCCAGACCGTGCGTCGCGGCCACGCCACGCTCGTCCGCGCACATCAGCAAGGTATGCGCCGCGCCATCCTGGAACATCTGCCGCTCCGCCGGCAGCCGCCGACGCGGATCAAGCACGACCCGAACCGGGTTCGGGCCCTTGACCCGGCGGACCGTCAGTTGCGGGTCGTCCGCCGCCACGGTCCCGGCGCCGACGACCACGGCGTCGACCAGTGCGCGCAGGCGATGCAGATGGTCGCGGTTCGTCTCGCCGGTGACGTAGTGGGAGTGACCGCTTTCGGTGGCGATCCGGCCGTCAAGCGTCTGCCCGAGCTGCGCGATAGTGAAGAGGGCGTTCGAACCGTCCCTCAATATCGGCAAATAGAGTTCGCAGAAGCTCGCCGCGTCAGCTTCGCAAGCGTCTGGGAGAAGATCCGCCGGCACTGGGCTGTCTGTCCGCCGGCATTCCAGCAGCTGCCGCCATACCTGCGCCGCCGTCAGTGCCGGCATCAGGTCTCGGGACCCGGACGCAGGTTCGACAGTGGGAAGGCCGCCGTTTCCTCGACAAGCTCGGCAAGACACCGCGCAGCATGCTCCACCACGCCGCGGCCCTTCGCCGCGTCCGCCTTGGTGGCGTCGCCCGCCACGCCAGCCGGGTGCAGATCCTGCGCCATCCAGCCGAAACCGACCGCGCCTTCCGGGCGCAGCCGGCGGTACTCGCTCGCCATGGTAAGCGACAGCGGCTCAAAATTCTCCGCCGCTTCCATGCGCACGAGGTCGGGGCGCAGGTGCAGCATGATGGAGGTTTCGACCGCACCGCCATGGATGCCGTGGTCCACCTCCTCGTCGTCGAACAACTCTGCCGGCACGCCGAAGCCGAAATAGTTTGCCTTCACTGCCAGCATGCCGCGCCGGCGGCGCAGCTCCAGGGCAACGGCATCTGCGATGTGCGTCTGGCCGCCGTGGGTGTTAAACAGCACCAGCTTGAACACTCCGGCGTCCGCCACGCTCTCGCCGATCTCGGTCCATAGGCGGATCAGGGTTTCCGGCGTGCTCGACAGCGTCCCCGGAAAGGCCTGGTGCTCGATGCTGCATCCCAGCCCCATCACCGGCAGCACCAACAGCGACAGGTTTTCCGGCACCATTTCCAGGGCGTGGGCGACAATGCCCTCGGCGATGCAGGTATCGGTATAGAGCGGCAGGTGCGGTCCGTGCTGCTCGATCGCGGCGACCGGCAGCAGGGCGACCGTCCGCTCGGCGTCGATGGCGGCGAAATCCTCCGTCGTCAGGTCGCGCCAGAAGCCACTCGGCAAGGTCATAAGCCCTCCGGAATGTTGAGGCCCAGCCGTTCGCGCGCCGCCCTTGCCACGTCGCGGGCCAGCGGCGCCGGGGCCAGGTCCAGCCCCTCCCCCAGCCCCTCGGCGATCAGGCCCAAAGTATGGACCCGCGCGTACTTCTTGCAGTCGCCTGGAATGACGTGCCACGGCGCGCGCACGGTCGAGGTCCGCTGCACCATCTCCTCCACCGCCTTCTCGTAGGCGTGGCGCATTTCCCGGTTGCGGATGTCGGCCATCGTCATCTTCCACCGCTTCAGTGGTTCGTCGATGCGAGATTGGAAGCGGCGAAGCTGCTCTTTCGGGCTCACATGCATGAAAATCTTGACGATGCGCACCCCATCGTCGAGGAGCATTCGCTCGAACTCGTTGATCTCGTCATAGGCGCGGCGCCACGCCGCTTGGCCGGTCAGGCCCTCCACCCGCTCCACCAGTACGCGCCCATACCAGGAGCGGTCGAAGACGCTGATCCGCCCCGGCTCCGGCAGCAGCGGCCAAAAGCGCGCCAGATAGTGCCGGCCCTGCCATTCCGGCTGCGGCGGGCCGATGGCCCAGAAGCTGCACGCGCGGGGCTCCATGACGGCCGCCATACGGCGGATGACGCCACCCTTGCCGCTGGCGTCCCAGCCTTCCATCACCACAACGCCGCGGGTGCGATGGTGCAGGTAGCTAAGCTGCACCGCCCGCAGTCGTTCCTGGCAGGCGTGGAGCTGCTTCTCGTAGGTCTTGCCGTCCAGTTGGCGCAGCGTTTCGCTGCCACGGAGCGTGAAGTCGGGCGCGGCCAGGGCTGGCGACTCCGTCACCGCCCCGCGTCCTCGGCACAGTCGATGCAAAGCGGCGTGGTCGGGTCGGCTTCCAGCCGCTTCAGTGCAATCTCGTCGCCGCACGAGACGCAGTAGCCGTACTCGCCCTCCTCCATCCGCTGGAACGCGCTTTCGATCCGCTTCAGCTCAAGCTGGCGCCGCCGCTCCGCGGCCTTGGACATTTCCTGGCCCTGCAAGGCGTCCATGCGCGACAGGCGGCCCTGGCGCGTCTGATCCAGTTCGACCGGACGGCGCGCCTCGTCGGCGGATTCGCTGACGTTCTCCAGCTCCGCCTTACGCTCTTGCAGCCGGCGCTTGAAAGCTTCCAGGTCTATATCGGTGCGATCGGTCATGGTTCGATCCTAGACCCGAGGGGCCGGTTGCGACAATTTCTTGATGCAAAATCACCCCTTATTCCCATATCAGGGGCACAGCCTGAACATTCCGTATCGACCAAGCTGAAGGAGTTTCGCGTTGACCACCGCGGCCAGCGAGGCCACGCCGATGACCCCCGTCGCTGAGCAGGCGGCACGGCGGCGGACCTTCGCCATCATCTCGCACCCGGACGCGGGTAAGACCACGCTGACCGAGAAGCTGCTGCTGCTGGGCGGTGCAATCCATCTTGCGGGCCAGGTGAAGGCACGCGGCGAGCGGCGGCGCACCCGCTCGGACTGGATGCAGATCGAGCAGCAGCGCGGAATCTCCGTCTCGACTTCGGTGATGACGTTCGAGTACGGCGGCAACATCTTCAATCTGCTCGATACGCCGGGTCACGAGGACTTCAGCGAGGACACTTACCGCACGCTGACGGCGGTCGATTCCGCAATCATGGTGATCGACGCCGCCCGCGGCATCGAAAGCCAGACCCGCAAGCTGTTCGAGGTCTGCCGCTTGCGCGACGTGCCGATCGTGACATTCGTCAACAAGATCGATCGCGAGGGCCTCGACCCCTTCGCACTTCTCGACGAGATCCAGGAAACGCTGGCACTCGACACCGTGCCGATGAGTTGGCCTGTGGGCATGGGCGTCACCCTTCAGGGCGTCTACGACCTGGTCGGCCGGCGCCTCCTGCCCTACGCCAAACAGGGCGAGCACCCCGAAGCCATCGCCGCCGAACCGGACGGGCTGGACGGCAAGGTGCCGGCGGAACACGCGGAAAAGCTGGCAGAGGATGCTGAACTGATTGAGGCGGCATGCCCCGCCTTCGACCTGGAATCCTATCGCGAGGGGCACCTGACGCCGGTGTTCTTCGGCAGCGCCTTGAAGGAGTTCGGGGTGGAGGAGCTGCTATGGAACCTGGGCCGCGTTGCCCCGCCGCCGCGCCCGCAGCCGGCCCAGCCGCGGGAAATCAAGCCGGAAGAAGAGAAGGTCAGCGGCTTCGTCTTCAAGGTCCAGGCCAATATGGACAAGAACCACCGGGACCGCATCGCCTATCTGCGGCTCGTCTCCGGCCGGTTCAAGCGGGGCATGAAGCTGAAGCAGGCGCGCACCGGCAAGACGATGGCGGTGCACAACCCCATCATGTTCTTCGCCCAGGACCGCGAGCTGGCGGAGGAAGCCTGGCCCGGCGACATCCTGGGCATTCCCAACCACGGTCAGCTTCGCGTCGGCGACACCCTGGTGGAGGCCGGCGAGACCCGCTTCACCGGCATCCCGAACTTCGCGCCGGAAATCCTACGCCGGGTCCGCCTGGACGACCCGATGCGCGCCAAGCACCTGAAGCGCGCGTTGGAGGATTTGGCCGAGGAAGGCGTGACCCAAGTCTTCCGCCCGGTAATCGACAGCTCCTACGTCGTCGGCGTGGTCGGGCAGCTTCAGCTCGACGTGCTGGCCCAGCGGATCGAGACGGAATACAACGTCCGCGCCGCCTTCGAGGCCGCGCCGTTCGAGACCGCCCGGTGGGTCGATGCCGACGACCCGCAGATGCTGAAGAAATTCATCGACCGTAACCGCTCGGCTGTCGCCGAGGATCGGGACGGCGCGCCGGTCTACATGGCCCGCAACTTCTGGGATATGGGCCGCATCCAGGAGGACTGGCCCGACATCCGCTTCTCCGCGACGCGCGAGCGGTGGTAGCGCGGCCGCACGCGCGCTTCCGGCTCAGTCGAAGACCTGGTCCATCGTCTCCGCAGGGCTTTCCGGGCAGCTCCGCCGCACCACACGGGCCGGAACCCCGGCGACGGTGACGTGCGGCGGTACGGCGTGCAGCACCACACTACCAGCACCGATGCGCGAGCCCTCGCCCACCTGTATCGCGCCCAACACGACCGCACCCGCGCCGATCAGGACATCGTCGCCGACTTTCGGATGGCGGTCGCCCGACTCCTTGCCCGTGCCGCCCAGCGTCACGCCGTGCAGCAGGGAGACGTTGTTGCCGATTGTCGCGGTTTCGCCAACGACGACGCCGGTCGCGTGGTCGATGAAGACGCCGTGTCCGATCTTCGCGGCGGGGTGGATATCCACCGCATAGGTGTCGGTGGCGCGCCCGTGGACGAAGTAGGCCAGCTCCTTGCGGCCGCGCTGCCATAGCACGTGCGCAACGCGGTGGGTTTGCAGCGCGTGGAAGCCCTTGGCATAGAGAAACGCCACCAGTGCGTCGGGAAACGCCGGGTTGCGCTCCACGCTCGCCGCCAGGTCGCAGGCGGAACACGCGGCAATACGCGCGTCGCCCGACATCGCCTCAAGCACCAGTTCATAAACCACCTCGGCGCCGGCATCCGGAGTCGCCAGCTTGTCCGCAATCAGCGCCGCAAGGGCCGAGGTGTAGGATTCGTGGCGCAGGACGGTACGCTCGTAGAAGGCCGACAGCATGGGTTCCGCCGTCTTCGCGGCCTGAGCTTCCCGACGCAGCGTGGCCCAGGTTTCCTGCAGGGCCTCCTGGTGCGAGACCGCCTCGCACAGGTTGCGCGGACGGATCACTTCAGCGGTCGCGGCCATCTCTATTCCTTCGCTAGATCGCGGACAGCAGGTATCGCGCCACCGCTGCCGAACCGGCGCCGCCGAAGACGGCCGCCAGCATGTTGCGGGACACGAGTGCAATCAGAACCGTCGCGAAGGCCGCGGTCAATCCCACGGAGCCCATTTCGATGATGTCGGGCACGATCAACGCGGTCAGCATGGTGCCGGGCGTGTGCTCCAGGCAACGCTCGACATAAGGCGGCAGGTTGAGTCGCCCGACAAGGACCAGGCCCAGAAGGCGCGTGGCAATGATGGCTGCGGCGGCAACCAGGATGCCGATCAGGATGATATCTTGGTCCACGGCTGCGCCCCTCCGATCAGCGCACCGGCCAAGCCGCCGGTGACGACATACCATTTGCCGGGAAGAACCTGCGCGGTCGCCACGGCGATACCGGCGGCGACGAGCCACGGCAGCGCCGACGTCCGTGTGTTCCACATCGATGCCAGGATGAACAGGAAGACAGCGTAATAGACGAAGTCCGCGCCCACGCGTTCCGGCGCCACGATCAATCCGCCCAGCACCGCGCCCGCCGCCGTGCCCGCGACCCAGCCGGCCATTGCCACCAGGCCGCTGCCGACAAGGACGTGAAGCCGCGAGCTCTCGGCATCCGGCGACATGGCGATGGCCCAGGTCTCGTCGATCATGAACAGCGTACCCAGAAGCTGCACCGGGTATGGCGCCCCGCGCATGTGCGGAACCAGCGCCGCCCCCATCATCAGATGGCGGATATTCAGCAGGAACACCGTGATCGCGATCCCGGCCAGTTCCGCCGGCGAGCCCAGCATGTCCAAAATCAGGAACTGCGAGGACCCGGAGAATACGGCCAGGCTGGCCAGGGTGGCGTTGGCGGGCGACACGCCCTTCTCGACCGCCGCCACACCGAACGTCAGGCCGAAGATCAAGAAGCTCACGCAGACCGGAAATCCCAGCTTTGCCCCGAGAAACAGGCCGCTCGACGGACGCGCTGCTATCGAGTGGCGCATCGCTAGGTCGTCTCGCCGCTGTGCGTCAGTTCGCGGAACCTCTGGCGCAGCTTCAGGAAAATCTCGTTCCGCGAGGAGGCCATCTCGTGCCCGTGCAATTCATCGATGGGCCGTATCTCCAGCAGCGTCGAGGTGATGAACGCGGCGTCCGCGGCAATGACGTCGCAGGGATAGAGCGCGACCTCCTCCACCTCGACTTCCAGGCCCTTCAGCAGATCGATCACGATCCGCCGCGTCACGCCGGGGAACACATCGGGCGAAAGTATCGGCGTCACCACCTTACCGGCGATCACAAAGAAGACATTGGCGGCCGAGGCCTCGCAGATACGGCCTTCCCGATCCAGCATGATGCCGTCGTGATACCCTCGGGCCGCCGCGGCCTCGCGCGAGAGATAGCTGTTGACGTAAGTGCCGGAGACCTTCCAGCTCACCGGGATGGCCTGACTGGACACCCGCTGGACCGGCGAGATGTGGCAGCGCAGGCCCGCGTCCACATCGCGGCTTGCCGGCAACGCCATGATCGACACGTCGACCGGAATCTCCTCGATCCCCGTCAACCAGAGGTGGTTGGCCCCGCGATAGGCGATGGGCCGGATGTAGTAGTCGGCTTCGGGGATGGCGTCCAGCAGCTCCTCGATGCCCGCGTAAAGCTGTTCCACGCTCCACGGAGAGGGAAATCCCATCCGCGCCGAGCCGTTGTGCAGGCGTTCGAGATGCGGCCGCGCGTAGTGCAGCCGGTAACGCTGGCCGTTCCTGTAGGCCATCAGCCCGTCGAAGACGGCGAGCCCCATGTGCAGCGACATGCTGCCGATCGAGGGACCAGCCTCCTCGATCGGCGCAAGGGAGCCGTTACGCCAGGTGTAGCGCGGCAACGACATCCGATCAGACCTTGTAGGGTTCGCGCACGGGCGAGAAAACGTCGATGCAGCGGCAGTCGGTGATCGCCCGTGCCTTGTGGCGCGCGAACGACGGTACGATGGCCACGTCGCCCGGCCCCAGCACCTTCGTTTCGTCGTCCACCGTCACCTCGAACTGGCCCTCGACGACGTTGATGACCATCTCGTTCTCGTGCGTGTGCTCGGGCACCTCGTAGCCCGCCTTGATGTCCCAGTGGGCGACGGTCATCCGGTCCGAGTGGACGAAGCGGCCCTGATACCCCTCGATCAGCTCGTGCGGCTTCAGGTCTTTTCGATAGTGGAAATTCATGGCTGCTGCGCTCCCTGTCTTCAGGACACTTCGTACTCGGGCGAGATCTGCCCGTGATCCGGGACGGTGAAAATCAGAACGTCGCGGACCGCCGTGGCCTCGCCCGCGCCGGCACCGTTCTTCTGCTCCGCCGTCACCTCGCTCGTGTAGTGCAGGTGGTCGCGGTCGTCGAAAATGGCGAAGTCGCCTTCGCCAAGGACGCCTTCGAAAATCAGCTCGTCGCTCTCGCGGTTCCAGAACTGCGTGAGGCCGCTCTTCGGGTCGACTCCATCGCGCTGCAGGATGCACAACCCGACGAATTCGTAGCCGTCGCGGTGCCGCCCCTCCGGCACCGGCGACCCCGGCGCCTTGGTTCGGATGTGATGCACGGAAAACGTCTCGCAGCCCTCCGGTAGCGTGCGCAGCCAGACGTCGACGAGCTGCTTGAACGCCGGCGCGGCGACAAGGCTCTCCGGCAACTCCGCGTAATCCCGGTAGATGCCGCCATAGCCCTCCAGCGGATTGATGTCGTTGCTTTGATAAAGAGGCATCGCCGGAAGCTGCTCGACGCTCCCGTCGTCGGTCACCCGGAAGCGGGACATCGAGCGATGGCGATAAACCTCGCCGAAGTGGCTGTCGTGCGGGGTTTCATTCAGGGCGGTTTGGATGGCGTCCGGTCCGATACCGGTCGTTACCACCTTGAAAAGCTGCGTGTTCATATCCGACCAGTCTCCTCGTCGACGAGTTCGTGGAGGGGCTTGCCGGCACGGATCTGCTCGACGATGCCCGTCTCGACCTGCTCGATCTCCAGCGCCTGCGCGATCACCGTTGGGGCAATGGCCTGCGGCACGACCACCACGCCCGTCTCGTCGCCGAAGATCAGGTCGCCGGTCTGCACGGTGACGCTGCCGATGGTGCACGCGCCGCCGGTTTCCGAGACGCGGTAGCCGCCCTGCGTATCCGCCGGCGTGAAGTTGGAAACGAAGACCGGCATGCCGGAGCGCTTGATGACGTGGGCGTCGCGGATCGCGCCGCCGAGGACCATCCCCTCGAAACCGCGGCCCTCCAACGCCTCGCAGCTCAGCCCGCCGGCCAGCGCCATCGTCTCCAGGATCGGCCCGGCCCCGGCGACATAGACCTTGCCGGAGCCTTCGGCGACATCCGGCGCGAGGAAGTCCCTGACCTCGGTCCAGGTCGACGGCCCGGCCTCCTTGATATCGGCCGTCTTGCGCACGGGCGCCCAGGCAATGGTATAGGCCTCGCCGAAAATCGGGCCTCGTCCCGCGCTGGCGCAGGTTATGCGCGGGTCCAGGCAGCCCCACACGCCGTGAGCGTCCAGCACATCGGCGATGGTGCCGGCGTGCAGGCTCTCGACCACCTGCTGCTGATTGCCGGGGCCCCTAAACGACATCGAACGAGGCCTCCCGCTGCTCGGCCGGCTTGGACGCAGCCGCCGGTGCGGCATCCATTCGCGGCACATGGATCGAGAAGCCCATCGGAACCGGGCCATAGTTCTTGACGATCGCCAGATCGTGCTGCTCGGCGGCTATCAGGGTGGTGATGCAGCCGTCGCTCAACCCTCGCACGCAATCCAGGGCCGCCTGCGCGTTGCTGTTCACCAGCCGCCGCTGCACCCCGCCGGGGACAAGTTCGTCGGGAATCAGGCGCTGCGGCGCCGGATGGGTCGAAACCACCGCGGGCGCCTCGCCGGTGCGACTTGCCAGAACCATGTCGTGCGTTGGCATGATGAACAGATCGGCAAGGCTGAACTGCTCCAGGTTGGAAAAGACCAGCGTGTGCAGATCGGGGTACACCACGCACCCCAGCAGCGCGGCATGGGGCGCGCGGCCCATGACCGTCGCGGCCTCCTCAAGGGTCGGGTGAAGCACGACCTCGCCGTCGATGCCGCGATTGTCGAACCACAGCTTCGCGGCCGCCTCGCAGTTGGTTCCGGTCGGACCCAGCGTGTGCAGAACCCTGATATCGCTGAGCGGAACAGTATGCGTCATGGGTGTCCCTTTCCTTCGACAAAGAAGGCTCGAACGGAGTCGGCCTTACGCGCCTCGCTCCGCCTCTCGTAGAGGGGATAAAATTTAACCGGCCTGTCGTGTTAGTTGTGAATCTGGCAACTTAATACCGCACAGAAGGTACGTTTATCAAGTCAAAGTAGAATGACATATCGGTGAGCATCGTTCAGATGGCAAACGACGGTCATCGCCTTGTCACTGTTCCCGGCCAGTGGATAACCTCCACGCCAACAAGGGGCAGTCCGTCCATTGCTCATCCAATGGTGTACTGTATAGCTGGACAGGCTCGCCGCTCAGAGAGATGGGAAATGCTCGGCAGCGCGCTGCAGGAGACCTCGCCGGTCGTGCTGGGGGCGGTGGCCAGCCTGCTGGCCGGTCTTGCCACGGGTCTGGGCGCGATACCGATCCTCATGACGGTGCGCGTTTCCGCGAAGATGCAGGATGCGCTGCTAGGTTTCGGTGCCGGGGTGATGCTGAGCGCCTCCTTCTTCTCGTTGATCCTGCCTGCCCTCGAGGCCGCTCAAGCCGAGGGGGCCGGGCGGTCGCTTGCAGCAACCATTGTCGTTCTAGGCATCCTGATCGGCGCCGGCACCCTGGCGATTCTCAACCGTGTCATCCCGCACGAGCATTTCTTCACCGGGCGCGAGGGACGGGACACGCGCGTCCTGGCGCGGATCTGGCTGTTCGTCATCGCCATCACATTGCACAATTTCCCCGAAGGTCTTGCCGTTGGCGTCGGTTTCGGTGGCGGCAACGTGGAAAACGGCACCGCGCTTGCGATCGGGATCGGCCTGCAGAACCTACCCGAAGGTCTCGCCGTTGCCGTCGCCCTGCTGACCCAGCACTATTCGCGCGGCTACGCCTTCGCGGTGGCGTTCGCCACAGGCCTCGTGGAACCTGTCGGAGGGTTGCTCGGCGCCGGCGTCGTGACGCTGGCACGCGATCTACTGCCCTGGGGTATGGCCTTCGCGGCGGGCGCGATGATCTTCGTCATATCGAGCGAGATTATTCCCGAGACGCACCGGCGCGGCTTCCAGCACGCAGGCACCACCGGTCTGATGATCGGAATGGTGCTGATGCTCTACCTTGACGTGATTCTAGGTTGAGCGTGAACACGCATTTAGTGCGAACGGCGGTTCCGCCGCCGTGCGCCGTGAAGTGCACGTGAAATCGCCCTGAAAAAGTCACTTCCGCGACTCGCACCTATGTCTCTAGCGTGACAATGCGCAGCGGAAAAATGCACCCAGGCAGGGGACACCTT
The DNA here is from genome assembly GCF_003344765.1 of Ferruginivarius sediminum. Taxonomy (GTDB): domain Bacteria; phylum Pseudomonadota; class Alphaproteobacteria; order Kiloniellales; family Rhodovibrionaceae; genus Ferruginivarius; species Ferruginivarius sediminum. Next base: position 11,212 of record NZ_QPMH01000012.1, on the reverse strand, counting down.
TGCACGAGTCGTCTACCAAGACCGCCGACGCGCCGGCACGGCTGCGCGGCGGAACTTTTACTATGATGATCGTCGACATCCCGGCCGAGGGGGACCCCCTGGCCGGTGTCGAGACGAAGCTTCGCCAGGCACCCAGCTTCTTCGACGGGGCGCCCGTGGTTCTCGACCTGCTGGCCGTGGCCGACGACGCGCGCGTCGACCTGATCGATATCGTGGCCAGGCTGCGCGAAATGGGCCTGATCCCCATCGGCGTGCAGAACGGCGGCGACCGTCAGAACGCGACCGCCCTGGCTGCGGGCCTGTGTCCCTTCCCCATCTGGCGCTCGGGACGTCAGCGGCCTGAACGCGAATCCGATTCGAACGGTGAGCATGATGACCAGGAGCTCGCCGAGCCACAGCCCGCGTCGGGCGCGAAAAGCCAAGATGGCCAGCGCGAGGCTACAGCACCGCCAAAACGCGATGGCACGCCCGCACTGCTGGTCACCCGGCCGGTGCGCTCTGGCAAGCGACTTTACGCACGTGACGGAGATCTGGTGGCGGCGGCGCCGGTTTCCGCAGGCGCGGAATTGATCGCCGACGGCCACATCCATGTCTATGGGCCGCTGCGCGGCCGGGCGCTTGCTGGTGTGCGCGGCGACGAGACGGCACGTATCTTCTGCCAGAGCCTGGAGGCGGAACTGGTGTCCATTGCCGGGGCCTACCGCGTGCGCGAGGATATCGACGAGGCGCTCATCGGTAAGCCGGTTCAGATTTTTCTAAAGGGCGAGCAGCTCGTGATCGACCCGCTCGTCCGCACGCCGAAGTGATTTGGGAGCCCGTGGAAGGGGGTGCACGTGAGTAAGATCGTCGTCATGACCTCGGGCAAGGGCGGCGTCGGCAAGACGACCTCTGCCGCCGCCTTTGCCGCTGGACTGGCCCAGCGCGGCCACAAGACCGTCGTCGTGGACTTTGACGTCGGGCTGCGCAACCTGGACCTGGTGATGGGATGCGAACGTCGGGTCGTTTTCGACTTCGTCAACGTCATCAACGGCGAAGCCCGGCTGAACCAAGCGTTGATCAAGGACAAGCGCATCGACAACCTGTTTATCCTGCCCACCAGCCAGACCCGCGACAAGGACGCACTCAGCCGCGAGGGTGTGGGTGAGGCGCTGGAGAAGCTCAAGGACGAGTTCGAATACGTGATCTGCGACAGTCCCGCCGGCATTGAGAAAGGCGCGGTAATGGCGCTTTACTATGCCGACGAGGCCGTCATCGTGACCAACCCCGAGGTATCGTCGGTGCGCGACAGCGACCGCATCCTGGGCGTGCTGCAGTCGAAGTCGAAGCGCGCCGAGGAGAACCGCGAGCCGGTGAAGGAGCATCTGCTGCTGACTCGCTACGACCTGGACCGGGTCGAGCGCGGCGAGATGATGGCGGTCGACGACGTTCTCGACATCCTCGCCATCCGCCTGCTCGGCGTGGTACCGGAGGACCAGGCGGTGTTGCGGGCCTCGAACCTGGGCCAACCGGTGATCCTGGACGGCACCTCGACGCCGGGCCAGTCCTATCGTGACGCTGTCAGCAGGTTCCTTGGCGAGGAGATCCCCCATCGCTTCACACGGCGCGAAAAGCGTGGCGTGTTCCAGCGCCTCTTCCGGAGGACGGCATGAAGCTGCTCGACTTTTTCAAGCGGCAACCGGCCTCGGCGCCGCAGGCGCGCGAGCGGCTGCAAATCCTTCTGGCGCACGAGCGTGCCGGACGCGACGGCGCCGACTACCTGCCGCAGTTGCAGCGGGACCTGCTTGAGGTCGTGAAGAAGTACGTCGCCATCGACGACGACAAGGTCCAGGTGGCGCTCGACCGGGGCAGTGACGTGGCGACGCTGGAAGTCAACATCGAGCTGCCCGAAACCGCCCCTCGGGAGCAGCGGCGCAGCGCCTGACGGAACGCGCCGCGCCGCCGGACCGCCCGCAGGTATTTGCGGCTGGAATCAACCAGCCGCCCGCGTAGCCTGCGTTTCCGTCGTGACGCGCGGCGGATTCTTGAGCGTCTGATAGATCACGCAGAACCGCTCGGTAAGCTGGATGAGCTTGGTCACCGTCGCATCGTCGGCGTCCGTGTCCAGCGTGAAGGTCAGGCGTACGTCGCTCAATCCGACCGGCGCCTGCTTGTCGATTCCCAACGTCCCGCGCGCGTCCCAGTCGCCCTCGGCGACCACGCGCGCGTCGCGCAGATTGACACCCATGGCCGTCGCCACGCTTTTCAGCGTGACACCTGCACAGGCGACGAGCGCACGCAGCAGGATGTCGGCCGAGCACGCCTGGCTTCCGTCGCCGCCCGTCGAGGGATGCAGGCCCGCCACAACCTGGCCACGCCAACCATCGACGGCGCAGGCAATGTCATCGTCGGCCAGCCTGCCTTCGGCACGCGAGGTTACAATCGCGCTTCCGGGGTTTTCCTTGTAGCGGTCCTTGAGCGGCTTCTGCCTTGCGCGTAGTTCGGCGGCGTCCATGGGTCGGCTCCTCTTGCTTGCCCAATCGTGTCAAAGCCACGGACATGTCAGCCTATATGCACGAACGGAAGCCCGCTCGCACAACCTTAATCAGCCGTGACTAACTGGCGAGGTAAAGTTCCTTCAGGGTCAGGCGCCTCGCCGTGTCCACGTCGCCAAGCAGTCTATCCAGCAAATTGCCGCTCAGGTACCCGAAGTCCGCCGCCAAGCTCGCAGCCGCCGTCAGCTTTGTGTCGACGCCCCATATGTACGGCGTCAGACTGGTGGCTCGCGCCTTGAACGAAAATGCATCCAGCCGGCGCACAAGATCGCGGGTTGGCGCCAGTTCGGCCGGCAGTTCGACGCCCACCGCCCTGATTCCGACGTTGCGCCAGCCGCGAAGGTTGGCCGTTGAAAGCCTCAGTTGAGCCATAGCGGAGCGGCACAAGGATTGGATTCGCGTGAATGGCTCTTGCAGCCGCTGGACGCTCGCATCGGGCGGCAGCTCGACGATCTCGCAAACGATCAGCCGACGGACCTCTTCGGGCGCCGAGCGGAGCACGCCCATGACCTTGAGCCGATGCGGGTCCCGCTCGATACTTCGAAACGATACTGGGACAACGTGTATAACCTGCCGCCCCTGTTCGATCATTCCGGCAACGTGCGATATGGTTGTAGCCAACAGGTAACTATCGAGTTGGGCCCGGCGCACATCCGTCACGTCTCCACGAAATCGGTCGTCGGCGTCGACCTCCATCTCCCCCAGACTCACCCGGCAGAGGCGGCCCGTGACCATCTCGACCTTGACGCGCCAGACCGCGCTGAATCGGACGGCGGCATTCTGGGGAATCTCGTGTTCCTGGTTTTCCAGAACCCGGCGCCAGTACGGCAGTTCCTCCAAAGGGTGGTCAGCAACGTTCTGCCGCGTGCTCCCCATGGCGGTCACCGCGCGGTTCCCTGCTTCAAGACGGCGTTTTTCCGCCTGAATTGCGCTGGCATCGGAAAGCCGCCGGTCTCTCGACGAGATGTGTTGCACGAAGGATTGCCGGTCAATTCCTACTGTTTTCGCGCTATGCCGAAGATCGGCAAGTTTTGGCTGATCTGCGCGAATTCGGTCCACGATCGCGTCTGCCAACGCCGCTAGCTTCAATTGGCCGGCCTCGCGGGTCAGTGTGGGAAAGTAGAGTGTCGCATTAGTCTGTTCATCCAGTTGGAACTCATCATGTGGACCAGCGAAATCTCGTATGACGCTTTCGGCGATCTCTCGCAAACGCTTCAGCGTTTCTTCTCTATTCGTGATTTTTCTGACAACAAGGTCTTCGAGATTCAATAAATGAACTCGACCAAGCGCAACCTTCTGATGCGATTGAAACAAGCGGTCAAGTCTTGAAAATGCCTCTTGTGCATCAGCTTCGCCAGCAATAATGGACTTCGAATACTCCGTCGTATTCGAGTCTGGATACGTGCCGAACAACTGGGCAAATTTCTCCCAGAGAGTCTTGGACTTGTTAGAGCTCATAGCCTCTCCGTCCAATTCGAGTCCTCAACAACCAAACGAAGGTGACGCAAGGGAAAAACATTCGGGAATCATCCGAGAGCAATTTGCAATCATGCCAAATATACACTGCGAAACTTTAGAAATTGCCCTCTCACAACTCCTCAGTTTAACACCTTAAATACTGATAATTTTCATGATTATGTTCATCGAATCAGATTAATATTCATTTAACTTTATGCGTGTTTTTCTCGCGGGGCGCGATACCAATGGATGCCACGGAGGCCAGCAAGGAAATCCTCATGCCTGATAGTAGCCCACGCACCGCGGATCGTCTATCGAGTGGGATCGCGGGTCTCGATCATATACTTCAAGGCGGGTTCATCCCCGGGAAGGCTTATCTCGTCCGCGGCGGCCCAGGCGCCGGAAAGACCACGCTCGGATTTCACTTTCTGACGGCATCCCCAGGAGACAAGACACTTTTTATCAGTTTGGGTGAAGCTGCTTCGCAACTTAAAGAGAATGCAATAAAACAGAACTTGGCAGTCGATAACGTCGAATTCCTGGACGTCTCCCCCGACAAGGAATTCTTCACGGACAACGAAAGTTACGACATTTTCAATCCGGCGGAGGTTGAGCGTGCGCCGCTCGTGGAAGAGATCACAGCCAAGGTCGAGGAGTGCAAGCCGAAGCGGGTCGTCGTCGACTCGATCACACAGCTCCGGTATCTCAGCCCCGACGCCTTTCAGTTCCGCAAGCAGGTCCTGGGTTTCGTACGTTACCTCGATTCTCAGGAGGCGACCGTACTGCTGACGTCTGAGAGCAGTCCCGAGGCTCCGGATAACGATGTCCGCTTCCTGGTGGATGGTATCCTGGAAATCGAACACGACGAGTCACGCCGGTGCGTCACTGTCGCCAAGTTTCGCGGCTCGGGCTTCAAGAAGGGTAGACACGATATGGAGCTTGGCCCGACGGGTGCCGTGATCTACCCCCGGCTTATGCCAGGCGAGTATCACTGCGATTTCGCCGGCGAGCCGATCAGCTCAGGTATCCCGGACCTCGATCAGATGCTTCATGGCGGGCTGGAAAGGGGTACCACGACGATCGTCTCCGGGCCAAGCGGTGTCGGCAAGACAACCTTCGGTCTGCAGTTCATGAAGGAAGCCGCTGGGCGCGGCGAGCGCTCGGTCGTGTTCGCCTTCGAGGAACAGCGCAATATTCTGATAGAACGCTGTCGCGCCATAAACATCCCGGTCGACCGGATGATCGAGCAGGGAACTCTTGTCATCAAGGAGATGGAAGCCCTGACCTCCACGGCCGATCAGTTCGCCGAAGAAGTCCGCCACGAGGTCGAGCGGAACGGCACGCGGATTGTCATGCTCGATAGTATTTCCGGCTACCAACTTACCATCCGCAGCGACCGGCTGACACAGCACATGCACGCGCTGTGCCGTTATCTGATGAATATGGGGGTCACGGTCATACTCCCGAACGAAATTGATACCGTCGCCAGCGCCGACCTGAGGGTCACGAATACCGGCATCAGCTATCTCGCCGATACTATCGTCCTGCTCCGGTATTTCGAGATCGGCGGCACGATGCAAAAAAGCGTCGGCATCCTGAAAAAGCGGACGAGCAACTTCGAGAAGTCCATCAGGCAGTTCGATATCACCCGCTATGGCTTGAAGGTGGGACCGCCGTTGCGGGGCTTGCAGGGCATCCTTTCCGGAACGCCGCAAATATCGGAAACCGCCGGGGAAGTGGAGCCTCCCGTGCAGGGTAACGGCGCCACATCTGCACCGAACGGCGGCAACGGCGCGCACACGCCCTTTGCCTGATGTCCGGCCCGAACGTCTACATCGTGAGCAAGGGTCGGCGGAATGCGCAATTGATGCTGGAGGTGCTCGCGCGCCAAGGCGCGGCCGCACAGGCGTTCCAGTCCCTTGACGATCTGGAGTCCGCCATCGCCTCGAATCCTGCACCGGACCTTGTTTTCATCGACGTCGTCGGATTCGGCAAGGACCTCTGGCGGACATGCGAATGGCTCCACGAGCATGGCACTGCGTTCTTCGTCATCTATCCGCCCAATCAAGAGCGGCTCGAAGCGCTGGGTAGCGCTCACGGCGCCCGGGGAACGTTGAAAAAACCTGTTTCCGTGGCGGTCCTGTCAAAGCTCATCCAAGATGTTTCGAGCGGTAGCCATGCCTGACATCCTGTTGATGATTAACAGCGACGCCAACCGCCGGCTTCTGGAGAATCATCTGGCGGACGATCACGATACCGACCGTCTGGCACCGGATAAGCGTGTCGCAGGCCGTTACGACATTGTTGTCACGGACCTGCGCAACCTCAAGGAACGCCAGGACGAGCTGGCAAGTTGGAGGGAGGATCAATCGCCGCTGGTCGCCCCTGTCCTTCTCCTCGTGTCCATGAAAGAGCGCGAACGGCTACCCGTCCAAGTCTGGGAGCAGGTCGACGATGTCGCGACCATGCCGATCGGCAAGGATGTCCTCACGGCCCGTCTGGGGAATCTGTTGCAGCGTCGCCGGCTTTCGGAGATGCAGCAGCGCTATGCCCACTCGATTGAGATTTTCAACGAGTCCCTGCAGGAACAGGTCGAAACGAAAACCCGGCAACTGAACGACAATCTGACCGAGACGGTGCTGATCCTGACCCGTGCCGGGGAATCGAGGGACCACGAGACCGGCGAGCACATCAATCGGATCAGCGAATATACGAAGCATCTGGCCAACGCACTGGGCATGGGCGAAGACTTCGTCGACACGATCGCCCATGCCAGCCCGATGCACGATATCGGTAAGATCGGCATTCCCGACCACATTCTCCTCAAGGCGGGCCCCCTCAGCCCGGAGGAATGGGCGGTTATGAAGCGGCACACTATTATCGGCGAACAGATACTCAGCGGCGGCCAGTCCAACTATCTTGTAATGGGTGCAAAAATCGCCCGCAGTCATCACGAGCGATGGGACGGCAGCGGCTATCCAGACGGTCTTTCAGGCAGCGACATCCCCCTCCCCGCCCGCATCATGAGCCTGTGCGACGTCTACGATGCCTTGCGTAGCCGCCGCCCCTACAAGGACGGCTTCGATCACGCCACGGCCGTCGAACTGATAACCAAGGGTGACGGCCGAACGCGGCCCGAGCATTTCGATCCGGCGATCCTCGGTGCGTTCGAGAGGATCGCCGACGACTTCGCGGACATCTTCGACGGCTACAAACATAATGGTCCGAGCCGCACCGGCCTGGACGCGGAGCAACAGGCTCACGCGTTTCAAAGCCGCTTTTCGTCACATATCGACGGACGCGAGCCCGACTGACCACCCGCGATACGCCTACCCCGCTCCCCGAAGATTCAACCGGCCTTGAGTCGTTCGGCCGCTTCCACCGCGAAATAGGTCAGCACCCCGTCCGCGCCGGCCCGCTTGAAGGACAGCAGGCTTTCCAGCATCACCTTGTCGTTGTCGAGCCAGCCCCGCTCCACGGCCGCCTTCAACATCGCGTATTCGCCGCTGACCTGATAGGCGAAGGTGGGAACGCGGAACGCCTCCTTCACGCGGTGCACGATATCCAGGTACGGCATGCCAGGCTTCACCATCACCATGTCGGCCCCTTCGCGAAGGTCGAGCATTACCTCGCGCAGGGCCTCGTCGCTGTTGGCGGGATCCATCTGGTAGGTCTTCTTGTCGCCCGCCAGGAAGCCACCGGAGCCGACGGCATCCCGGAACGGGCCGTAGAAGCCGCTAGCGTATTTGGCGGCATACGACATGATCTTGACTTCCTGATAGCCTGCCGCGTCAAGCGCCTCGCGGATCGCGCCGACACGACCATCCATCATGTCAGAAGGTGCGATGATGTCGCAGCCGGCCTCCGCCTGTGCCAGCGACTGGCGTATCAGGGCGTGCAGCGTCTCGTCGTTCAGGACACGGCCATCCGCCACAAGGCCGTCATGCCCCAGCGCGTTGTAGGGATCCAAGGCCACATCGCAGATGACGCCGATATCGGAGACCTGCCGCTTGACTTCCCGCACCGCCTTGCACACCAGGTTTTCGGGGTTCCATGCCTCGGCGCAGTCCGCCGTCTTCCGTTCGGCCGGGACGTGCGGGAACAAGGCGATAGCGGGGATTCCAAGCTCTGCGGCACGGCCCGCCGCCTCGACCAGCCGGTCGACGGAAAGCCGCTCCACGCCCGGCATTGAGCCGACCGGATCCGCGGCATCGGTGCCCTCCTGCACGAACACCGGCCACAGCAGGTCAGCCGGCGCGAGGTGGTTCTCGGCCACCATGCGGCGCGTCCAGTCATCGGTCCGGTTGCGGCGCAGACGAACCGTTGGATAGTCGCCGCGCTTCCCGGCCGCGGCAGGCCGGGCAGGCGCTTCGCCGGTCACCGCACGCACATGGGCGGCGGCGTTCGTGCGTTTGGGCTGTGTCATATCTCTCCTGCGCGCGTGGCGCGTTCTTGACGCTTCTTTTCCCGAAGGCTTCAAACGGCGGACGCGATATTAGGAACTGACCGGGAACGGGACAAGCTTTCCGATACGCTCTGCGCCGCTAGGTCGCGCCCCGCTCGTGCGCCAGCCGTCGTAACATGCCCGGATGATACCCTATTGCTATGAAGTCAAAGCGCATACGATACGTTCGTTACGAAACACATTCGAATTTCAATATTTGGCGTCCGGTTACAGACCGCGTTGGCACAGACCATGATGCACGTCTCTCGAAGTAGAAGCAGTCCAGGCTATCGCCGAACAAGAACGATGACTTCGAGGATGTCGCGGTCAAAGCGTCTTGCCCATCGGGTTTCGCCGCATGTCTACGCATTGTTTCTTGCAACCGCCTCGGCGGTTATGGCCGCTTGTGGTCTTGCGTATGCTGACGAACGCTATAGCGGCCACGCAACGGTCCGGCTGGTAACAGGCAATGACTACGCCCCCTTCACCGGCTCGGATCTACCGGGTGGTGGGATGATCACGGACATCGTCCGGGAGGTCTTCCAGCTTCTTGGCCGCGAGGTCGATGTCAGCTTCCGCCCATGGAAACGCGGCTATCGGGAAACACTCGCCGGCAAGTATGTGGCGACATTCCCCTACGTTCGCACGGCCGAGAGAACGGCGGACTTTCTCTATTCAGAACCGGTGCTGCGGACCGCGATGCGCCCCTTCGTCAAGGCAGGCAGCGCACTGGATGCCGACAGCCTCAAGGATCCCGCAGGACTGCGCTACTGCTATCCGCTGGGATACGAACTAACGGACACTGCCGCGGCCAAAACGCTGATCGGCTCACTGGAGCGGGAAACCCCGGCCACGATGACTCGCTGCTTCGAGCTGCTTGCACACGGTCGCGTGGACTTCGTCCTGACCGAGCCGATCCAGGCGCGGATCACGAAAAAGCGGCTCCAGACCCCGATCGACCTCAAAGCGATTGACCTGGTCGTCGACAAGACGACCTTGCACGTCATCTTCCCCCGTCGGCATCAGGAAAGCGCCGCTGCGTTGCGCCGTTTCAACAAGGCGCTGCGCCGGTTGAAGGCAACGCCGCGCTACAACGCGATCATGGAGCGGCACCTGCCCTGATCCACGGCAATCGACACGACAATCAACGGACGGAAGGCATTGCGTCCGCACCGTCCGTGTGCCTAGGAAGGTACGAGGTTGAAACAGCGCCTGGGGTTCAAGGGATGGCCGGCCAGGTTCAGGATTTCATTCACGGCCTTCGGGCGAAGGACGTTCCAGAAACCGCCTTTCACGCCACGCGTCGGTGCCTGTTGGACACCATCGCTGTCATGTTGGCCGGTACACACACCGAGACGGGCCGGCTGCTTCGCGACCACGTGGCCGCGGTCTACCCGGCTGGTGCATCGGGCGCCCGCTTGCCGCTGGATGGCAGACGCGTCGCCGCTCCTGTCGCCGCAATGGCCGGCGCGGGCGCGACCGACAGTCTGGACGGGCACGACGGCCACCGCCTATGCAAGGGCCACGTCGGCGCAGCAACGGCGCCCGGGTTGCTTGCCTTCACCGACACCGATGGCACCTGCGATCTGGGCGAATTGATCCTGCGTTTGCTCGTCGGCTACGAGATCGCCACCCGCGCGGGCATCGCGCTGCACAGGATATCGCCGCAGTACCACACATCCGGTGCCTGGAACGCGCTTGGCGTCGCCGCCCTTGGTGCACGGACACTTGGCCTCGATGGCGAACACAGTGCCTCGGCGCTCGGCGCGGCGGAGTTCTATGCCCCGCGCGGGCTGATGATGCGGGTCATCGACCAGCCCAGCATGCTGAAGGACGGCTCGCAGATGGGTGCGTTCGCCGGCGTCGCAGCGACGTTGATGGCGCGGGACGGCTTCCGCGCCGGCTCCTCGGAGCTGATCGAAAGCAATGATGTCTCGGACCTCTGGGCCGACCTCGGGACATGCTGGCGGGTCGAGGAGCAGTACTTCAAGCCCTACCCCGTTTGCCGCTGGGCCCAGCCGGCGCTGGAAGCTGCGGCGAAGCTGCAAGGCGAGGTGCTGGCGGACAGTATCGCCCGTATCCGTATCAGGACATTTACCGAAGGTGTCCGCCTTGCGGGGCATGCACCGGCAAACGGTGACGAGGCACAGTATGCCATCGCGTTTCCGGTTGCCGCGCTGCTGCGCTATGGGCGGCTGGGCGCGGACGAAATCGCCGGCTCCGCCCTCACCGACCGGCGCACGCTGGACCTGGCCGCGCGCGTTGAACTGATCCCCGACGACCGCTTCAACGCGCGCTTCCCGGCCGAGCGCTGGTGCGAGATGGAGATCGCAACGACCGATGGTCAAGTTCTGAATTCGGGCGAGACGACCACGCGCGGAGACCCGGAAACGGCGCTGTCGGACGCAGAGATCGTGGAGAAAACGCGCACTCTGATCGCGCCGCTCCTCGACAGCGAACGCACCGACCGCCTGGTCACCGCGACCCTGCACGGCGAATTGGACACTGGAATCGGGCGGCTGCTCGACGATGTCCTGAACCCGCCCGATACGTCGGTGCGCGCGCGGCCCGCCGCAACTGGCTAATCAAGACAGGTAAGGCGGAACACGCCATAGGCGCATTCCGCCGTCCCCTGCCCTGTGACTTATTCCTGTTACGCGGCCTAGCTTCCCGTCGCGGCGGCGAGGCCGCGTTCGACGTCGGCGAGGATGTCGTCGATGTGCTCCAGGCCGACGGCGAGGCGGACGTAGCCGGGGGAGACGCCGGCGGCCTGCTGCTC
>NZ_QPMH01000011.1 GCF_003344765.1 Ferruginivarius sediminum | reverse complement strand
GTCGCCATTGTCGCCGTCATGCGCAAGATGATCACCATCCTCAACGCCATGCTTCGCGACAACACGCCCTGGCAGCCAAAAGCGGCATGATGAAAGACAGTTGCTCACCCCGTCCCTCTCCCCCGACGCGGGGGAGAGGGCGCGATAAACGCACCGACTCGACTACTCCACACCGTCAGCGCGGGGTAGCCGTCCCCCCACGATTATCGTCCCTTCTCCCCCGCGTCGGGGGAGAAGGGCAGGATGAGGGGGTAGCCGCGAACCCACCGCCCTCACTCCCCGGCCAACCGCCGCGTCAGCCAGTGCCGGAACATCTCCAACCCCATCACCTCCACCTGCTTGTCGTCGATCTCCGCCGCCCGGCGCAGCGCCCAGGCGAGCGCACCCGGACGCCAGCCGGGGCCTTCCAGCACCAGCACGACATGCACATCGGGAAACGCGAGGCGCGCGTTCGACAGCAGATAGGGCAACCGCTCGTCCAGGCTGCCGCGCGTCTCCTGGCGCATCGCCTCCACCCACACCGGCTTGCCGAACGGCGGCGCGTCGAGCACGAAGTCGATGCTGCCACCGTGGCCGTAGATCGTGGTGTAGCGCACATGCCGCCACGCCCGGCGCGGGGAGGGGTTGTCGCCGATCTCGATGCTGTCGGGATTGCCCAGGTCGTGGACGTCGAAGCCGTGCTCGCGCAGCACCTCCACCATCGCCGCCTCCAGCGCCTGCCCGGAACCGCGCGGCGCGGCGGACGCGACGGGCATGCAGAACACGGCGGTAAGCAGAAGCGCGAACACACGCGGCACAGGCAACACGGCTGTCCTCCCAGACGTCCCAAGGGAACAGCCGCCGCGCAACCCACGCGGCGGCCGGGAGGTGACAACCTTCAAAGTAACGCAAAAAGGTCCGGCGGTCTTTGGGCCGAAGCCTTGGACATGCACCACCGGCTCCCGGCCCCAACCGTGTAAGGGCCACGAGCTATCGTTCCACGAACGCGGCGAACCGCGTGTGGGCGAGGCTTTTAGCACGTTACCCGTGCCGGCCCAAGCCAGGACCGGGAGCACTGGGCGTTACTTTGAGGGGCTGTCACACCCCACCCGCATCTCCGCATATGCGCGGGGACGCGTCAAGATGAATGGTGTTGGCAAGTTTTGCACGTTTAGAGGGTAACTGACACACCCGAGTCTGCTTCGGGGGGTGGAACGGCCAATTAGAAAGAAGGCTTGAAACGTCCGGATGGGGCCAAGAGCGGACGTTTAAAATCTAGGAGCAATATAGCAACTTCATTGCAGCTCTGGCGAACCATTCAATACGGCGAGCATAGTCGAGGCCACTGTAAGCCTTATATCTTTGATGCGTTGCGGTAGCTCGTCGAAAGGTCGGCTGACGCCGGTTCCAGGCGGCAACCCCATGCGAGTAGCGATAGGAGCTGAAATAAGCTCTTCCATCATTTTTGAGCAGATATAAATGCTTCGAAGATGAAAAACATGCCTAGTACAAAGTGACCATTCTTCCCCGGTAGCGTCTAGTGGGGCCTGCTCGAACGAAGGAATAGATGAAATAAGGTCATGAATACGTGTGTTTTGGAAATCAGTAGCCGTGTGGCTATGCGCGAACTCGTTTCTTATTTTTCGCAGGGCGCTTAGGCTTGAAAATGTACTACTAGAAATCCAATTTAGAGACCGCGCCAGTAGAAAACGAGATGAAACAGTAGAAAGCGGGCCGTTAGAATCGAAAAGACGGCGCTTTCCGCCCGGAATATCATCGCTCAAATGTTGAGACATCAAATCTGTACAAACTGTTTCAATATAAGTGAAAGCGAGGACACCTATCGCTCTATCACTTTCGTCTTTCAGTCCAGTAAAAAATGGTTCAAATTCGTCAATGTTTAAGTCGAAGGCATCGACTAGCTCGTCGAGCCGACGAACGTCCGATTCGTAAATAGCTTTTGCAACTGCTTCAACCACAGATTTGTCGGTTGCCATTTGCCCCCTCGCCAGCGATTAATTCTTCTTGATCTGTACCTTTTCCGAATGGTTGGATATTCACGCTCTAAGCAAGCCTCTTATGTGTACTTATTCAGCAGTTTCTAGGAGCGAAACAGCTTCGTCGAGGCTGCTGGGAGCGAGATGACTATACTGCAACGTCGTCAGATCGTCTTGCGCCCCACCAGCTTCTGGCCCATCCCACGCCCGAGTGAAGCCCCTTGGATAGGATTTTACCACGGAAGGTAAGGCGCAGACAGTGCGGCACAAGCTGCCGGTTCGCATCGTTGTTGTGCGTCGCCCTCACACCGTCCCAGGGTTGTATTGGTCCATGCCCCTACCTGCACATCCACGTGAGTGATGAAACACTCTGCTACAGCTCGTTTTGATTGATTCGAGCCAAAACTTGGCTCACCACCGAGCAGTTTCCACGTCCGCTTTCGAACGCAATCCCGGCGTGGGGTCGCCGCACTTAAACCCTGACCAGCGCAAGGACTAAGACTCACTCCCCGGCAACTGAGAGATAAAAGGTGGTGGAGTCCCCCACGCACCGGGACGAGCGCGCTCCCGCCCCTTGTCTTCACTTCTTCGCCTTGCGCGTCTCGATCCGGGCGAGGGTTTCCTGTTTTTCCTCGGCCGTCATGATGGGCCAGTCGCGGATCTCGTCGACGCTTCTGAGGCAGCCGATGCAGTGGTCGGTTTCGTCCACCTGACAGACCTGGATGCAGGGCGAGGGCACGGAGTCGTCGAACAGCCGCTCGCGCACGCGGCGGCGGCGTTCGGCGCGCCGGGCCTTGCGCGCGGCGCTGTCGTCGGGGCGCGTGGCGCTTGCGGTGTTGTCGGCGGCGTCGCTCACGGAACCTCCTGGGCGTTTCTCGCCGTGCAGTCTAACGCCCCTGTGCGTCGCGGCGAAGGGCGGGGCGACGGACAATTGCCCGCGGGCGACCCTGGCCGCGAAAGCGCGATCCGGCGGCCCGTTTCGCGCGTACCCGTCTATCTGGTCGGGTTTACGCGAATTTCGAGGATACCGATGATGGGGCTCGGCCCGAGGTCATCTCGACGGATGGCCTGCCCCGTCATCGTCTCTTGCACCGATCCAGTCCCAACGCTAAGCGGACGTCGTGCAGCATAAAGGAGCGTCGACCCTTGCCCGCCACCCTGCCGATTCATGGTCGTGTCCTGCGTGCTTTCCTTGCCATCCTGCTGATATCGTGCGCGGTGCCTTCCGCTCCGGCGCATGCGCAGCAACAGCAAGGGGCGGACACCGGCGCTTCCGCTCCCGAGGCACCCGCGCAGGCCAGCGCCCCCGCGCAGGCCAGTACCCCCGCGCAGGCCAGTACCGAGGAACTGCAAACGCTGGTCGACACGCTGCAGGACCCGGCCAGGCGCGAGGCCTTCGTCAAGCAGCTCAACGCCCTGATCGAAACCAAGCGGCAGGGCGAATCGGCGGAGGCGACGTCCGAGACACGGCCGCAGGCCGAGGGGCTGGGCGGGCGCATCCTCCAGGATGTCTCCAGACGCCTCGACGCGGTCGGCAACCAGCTTGGCCAGACGGCCCGCGCGCTGGAGCGGATACCCCAGGCGCTGGGCGAGCTTGCCGCCGGGTTCGCCGATCCGCAGACCCGCGAGCGCTGGTTCGGCATTGCGGGCAAGCTGATCCTGGTGCTGGGCGCCGGTCTGGCGGTGGAGTGGCTGGTCGCGCGAATGCTGCGCCCGGCCCGGCTGCGGCTGGAGAGCAAGGCCAACGACCTGCTGGTGCTGCGGCTGCTGTCCGCCTTCGGCCGCCTGCTGCTGGACGTGATTCCCATCGTCGCCTTCGCGGCCACGGCGACGGCGGTGATGCCGGCGGTCGGCATGTACTACATGACCAAGCTGGTGGCGGTGACGCTGGTCAACGCCCGCGTGATTTCCCGCGCGGTCTGCGTTGTCGGCAAGGCGGTGCTGCAGCCCACCGCGCCGAAGCTGCGCCTGTTCGCGATGCCGGACGAGACGGCGGCCTACCTTTATGTCTGGCTGCGCCGCGTGCTGGTGATCGCGATCTACGGCTACTTCGGCACCGAGGCATTGCTGCTGCTGGGCCTCAATCCCGGCGCGCAGGCGGTGCTGCAAAAGCTGGCGGGCCTCGCCGTCGCCGTGCTGCTGATCGTCTTTGTGTTGCAGAACCGGCAGGCGGCGGCCCGCTGGCTGCGTGGGCGCGACGAGGAGGGCAGCGCGCTGCGCAACCTGCGGCGCCGGCTGGCGGAACTCTGGCACGTGCTGGCCATCGTCTATGTGCTGGCGATCTATGGGGTCTGGGCGCTGGAAGTGCGCGGCGGGTTCGAATTCCTGGCGCGGGCCACGGTTCTGACCCTCGTGGTGATCGGCGCCGCGCGGGTCGTGCGCATGGCCCTCGACCGCATTATCGCGCGCGGCTTCCACCTCAGTGCCGATCTTCGCCAAGCCTATCCGGGCCTGGAAGCGCGGGCGAATCGATACCTGCCGGGGTTGCAGCGCGTGGCCGGCTGGGCGGTGACCGGCCTTGCGGCGCTGTTGGTTTTGCAGGTCTGGGGCTTCGGCATCCTGGACTGGCTGGGCTCGGACACCGGCCGGCAGTTGCTGTCCACGGTGTTCTCCATCGCCTTCATCCTGGCCATCACCGCGGCGGCCTGGGAAATCCTCAGCGCCGCGGTCGAGCGGGTGCTGCGCCGCGCCAGCCGTCACGAGGACCCGAAGCGCAGCGCGCGGATGATGACGCTGTTGCCGCTGCTGCGAAACGCGCTGCGCGTGCTGATGGTCGTGCTGGTGGTCCTGATCGTGCTGTCGGAGCTGGGGCTGAACATCGGGCCGCTGCTGGCCGGTGCCGGCGTCGTCGGCCTGGCCATCGGCTTCGGCGCGCAGACGCTGGTGAAGGACGTCATCACCGGCGTGTTCATCCTGGTGGAGGACAGCCTGTCGGTGGGCGACTGGGTGGATGTCGGCGGCCACTCGGGCGAGGTGGAGAGCATGACGATCCGCACGCTGTCGCTGCGCGATCTCTCGGGCGGGCTCCATGTCGTGCCGTTCAGCGAGGTGACGACGATCCTCAATCATGCGCGCGACTACGGCTATGCGGTGATCGACGTCGGCGTGGCCTATCGCGAGGACACCGACGAGGTGATCGAGCTGCTGCGCCGCGTCGGGGGGGAATTGAAGCAGGACCCGGACTGGGGGCCGAGGATCGTCGGCGACCTGGAAGTCTTCGGCGTGAACAACCTGGGCGACAGCGCGGTCGACGTGCGCGTGCGGCTGAAGACCCGGCCGCTGATGCACTGGGGCGTGCGCCGCGAGTTCCTGCGCCGCACCAAGAAGCTGTTCGACGAGGTCGGCGTGGAGATTCCCTTCCCGCACCGCACGCTCTACTTCGGCACCGACAAGGCGGGCGAGGCGCCGCCGGCGCGGGTGGCGCTGCAATCCCCGGCACGGGTCCAGACCGGCGGCAGTACGGAAGGCGGCGGCACGGCGATCGAGGAGCCGACCTCGACCACGCCGGACGCCGACGTCAGCGGCCGGCCGGAAGGCGATTGAGCCTCAGCCCAGCGGGCCGGGCAGGGCGCCGGCCTCTTCCTCAAGCTCCGCCAGGTCGTCGGCGTCCACGATGCGGCGGGCAAGGTCGGGCGGGAAGCCCTTGCGCGCCAGGGCGGCCATGTCCCGCTCGCGCCTCTCGCGCCGGCCGTCGCGGCGGTAGGGGCCGAGGCGCCGCTTGCGGGCATAGCGGAGGGCGGCGGCCAGTTCCGGTTTCGCCGCCTCGTCCTCCAGGCGTTCCAGCGCGGCGTCGATGGTGTCCGCGTCGATGCCTTTCTGTCCCAGGCGCGCGCGGATCGCCGGCATGCTGTGCCCGGCGCGGTGCAGCGTGACGGCGCGGCCCTCGGCATAGGCCCGGTCGTCCAGCAGGCCGCTGTCGAGGAACCGGCGCAGGATGTGCTCCACCGCGCGCGCGCCGTCCTCGCGGTCGGTGCCGTGGGCGCGGGCGGAGCGTTCCACCTTGCCCATCAGCACGCGGCGCAGGTTGGCGGCGGAACTGGCATAGCGCTCCAGGTAATGCAGCGCCGCCTTCTCCAGGTATTCCGGCGTGGCGCGCTTCGGCCCGCGCTGCTTGCGTTCGCGCGCGTATTCGCCGGTGCCGCGGCTGTTGGGCTTCGAATCCATCATGATGCTTGCCAGCATGGCACGGTTGCACGCCGCGCAACCAGTCGCGGCTTGCTCCCGGCGCGCTCGCGTCTTATTTGGGGCCTTATGGAACTGAAGCCGATCAGCGGCGACCCGCCGCGCCCGCGCGTCGTGGGCCGCGTCAACTGGCGCGGTCTGTGGACTCTTTACATGAAAGAGGTCTGGCGATTCCTCAACGTTTTCGCCCAGACCCTGGCGGCGCCGCTGGTGACCGCGCTGCTGTTTTTCCTGATCTTCAACCTGGCCCTCGGCCGGGCGGTGGAGACGGCGGGCGGCGTGCCCTATCCGCAGTTCCTGGCGCCGGGCCTTATCATGATGACGCTGGTGCAGAACTCGTTCGCGAACACCTCGTCGTCGATCCTGATCGCCAAGGTCCAGGGCAACATCGTGGACGTGCTGATGCCGCCGCTCTCGGCGACCGAGCTGACGGTGGGCTTCGCAATGGGCGGGGTGACGCGCGGCCTGATGGTCGGCGTTGCCGTGCTGATCGGCCTTTTGCCGTTCGCGCCGGTGGAGATTCACGACCCCATAGCGATCGTTTACTACGCCTTCATGGCCTCGCTGATGCTGTCGCTCCTGGGCATGATCGGCGGCATCTGGGCGGAGAAGTTCGATCATCTGGCGGCGATCACCAACTTCGTCATCACGCCGCTCAGCTTCCTGTCGGGCACCTTCTACTCGATCCAGCGCCTGCCCGAGGAGTGGCACATCGCGGCGTTCGTGAACCCGTTCTTCTACATGATCGACGGGCTGCGCTATGGCTTCATCGGGCATGCCGACGGCAGCATCGCGGTCGGCGCGGTGCTGGTGCTGGCGGTGAACGCCGTGCTGATGCTGTGGACCCATCGCATGATCGCGACCGGCTACAAGCTGAAGGCGTGAGGCGGCGATGCAGGCCCGGCGGATAGGTGTCATCCACGCGCGCGGCCTGTGGACCTTCTACAGCTTCGGCCTGTTCCGCGCGTTGCGCTTCGGCCTGGAGGCGCTGGTCGGGCCGGTGGCCTCGGGGATGCTGTTCCTGCTGGTGTTCTCCATCGCCATCGGCGGCACCCAGGACCTGCGCGGCGGCGTCACCTTCCTGCAGTACCTGGCGCCCGGCATCGCGATGTTCACGCTGATCCACAGCGCCTTCGAGATGGCCGCGTTCCCCGTCATCTACGACAAGATCGAAGGCATCATCCAGGACCCGCTGATGAGTCCGCTCGCCCCCTGGGAAGTGGCGGCCGGCTACGCGCTGACGGGGGCGACGGTGGGCCTGATGACCGGCGGCGCCACGCTGATGCTGGGCTGGGCCTTCGTCCCGCTGCCGATGCACGACCCGGCGGTGATCCTCGGCTTCGCGGTGGCCGCCGCGCTGCTGTTCGGCATGTGCGGCACCATCGCCGGCCTGTGGGCGGAGAAGTGGGACCAGCTTTCGGTGGTCGACAGCTTCCTGATGCTGCCGCTGGCGTTCCTCTCCGGCGCTTTTTTCACCGTGCACAGCGTGCCGGAGCTGGGCCGCGACCTCATCGCCATGAACCCCGTCTTCTACGCCATCGACGGCGCCCGCTTCGGCGTCCTGGGCGTGGGCGACGCCCCGCTGGCCGTCGGCGCCGCGGTGATGGCGGCCCTGGACGTCGCGGTCGCCGTGCTCGTCTGGCGCCTGTTCGCCATCGGTTACAAGATCAAGCCCTAGGGTGCGCTTGAGGTTGAGTGTCGGGCTGAATCTGTGAATGCGCCCATAGTTTTTTCGCGCAACAATTGCTTGTAGCTACACGCACTCATATGTATTCCCCCTGATTCATGCAATGGCACGCTTTGCTCGGCCTGCCTCGGATGTGATCGGGTTGCCGTTGTCGAAAAGCAATCCGTCCTTGATAATATATCCTAAATTTGGGATAACGACGTGCGACGCGATGAACCTTGGCCGCAGCCAAAACCAATTGACTGGATGGGAAGTGCAAAGCGGGATTTCGACGGTTTCCCTCGGAGTGTTCAGCGGTCCATCGGTGAGGCCTTGCTGGTCGCGCAGTACGGGGGAAAAGCTGGGTCGGCTAAACCGCTAAAAGGGTTCGGCGCTGGTGTTTGGAACTGATGGCTGACTGGTCGGGAGACACTTATCGGGCTGTCTACACTGTAAGGCTTAGCGGATACGTTTACGTTCTGCATGCGTTCCAGAAGAAGTCGAGCAAAGGGATAAAGACGGACAAGGCTGATATCGATTTGATAAGGCGACGGCTTCGGGATGCAGAGGCGCTGCACGGCCTGAAGAACCGGAATTCTTGAACAGGCACACCACGGGGGTTTTGGAGATGACAACGGATCGGAAAATCGAGCACGTTTCGGGCTCGACCAATGTGTTGGCCGATCTCGGGTTCGAGGACGCCGCCGAAGTCTCGGCCAAGGTGCAGCTTGCTCTTCGCATCAATCGGATCATCGAAAAGCGCCATTTGCGGCAGGTGGAGGCGGCGAAGCTGCTCGGCATCACGCAGGGAAACGTTTCCGCGCTCAAGAATTACAAGCTTGACGGCTTCTCCCTCGATCGCCTCATGCGGTTCCTGAACAGTCTCGACAGGGATGTGGAAATCCGCATCAAGCGGAAGCCACGCACGCGGGCCGAGGCCAGAACAAGGGTGGTTGCCTGACGGCGTCCAAAATCGCGACAACAATAACAACTACTGGTTGTCGCCCTTCTCATGTGCGAAAATCGCGCGCGAAAGCCCGGCTCGAATTGACAGCGGGGGCGATCCGCGCTTAGGTCGCTGTTTCCCGCCGGGCGGTGGCGGGGTATTCGTCCAACACGAATGTCAGGAGAAGGTGCGTCCGTGACCGACGCCTTGATGCCCGTTTACGCGCGCGCGGACCTCGCTTTCGAGCGGGGCGAGGGCGCTTATCTGCAGTCGAGCGAGGGCGACTGGTACCTCGATTTCGGCTGCGGCATTGCCGTGACGTCGCTGGGCCATGCGCATCCGCGGCTGGTCGAGGCCTTGGGCGAGCAGGCCCGCAAGGTCTGGCACGTCTCGAACCTGTACCGTATTCCCGCGGGCGAGCGTCTGGCGCGACGACTGGTCGAGCGAACCTTCGCCGAGCGCGTCTTCTTCTGCAATTCCGGGGTCGAGGCGAACGAGGCCGGGCTGAAGCTGGTGCGCAAATACCACGACGCCACCGGCAACCCGGGCCGCTGGCGGGTCATCACCTGCACGAATGCGTTCCACGGCCGCTCGCTCTCGACCATCGCGGCGGGCGGAAACCAAAAGCACCTGGAGGGCTTCGCGCCGCAGGTCGAGGGCTTCGACCATGTCGCGTTCAACAACATGAACGAGCTGCGCAACGCGATCACCGACGAGACCGCGGCCATCCTGGTCGAGCCGGTGCAGGGCGAGGGCGGCATCAAGCCCGCGCACCTCGATTACCTGCGCGCGCTGCGGGAGGTTTGCGACGAGTACGGCCTGCTGCTGTTCTTCGACGAAATCCAGTGCGGCATGGGCCGTACCGGCAAGCTGTTCGCGCACGAGTGGGCCGATATCACGCCCGACCTGATGTCGGTCGCCAAGGGCATCGGCAGCGGCTTCCCGATGGGCGCCCTGCTTGCCACGGAGAAGGCCGCGCAGGGCATGACGGCGGGAACCCACGGCACCACCTTCGGCGGCAATCCGCTGGCGATGGCGGTGGGCAACGCCGTCATGGACGAGATGCTGAGGGACGGTTTCCTCGACGGCGTGGACCGCGTGGGCCGGACGCTGTGGCAGCGCCTGCAGGATCTGGCCGCCCGCTATCCACGGGTGATCGAAGAGGTGCGCGGCGCCGGCCTGATGCTGGGCCTCAAGTGCGTCGGGTCCAACGCCGACCTGGTGGCCGAACTGCGACGGCGGCGGCTGCTGACCGTGCCGGGTGGCGACAACGTGGTGCGCCTCCTGCCGCCGCTCATCATCGGCGAGGCGGAGGTGGACGAGGCGCTGGACAAGCTGGACCGCGCCTGCGCGGCGCTGTCGGGAGGTGCGGCATGACGGCGCCCCGGCACTTCCTGGACCTGGACCGCTTCGACCCCGCCACCCTGCGGGAGATGATCGAGTCGGCGAAGGCGATGAAGCGTGGCGAGGCGCCCAACGGCGGCTCGCGTCCGCTGGCCGGCAAGGTGCTGGCCCTGATTTTCGAGAAGCCGTCCACCCGCACGCGCGTTTCGTTCGAGGTGGGCGTGCGCCAGCTTGGCGGCGAGGCGGTGGTGCTGGAGCCCGGCGGCACCCAGCTTGGCCGGGGCGAGACCGTTGCCGACACGGCGCGGGTGCTCTCGCGCTATGTCGACGGCGTGATGATCCGCACCACCAAGGAAGAGAAGCTACTGGAGCTGGCCGAGTACGCCTCGGTCCCGGTGATCAACGGGCTGACCGACCGCACCCACCCCTGCCAGCTCATGGCCGACGTCATGACCTTCGAGGAGCATCGCGGCCCGATTGCCGGCAAGACGGTTGTCTGGTGCGGCGACGGCAACAACATGGCCACGACGTGGCTGCACGCCGCCGCCCGCTTCGACTTCGAGCTGCGGCTGGCCTGTCCCGACGCGCTGCAGCCGCCGGCCGAGGTCATCGACTGGGCGCGCGGGGAAGGGGCCACCATCGTGGTGACGAACGACGCCGAGGCCGCCGTGACGGACGCCGACGCCGTCGTCACCGACACCTGGGTCTCGATGGGCGACGACGTGGGCGACAGCGAGCGGCGCTATGGCCTGCTTCGGCCCTACCGGGTGAACGAGGCGTTGATAGCGCGGGCCAGGCCGGAGGCGGTGTTCATGCACTGCCTGCCGGCGCATCGCGGCAAGGAGGTCACCGACGAGGTGATGGACGGCCCGCGCTCGGTCGTCTGGGACGAGGCCGAGAACCGCCTCCACGCGCAGAAAGGTATTCTGGTCTGGTGCATGGGATGACGTCCGAAAGCTCCGGAGAACACGTTCGCGGTCCCGACGACATCATCCAGCCCTTCATGCTTGAGAGTTCGGGCGTGCGGGGGCGGCTGGTGCGCGTCGGCGAGGTGGCCGATACCATCATCCGCCGCCACGACTATCCCGAGCCGGTGGCGCGGCTGCTTGGCGAGATGCTGGCGCTCGCCGGGCTGCTGTCGGCGATGCTGAAGTACGAAGGCATCTTCACCTTGCA
This sequence comes from Ferruginivarius sediminum, assembly GCF_003344765.1. Taxonomy (GTDB): domain Bacteria; phylum Pseudomonadota; class Alphaproteobacteria; order Kiloniellales; family Rhodovibrionaceae; genus Ferruginivarius; species Ferruginivarius sediminum. The sequence goes on along the minus strand of NZ_QPMH01000011.1, from coordinate 103,152 downwards.
GACCAGCGGCGACGGCCCCGTGCGGCTGATGGTGGTCGACTTCACCTCCGAGGGCGCGGTGCGCGGCTATGCGCAGTACAACGCGGAGGAGGTCGCAAGAGCCGCGCCCGACGCCGCCGGCGGGAACGCCGATGTCCTGCGCCTGCTGGGTAGCGGCCAACTGGCCTTCACGGTCGATCATGCCGGGGCGAAGGAGCAATATCAGGGAATCGTGGAGTTGCAGGGCCGCACCCTGGCCGAGTGCATGCACCACTATTTCCAGCAGTCGGAGCAGATCGCCTCGGGCATCCGGCTCTACGCCGACCGGGTGAGGGAAGCTGACGGCGCCGCTCGCTGGCGCGCGGGCGGTCTGATCCTGCAGCGTCTCCCCGAGGAGGCAGGTGCCAAGGACCTGGAGGGCATCGACGAGGATGATGCCTGGCGGCGCGCCGTGATCCTGATGTCGAGTTGCACCAACAGGGAGCTCTGCGATCCGGCGCTGACGCCTTACGAGCTGCTGTTCCGCCTGTTCCACGAGGACGGCGTACGCGTCTACGAATCGCACGGGTTGGAGGATCGGTGCCGCTGTTCGCGTACGCGCGTGGCGAACGTGCTTCGCGCCATGCCGGCGGAGGAGATGTCGGACTTGAAGGCGGACGACGGCACGGTCCAGGTGACCTGCCAGTTCTGCAACCGGCTGTACGTTTTCGACGACGACGATATCGCGGCCCTGCACGCATCTTGATTGCATGAGCGCGCCCGCGCATGATCCCTCCGGTGTCGCGGGCCTGTGGGATGCTGCGCGGGCAAAACGGAATCAGCGCATAAGGAGGATGCATGCCGGCCATGCCGCGTCTGATGCTTGCGTCGATGACGATCGCCGTGGCGGCCCTGCTGGGGGCCTGTGAATCCACGCCGCCGCAGCAGTCGTTCGCCAAGTTGACCTATACCCATCTGGAGCCGATCCGCCTGGACGTGGCGGACATCGCCATCGAGCAGGCCTACGACCCGCCGATGGAGCCGCCCTATGTCGAGCACACGATGCCCGTCAGCCCGGCGGAAGCGGCGCGAAGCTGGGCGATGGACCGGCTGCGCGCGGTCGGCAGCGAGGGCCGCGCGACCTTCATCATCGAGAACGCCCCGGTGCGGGAAATCGATCTGGAGACGAAGGAAGGCCTGGCAGGCCTGTTCACGAGCGAGCCGGCCCAGCGCTATGAGGCGACGCTGCAGATCCGCATGACGATCGAGCGGCCGGACGGCACCGGCAGTCTCAGCGTCAAGGCCGAGCGTGCGACGAGCGTGCAGGAGGATGCCACGGTGAACGAGCGGGAGAAGACGTGGTACGGCCTTGTCGAGCGCTTGATGAACGACGTCAATGCGCGCCTTGAGAAGACGCTGTCCCGCGACTGGAACAAGTACGTGCGCGGCGGCCCGCCTGCCTGACAGTTCTTGGGATGCAATAAAGCCGCGATCCGAGGCCATGTGCTTGTATGCTGTTGCTTGACTTCATGAGGCGACATCGCCAAAAAACATCGAGGTGCGAGCGTTTATTTTTCGTATTTCCTCGCAACAACACCGGTTTTGATTGTAAACGAGCGTGTCTTCGCAAGCCGCCAGAATCGATCCGTCCGCCGTCGTGAACGAACCGGCCGCCCGTGCCGGGGCAAGACCTGCCGGGGTGAGGGCGGTGCTTGAGGGTGTCTCCGTCGTTCGCGACGGGCGCGCGATTCTGGACTCCGTGGACTTGACGCTGAGGGAGCGGCGGATCGCGGTCCTGGGGCCGAACGGCTCCGGGAAGAGCACGTTGGTCCGCCTGTTGAACGGATTGGTGACGCCGTCGAAGGGCCGCGTCGCCGTGGATGGCCATGACACCGCGAAGGATGCGGCCCTGGTGCGGCGCCGTGTCGGCTTCGTCTTCCAGAACCCGGAAAACCAGATCGTCTTTCCCATCGTCTCGGAAGACCTCGCCTTCGGATTGAAGCACCTGAAGCTGCCGAAGGCGGAGTTGCACCGGCGGGTGTTGGAGGCCTTGGAGCGTTTCGGTATCGGCCATCTGGCCGAGCGCCAGTCGCACACCTTGAGCGGCGGGGAAAGGCAGCTCGTGGCGTTGGCCGCCGTGATGGTGATGAAGCCCGCGCTCGTGGTTTTCGACGAGCCGACGACGCTTCTGGACCTGCGCAACCGGAACCGAATTCGCGCCGCCATCACGGAGATGCCGGAAAGCGCTATCGTCGTCAGTCACGACCTGGACCTTGTGCGCGACTTCGACCGAGCCATCGTCATCGACCAGGGCCGCGTGGTTCGCGATGACCGGCCAGGGCCCGCCATCGACTGGTACAGGGCGCACTTCGGATGATCGGTTCGCTTTACATAGGCGGCGACAGCCTGCTGCACCGACAGCCGGCGTGGCGCAAGCTGCTGGTCCTCTTCGCCGCTGGCATCGTGCTGTTTGTCGTTCAGGCGCCGGAGATCCTGGCAGGCGCCGCCGTCGCCGCCGCCGCGATTCTCGCCACCGTGCGGCCGCCTTTGCGCGCGCTGCGCCGGCAGCTCACCGGCGTAGCGATTATCCTGGCCGCGATCTTCGCCGCGAACGCGGTCTTCGCGGACTGGGGAACGGCGTTCGCCATGCTGTTCCGGCTTTCCACGCTGGTGCTTCTGGCGCTGGCGGTGACGATGACCACGCGCACCTCCGACATGCTGGAGGTCGTGGAGCGAGTTCTGCAACCGTTGGAACGCACGGGCCTCGTCAACGCGGCCAGGGTCAGCCTCGCCGTTTCGCTGGCCATCCGCTTCGTGCCGGAGATTTTCGCCCGCTACCGCGAGATCCGGGACGCGCAGGCGGCGCGCGGCCTGGCCGGCAATCCGGTGGCGCTGATCGTCCCATTGGTCGTGCGCACGTTGAAATCGGCGGAGGAGATCGCCGCGGCCATCGACGCACGCGGCTTCGAAGGGGCGCATCCGTCCGGCAGCGCATCCGGGCGAACTGGAAGACAAGGGGGCACCGCTTCTTGAAAACACAGGATATCGTCCTGATCGCCCTGTTCACGGCGATCACGGTCGTGCTTGGCCTGATGCCGCCGATCACGCTCGGCTTCATCCCGGTTCCGATCACGCTGCAGACGCTGGGCGTGATGCTGGCCGGCGTTGTCCTGGGCGCGAAGCGCGGTGGGCTTGCGATGCTGCTGCTGGTGCTGCTTGTGGCGATCGGGCTGCCGGTCCTGGCCGGCGGCCGCGGCGGGCTCGGCGTTCTGGCTGGTCCGACCGCGGGCTTCGTCCTTGGCTGGGTTCCCGGTGCCTTCGTCTCGGGCCTTCTGGCTGAGCGCCTTGCCGCGGCGGAGAAGCGGCCGGCCCGACAGGTGGTCGCGTTCTTCCTGGCCGCAGCCATTGGCGGGATCGGTGTGGTCTACGCCGTCGGCATTCCCTGGCTGGCCTTCGTCGCCGGGATCGGCTTCAAGAAGGCGGCTCTCGGCTCGCTGGCCTTCGTGCCAGGCGATCTGGCGAAGGCCGTCGTGGCCGCGCTCGTCGCCAGGGGCGTGCATCGGGCCTATCCGGTCCTGCCGGGGCGGTAGCCAGCCATGCCGGTATCGTCGCGCGTTCTGGCACAGGCGAAAGCACGGCCGCAGTCGGCGGCCTTCGTGATTGGTGATGTGCAAGCGACCTATGCCCGGCTTGCCGAGCGCGCGGCTCGCGTCGCGGCGGCGACCTCGCAGCTTGTAAGGCGGCGGAAGCCGTTCGCCCTGAACGAGCCGTGGGGCGGCCGGCTGGTCGGTATTGCCGTCGGCAACCACCCCACCTTCGCGGAGTTGTTCGCCGGCACGACCGCCGGGGACAATGCCTGCGCGGTGATCGACCCGAAGTGGAGCCGGGCGCAGTACGCGGAGATTCTGCCGCGCCTGCAGCCCGATCTTCTTGTGGTCGCGGAGCCTGACGATTCCGCACGAGAGGTGGCCGAGGCACTTGGCATTCCCGTTCTGGCGGCGGAACCGGCGGCGGACGGGTCCAGCGACTACGAGAGCTGGCTGCAGGCGGCCGGCCCGGCCGCGCCGGAACAATGGCTCAAGGCGGGCGAGGGCGAGAGTACCTTCCTCGTCGGTTTCACGTCCGGCACCACCTCGCTGCCCAAGGCGTTTCACCGCAACCGCGAATCATGGCGCGCCAGCCTGGATACGGGCCGCGCGATCTTCATGACCGATCCCGTCGGCGCGACCTTCGCGCCGGGGCCGCTGGCGCACGGGCTGGCGCTCTACGCGCTGGCCGAGACGCTGGATGCCGGCGGCACCTTTGTCGGCATGCCCGCGTTCAAGCCGGAGACGGCGGCGGCGACTGTTGCCGCCGTGAAGCCGGACCGGCTGGTGCTTGTCCCGACGATGCTGGTGGGGTTGAGCGCTGAGGCCGAGGCCGGCGCCGACATCGGGGAGAGCGTGCGGGTGGTCATCTGCGCCGGCGACAAGCTCGACGCCGGTCTGCGCGACCGGGGGAAGCGCGCGTTCCCGAATGCCGAGGTGATCGAGTACTACGGCGCCTCGGAGCTGGGGCATGTGTCGGTCTGGCGCGAGCGGGACGGGGTCGGCGCGGAGAGCGTCGGCCGCCCGCACCCCGCCGTTGCCGTCGAGATCCGGGACGAGGCGGGACACCCGGTCGAGGCGGGCACACCCGGCACCGTCTTCGTCCGCAGCCCCTGGATCTGCGACGGCTATCTCTGGGCCAGCGACGGCAAGGGCCTGCGCCGCGAGGGCGCGTGGGCGACGGTGGGGGACAGGGGCTATCTGGACGCCGACGGCGCGCTGCACCTGATCGGGCGATCCGGCGGCATGATCGTCACAGGGGGCTACAACGTCTATCCCGCCGGGGTGGAGCGGGCGTTGCGCGACCTTCCGGGCGTCGAAGAGGCCGTGGTCATGAAGCTTCCCGATGACTATCTCGGCCAGCGGCTGGTCGCGGTGATCGGCGGGCCCGGTGCGGGCGACCTCACTTGCGAGCGGGTCCGCGCGCTTTGCCTGGAGAGCCTGCCGCGATACAAAGTGCCGCGCGCGCTTTGGGCCGCGACGCGATGGCCGACCACCAGCAGTGGCAAGATCGCGCGCAAGACGCTGGAGGACTGGATCCGCGATGGCGACCCGCGCCTTCGACCTTTGCCGCAATCCTGACGCGCGCCAGCCGGTGATCGTCGCCGCGCGGCGCACGCCCATCGGCCGGGCCGGCGGCCTGCTTCGCGACGTGGAGGCAGCGGCGCTACTGGCGCCAGTCTTGCGGGCGGTTTGCGACGACGCCGGCATGGCGGCATCGGGTATCGACGATGTCATTATCGGCAACGCGGCCGGCGGCGGGGGCAATATCGGGCGCCTTGCCGGCCTCGGCGCGGGCCTGCCGGTCGAGGTCCCCGGCATGACGGTGGACCGGCAATGCGGCTCCGGGCTGGAGGCGGTGGCGCTGGCGGCGAACCTCGTCGCGGCGGGGGCTGGCGACATCTATTTGGCCGGCGGCGTCGAAAGCGTCAGCACCGCGCCCTGGCGCGTGGAGAAGCCGCGCAAGCCGGGCGGCATGCCGCGATTCTACGGCCGCGCGCGCTTCTCGCCCGACGCGATCGGCGACCCGGAGATGGGCGAGGCGGCGGAGAACGTCGCCCGGCATTATGGCATCGACCGCGCGCGTCAGGACGCCTTCGCGCTGCAAAGTCACCACCGGGCCGTCGCGGCGGCGGATGCGGGGCGATTTGATGACGAGATCGTCGCCATCGAAACGCCGCAAGGGCCGGTCACGCGGGATGAGTGCCCCAGGCGCGATACCTCGGCGGCGGCGCTGGCCCGGCTGTCGCCGGTGTTCGACCCGGCCGGGACCGTGACCGCCGGCAATGCCTGCCCGCTGAACGACGGAGCGGCCGTGGTAGCGGTGACCAGCCTGGAGGTCGCAAGGCGCCTTGGACTGGAGAACGCCCTTGCCTTCGCCGGGGCCGGGCGGGCCGGCGTGGACCCGAACCTGCTGGGCATCGGGCCGGTCGCCTCGACCCGGAAGCTGCGCGAAAGGGGGCCGGACATCGATCCGGCGCACGTCGACACCATCGAGTTCAATGAGGCGTTCGCCGCGCAGGTGCTGGCGTCGCTCGACGTTCTGGGTATTCCGTCGGATCGTGTGAACCGCGACGGCGGCGCTATCGCGCTGGGCCACCCCTACGGCGCCTCGGGCGCAATCCTGGTGGTGCGCCTGTTCTCGCAGCTTGTGCGCGGGGCCGGTGCCGGTGCAACCGACGGGGCGACGGCGCTTGCCATGATCGGCATCGGCGGCGGGCTGGGCATCACCGCGCTGTTCCAGGCCGGACGGATCGCCTGACGCCGGCCATTTAAAAGGCCGGCGTCAGGTGGATTTGCAGCCGCTCAAACCAGGTCCCGGGGAATCGCTTCGTCCCAAGAGCGGGAATAGACCCGACTGTCCCCTTCATAGGCGTCCAGGGTGGCGCGGATGCGGAAATGCGTCTCGTCCGAGGTGAGCAGGGTCCGTGTCACCGTGCTGATGTGCCAGTCATCCCGGCGGAAGCTGCGCGTCCATTCGCACCAGCCGCGCACCGAGTTGTGCTCGGCGTCGTTGTAGGAATACCGCTCCGTCACCTGGGCCGAGACCTCCAGGTCGATGTCGTCCAGGCGGTAGGTGCCCTGGTCGTTGATCACCTCAAGCGTGTTCTCGTCGCCGGCCAGGTCGCGGATCACCCGCCACCGCTCGCGGGTTGGCTGGATCAGCGTTTTCTTGATGGGCGGCGCGCCCTCGGGCTCGTCGAAGGGGCGCAGCGCGTCGTCCTCGGCCTGGCGCGGCGGGCGCACCGGCAGGGTCAGGTGGCTTTCCCCGGTGTGGATGGTCAGCTTCACCGGTTCCGGCGCCGGCCAGGCGATGGGCCAGTAGATCGTCGAGATCGACAGCCGGATCGCGTGGCCCTTGGGGAACTTCTGGGCGATATGCTTCAGGTTCACCGTGACCTTGTAGCGCTTGCCCGGCTCCAGCGGCTCGGGGAACTCGTCGCTGTCGCGGTGCGTCAGGTTCAACAGGCCGTAGGTCACGCGCGTGGCCTTGTCATCGGGCGCGATATCGATCAGGCGCACCGCCACCATCGCCACCGGCTTGTCGGCGGAAAGATCCAGCGTCACCGTCGGCTGGCCGCAGATCTCGATGTCCTCGTCCAGTCGCGGCGTCTGAAAGATCAGGGCGCCGCCGTCCTCGTCGCGCTGGTCGTGCGGCAGGTCCGGCGGCGCGTTGTAGGAGCACCACTTCCCGGAATAGAGGCCGACGAACAGCGGCGACTGGATGTCCAGCGCCTCGGCGTAGACGTCCTGGTCGCCCGGCACCAGCTCATGGCCGTAGGTCAGCTTGTAGTCCGTGGGCTCGATCTTCGGCGAGGGCCACACGTCCTCCGCGACCCAGCGGCCGGGCCGGATGTCGTAGCGCGCGCTGGGCGGCACGCTGTCCTGCATCCACACGCGCAGCATCGGCTCGTCCATGATCCCGGTGTCCACGTCCTTCAGCCAGTGGTCGTAGAAGCGCAGGCACTCCTGCAGGAAGCCGATGGCCGGGCCGGGCTGGCCCATGTGCGGGTACTTGTGCGACCACGGCCCCACCAGGCCCTTGCGCGGCACCTTCAAGCCTTTCAGCAGGCGGAAGACCGCGTTCGTGTAGCCGTCGGCCCAGCCGCTGACGGCGTAGACCGGGCACTTGATCGCGTCGAAGTCCTCGCAGACCGAGCCGTGCTTCCAGTAGTCGTCGCGGCGCTGGTGGCGCAGCCATTTCTCCAGCCACAGACCGCTGCCCTCCAGCCGCTCCATCCACATGTCGCGCCAGCGCTCGCCAACGAGGGCCGGGTCGGGCGGGCAGGTGTTGTGGTCGAACATCGTGGACGCCCACGACAGATTGTCGCCCAGCATACAGCCGCCCATGTGGTGGACGTCGTCGGCATAGCGGTCGTCGGTGGAGCAGAGGGTGATGACGGCCTTCAGCTCCGGCGGCTGCAATGCCGCGATCTGAAGGCCGTTGAAGCCGCCCCAGGAGATGCCGATCATGCCGCAGTGCCCCGTGCACCAGGGCTGTTGGGCGATCCATCGCAGCACCTCCATGCCGTCGTCCAGCTCCTGCTGCAGGTATTCGTCCGTCAGCACGCCGTCGGACTCGCCGCTGCCGCGCAGGTCCACGCGCACGCCTGCATAGCCGTGGCCGGCGAAGTAGGGGTGGGTGCGCACGTCGCGCGAGGCCGTCAGGTCGCGCTTGCGATAGGGGATGTATTCCACGATGGCCGGGACGGGGTTCTCTTCGGCATCCTTCGGCCGCCAGATGCGCAACGCAAGGCGGTGGCCGTCGGAGAGCGTGACCCAGGTCTCCTCTTCGAAGACCTCGCGCGGGTATTCGGTGACGATGTGCATGGTGTTTCCTTGGCCCTGGCGGCTCGATCGCCGACGCTTATTCGACGATATCCGTGAACTCGAACTTCAGCTTTTTCAGGACGCGGTCGTAGTTCCGCAGCAATGTGGACTGATTGTTCGCGCCCATGAAGACATAGGCTACGGCATAGCTGTAACTGTCCTGTTCTGGCAAGTCCGACAAACGCATACCCTCGTGCACCTGCGGCAGGATTATGGTGCCGGGGATTTTCGATTCGATCTCCATGATCTCCTTCCGGGTGGGGACCCTCGCAACTGTGGCGTCCTTGTGGAAAACCCGGTGGAAAAACTTTCCCGCCAGCGGGTAGGCGCCTTCGCGCGAGGGCATGTCGGGCCGCTTGCCAAGCGCCAGGTCCACCGTCACCTGATGGTGCGAGACACCGTCCACCTTCTCGAACAGGTCGCAGTGCGACTGGGAGATGCGGGTGTTGATCTCCAGAAGCGATATGCGGTCGCGCGCCTCGTCCCAGAAGTACTCGATATTGAAGGCGGCGTTGTCATAGCCGATGTGCCGCATGATGCGCTTGCTGATGTCGGACATGCGCCGGCGCACGCGGTAGGGCAGCTTCGAGGGGTACTGATAGCGGAAGAAGCTGATCACGCCCGGATAGCGGATCGAGTCCACGATGCCGTAGGGCACGACATCGCCCTCGAAGACGTAGCCTTCAACCGTGCACTGCCGGCCGCCGATGATCTCTTCGGCCATGCAGTGGCCGCCGTCGACCTCGCGCACCTCGGCGGGCAGGTTCGCTTGCTCCAGCACGTAGTTGAACGGCTCGGAGATCAGGCCGATCTCGTCGCGCAGCCGCTCGACGGCGTGGTCGAAGTCCTCCTTCCTGTTGATGCGGAAGCCCAGGCGCGAGCCCGACGACTTGATCGGCTTCACGAAGAAGGGAAAGTCCAGGCCGATCCCGTCGAGCGCGTCGTCGTCGAACGGGTCGAAGGCAGTGAAGTTGGGGATGTAACGCTTGATGGACTCCCGCTGGCACAGCCGGCTCCAGTACTTGTGCTCGCACTTCAGCAGGCTTTCCAGCGAAGTCATGCGGGTGCCGAACTTGGAGCAGAGGATCGGCAGCATGGTCGAGACGGGAAAGTCCATGTAGCCCGCGATGGCGTCGATCGTGCCGTCGAACGCTCGAAGCTGTGTTTCGGCCCGCCGCAGCATGTCTGGAATGGGGAAATAATCGGTGTCGTAGACCTCCGCCGGCTCGATGACACCGTGATAGCGGTAGTCCTCGGCTCCCCGGATGTGTTGCAGCTTTTCGAGATTGAAGTCGTTCAGGCCGATGACGAAGACGTTCTTGGCCAACTGGACCTCCCGTCCATGATCCGCGATTTCGCACTATTGCGAAAACGCCAATGGCCCACCGACAGTTTCGGCGGGTGGACGGAGACCGGGGCAATCGGCCAGCTTCCTTGATCGATTCCCCGGCGCGGGAAGCTGGCCATAAGCCTGAAAGGACGCCCGCGGCGCGGGCGGTTGCCGGTGCGTACCTGCCCTAAGCGACCGCTTCCGCGCTCCATTGCTGCGGCTGGCTGTGGGCCGTGGGGCCGGTGGTGACCGATTCGCGCAGGTAGGCGCCCAGATGAGCGGCCGGGCTTTCGGGCAGGTTCGGTCCTTCGTAGACCGTCAGCTCGGTGTGCGGCAGGGCCGGGAAACCTTCCAGGCGCTGCAGCCCGTTGGGGCCTTCCTCCAGCGCGCTTTCCGGGAAGATGGAGATACCGAGCCCCGCCTGCACCGCGCCGCGAACGCTCGCCATGCTGCTGCTTGTGAATACCTCGCGCCACGCGATGCCGGCGTCCGTCAGCGTATCTATGATCATGTCGCGGTAGGGGCAGGGGTCGCTGAACAGCGCCAGCGGAACCTCTCCTTGCAGCTTCGGGCAGATTGACCGCGCGCCGACCCATAGCAGCGGTTCGCGATGCACCGCGGGGCCGGTTTCGTCCGGCGGACGGATCGCCAGGGCGACGTCCAGTTCGCCCATCGCGATCGCGTTCCTGAGTTCCATGCCCGAGCCGACACGCACGATCAGGTGGACGTCCGGGTGCGCCCGGTTGAAACGGCCGAGAAGCATCTGCAGACGGTCGTGCGCGATCCATTCCGGCAGCCCCACCCGCACGCGGCCCGCCAGGCGCGGGGCCAGCATGCGCAGCTCCGCCTCCTCGCTGAGGTCGACGATACGCCGGGCGTATTCGAGAAGGACGTAGCCTTCCTCCGTCGGCCGCGCGTTGCGCGCGCTGCGGTCGATCAGGCGCCGGCCCAGCCGTTCCTCCAGCCGCTTGAGCTGCATACTGACCGAGGACTGCGTCCGCCCGAGGCGTGTTGCCGCGCGGGTGAAGCCTTTGCAGTCCACGATTGTCACGAAGGTTGTCAGCAACTCAATGTCGAGACGCTCGATCATCGTCCGCAATCTCTCTATGCATCACAATTCCTGATAGAGTTGCTGGAAGGTATAACAATGTTATATCTACGGCAAGTAAATTTCGCCCGCCCGGCGCGAGGAGCCGGGCGCGTCGAATACGGGAGTATGGCACAACTTTAACAATCAGTCGAACATATTTTTGCAACATTCCGTCGCGTTCGCAACCCATAGGTTCGTTGCAGCGACACGGAAATGCCTGGCAGGCCGGCCCCCTCACGATGCAAGCCGTTTGCCATAAGTTTTGCCATACGTGTGGAAATTGGAACTAAGCACGACAGAGGCGCGCCGAATACAGAATATTTAGAATTCGGTTGCACTGCCAATAGCTGTTGTTCGACCGTTCTCGGCGAAGAGCACGTCGGCCGCCGGTTGCGACGGACGGCCAACGGTAGCTTTCGGGCATTGTCAGCCAAACCTTTGTCCCATATATTTAAAAGTGTTCTTCTATTTTATTGAAGTCCTTTGTTGCATTTCAAGCATCAAACAATCAAATATATAGGGAGGAGCGTGAGGGGGGCGTATCTTCGCATATCTTCATCCCCGGAAGGAAGCGCCCAAATGTCTGAGAGAGAACAATATATCGAGAAAGCCAAGGCGAAGCTGGATCACTGGAACGCCGAAATCGACAAGATGAAGGCGAAGGTGGATGAGGCTGAAGCCGACACGAAAATCGAGTATCAAAAGCAGCTCGACGAGATGCGCGAGCAGCGCGATGAGGCCGAGGCTAGGCTGAAGGAACTCCGCGAGGCCAGCGACGATGCCTGGCACGAGATGAAGGCCGGCTTCGACAAGGCGTGGGACAGCATTTCGGGCGCCTTCAAAAACGCCATGTCGCGGTTCAAGTGAGTAGACCGAGAATATTGATTTCCTTGTGACGCTTCGCGGGGCCGTCGCCGAAGCCGCAAGCGCTTGCGCCAGCCCTCCGGGGACATCTTGCCGTGGCAGCCGTGGCGCGGCATCTCGACCGAAGTTTGCCCGTGATTATACTGTCGGCCCGGCGTGTCGACGGTGAGGCCGAGGTTCTCGCACTCGCTGTTGTGGCAGTGGTTGACCTGAATGCGGTCCACGATCGGCTGAACCCTCGGAAAGGTCCCGTCGTTCCCGGTGCCGTTTAGGGTATGCAGCCTTTGGTTGGTTTCTGACCGGAGAGAAGGTTGCTCTTCGGACGAAGATCTTCCCGAAGATTTTTTCGGCACGACGATGGCGACAGGACGCCCGGATTTCCGCGGAAGTAAGCGCCTTGTTCGACTACTATTTGTGTCACGAGGGCCGGAATTCCACGCCGTCATGCGCTTCCAGCTTCGGTTCCAGACAACCGGCGGCTTGGCGGAGCGCGGCTTCCACGGTGTTCGGGGAGTCCGCAGTGGCGAAGATGAAGCCCAGGTAACGGTCGCCTTCGGGTAACGGGCGGATGGGCGTGCCGGGCGCGACGGTGATGCGCAGGTCGACGATGCCGGGAACCGCCCGCGCTTTCGCTTCGCCGCGGACTTCGACAAGCCGCCCGGCGCCCGGCACCGGCAGCATCATCACCCCCGCCGGCCGCCGCTCGCGCTCCAGGCTTGCCGGCGGTCGGCCCAGCGCGTGCTGTATGATCAGCTCTTCCAGGCCGATGCCGGTACCAAAGCGCAGGCTGCGCGCGCAGAGCCCGCCGATGGAGCGTGCCGCGATTTCGAGTGGCACCGGCCCTTCTTGCGGATGCAGCCGCAACTCGGCGTGGACGGGCCCGTCGCTCAGTCCCAGCGCGGCGATGGCGGCCTCCGTGCGCGCGCGAATCAGGGCCTGCGTGTTCGCCGGCAGGCGCGAGGGCGTGACGAAGATGGTCTCCTCGAAGGTCGGCCCTTCCATCGGGTCCGGTTTGTCGAACAGGGCCAGGGTGTGCAGCCGGCCGCCGATCAACAGCCCTTCCAGCGCCACCTCGCCGCCGGGCATGTAATCCTCCGCCAGCACGTAGGGCTCGGCGCGAAGACCGGTATCGGCCGCCGTCTCGTCCAGGATGCGGCGGATGCGCGTGAAGGCGTCCGCGAAGCCCTCGGCGTCGTCGGCCCGGATCACGCCACGGCTGGCCGACAAAGCCAAAGGCTTGAGGACGACGGGATAGTTGTTGATGCGGCGCGCCGCCGCCGGCGGGTCCTCGTCGGCCCGGAACAGGCGGTACATCGGCTGCGGCAGACCGGCGGCGCTCAGCGCCTCGCGCGTGCGGTACTTGTTGGAGGCCGCCGCCACCGCCCCCGGATCGTTGTGCGGCAGGCCCAGCCGCTGGCTGGCCCGCGCCGCGATGGTCGTCGTGCCCTCGTCCACGCCGACGATGGCGGCCAGCGGGTAGGCCGCGGCATACGCCTCGATCTGGGCGACGGCGCGCTCGGGATCGGCGAAAGCGACCTGCGTCGTGCGGCCGTCGGAGAACTTCGCCAGCACGGAGTCCCGGTCCGAGCCGACGGCGACCTCGACACCAAGGCGATGCGCGGCGTCCAGGAAGTCGCCGGCGCGGTACGACGTCGTCGGGATCAGCAGCAACAGCCGGGGTGCGCGGGCATCACTCATGTCTCTCATATATGCCGGCATCTCCCGCCTTGCACCACGCGTTTCCGACCGACGGGACGGCCCCACTTACGAAACGCCCTTACCCCCATGCAACGAACCGTTTTTTGACAGGCCTCACGGCACTACATTAGGGACAGCACGGTAACACACGATTTCAGGCGGACGCGATGTTCATCCAGACCCAGGCCACGAACGACCCCGAAACCATCGAGTTCCTTCCCGGCCGGGAAGTGTACCCCCAGGGGCCGCTGGCGTTCCATTCGCCGCAGGACGCGCGGAAGTCGCCGCTGGCGCACCGGCTGTTCGAGCTGGAGCAGGTGCGCGGCGTGCAGCTCAACGGCGAGAGCGTTGCCGTCACCAAGGCACCGAACGCCGAATGGCTGACGCTGAAGCCGCACGTGCTGGCCGCGATCATGCAGCACTTTACCAGCGGCCAGCCGGTGATGGAGGACGAGACCGCCCCGGCCGGCGGCAAGGGCGGCGGGACGGCCGCCGCCGAGGCCGAGGATTACAAGGTGGAGGAGCCGGTCTCCGACGCGCCGCAGGAGTTGATCGACCAGGTTCGCGAACTGGTCGAGACGCGCATCCACCCGGCGATCTCGCAGACCGGGGGCGATATTGCCTTCCACTCCTTCGTCGGCTCCACCGTCAACCTGCGGCTGGAGGGCTCGGCCTTCTCGATGCTGGCGCAGATCGAGAACATGCTACGCCACTACGTGCCAGAGATCGAGAAGGTGCAGGACGTCATGGACGCCATCCCCAAGCCGGGGCTGGAGACGCCCGCCGGCCAGGCGGTGCGCGAGGTCCTGGATACGCGCATCAACCCGGCGGTGGCGGGGCATGGCGGCCACATCTCGCTGATCGACGTGCGCGGGCCTCGCGTATTCCTGCGCCTGGAGGGCGGCTGCCAGGGCTGCGGCATGGCGAACGTCACCTTGAAGCAGGGTGTCGAGGCGGAGATCAAGCGCGCCGTGCCCGAGATCGAGGAAATCCTCGACGTCACCGACCACGCCAGCGGCACCAACCCCTACTTCCAGCCTGGCAAGGGTGGCGGCGCCTCGCCGATGGCGTGACGCGGTGTGCCCTCCCTCAAGGCAGGCGGTAGCCGACGTCGCGGGACATCGTGGTGAGGAACTTGAAGAGGTCGCGGGCGAAGCCGCGGTGGACGACGACAAGGTAGCGTTCCGCCTGGGTGCGCCAGAGCTGGACGCTGGTGTGGTTCATCACCGTGGAGACCACGCGCCCGACCGGGAAGGCGGTCGGGTGGACATCCACCGGCGTCGCCCTCATCAGCACGTCGCGCACCTGCGGCCCCTCAAGCTGCAGTACGTATTCCCCGTGGCTCTGGTCCGCGACGGCCGCCGTCTCGCCCAGTGCTTCGCCAAGTCGTTGCAGGAGCGCCGGGCCGTTGGTGTCGGCGGCGACGGCGAGCCAGCGGTCGAGGCCGACCCAGATCAGCGATAGGCCGTCGCCCGCCGTGCTGTCGTTCGGTCCGGGCAGGGCGAGGCCCAGGTTTTCGCTGGCGGCGCCGGCCAGCGCCTCCACCCCGGCGCGCCGCGCCTGGAAGGATGCCAGCGTCAGGTCGCGGCGCTCGGTAAAGGTGACGCCGGGGCCTTGCGGGCCGATGCGGCCGTGCTCCCCCGGTTCCCAGACGGCGGCGAGCGGCGAGGCGGCTGTCAGGGGCTCTGTCGCTTCAGGCATAGAGACGCTTTCCTTCCGGATCGACGAAGATGGGGGAGACGACCTTCACCGGGATGTCGGCGCCGCGCACCAGGTCCACCATGCGCACCGTCTCGCCGATGCGATCCGGGCCGTTCTTGAGCAGGCCAAGCGCGATCCAGTGGCCCAGCTCGGGGCTGTAGGCCGGCGAGGTGATATAGCCCTCGTCGTTCTCCGCCGTCGTCGGCACGCCCCGCGGCAGCAGATGGGCGCCGCCGTGCAGGGGCGAGGTGCCATCGGCGGGAACCAGGCCCACCAGCGACGGCCGCTCCGGCGCGGCGATGCCCGGCCGCTCCACCATGCGGCGGCCGATATAGTCCTTCTTCGTGCTCATCATCCTGCCGAGGCCGACGTCGGCGGCGGTGGTGCGGCCGTGCAGCTCCGCCCCGGTGACGTGGCCCTTCTCGATGCGCATGATGTCCAGCGCTTCCAGGCCATAGGGCACGATGTTGTATTCCGCCCCCGCCCGCATCAACAGGTCCGCCACCGCCGGGCCGTAGTCGGCCGGCACGTTCAGCTCGAAGCCAAGCTCGCCGGAGAAGGAGATGCGGAACAGCCGCGCCGGAATTCCCTGAAGCTCCATCTCCCGCGCGGCCAGGAAGGGGAAGCCCTCGTTCGACAGGTCCTCGTCCGGCAGCACCTTCTCCAGCACCTTGCGGGCGTACGGCCCGGCAATCGCCAGCCCGGCCCACTGGTCGGTGACCGAGACCATCTGCACGTCCAGTTCCGGCCACAGCACCTGATGGCAGTATTCCAGGTGCGCCATCACCGGCCCGGCGTGGGTGGTGGTCGTCGTCATCAGGTAGTGCCGCTCGCCCAGGCGCGAGGTGGTACCGTCGTCGAAGACGATACCGTCCTCGCGCAGCATCAGGCCATAGCGCGCCTTGCCGACCGGCAGCCGCTTCCAGCCGTTGCAGTAGACCCGGTTCAGCAACTCCACCGCGTCCGGCCCCTGGATATCGATCTTGCCCAGCGTCGAGACGTCGCACAGCCCGACGCCATCGCGCGTGGCCTTTGCCTCGCGGATGGAGGCGGCGAACAGGTCCTCGCCCGGCTGAAGGAAGGCGCGGGAGCGCAGCCACGGCCCCGCCTCGACGTAGATGGCGCCGCGCCGCTCGGCCCAGTCGTGCAGCGGCGTGCGTCGCACCGGCTGGAAGTGCTGCTGCCGGTTGTAGCCGGCGAAGGCGCCCAGGGTGGTCGGCGTATAGGGCGGGCGGAAGGTGGTGGTGCCGACCTCGGCAATCGGGACGCCGCGCTCTTCAGCCAGCATCGCCAGGCCGACGACGTTGCCGACCTTGCCCTGGTCGGTCGCCATGCCGAGCGTGGTGTAGCGCTTCAGGTGCTCGACCGAGGTGTAACCCTCGCGCGTTGCCAGCTTGATGTCGGCCAACGAGACGTCGTGCTGGAAGTCCAGGAAGATCCGCTTGGCCTTGCCGGGCACGGTCCAGATCGGTTGCAGGTTCCCGGCCGCGGGCTCTTCCACCGCCGGCTGGTCCGGCGCCTTGTCGTCGAAGCCGCAGGCGGCCGCCGCCGCGCGCCCGGCCTCCGCGCCGTCGCGGAGCGCGTTTTCCGTCGTGAAGCGCCCGGCGCAGGCACCTGCGGAAACCTCGGCCTGACGCGGCTCGCCGGGGACGAGGCAGAAGCTGTCGGCGTCCCACACCGGCTTGACGCCGGTCTGCGAGGACAGGTGCACCGCCGGATCCCAGCCGCCGGAGACGCACAGCAGGTCGCACGCGATGCGCTTGCCGTCGCTCAGTTCGACGCCGCGCAGCCCGCGCCGGCCCAGCGCTCGCTTCACCAGCCAGCCCTCGCGTCCGTCCACGACCTCGGCCACCTCGACACCGCCGTTCGAGAGGGCGTCCGCCGTCGCGCCGATGTCGTCGTTGTTGGCGAAGATGACGGCCCGCGCGCCCGGCCGCACGGCGAAGCGGTTGACGTAAGCCCGCGCCGCCGAGCCCAGCATGACGCCCGGCAGGTCGTTGTTGGTGAAGGCGATGGGCCGCTCGTTCGCGCCGGTCGCCAGGACCACGCGGTGCGCCTCGATGTGCCACAGCCGTTCGCGTGGCACGTCGGCGGCGCGGTCCTCTCTGTAGTCCGCGACCTTTTCCACCGCGCCCAGGGTGTTGTGGTCGTAGTAGCCGAACACCGTCGTCCGGCGCATCAGCCGTACGTTGTCCAGCCCCGCAAGCTCTCCGGCCACACTCTCCGCCCAGGCGTGTCCGGGCCTGCCGTCCAGGCGTACATCATCGGCAAGCAGGCGCCCGCCGAGCCGGAAATCCTCGTCGCACAGGACCACGCGCGCACCCGTTCGCCCGGCGGCCAGCGCAGCGGAAAGGCCGGCGGGGCCGCCGCCGACCACCAGGATATCGCAATGCAGCGTGCCGCGCTCGTAGCGATCGGGGTCAGGCGCCATGGCCGGGCGGCCCAGGCCGGCGGCCTTGCGGATCTGCGGCTCGTATAGCCTCTCCCACAGGGCGCGCGGCCACATGAAGGTCTTGTAGTAGAAGCCCGCCGGCATGAACGGCGCCAGCAGGTCGTTCACCGCCATCAGGTCGAATGTGAGTGACGGCCAGCGGTTCTGGCTGGCGGCGGCAAGCCCCTCGCGCAGTTCCGCCATCGTGGCCGGGATGTTCGGCGTGCGCCGGGCGCCGGTGCCAAGCTCGACGAGGGCGTTGGGCTCGTTCGATCCGGCGGCGAAGATGCCGCGCGGGCGATGGTACTTGAAGCTGCGCCCGACCAGCCGCACGCCGTTCGCCAGCAGGGCGGAGGCCAGGGTGTCACCGGCGTAGCCGGTCATCTCCCGGCCGTCGAAGGTGAAGGACAGCGGCCGCTCGCGGTCGATCAGCCCGCCCTCGGCGCCGCGGAAGCTTCTCTCCCCGGTCATTTCGCCTCCGTGCCGCGCTCGCGGGCGAGGCGGCTATCGAACACCTCGTGCGTGAGCGTGTCGCGCTCCACCTCCAGCCACGCGCGGCAGCCGTGCAGGTGATGCCAAAGCTCGCGGTGCGGCCCGCGGGGGTTGTCGCGCAGATAGACGAAGTCGTACCAGGCCTTGGGGTCCGTCTCCTCGGCCGCCGGGCGCTTGACCGTGGCGTCGCCCAGGTAGGTGAATTCCTCAAGCGCGCGCTCGCCGCACAATGGACAGGGAATACGCATATTCCACTCCTGACGGGTGTTCGGGCCTAATGGGTGTTCGGGAAGGGGCCCGTACTCTCTTCGTCGAGCAGATGGCCGGATTCGAAGCGCTCCAGGCTCAACGGGGCGTTCAGCGCGTGCGGCTCGTCCCGCGCGATGGTGTGGGCGAAGCACCAGCCCGAGCCGGGTGTCGCCTTGAAGCCGCCGTAACACCAGCCGCCGTTGAGATAGAGCCCCTCCACCGGGGTTTTCGAGATGATCGGGCTGCCGTCCATCGACATGTCCATCACGCCGCCCCAGTGGCGCAGCAGGCGCAGGCGCCCGACGCTCGGCATCAGCGACATGGCCGCCTCGATGGTGTGCTCCACCGCCGGCATGTTGCCGCGCGCCGCGTAGGAGTTATAGCCGTCTAGGCTGGAGCCGAAGACCAGGCCGCCGTGGTCGGATTGGCTGATGTAGAAGTGACCGGCGGCGAAGGTGACGACCTGGTCCACCATCGGCTTGATGGCCTCGGTGACGAAAGCCTGCAGAAGATGGCTCTCGACGGGCAGGCGCAGGCCCGCCATTTCGGCAAGCTTGGTCGTGTGGCCGGCGACGGCGAGGCCGACCTTCCCCGCCTTGATGTGCCCGCGCGTCGTCTCCACCCCGGTGACGCGACCGTTCTCGCGGGCGATGCCCGTCACCTCGCAGTTCTGGATGATGTCGACGCCCAGGCTGTCGGCGGCGCGGGCAAGGCCCCAGGCCACCGCGTCGTGGCGCGCCGTGCCCGCGCGCGGCTGCAACAGGCCGCCGCGCACTGGAAAGCGGGCGTTGTCCAGGTCCAGGGCCGGCACCCGCTCGCGGACCTCCTCCCGCGTCAGCAGCACCGCGTCGGCGCCGTGCAGGCGCATCCCGTTGCCGCGCCGCGCGAAGGCGTCCACCTGCCCGTCGGAGTGCGCGAGGTTCAGCACGCCGCGCTGGCTGAACATCACGTTGTAGTTGATGTCCTGCGACAGCCCCTCCCACAGCTTCAGGGAGTGCTCGTAGAACGGCTCGTTGCCCGGCAGTTCGTAGTTGGAGCGCACGATGGTGGTGTTGCGCCCGACGTTGCCGCCGCCCAGATAGCCCTTCTCCAGCACGGCGACGTTGGTGATGCCGTGCTCCTTCGCGAGGTAGTAGGCGGTGGCAAGGCCATGGCCGCCGGCGCCCACGATCACGACGTCGTAGCCCGCCTTCGGGTCCGGATCGCGCCAGGCCCGGGGCCAGCCGCGATGACCGCGCATAGTCTGCCCGATCAGGTTGAAGAGGGAATAGCGCATGCCGTCCGTAACTATGGCCTGGTTCGCAAGTCCGGCAACCGCATCGGCCGCCATCCATAATCGTTAGGGGCGGGGGTGGGCGAACTCTTGCCCCTACGCGCCGTCGCCTTGTCCCTTTTGCCCGTCCTTCTTGCTCGCGACAAGCTCTCCCGGCGTTATGCCTTTGGCGGGAATCTTCAGCAACTCCGCCAGCCGCGCGCGGACCGCGCCGAGGGTGTCGGGCGGCGTCTCGTGACGGTCCAGGCGCTCCACCAGGCAGTCGATGCCCTGGCCGCGCATAGTGGCCGTGACGACGAAGCAGCGGCTTTGCGTCAGCCGGGCGATGCCGCCCAGGCAGGCCGCGATAGCCCCGCGTGCGTTGCGGTCGTCGCGCAGCGCGAACAGCGCGTTGCCGCCCAGGATGTCCTGCGCCACGCCATAGTCGCCATAGCGCTGCATCGCCCGCTCGCGCGCGTGCTCGGCCAGCGGCTCCCCCGCCTTGAGGATGATGGCGCTGAGCGGCACCAGGATTCCGGCACCGTCGTCCGGCGCGGCGAAACCCGCCCAGCCTTCCGGTTCCCCGTCGTCGGCGGGGCGTGGCGTATCGGCCTCTTCGGACATGATTTCCCTCCAGGAATGGCGCGCAAGCAGGCTAGTCGCTGTTCGCCGCCCGGACCAGGATTGTCGTTGGGCGGCCGGTATTCAACCGTAAGCGGGACCAAGGTGGCGGGGCATTTCCCAAATTGGTTGATAGATTTTTAGGCGGTTACAACTAAAAGTAAAACTATCGTTGAATCGGGAGGCGATTCCTGATTAGCATGAAGATGCACGCGGCAAGCATTTAATTGCTTGCCGCCGGTGCGGCCCGCCCGGGAAGGGCGCGCGCACCGACGGCGTCCGGTGGCTCGGTGTCGTGTTGTGGTGTGGGGTGACAACACGACACCGTGTCCGCGGCCGGACCCACGGACATGCCGCCCGCACCGCTTGGGGTAGCGTTTGGGGTGCGGCGGCCGGCGGCAAACCTATTAAGTGCGTTCCTTTACCTCACAATAACTTTTAGGTTGTATTCCTTGCCTGCGAAGACGCCCTTTGGCGCAACGCATCGGCAAATGCCCTTTCCGCTCGCGGTGAATACTCCACCGCGATGCAGCCAAGGTGTGCCATACAACCTGCGAGACGTGCGGGTGCCACACCATATGCGATACGTCAAGAATTTTAGCACAATTTTTGCGATCTCCCTTGTATGTGCGGCCTTGGGTCGCAGACACAATCGCAACTCGATACGTCTACCTTCACCGGCAGCCACGCCTCGCCGCGGAGATTGATCTGCATTAGTCGTGTAGATACTCTGCTTGAATAGCAATCGAAGGTTGCAGTGTGGGGCAATTCCGTTCGGGCCGCGTCCGAACCTCGCAGGCAGGCGACGGGGCCGCTCGGGCTATTGAAGGGGAACCTCGATATGAAGCGAATTTCCGGTGTCATGGCCGCCGCCGCGCTGGCGGCAATGCTGGGCGTTACAATGGGCGCCGCCGCCAGTGCGAAGGCCGGCGGGATCATGGCGGAGCACGCCTGGGCGCGGGCGACGATGGCGGCGGTCAAGAATGGTGCCGCCTATGTGACGCTGCACAACCACGGCGAGGAGACCGACCACGTCGTCGCGGCCGAGACGCCGGTGGCGAAGCATGCCGGGCTGCATGGCCACTCGATGAAGGACGGCGTGATGCAGATGCATCCCGTCGAGCGGGTCGAGGTGGCGCCCGGAGGGACCGTTGTGTTCGAGCCCGGCGGTCTGCACATCATGCTGATGCAACTCGATCATCCGCTGAAGGAGGGGGAGAGCTTCCCGCTTACCCTCAAGCTTGCCAGCGGCGACAGCCTGGACGTGACCGTCAAGGTGAAGGCCATGGGCGCGATGTCCGGCGGCCACGGCGACCACGATCACGAGGACTAAGCTGCCCGAAATCCGGCCTTTTACGCGGCGGGACATCCCTGGGATGCCCCGCCGTATTGCTATGGCCGGATCTCGATCGGCGTACCGGGCGGCACGCTTTTCCAGATCAGGTCCATCTCCTCGTTGGTGACGGCGATGCAGCCCTCGGTCCAGTCCGTCAGCGCGTGGCTGCGGCCCATCCACTCGAAGTCGGCGGGCAGGCCGTGGATCATGATGTTGTCGCCCGGATCGACGCCTTCGCGCCGCGCGCGCCGAATGTCGCCGGGCGAGGGATACGAGATGTGGATCGAGCGATAGAACCGGCTGTCGGGGTTGCGCCAGTCAAGGACGTAGGAACCTTCCGGCGTGCGCCCATCGCCTTCCGCCCGCTTCGGGCCCGAAGGCTTGCTACCCAGGGCGACCTTGAAGGTGAGGAAGACCTGTCCGTCGTCCACGAGGTGAAGCTGTCGCCGGCCCTTATCGACGATGACCTTGTCGGCGAGGCGGGGCAGGAGGGCTTTTCGCGCCTCGGCCTGGTCCGTTCCCTGACCGGCGGACTGCGAAGCCGATGCCTCGGCGTTGCCGGCGTCGTCGCGCGGCAGGGGTTCGAGGTAGGGATCGGCCGTGCATGCGGCGAGTCCGGCAAACAGCAATGCCGGAAGGGCCGTCTGGCGGGTCCGAGTCCACATCATGCGCAACATGGCGCTGTCTGACGGTTACTGCTGCGAAATGTTCGCCCCGGCCCGGATTATGCCGCAAATTCGATCGGCTCGCCTAGCCCCATTCGTGCGGGTGGACGGCCCGAATTGTCATTGCGCCATTTTCCAGCCGTCGTCGTGCCCCTGCGCGCCCCTGTCCGCCACGATGCCGGGGAGGATGACGCGAACGGTGGTGCCTTCACCGACGGCGCTTGTCAGTACCAGGCGGCCGCCGTGCAGTTCAGTGAGTTCCTTCGCAAGGGCCAGGCCGAGCCCCGTCCCCTTGTAGCGCCTGGCCAGCGTGCCGTCGGCCTGGACGAAGGGGCTGAGCACGCGCGCCTGATCCTTCGGCGCGATCCCGATGCCGGTATCCGTTACGGCTATCTCCAGTTGGCCGCCCTCGACCGGCTGCGCGCCGACGGTGATGCTTCCGCCATCGGGCGTGAACTTCACGGCGTTCGAAACGAGGTTCAGGAATATCTGCTTCAAGGCGCGCGGGTCGGCGTCGATTCGGGGCAGGCCGTCCAGGTCCGGCACTTCGATACGCACACCCGGATTGTTCACGGCCTGTCGGGCGGTGCGGACGGCGCTGTGGACGATCTCGCCGATGTCGCATCGCTCGCGCCGCAATTCGTAATGCCCCGCGCCGATGCGCGAGAGGTCCAGGACGTCGTTGATCAACGCCAGCAGGTGGTGGCCGCTGTCGCGGATGTCGCGCGCGTACTCGCCATAGCGCCGGTCGCCCAGCGGGCCGAAGATCTGCGAGTCGATCGATTCCGAGAAGCCGATAATCGCGTTCAGCGGCGTGCGCAGCTCGTGGCTCATCATCGCAAGGAATTCGCTTTTCGCACGGTTCGAGGCCTCGGCCATGTCGCGCGCCCGCGAGAGCTGGCGCATCAGGCGGACGTTGGCGAAGCGCACGGCAAGGCCCTGCGTGAGTTGCCGGTACATGTTGCGGGCGATGAACACGATCAGCGCCGTGAAGGTCACCGCGCCGATCGCCATCGCGACCTGCGGCAAGGCAACATGCGCAAGTAGATAGATGGCGAACGGGGCGTTCATGGCGACGACGAACAGCGAGAACGCAAGCGTCACCGGGCTCAGCGCCGAGACGGCGCCGGCGCTGAGCCCCGCGGCGAAGAAGCAGCCAAGCACTTGCATCTCCACATCGCCCCACGGCAGCAGGGCGGCGAAGCCGAGGCCCCAGCCAAGGCCGGCGAGGGCGTTGCCCGCGATCAGGACGCGGCGGCCGACAGCCGTCATCCCGCGCCCCAGCGCCGGGCGGGCGAAGCGGCGCAGCCGCAGCCAGCGCCAGAGGCTGAGCGCCAGCATCGCCGCGCCCCAGGCAAGCGCCAGCGGCCGGCCCGTCGTCCACCAGACGAGGCCGGCGAAGGTCGCTGCGCAAACCGAATTGCCGATCAACGCCAGCGGCAGGTTGCGCAGGAACAGGCGCCAGCGCTCCCGCGCGATACGGGCGTCATGGTCCGACAGGTCGCGGACCTGCCCCGGCCGTGCGCTCGAGGCGCCGAGGCCCCTGAAACCGAGTCCCATTGTCCCGGAACGCGGGACGCCACGCCCGTGTGTGTCTGTCTTCTCTTTCATTGCGTGCCCGCCCCCGCGCCGGGCCGCCGGATCAGCCGGATGGCTCAGTAAAGACAAGTTGCTTGATTAAGTCACCCCTTCATACAGTTGACAGTAGCAAGATTGACGAATCGTTTAAGCGGGCGTTTCGACAGGCGTTATGATGGCGCAGACCATCGATTGGGAGGGGCAACTTCATGAAGATTCGTGCCGCCGTTTTGGAAGAGATCGGGACGCCACGCCCCTATGCCGAGACCAAGCCGCTGAAGATCCAGGAGCTTGACCTCGACCCGCCCGGCGAGGGGGAGGTTCTCGTCAAGGTGGCGGCCGCCGGGCTTTGCCATTCCGACCTGTCGGTCATCAATGGCGACCGGCCGCGTCCGACGCCGATGGCGCTGGGCCACGAGGCCGCGGGGGTAGTCGCGGAACTCGGGCCCGGCGTGGACGACCTGGCGGTTGGCGATCACGTCGTGCTGGTGTTCGTGCCAAGCTGCGGCCATTGCCGGCCCTGCGCCGAGGGACGCCCGGCGTTGTGCGAGCCGGCGGCGAAGGCGAACGCGGCCGGCGAGATGCTGGGCGGCGGGCGGCGTCTGCACCGCGACGGGCAGGACGTGCACCACCACCTGGGCGTATCCTGCTTCGCCGATCACGCCGTCTGCTCGCGCCGCTCGCTGATCAGGATCGACAAGGCCGTGCCGCTTGAACAGGCCGCCTTGTTCGGTTGCGCGGTACAAACGGGGGTGGGCGCGGTCGTCAATACGGCGCACGTGCCGGCCGGCAGCGACGTCGCGGTGGTCGGCCTGGGCGGTGTCGGCCTCAATGCGTTGCTGGCGGCCAAGCTGTCGGGTGCGGCGCGCATCGTCGCGATGGACCTGCTGGACGACAAGCTGGCGCTGGCCCGGCAACTGGGCGCCACCCACACCGTGAACGCCGGCTACGCGGATGCGGCGGATCAGGTTCGCGCGGCCACCGATGGCGGCGCCGATTTCGCGTTCGAAATGGCCGGCTCGGTGCCGGCGCTGGACCTGGCCTACAAGGTGACGCGGCGCGGTGGCACGACGGTAACGGCGGGCCTTGCCAACCCCGACAAGCGCCTGGAACTGGCGCCGGTGTCGCTGGTGGCCGAGGAGCGCACGCTGAAAGGCAGCTATATCGGAAGCTGCGTGCCGGTGCGCGACATCCCGCGCTTTTTGACGCTGTTCCGGCAGGGGCAGTTGCCGGTGGACCGGCTGATGAGCGAGCGGGTCACGCTGGACACCCTGAACGAGTCCTTCGACCGTCTGGCCGACGGCGGAACGGTGCGGCAGGTGCTGACCTTCGATTAGACGCGGATTGCGTCTGATGGCAGACAGGCAGGCAGCCGTCGACCGCACGCGGCATAAGCTTCGCGGACCCGGCGTGCGTGGCCTCAGGCCGTCATCGTCGCGGCCGGCAGGCCAAGAATTTTGCGGGCCTCCGCCGCCGTGGCCGGTCGGCGACCGTAGGACTCCAGCACATCGACGGCAAGGCAGACCAGCTCGGCATTGCTGTCGGCGAGGCGGTCCTTCGAGGCGCGGATGTTGTCCTCAAGCCCCGTGCGCAGATGACCGCCAAGCTCGGCCGCCCAGTGGTTGACGGTCAACTGGTGCCGGCCGATCCCGGCGGCCGTCCAGGTCGCGCCGGGCATGACCTCGCCCAGCTCGTCCACCAGGAATTCCAGCACCTTGCGCCGAGCGGGGAGGGCGCCGGGAATGCCTAACACGAACTGCACGTGCGCCGGTTCCTTCAGCAGGCCGCGGTCGGCCAGCCGGCGGGCATTGTAGAGCATCGCCAAGTCGAAGACCTCGACCTCCGGCTTCACGTCGTACTCGATCATCGCCTGTGCGAGTTCGTCGATCAGCGCGGGATCGTTTTCGTACACGCTCGTTGCGAAGTTGACCGAGCCGGTGGCAAGCGAGGCCATCTCCGGCTTCAGCGGAATCGCGCTGCCCCGCTCGTTGGCGCCGCGCCCGCGCCCGCCGGTTGAAAACTGCACGATCATCTCGGGGCAATAGCGGCGCACGCCGCCCAGGAACCGGCCGAACAGCGCCGGGTCGGAGGACGGCCGGCCATCGTTGGTGCGCGCATGAACGTGCACCAGCGCCGCGCCCGCCTCGTAGGCGGCGTGGGTGGATTCGATCTGCTCCTCCGGCGTGATCGGCACGGCCGGGTTATCCGCCTTCTGCGGCTGCGAGCCGGTGATCGCGACCGTGACGATTGCTGGAGACGTGGACACGTGGGTCGTCCTTTCCTTGTACCGCCGGTGCAGTCGCTATTCAGCCGCCTCCGCCATCGTACCCGATTGCATCGCCTGCCATATGCGTTCGGTTGTCGCCGGCATGTCGATGTGGCACACGCCGTAGGGCTGCAACGCATCGACGATGGCGTTGATGACCGCCGGCGGCGCGCCGATGGCGCCGGCCTCGCCCGCGCCCTTGATGCCCATCGGGTTGGTGGCGCAGGGGATGTCCTCGACGAAATGGACGTTGAAGCCCGGAATGTCGTCGGCGCGCGGCATGGTGTAATCCATGAAGGTGGCGGTGACGAGCTGGCCCGAATCCGCCTCGTAGACCGTGTGCTCGTATAGCGCCTGGCCGATGCCCTGCGCCGTGCCGCCGTGCACCTGGCCGGCCAGCATCAGCGGGTTCACGATGGTTCCGGCGTCATCGACGATGGTGTAGCGCACGATCTCCACCTCGCCGGTCGCCTCGTCGATATCCAGCTCGCAGACGTGGCAGCCGTTCGGATAGGTCAGCGGCGGCGCCTTGTAGCGCGCGGTCTCGTCCACCCCGCCCTTGAGATCGTCCGGCAGGTCGTCGCGGCCCATGGCGCGCGCCACCTCGGCCAGCGTCACCTGCTTGTCGGTGCCGGCCACGGTGAAGACGCCGGCATCGAACTCCAGGTCGGCGGGCGCGGCCTCCAGCAGGAAGCCGGCAAGCTGCTTCATCCGTTCGACCGCCTTGTCGGTGGCCGCGACGGTGGCGCCGCCGCCCATCAAGAGGGAGCGCGAGCCGCCGGTGCCCTTGCCGAAGCCCAGCTCCCGCGTGCTGCCCTGATGCAGCACGATCTGCTCCGGGCTCAGGCCCAGGCGGTCGGCGATCAACTGCGCATAGGCGGTGGCGTGGCCCTGGCCGTTGGTCTGCGTGCCGACGAACAGCGCCACGGTGCCGTCCGGCTCCAGGCGGAAGCGGGCTTCCTCCTCGCCGATGCCGGCGCAGCACTCGATATAGCTGGCGTGGCCCAGGCCGCGCAGCTTGCCGCGCCGCCGCGCCTCGGCCTTGCGCCGGTCCAGCCCGGCGGCTTCGGCGTAGTCCAGCGCCGTGTCCTGCAGCCGCGCGAAATCGCCCGAATCGTAGGTCATGCCGGTCCGTGTCTCGTAAGGCATCTGCTCGGGCCGGATGAAGTTGCGCCGCCGCAGCTCGGCCGGTGCCAGGCCAAGCTCATGCGCCGCCGCGTCGATCAGCCGCTCGATCAGATAAGCCGCCTCGGGCCGGCCGGCGCCGCGATAGGCGTCCACCGCGACGGTGTTAGTGAAGACGCAGCGCGTGCGGCCGAACAGGGCGGGGATATCGTAGACGCCCGGATACATGCGGGCACCGGCGCTGGTCGCAACGTAGATGCCGAAGTTGGAGAGATAAGCGCCCAGGTTGGCGATGGTGTCGATGTGCAGGCCGGTGATCCGCCCATCGGCGTCGAGCGCCAGGGCGGCTTCGGTGACGTGGTCGCGGCCCTGGTTGTCGGACTGGAAGCACTCGGTGCGCTCTCCCGTCCAGGCGACTTGCCGGCCAAGCTCGTGCGCGGCGTGCATCACCAGTACCTGCTCGCCGTAGAGGAAGATCTTCATCCCGAATCCGCCGCCGACGTCGGGCGTCATCACCTGGATACGCTCGGGATCGACCTTGAAGATATGCTCGGCCAATTGGTTGCGCAGGCCGTGCACCCCCTGGCTGCCCGTGGTCAGCGTCCAGACGCCGCTATCGGCGTCGTAGTCGCCGATGGCATTGCGAGGCTCCATCGAGTTTACCACCACGCGGTTGTTCACCAGCTTCAGCCGGGTGACATGGGCCGCCGACTCCAGTGCCTTCCGTGTGGCGTCCTCGTCGCCGATGCCCCAGTCGACGCAGAGGTTGCCCGGCGCCTCGTCCCAGATCCGGGGTGCGTCGGGGTCCAGGGCACCCTCGGTGTCGACGACGTGCGGCAGCTCGTCGTACTCGACCTCGATGAGTTCGGCGGCTTCGCGCGCGGCTTCCTCGGTTTCCGCGACGACGGCGGCCACAGGATCGCCGACGTGGCGCACGCGGCCTCGGGCAAGTACGGGATGCGTGGGCATCGCGGGTGGCTGGCCGTCCTGTCCCTTGACCGGCGTCAGGCAGGGAATATCGCCGATGCCCGCCGCGTCCAGCTCGGCACTGGTATAGACCGCCAGCACGCCGGGTGCCTGCCGCGCCGCCGACGTATCGAGCCGGGCGATCCCGGCATGCGCGTGCGGGCTGCGCAGGACGTACATCCGCGCCGCGCCGGGGGCGTGTGCGTCGTCGGTGTAGCGGCCGTGCCCCGTCAACAGACGCTGGTCCTCGACGCGGGCGATTCCCTGGCCGACTCCGAACTGACCCATGTGTCGCTCCTTCTCCACTGACCTGACGGGCAGGCGATCCTAACGGAATGTGGCCCGCCAGACGACCGGGGAAAGCGATGCCGCCGAGGCGTGCGGCGGGCTCACGTTCAACTTGACCTGAGCCTTCGATCACACCATTTCTATCGGTGCATGGCGCCAATGGTTGGGCCATGCGTCGACCGGCCGCCGTGAGACGATGGGGCCGGACGGCATGGTGGGAAAACAGCCTTGCTCGATCGAGGAGGCCAGCATATGTCCCGCGTTTCCGTGTTCAACAGTCCGCTTTTGCTGGGCTTCGACCACTTCGAGCGCGCTCTCGACAGGATCTCGAAGACGGCCAGCGACGGCTATCCGCCCTACAACGTGGAACAGGTGTCGGACGACGGCCTGCGAATCACGCTGGCGGTCGCGGGGTTCCGTCCCGAGGATCTGGAAGTGCGAATCGAGGATACGCAACTCATGATCCGGGGCCGGCAGGCCGAGGACGATGGGGAGCGGATCTATCTGCACCGCGGCATCGCGGCGCGGCAGTTCCAGCGCAGCTTCGTCCTGTCCGAGGGCATCGAGGTCGTTGGCGCCAGTCTGGACAACGGTCTGCTGCACATCGACCTGCAGCGGGTCCGCCCCGAGCCGGAGGTGCGGACGGTCGAGATCAAGACAGGTCGGCAGACCAGCGAGGAGATCACCGCGCGCCGCGGCGGCTCTCGCGGGGCCGACGGCAAGAACGGCGGAGGCACCGCCGCGAAACACGAAACGCAAGGTCAGGGCTGACAGGGTAAGGCAAACGGAGCTGCTTGCCGGATTTACGGATCGGGAGCAGACTTCCGGGACTGCCGTAAGGAGTTACGACGATGCAGAGTGCTGAGCGTCAGGAACACATCACGCAGCAGGATCTGGCGGCCTGGGGCGTGGACGACGTCGCCTACGTGAAGAGCGTGCGGCAGAACGGCAACATCGCCTACGCGATTCACGCGGCCGACGGGACACAGATGGCGATCGTGCGCGACCGTCAGGTGGCGTGGGCCGCTATCCGTCAACACGATCTGGAGCCGGTGAGCGTCCACTGATCGATTGAACGGTTTCCATCGTGCAACACGAAAGTGCCGCCGGTGCCACCCGGCGGCCCCTGACCAGGAACATCGACCGCAAAAGACGTGCCGGCCGCCTCACGCGGCGTGGCTGGCTGCCGATTCCGTGATTATGGCATAGATCGCGTCCGCGCTTTCGCTGCCGCGAATCTTCTCGCAGACGGAGCGGTCGCGGAGCAGGCGCGAAACCCGTGCCAGCGCCTTCAGATGGTCGGCACCGGCCCCCTCGGGCGCCAGCAGGACGCAGATCAGGTCGACCGGCTGCTCGTCGATCGAATCGAAGTCGATCGGCGTCTCCAGGCGTGCGAACAGGGCCTGCAACCGGTTAAGCTCGGACAGCTTGCCGTGCGGAATGGCAATCCCGTTGCCGACACCGGTGGTGCCCAGCCGCTCGCGTTCGACCAGAACCTCGAAGATACGACGTTCTGCCACGCCGGTCAGCTCGGCGGCGCGACGCGACAGTTCCTGCAATGCCTGTTTCTTGCTGGTCACGCGCAGGCTGGGAACGATCGCGTCGGGACGGATGAGATCGGCGATCTCCATGGCGAATCACCTTTGGACGCGCTGAAGGCCGGTTATTTGGCGGAGCTGTTGCCCTGGGGATCGATCCACCCGATGTTCCCATCGCCCCGGCGGTAGATCATATTCATCCCGCCGTGGGCCGAATTGCGAAACATCATCGCCGGAAGGTCCGCCAGGTCGAGCCGCATGACCGCCTCTCCGACGGTCAGGCTCGGAATTTCATGCGACATCTCTGCGATCACGGCGGGCTGGCCGTCGGCGGATTCGCCTTCTTCGGCCTCCCCGCTTTCGCTGGCCAGAACGTACTGGCGCGCCGCCATCGTCTGGATCGTTTCCGCGTTGGATTCTCTGTGGTGGTCGCGCAAACGGCGCTTGTGGCGGCGAAGCCGTTTCGACAGCCGGTCCGCCGCCCCGTCAAAGGCGGTATACGGCTTGTCGGCCCGGTTCTCGACCACGAGCTGGATCCCGCGGCCGACGTGGGCGTTCACGAGCGCATGATACATCGGGCCCTCGCGCGACATCGTGACGGTCGCCTCGATGGCGTCGCCGAAGTACTTCCCGAAAATATCGTTCAGGCTTTCCTCGATGTGGCCGCGGAAAGCGTCGCCGACATCGATCTGCCTGCCGTTCACCGACAGCTGCATAATTTGCTTGTCCTGGATCTTAGGCCGGGTCTCCATCGCCCCCGTGTGCGTTTCCCGGCCCCAAGGCCGCGGAACATATGGAGCCATGCCGTGGGAGTCAACTCTGCCTCCCCTCTTGCCCATGAGTCCAAGGTAACGCGCGTGGCACGCGGTGCAAGTAAACAATCCACTTGCATTATAAGTGTCTAGAATTGCACGGCTTTTTCCCGCCTGCGCCGGGGCGAGGAGGGGATTCGCATCGCCTCCCTGTACTTCGCGACGGTACGCCGGGCGATATCGATGCCCTCGGCGCGCAGGATTTCCACGATCCGGTCGTCGGAGAGCACAGCCTTGGGCGTTTCGGCGTCGATCAGCGCCTTGATGCGATGGCGCACAGCCTCGGCCGAATGGCCTTCGCCGGACACCCCGCCGAGGGAGGCGGTGAAAAAGTATTTCAGTTCGTACGTGCCGCGCGGCGTGGCGATGTACTTGTTGGCGGTGACGCGGCTGACGGTTGATTCGTGCATCTCGATTACCTCGGCGATGTCGCGCAGCGTCAGGGGCTTGAGATGCTCGATGCCCTTGGTGAAGAAGCTGTGCTGCCGGCGCACCAGTTCCCCGGCGACCTTCAGGATGGTCGTCGCCCGCTGGTCGAGGGCGCGCGTCAACCAGTTCGCCGATTGCAGCTGCTCGTTCAGGTACTGCTTCTCGGTCCTGTCCCGCGCATGGGCCGAGATCTCGGCGTAATACCGCTGGTTCACCAGGACGCGGGGCAGGGTATCCGGGTTCAACTCGACCGCGAAGCCGCCGCCGCGCGCAGGCCGCATCAGGATGTCGGGGATCACCGGTTGGACGGGGCCGGCGCCGAAGCCAAGTGCGGGCTTCGGGTCGAGGGCTTTCAACTCCTGCAGCATCTCGGCGAAATCTTCCGAATCGACATCGCAGAGACGGCGCAGCTTGGCGTAATCCCGCGAGGCCAGCAGGTCCAGGTTGTCGATGAGGGCCTGCATCGCCGGGTCGAACCGGTTCCGCTCGCGCAACTGCGTGGCCAGGCACTCGGCCAGGGAGCAGGCAAAGACGCCGGCGGGGTCGAAGCCCAGCATGCGTTGGCGTAGGCCCTCGACGACGGCGATTTCGACGCCCAGCAGCTCGGCCAGTTCCTCCACCGTGCCGGCGAGATAGCCGGATTCGTCCAGGCTGTCGATCAGGGCTTCGGCGACCGCGAGTTCGACCGGCGTCCCGAAGGCTGTGCGGGCCTGTTCCAGTAGGTGCTCGCGCAGGCTGACCTCGCCGGGAAGGCGCTGGTCCAGGCCCGAAATGTCCTCCTCGCCGCTGCCGCCGCCCGCCCCACCGCCTGGGGGCGCCGACCAGTCGGCCAGGGTGTCGGGAGCAGTGTCCCAATCCGCCTCGCCGCCGCGGTCGTCGAAGTCGTCCTCGTCGCCGCGCGGACGTGGCTCGTCCCCCTGTGCCTCCGCGGCCGCCTCCGGCTGCTCCGAACGTTCCAGTAGCGGGTTCTGCTCCAACTCCTGTTCGACATAGGCGCGAAGGTCGAGGTTGGAGAGCTGCAGCAGTTTGATGGCCTGCTGCAGCTGCGGGGTCATGACCAGCGACTGGCTATGGCGAAGCTCTAGCCGTTGCGACACCGCCATATCGAGGAACCGTTTGCCATTGGAATAGAGGCCTACAGGCTAAAGCTTTCGCCCAGGTAAACCCGTCGCACGTCCTCGTGGGCGACGATCTCCGCCGGCGCGCCCTCCATCAGGACCATGCCCTCGTGGATGATGTAGGCCCGGTCGACGATTTCCAGCGTTTCCCGCACGTTGTGGTCGGTGATCAGGACGCCGATGCCGCGGTCCTTGAGGTGCCCGACAAGGTCGCGGATATCGCCCACGGCGATCGGGTCGATGCCGGCCAGCGGCTCGTCCAGCAGGATGAACGCCGGTTGCGAGGCCAGCGCCCTGGCGATCTCCACGCGCCGCCGCTCGCCGCCCGACAGCGCCATCGCCGGCGTGCGGCGCAGGTGGGTGATGGAGAACTCCGCCATCAGGTCTTCCAGCATGGTCTCGCGCCGGCCGCGGTCGGATTCGACCACCTCCAGGACCGCGCGGATGTTCTGCTCCACCGTCAGGCCACGGAAGATCGACGCCTCCTGCGGCAGATAGCCCACGCCAAGCCGGGCGCGGCGGTACATCGGCAGGTCGGTGACGTCGTGCCCGTCCAGCGTGATCCAGCCGTAGTCCGGGGAGAGCAGCCCGGTGATGATGTAGAAGCAGGTGGTCTTGCCGGCACCGTTCGGACCCAGGAGGCCGACAGCCTCGCCACGCTGGAGCGAGACGGTCACGCCGCGCAGCACCGGCCGCTTCTTGAACGACTTGCCGATATTGACGGCCGCCAGCCCGGCCTTGTCGGCGATTGCGCGCGGACTGTGGCGGCCCTCTTCCTGTTCGCGGTTATCCAGGTTCTCCAGGCCTTCCAGGGCGTGGCCGTGCAGCGGCGTCACCTCGGCACTCGGTCGCTCGCCCGATTCGCTCATGCACTCACTCCCTACTGGGACCCGTTACCGGATCCAACCTCCTCGGGCATTTCGCTTCCCTTGCCCTCGGGCTTCAGCAGCGCCTTGACACGGTTGCGCTCGGCCGCGTTGGGCGGGGCCCCCATGAGTTTGCTGACGCCGGTCTTCAGATTGACCTCGGCGTAGCCGCCGTTCAACTGGTTGTCGCCCCGCGTCAGCTTCACATCGCCGTAAAGGCGGGCGATCTCCGTTTTGGCATTGTAGACGCCCTTGTCGCCGCGCGCGAATTCCTCCTTCGTGGAAATGCGCACGTTGTCGAAGGCCTCGATCCGGTCCACGCCGCGCTGGTCATTTTCGTCGGCCTCGCCGAAGTAGGCGGTCAGGACGTCGGCGGCGATGCGTCGCTCGCCCTGCAGCGCGACGGCGTTGCCGCGGGCCACCGCCATGTCCTTCGCGCGCCAGTATTCCAGGCTGTCCTCGGCCGTGATCGTTTCCTCCGCCGCCTCGAAGCGCAGGTCCTCGCCAGTCAGCACCACGACCGCCTGGTCGATGTCGTAGGTGCCCCGGTCGCCGTAGGCGGTCTCGTTCTCGCCGACGATGCGGACGTTGCCGACGGCATCGATGCGGAAGATCTCGGTATCACCGGAGGTTGCGCCGCTGTCCGTGCTCGTCGCGTTGCCGGCCCCGGCATTGCCGTCGGTCTTGCGATAGTGGGCGATCAGCTCGTCGGCGTGCACCGTCAATTGGCCGCGCGTGGCCTTTGCGTTGCCGCGGGCGATGTAGAGCTGCTCGTCGCGGCGCCATTCCAGGCCTTCCTCCGCCTCGATCTGCAGCGGGCCGCTGCCGCTGCCGGAAAGTCCCTGGGCCGAGGCGGGCGGCAAGGTCGCCGGCATCAGCAGTGCCGCCGTCAGCAGCAGGGCGCCAAGGTTGTATCGTCCCCGATTCAAGGCTGCCCCTCCAGCCCGTTTTCATAGACGGTCAGTTTGCTCTTGCCGGTAAAGAAGATGCGCTTCCCCCCGTCCTCCAGGCGAAAGCCTTCCGCCTCCAGGTTGCCGGTGGGGCCCTGGCCCTGTACCGGCCGGTCGGACTGCGCCCGGTTTGCCTTCAGATCGATATCCGCCGCGCTTGTATGCATTTCGAAGCCCCGGTCGTGGAACAGACTGACATTGCCGCTGAGGTGAAGCTTCTGCGTCTCCCGCCAGTACTGGCCGTCGTCCGCCGTCAGCGCGAGCCACGCTCCGTCCTGCAGCGTGATGTCGGCCTTCGGCTGTTGCAGCTTTATCAGATCGGCCCCGCTCTTGGCCTGCGTTGCCTGGTCGGCCACGATCGAGAACGGCCGGTTCTGCTCGTCCCGGCCGCGGAAGCGGGCGTTCAGCATGCTGAGATTGTCCGCCTGGTCGGGCGACAGATCGGAGATCCCCACGCGGAAGCTGCTTTCGTCCGGGGCGAACTGCGGCCAGACGATGACCAGCAGGACCATCGCCACGGCAAGCGCCGGCAGCACGACCTTCAGCGTGCCCACGAACAGGCTGTAGCCGTTGCGTACCGACAGCCGGGGCGGCTGCCGGGTCCGCGCGCTCTCGCCACCTCTGGGCGCTCGCGGGGACCCTGGTGCCTGCTGCGGCGCCTGGGCCTTATCGGCGGCGTTCGCCATGAACCTCTCGCGTTCGTGCCACTGCCGCGCCCATGCCTCAGGCGATCCCGGCGCGCAGACAGTCGTGAATGTGCAGAATTCCCGCCGGGCGGCCGTTGTCGGCCACCACGAAGAGGCTGGTGATCGCCTGGCGGTTCATCAAGCCGAGCGCCTCGGCTGCCAGCGCCCGCTGCCGGATTGTCTTGGGCTCCGCTGTCATAACCTCGGCCACGCTCTGGCTCAGCAGGTCCGCGTTCATGTGCCGGCGCAGGTCGCCGTCGGTGACGATTCCCATCAGCCGTCCGTCCTCGCCGGTGACGCCGACGCAGCCGAAGCGCCGGGTCGTCATGATGATGATGGCATCGCGCATCGGCGTTTCGGGCGTGGTCAGCGGCAGCTCGTCGCCGCCGTGCATGATGTCGTCGACGCGAAGCAGCCGCCGCCCCAGCGTGCCGCCGGGGTGCAGAAGCTGGAAGTCGCTGGAGGAGAACTGCTTGCGCTCCAGCAGCGCCACCGCCAGCGCGTCGCCCAACGCCAGCATCAGCGTCGTCGAGGTCGTGGGCGCCAATCCCATGGGGCAGGCCTCTTCCGCCTCGGGCAGCAGCAGGACGCAGTCGGCCTCCTTCGCCAGGGTGCTGCCGCGCCGCGCCGTCATCGCGATCAGGGTGATACCGAAGCGGCGCGTGTAGGCGATGACGTCGGATAGCTCGGAGGTGTTGCCGGAGTTCGACAGGGCCACCACCGCGTCGCCCTCGGCGATCATGCCCAGGTCGCCGTGGCTGGCTTCGCCCGGATGGACGTAAAGCGCCGGCGTGCCGGTGGACGACAGCGTCGCCGCGATCTTGCGCGCGACGTGCCCGCTCTTGCCCATGCCTGTGACGACGACGCGCCCCGTCGCGGCAAGCAGCGCCTCCACCGCGGCGACGAAGCTGCCGTCAAGCGCGGCCGCCAGCGCCTTCAGGCTGTCCCCCTCGATCGAGAGAACCCGGCGCGCGGCAAGCAGGTCGGGCGATTCTTTCAACTGCGTGGCCATGGGTGCCTTATAATATTTAGATGCAGTTTTTCATATAATTTTGTTCGGCGCGAGTGTAGCAAACGCGCGCCGCGCCGCGAACCTTCGGCGAACTCAGTGCTCGAAGATGTCGACCTCGTCCCAGCCCGCAAGGTCCAGCCGGGCGCGCCAGGGCAGGAAATCGAAGCAGGCCCGG
Organism: Ferruginivarius sediminum; assembly: GCF_003344765.1. GTDB lineage: Bacteria > Pseudomonadota > Alphaproteobacteria > Kiloniellales > Rhodovibrionaceae > Ferruginivarius > Ferruginivarius sediminum. The sequence continues at coordinate 67,239 of NZ_QPMH01000011.1, read as the reverse complement.
GCCATCTCGCTGCGCCCCTCGCGGGCCAGCATGGCGTCCAGGCGGGCCTTGAGGTCGTGCAGGTAGAGCACGTCCGAGGCGGCGTAGTTGAGCTGTTCGCGCGTCAACTCGGCCGCGCCCCAGTCGCTCGACTGCTGCTGCTTGGAGATCTCGACGCCGATCAGGTCGCGGCACAGGTCGCGCAGGCCGTGCTTGTCGGTAAAGGTGCGCACCAGCTTCGAGGCCAGCTTGGTGCAGTACACCGGCTGGCAGTCGATGCCCATGTGGTGGCGGATCATCGCCAAGTCGAAGCGGGCGAAGTGGAACAGCTTGGTGATCTTCGGATCGGCCAGCAGGGCGCGCAGGTTCGGCGCGCTGTAGTCGCCGTCGGCGAACTGAACCAGGTGGGCGTCGCCGTCGCCGGCGGAAAGCTGCACCAGGCACAGGCGGTCGCGGGCCAGGTTCAGGCCCATCGTCTCGGTATCGACGGCGACGATGTCGCCGAGGTCGAGGCCCGCGGGAAGGTCGTTCTGGTAAAGCTGAATCGCCAAGGTTCCGCCATCGGTTGCACGCTTCGGGACCGGCCCCGCGCCGGTGCGTTCGCGAAAGCGCGCGGCGGCGCAAACATAGCCGTGCAAAACGAGGTGTCAACGCCCCGCCCTCCAGTGCTATAACCCGCGCCGGTTCGAATCGGCACCCGCCCATGCCGGCGGGATGCGCTCTGGCAATGCGAAGGAATGGTGCAAGCGATGACACGGGTTGCGACCGTCTTCGGAGGCTCCGGGTTCATCGGACGGTACATCGTCATGCGTCTGGCCAAGGAAGGATGGGTGGTCCGCGTCCCCGTGCGCGACCCCGAGGCCGCGCATTTCCTGCAACCGCTCGGCAACGTCGGCCAGATCGTGCGCATGGGCGTAGCGATCCAGGACGAGGCCGCGGTCAAATGGGCCGTGGAGGGCGCGGACGCAGTGTTCAACTGCACCGGCATCCTGTTCGAGCCAAGCAAGCACCAGACCTTCGAGGAACTGCACCATCGCGGCCCGGAACGCATCGCCAAGGCGGCGGCCGATGCCGGGGTGAAGCGGCTGGTGCACATCTCCGCCATCGGTGCGGACAGCAAGAGCGAATCCCTCTACGCGCAATCGAAGGGGCGGGGCGAGAAGGCGGTCCTGAAGGCCTTTCCGGATGCCACCATCCTGCGCCCGTCGCTGGTGATCGGCCCGGAGGACGGTTTCTTCAACAGGTTCGCGGTGATGGCGCGGCTGTCGCCCGCGCTGCCGCTGATCGGCGGGGGCAAGACGAAATTCCAGCCGGTCTATGTCGGCGACGTCGCCGACGCGGCGATGAAGGCGGTGCACGACCCGGCGACGAAGGGCCAGACCTACGAGCTTGGCGGGCCGCGCACCTATACGTTCAAGCAGCTTATGGAGATGCTGCTGAAAGAGATCCGCCGCAAGCGGCTGTTGCTGCCGGTGCCGTTCTCCGTCGCGGAGATTCAGGGCAGGGTCCTTCAGTTGCTGCCCTCGCCGCCGCTGACGAAGGATCAGGTCACTCTTCTGAAGAAGGACAACGTTGTCTCGAAGAAGCGGGCCAAGACCTTCGAGGATCTTGGCATCAAGCCGCAGGCCATCGAGGTGATCATCCCGGCATACCTGGAACGCTATCGCCCCGGCGGCCGCTTCCAGGACGCGGCGCGCTACAAGGCGTGAAGCGTCGCGCGTAAATCAGACGTAGATCAGGTAGAGCAGCAGCGCGCCCAGCAGCAGCCGGTAGACGACGAAGGGCGTGAAGCTTGCGCGCTGTAGCCAACGCATCATCAGCGCGATGGCGGCAAGTGCGGCGATAAAGGCGAATCCGGCCGCGACAAGCGCATCCATGCCCAGGCGCAGATTGCCGCTTTCATAAACGTCCGCGCCGGCCAGGGTGCCGGCACCCAGGATCGCCGGAATGGACAGCAGCAGCGAGAACCGCGCCGCGTCCCGCCGTTCGTAGCCCAGGAAGCGCGCCGCCGTCATGGTGATTCCGGATCGGCTGGTGCCCGGTACCAGCGCCAGAATCTGCATGAAACCGACCACAAGGGCGTCGCTGGCCCGCATGTGCGGCAGGCGCCGCAGCGTCATGCCGCTGCGGTCCGCGACATAAAGCAGCATGCCGAAGCCGATGGTGGTCCACGCGATGACGGCGTCGTCGCGCAGGAACTCGGTGATCCGGTCCCTCAGCGCGAAGCCGGCGATGACGACCGGGATCGTGCCGAGGATTACATAGCCCGCCAAGCGTGCGCCCTCGCTTCGCCGTCCGATCAGCAGGCTGAGGGTGCCCACGATCATCTGCCAGACGTCGCGCCGGAAATAGCACACGACGGCGAGAAGCGTGCCCACGTGCACGGCGATGTCCATGATCAGGCGGTCGTGGCCGGACTGGATAGCGACCGCGCCGGCCTGCGCGTCCAGGACCTCCCACGCCAGCACCAGGTGGCCGGACGACGAGATCGGCAGGAACTCTGTGATGCCCTGCACCAGGGCCAGGACGACCAGATGGAAAAGCGGCACGGATTCCCCCAGTGGCACAGGGCACGGCGCGACACGCCGCGCTTATACACGGCCATGCCCCGAGCCTGCCAGAGCGGAAAATAGTTCACAAATAGGACCTTTTCCGTTGCAGGGGAATATCGTTGTGTGATTCAGCAGCCGTCTTCATCAAATTGCCAACGCCATTAGGTCAGCAGATATGTCCTATTAACGAAATTTTCGCTGGCGTTCCCCAGTTCAAGACTGTATAAGGGATGCTACCGGCCGCACGGTTCGGGTCTGCCGGGATGCCATCAACGACAGTTCGCGGTCTTTCCGACCCCGCTTGCAGGTTTTGAGCGGCGGCCGGGCAACCGCCGCTGCACCGGGGAGGATAAAGACGCCATGGCGCGCAAGACGCTGAAATTCGTCAATGTCGGCAAGCGGATGCCGGAGAAGCGCAGCGCGGAGATGCGCCGCCGTGACTTCGACGAAATCTATGCGCGCTTCGATCCCGACAAGGCCAGCGAGCAGGCCGGACGCTGCTCGCAGTGCGGCGTGCCGTTCTGCCAGGTGCACTGCCCGGTGCACAACAACATCCCCGACTGGCTGATGCTGACGGCCGAAGGGCGGCTGGAAGAAGCCTACGAGGTTTCGCAGGCCACCAACAATTTCCCCGAGATCTGCGGCCGCATCTGCCCGCAGGACCGTCTGTGCGAGGGCAATTGCGTCATCGAGCAGGCGGGCCACGGCACGGTCACCATCGGCGCGGTCGAGAGCTACATCACCGAAACCGCCTGGGAGCAGGGCTGGGTGAAGCCGGCGAAGCCGCGCCGCGAGCTGGAGGCGGAGGTTGGCATTATCGGCGCCGGTCCCGCCGGTCTCGCCGCGGCGGAGCAGCTGCGCCGCAAGGGGTATCAGGTGCACGTCTACGACCGCTACGACCGGATCGGCGGCCTGATGATCTACGGCATCCCGAACTTCAAGCTGGAAAAGTACGTGGTGGAGCGCCGCGCCCGGCTGCTCTACGACGCCGGCGTGCACTTCCACCTGAATTTCGAGGTCGGCCGCGATGCCACGCTGGAGGAGCTGCGCGAGAAGCACGACGCCGTCTTGATCGCCACCGGCGTCTACAAGGCGCGCGACGTGAAGGTTCCCGGCGTGGGCCTGCGCAACGTGTTCCCGGCACTGGACTATCTTGTTACCTCCAACCGCAAGGGCCTGGGCGACGATGTGCCGCGGTTCGAGGACGGCACGCTGAATGCCGAGGGCAAGCACGTCGCCGTCATCGGCGGCGGCGACACCGCGATGGACTGCGTGCGCACGGCCGTGCGCCAGGGCGCGAAGTCGGTGAAGTGCCTTTATCGCCGCAACCGGCAGAACATGCCTGGCTCCCAGCGCGAGGTTGCGAACGCCGAGGAAGAGGGCGTCGAGTTCGTCTGGCTGTCGGCGCCGCAGGCCTTCCTGGGCGACGAGGCGGTGAGCGCGGTGCGCGCGGCGCGCGTCCACCTGGGCGTGCCGGACGCCACCGGCCGCCAGACGCCGCAGATCGTCAAGGGCAGCGACTACGAGATCGAGGCGGACATGGTCATCAAGGCCCTGGGCTTCGATCCGGAGGACCTGCCGACGCTGTTCGACTGCCCGGCGCTTGAAACCACCCGCTGGGGCACGGTGAAGATGGACTTCCGCACGATGATGACGAGCCTCGACGGCGTGTTCGCCGCCGGGGACATCGCCCGCGGCGCCTCGCTGGTGGTCTGGGCCATCCGCGACGGCCGCGACGCCGCCGAGCAGATCGACGGCTACATCAAGGCGAAGGCACAAGGCGCCGGCGCGGGCGAGGCCCCGGCCCACGCCGTCGCGGCGGAGTAGGCGCACGGCGGAAAGCGTGTGCAATGATGAATATTCGTCAACACCGGAACAGCGACCGCCAGCCGAGCGTCTTCCAGCACCGCATGGACGGCGGGCGGCTCGCCTGGGCGGCTTCGACGTGGCGCGGCAAGGCGCACTATGCCGTCTTCGGCGCCGTCGTCTTCGTCTCGCTCATGCTGCTGGGTGCGATGATGTCGGGCGAGGGCGGCAGCCTGGCGGGCATGCCGGGCGCTGGCGTTGCGCGGATCGTGGCGCTGGCCGCGGCGAATGTCCTACTGTCCGGGCTGGGCGCGTGGCTGGCGTACGGCTCGCGGATGGAGACGGAAACGAAGTGGGGCGCGATCGCCTTCGGCTCGATCGTGCCGGCGATTTTCTCGCTTTTCATGCTTTACGCGCTGGCCGGCGCACGGGGCTGGCTTGGCTGACAGACGTGAGGAACCTGCGATGACCGACGGGATCGAGGACGGCAACCGCTTTATCGAGGCGTGGCGGGACAACGCCCGCCGCCTGGGCGCGGCCGGCGTCTATGACTGGTCGCAGGAGCACGATGCCTGCGGCGTCGGCTTCGTGGCGGCGGTGGACGGCGTTGCCCGGCGCGAGGTCGTGCAGGCCGGCATCGACGCGCTGAAGGCGGTCTGGCACCGCGGCGCGGTGGACGCCGACGGCAAGACCGGGGACGGTGCCGGCATCCACGTCGAGATCCCGCAGGACTTCTTCCACGAGCACATCGCCGCCACCGGGCACAAGCCAGGCCCGGCGCGCATCGCGGTCGGCCAGATGTTCCTGCCGCGCACCGACCTGAACGCGCAGGAGCGCTGCCGCGTCATCGTCGAGCGCGAGATCATCAAGCACGGCTACACCATCTATGGTTGGCGCCAGGTGCCGGTGGACACCGAGGTGATCGGCGAGAAGGCCAACGCCGCCCGCCCCGAGATCGAGCAGATCATGATCGCCAACTCGCTGGACCGCTCGCCGGCGGCGTTCGAGGTGGACCTCTACGTCATCCGCCGGCGTATCGAGAAGGCGGTGGAGGCGGAGTCGATCCAGGGCTTCTACTGCTGCTCGCTGTCCTGCCGGTCCATCATCTACAAGGGCATGTTCCTGGCCGAGCAGTTGACGGCCTTCTATCCCGACCTGGAGGATCCGCGCTTCGTCTCCTCCTTCGCCATCTTCCACCAGCGCTATTCGACCAACACCTTCCCGACGTGGTCGCTGGCGCAGCCGTTCCGCGTGCTGGCCCACAACGGCGAGATCAACACGCTGCGCGGCAACGTGAACTGGATGCAGGCGCACGAGTGCCGCCTGGACCACGAGCTGTTCGGGCCGCGCATCGAGGACGTGAAGCCCATCGTGCAGCCCGGCTCGTCCGATTCGGCGGCGCTGGATGCGGTGTTCGAGCTGATGGTGCGCGCCGGCCGGCCGCTGCCGATGGCGAAGACCATGATGATCCCCGAGGCCTGGTCGCCCGAGCGGTCGATGCCGCAGAACCTGAAGGACCTCTATCTCTACTGCAACGCGGTGATGGAGCCCTGGGACGGCCCGGCGGCGATCTGCGCCTTCGGCGGCCGCTGGGTGATGGGCGGCATGGACCGCAACGGCCTGCGCCCGCTGCGCTACACGCTGACCGACGACGGCCTGCTGTTCGCCGGTTCGGAGACCGGCATGGTGCGCCTGGAGGAGAAGCGCATCGTCGAGAAGGGCAAGATCGGCCCCGGCCAGATGATCGCCGTCGACCTTGAGGAAGGGCAGCTCTACCACGACCGCGAGATCAAGGCGATGCTGGCCGAGCGCAAGCCCTATGGCGACTGGATCGGCAGCATCACCCACATCGACGACCTGATCCGCCCCGAGCACGGCGAGCGTGTCGAGTACGACAAGGAGGGGCTGCGCCGCCGGCAGTACGGCTTCGGCCTGACCATGGAGGATCTGGAGATGATCCTTCACCCGATGGTCGAGGACGCGAAGGAGGCCGTCGGCTCCATGGGCGACGACGCGCCACTGGCAGTGCTGTCCGACAAGTACCGGGGACTGCACAACTTCTTTCGGCAGAACTTCAGCCAGGTCACCAACCCGCCGATCGACTCGCTGCGCGAGAAGGCGGTGATGACCCTGAAGACGCGGCTGGGCAACCTGGGCAACATCCTGGACGAGGACGAGAGCCAGTGCCGCGTCCTGCAGCTTGAATCCCCGGTTCTGACGAACGCCGAGTTCACGGCGATGCGCGCCTACATGGGCGCCAGCGCGGCGGAGATCGACTGCACCTTCGACCCGGACGGCAACGAGGGCGGCCTGCGCGGCGCCATCGCCCGTATCCAGCAGCAGGCGGAAGAGGCCGTGCGCGGCGGCTGCGAGCACGTCATCCTCTCCGACAAGGGTGTCGGCGCGGAGAAGGCGGCGGTGCCGATGATCCTGGCCGCCGGCGCCGTGCATACGCACCTGACGCAGCAGAAGCTGCGCACCTTCACCAGCATCAACGTCCGCTCCGGCGAGTGCCTGGACGTGCACTACTTCGCGGTGCTGATCGGCGTCGGCGCCACCACCGTGAACGCCTATCTGGCGCAGGAATCCATCGCCGACCGCCACGCGCGCGGCCTGTTCGGGGACATGACGCTGGAGCAGTGCCTGCGCCGCTTCAAGACGGCGGTGGACGAAGGCCTGCTGAAGATCATGTCGAAGATGGGCATCTCGGTGCTGTCGTCCTATCGCGGCGGCTACAACTTCGAGGCCGTGGGCCTGTCACGCACGCTGGTGGACGAGTTCTTCCCCGGCATGCCCAGCCGCATCTCGGGCATCGGCATGACCGGCATCCAGCAGAAGGTGCTGGACCTGCACGCCCGCGCCTGGGACGAGGACTTCGTGGCGCTGCCCATCGGCGGCTTCTACAAGTACCGTCGGCGCGGCGAGCGGCATAGCTGGGAAGGCAACCTGATCCACACGTTGCAGGCGGCCGTCGCCTCGGACAGCTACTCCACCTACAAGAAGTTCTCGGAGGGGCTGAATTCCCTGCCGCCGACGATGCTGCGCGACCTTCTGGACTTCAATTCCAAGGACGTGACGCCGGTTTCGGTGGAGGAGGTCGAGTCCATCACCGCGCTGCGCAAGCGCTTCGTCACGCCCGGCATGTCGCTTGGCGCGCTGGGCCCCGAGGCGCACCGGACCTTGAACGTCGCCATGAATGCCATCGGCGCCAAGTCGGACTCTGGCGAGGGCGGCGAGGATCCGAAGCACTTCCGCCCGGACGAGAAAGGCGACAACCCGAACAGCGCCATCAAGCAGGTGGCCTCGGGCCGCTTCGGCGTGACGGCGGAGTACCTGAACAACTGCCGCGAGATCGAGATCAAGGTGGCCCAGGGCGCCAAGCCGGGCGAGGGCGGCCAGCTTCCGGGCTTCAAGGTGACGGAGATGATCGCCAAGCTGCGCCACGCGACGCCGGGCGTCATGCTGATCTCGCCGCCGCCGCACCACGACATCTACTCCATCGAGGACCTGGCGCAGCTCATCTACGACCTGAAGCAGATCAATCCCGAAGCGCGGGTCTGCGTGAAGCTGGTGGCGCGCTCGGGCATCGGCACCATCGCGGCGGGCGTGGCCAAGGCGAAGGCGGACGTGATCCTGGTCTCCGGCCACTCCGGCGGCACCGGCGCCAGCCCGCAGACCTCCATCAAGTACGCCGGCGTGCCCTGGGAGATGGGGCTTAGCGAGGTGCATCAGGTGCTGACCCTGAACCGCCTGCGCCACCGTGTCACCCTGCGCACCGACGGCGGCCTGCGCACCGGCCGCGACATCGTCACCGCCGCGATCCTGGGCGCCGAGGAGTTCGGCGTCGGCACCGCCTCGCTGGTGGCGATGGGTTGCATCATGGTGCGGCAGTGCCATTCCAACACCTGTCCGGTGGGCGTGTGCACGCAGGACGAGATGCTGCGCGGCAAGTTCACCGGCACGCCGCAGAAGGTCGTGAACCTGTTCTCCTTCATGGCCGAGGAGGTGCGCGAGATCCTGGCCTCGCTGGGCGCGCGCACGCTGAACGAGGTGATCGGGCACACAGAGCTGCTGCATCAGGTGAACCGCGGGGCGCCGCACCTGGACGACCTGGACCTCAATTCCCTGCTGGTGCGCGCCGATCCGGGCGACTACCCGACCCATTGCACGGTCGAGGGCCGCAACGAGGTGAACGAAACCCTTGACGCCCAGATGATCGAGGATGCCGAACCGCTGTTCCGCGACGGCGAGAAGATGCAGCTTCAGTACACGATCCGGAACACGCAGCGCGCCATCGGCACCAAGCTGTCGTCGAAGATCGTCCGCCGCTTCGGCATGGCCGGCCTGAAGCCGGGGCACATCACGGTGCGCCTGCGCGGCTCGGCCGGGCAGTCGCTGGGCGCCTTCGCGGTGCGGGGCCTGAAGCTGGAGGTGTTCGGCGACGCCAACGACTATGTCGGCAAGGGCCTGTCCGGCGGCACCATCGTGGTCCGCCCGATGACCGCCAGCCCGCTGGAAAGCCAGGACAACTCGATCATCGGCAACACCGTGCTCTACGGCGCCACCGGCGGCCGGCTGTTCGCGGCCGGCCAGGCGGGCGAGCGCTTCTGCGTACGCAACTCCGACGCGGTGGCGGTGGTCGAGGGCTGCGGCGCCAACGGCTGCGAGTACATGACCGGCGGCACGGCGGTGATCCTCGGCAACGTCGGCCACAACTTCGCGGCCGGCATGACCGGCGGCATGGCCTTCGTCTACGACCCCGACAACTGGGTGCCGGAGCGCATCAACCGCGACCAGGTGATCTGGCAACGCATCGAGACGGACTACTGGGAAGGCGTGCTGCGCGACCTCATCGCCGAGCACGTCACCGAAACCCAGTCCCGCTTCGCCGAGCGCCTGCTGATCGACTGGGCCAGCGAGCGCGAGCACTTCTGGCAGGTGGTCCCGAAGGAGATCATCCCCCACCTGGAGCAGCCGATTACCGTCGAAGGCCGCGAGGCACGGGCGGAGCCGGCGGAGTAGGGCTGGCTTAAAAGCAAGAGTTGGCGACACCGGCGGAGCTTTGTCTCCGTCGGCTGTTGGTCTCAGACATACCGCTTTACGGCGTTTTGTATCTCGTTCCGGTATTTGTAGATGTCCGTGGGCTTGGATACCGGGTGCTTTGTTTCGTTCTTTTCTTCATCAAAGAGGCCCAAGGGCGACTATGGAGATTGTAAACCCAGTGAGGTGCGGCCTGAGTGGGCAGAACAACTGGTTTGGTCGAGATGTCTCAGTGGTACGCTATGATATGTCATGAAACGTGATCGGATGCCATGGGACGAAAATGCTTGTTCGAATCGACGAAGATTCTGCATACTGCGCGGAAGAACGAATAATAAGCTTGACGACTCGGAGCGGCCTTGTTCTCGACGCCCACCGCTTCGACATAGATAGGGAGGCGAAAATGATGGGAAGCGTAGCCGAGGTCTATGGGGTTCGGGACGTTAACCGGGAATTAGTGATTCGTTAGCGGCTTTAGGGATGGAGGCATGGTGCGCCGGGCGGGATTCGAACCCGCAATGCCCCGTGGAGTCTCTGGCAGGAGACGGGGCGGCGGAACCCAAGTCCGCTGTGTCTACCAATTCCACCACCGGCGCACCGGCATAAGGTGTGGGGCTGGCCCTTTAGGGTGTAGCAAGACGGGCCAGCCCCTGCCCTAGCCATCGACCCGACATATACGGAAATGATATCGGGTGGGGCCTTCATTGTACGGACGAGTGGGGGTGGTGCCAAGCATGGGTAGTAGGAGCGGCGGCAATAACCCCAACATGCAGGACTAATGCGATAATGATGGGGTGCTGGTTCGCGCGATGGTGGCGACTCGGAGGTTAGGCTAGTGGCTGGAATGTCAGCAAGCCTACGTCCAATTGTGTTTAGGGAAGCTCTTGAGATTTGTCTCAAGGTCAAGCCAAATGACGAATGTTAGCAGCAGAGAAGGTGTGGTTCCCACAGCCAAAGCGATCGCCAACTTTTTTATCGAAAAAGCGCGAGATGATGGCATTGTGGTTGACCAGTTGAAGCTTCAAAAGCTTATATTTTACGCTCATGCGTGGCATCTTGCGTATGAACTAGGACCATTGTTTCCTGACGATATAGAGGCATGGCCCCACGGACCTGTAATAAGAGACGTCTATGTCGAGTTCGCTGACAACGGACGTTTGCCCATCAGTAGGCTAGCGTCCGATTTCGATGGCACGAAACCAAGTACTGGGAACGCTCCGGGGCGTACCCAACAGCTTTTAAATGCTGTATGGAGTCGCTATAAGGGTTATACTGGGATTCAGTTATCGAACGCGACACATGGCGAAGGAGAGCCGTGGTCGCAGATACAGAGAGCTTATGGTAGCCTCGAACGAAAACCGAGGATTCCTAACGAATTGATAGAGCGTACGTTCCGGAGAAAGCTTGAGTCGGCCTCGTAAAAATTTCGAGATACCACCGCTTGAACCAAGTTCAGATGCACCAGACAGCGCGACCAAGCGTGGTCCTCAAGAATTAGCTGATGAACCCGGGTTGGTTGGTAAAATTTTTGGAACTGGAAAAAGCACACTTCTTCCACTTGTTTTGCTCTTGGTAGTATTTGTTATATTGATGTACGCTTCAGTTCTTTTCATATATCCAAGCGATGGTAGAATTGATGAGGCGTTAACGTTTTTGGAACGAGCGGCAATACTTCTAATTGGTGTATTTGTGGGAGGAAAGGCGCTAAATAACTAGCACGTCTATTCGAAGATAGTTACTTAGTTGTGATATTCCGTTCACATGAATATGAATTAGTGACTTCGGGTTATGATGTAGAATGCGTGTTGATTAATTTCATCGTTACTATGTTGCGGCGTTCTTTATAAAATATTTAAGAATGCAATGGAAGTTTTTATTGCATTTTATTTTCTATGCATACTATCCGACCGAGGACGTCGGTGTGTGAACGCCGATTTTCCGGAACATGCTTTGGCGGATAATGAGTGTTGTCGGCGATAATATTTACTCCGTTCCTGTCCAAATCGACCCGTCGAACCTGGGGCGCCCCATCTATTAGGAGTGCGTAGAGACCGCTCGCGCTGACGCGTGTTTTCTGAGCGTCCACGAGACAGAGGTCGCCCGCTCGGAGCGTCGGCTCCATCGCATCGCCATCGATGCGCAGGAGGAATATGTCTGTCGGCTCGCGCCCCAGCAGGCTTCGCAGATAATCGGCGCGGAAGGTGAGCGAATCCACAATGAGGTCCGAATAGACCGGCTCCTGCGTGTCCGGGCGGAGCATGTAGCCTCTTGGCAGATGGATATCGCTATTATATTCTCGATTACTCGGGTTCGATGCAGATCTCTCGGATATTTTCATGCTTCCTTTGCCGGTGGCCAGCCAGTCGAGGCTGATGCCGGGGCCACGGCAAAGGCGGGCCATGACTTCGAGGCCCGGTTCGGTGCGGCCTCTGACGTAGAGCTGCAACTGATCGGTCGAGCGCCCCGCAATGCGTGCCGCTTCGGCGCGCGTGCGGTAATGGTTGAGGACCGCGCGGACACGGTTGCCAAGCGTAGCGAAGCCGGTGTCGGTGGTTTCCTCCGGCGTTGCGCTAGCAGATGCGCGATCCTCGTTTGCCTCGTTGTCCTGTTTCTCGTCTTCTTCTGCCATGTGACGCCGCATACCGAAAAAAATCTGGATAGGGTTGCGACACGCTCTTGACGGTCCGGAATATATCCGGCACTCTCCGGGCGAACCTGGACGAGAGTAGACACGTCACGCGCGCCGGCCATGGCCCCCTGCCACGGCTGAACGCGGGAGTATACCCGCGTGAGGTGCGTCGGTCACGAGTTTGCGCCAGGGGTGTGTCCAGATCCTGCCATGCGCATGGGAGAGACGGCTTTGGGCGAGACGCGGGAAACGACTTCGGCCTGTCTTGGCCGCGTGCTGCGCGGTCTGCGGCTTGCGGTGGGCCTGGATCAGGCCGTGCTTGCCGCCGAACTCGACGTCACCGCCGAAGAGATCGACGCGTTCGAGCGAGGGGTCAGCGAACCGCCGCTCATCACCCTTGGCGAAATGGCGGAATTGTTCGACGTGCCTTTTACGGTCCTGCTCGAAGCCGTCTTCGGGGAAGGGGAGGCGGCGTAGGAAGCGTGAGTCGTGGACAGCACCCGTCATAGCAGGGCCGAGGAGCTTGCCCGCCTGGATGCGATTCGCAGGGATTTGAACCAGCGCGCCAGGCAGTCCTTGCTCCCCACGGAGGACATGGACGAGCGCTTGGCGGCGTGGCGCGCCGCAAGGGATGCCGGCGGCACCGACAACCGGGTGTGAATCCAACCCCCAACCCGTTTGCGTTCGGCGCATGGCTGCCGGACAATTGTATGCGGGCACGGGGGCTTTCGTTTTTTAGAATAGTTCCAGATAATATGCCCGAGGTAACGACACCCGCGAAAGCGGCGGGCCGGATTCGGGGAATGGGTGCATGATCGAGACGAGCGTCTGGACGGTGTTCATCGCCGCGCTGATCACGGCGGTCGCGACCGGGCTGGGCGCGCTGCCGTTCCTGTTTGTGCGGGACATGTCGCGGCGGTGGGAGGCGATCGGGAACGCCGTCGCCGCCGGGCTGATGATCGCCGCCAGCCTGGGCCTGATCAACGAGGGCGTGAACATCGGTCCCTGGCGGACGCTGTTGGGGATCGGCCTGGGCGCGGTGTTCATGGTCTACAGCCACCGTCTGATGGACGGGCACGGGCATGTCAGCGTCGGCGCGCTGACAGGCGCCGACGCGCGCAAGGCGCTGATGATCGTCGGCGTGATGACGCTGCACTCGGCGGCCGAGGGCATCGGGGTCGGCGTCTCCTTCGGCGGCGGCGAGGATCTTGGAATTCTGATGACCATCGCCATCGCCATCCACAACGTGCCGGAGGGGCTGGCGATTTCGCTCGTCCTCGTGCCGCGTGGCGTGTCGGTCCTGATGGCCGCGTGGTGGAGCGTGTTCTCCTCGCTGCCGCAGCCGCTTCTTGCGATTCCCGCCTTTCTCTTCGTCGCGGTGTTCCATCCGGTGCTGCCGGTCGGCCTGGGCCTCGCCGCCGGGGCGATGCTGTGGATGACGATGCGCGAGATGATCCCCGAGGCGCTCAACGAGGCCAGCCGTACGGCGGTCTTCGGCGCGGTGGGGCTGTCCATCGTCGGCATGGTGGCGCTCGGCCTTCTGGTTGGTATGTAGAGGGGGGCGGCTTCGTGCCGAGTCGCCCTGTTCATTAACCATTTCGCGGGATATGGTTTGCCCGCCATGCGCGTCCTCTATCACCTGCCCCTGCATCCCGGTTGCCGCAAGATCCGCGTGTTGATGCGGGAGAAGAAGCTCGACTTCGAGCTGAAGGCCGAGCAGGTGTGGGAGCGGCGCGAGGGCTTCCTGCGCCTGAACCCGGCGGGCGAGGTGCCGGTCCTGGTGGAGGACGGCGGCGCGGTGATCCCGGACGCCGGTGTCATCGCCGAGTACCTGGAAGAAACTTGCCCCGAGCCCACGCTGCTGGGCCACGACCCGATGGAGCGGGCGGAGGTGCGCCGTCTGGCCCTGTGGTTCGATGCCAAGTTCAACCGCGAGGTGACGATCAACCTCGTCGACGAGAAGATCCTGAAACGCTTCATGAAGCTGGGCCACCCGGATTCGCAGGCGATCCGGGCCGGGCACGCCAACATCCACTACCACTTGGACTACATCGCCTGGCTGTGCGACCGGCGCACGTGGCTGGCAGGCGACGACTTCTCGATGGCGGACATCGCGGCGGCGGCGCAGCTTTCCTGCGTCGACTACGTCGGCGATGTGCCGTGGGAGCAGCACCAGGGTGCCAAGGACTGGTACGCCCGCGTCAAGTCGCGGCCCAGCTTTCGCGGCATCCTGGCCGACCAGGTTCCGGGCCTGCCACCGCCGTCGCACTACGCCGACCTGGATTTCTGAAGCGGGGCCGCCCGCTGCGGGGTCTCATCCCACCAGTCACCAAAGGATGCCACCGCCCGTCAGCGCCACCGCCGCCGGCACCGGCAGCACGGCGACTGCGACCACCACGAGGTAGAGCGGCGGCGCGAACAGGCCGCTCATCCCCGCGATCATCGCGATTCCGCCGCCGCCGCCCAGCAGCGCATTGCCGGGAAGGTTCAGTATCAGCGCCAGCCCCAGATAACGGTGACGCAGCAGCGTCGGCACCACCCGCCTCGGCGCGTGCTCCAGCAGCAGTTCCAGGCGTCCGCGCTCGTCCAGCGGGCTGAGGGCCAGGATAAGCTCGCGGGCCCGACGCAAACCGAGAAAGCGGAACACGGCTGCGCAAACGTGCACCGGCACCAGCCGTCCGATCATGAACGTCACGCTGAGCGCGCCAACCGTCGCCAGATAGATCTGCACGCAGATATCCGCGCCGAACATCAGCATCAGCGCCACGCCGACCTCGATGGCCGGCATGAACGGCATCATCATGAGCAGCGCGTAGACCCCTACGACCGCCATGATCGCGCGGTGCATCGTTCCGTCGGGACCGCTTCGCGCGTCCCAGCCAAGCATCTCGATCGTCGACACGCCAAGGAACTGGCCTGCGACGATCAGGCCGAGATAGATGACGGCCAGCAGGGCCAGCCGGGAACTCCGGCGTTGAAGCACCGGCATCCGGCCGCGCGCGTGCGGTGACCGCGGCCCGGACGTCAACGCCGCCTCTCGGACTTCCGCTTATGGACGGGAGGCCAGATCCCGAAATCGGTCGGTATTTTCGTCGGCCGCGCCATCGCGCCCCCCGCCACGCCGAGTCCGCCCATGCTTCCCTCCGGACAGGTCAGGAGCACAGCCAAGTGGGATTTTCAAGAGTCCAATTTCCATGGTGAGCCGCGGGGGCCGGTAACGCAACGGCTTTCGGGGCGCAGACGGGGAACAGGCCGCGCGTGTCCGCCGGCTTATTCGCCGTTGCCGTCTGCCTTGACGTCCATCTTCTCCAGGTTCGCGCGCGCGTCGGCGGCGGCCGGGCTTTCGGGCGCCATGTCGATGACCTTCAGCCAGTCCTTACGCGCGGCGGCCGTGTCGCCCGACAGTCGCCGGACGATACCGCGCTCCAGCAGCGCCTCGGCGTTGTCCGGGTCGAGTTGAAGGGCCCGGTTGATGTCGTCGCGCGCGAGTTCCAGCGTGTCCACGTGGCGATAGGCGCTGGCACGGAAGACATAGACCGTCGGATTTTTCGGCGCCAGTTCGCTGGCGCGGTTCAGGTCGTCGATGGCTTTCCAGTAGTCCGCCATTTCGAAGCGCGTCAGCGCCCGGTCGATCCACAGCTCGGCGGACTTCGGCGCGATGTCCAGCGCGGCGGTCTGCGCCGCCTCCGCGCGCGCCACCTCGCCGGTCAGCAGCCAGGCCTGCCCCGCCTGCGCCAGCGCGTCCGCGCGCAGGGCCGGGCGGCTGTCCTTGTCCATCGTCTTGGCAAGCTGCTCCAGTTGCCGCGCCGCCTCGGCATAGTGGCCCTTGTTGAACTGCGCGATGGCCTTGCAATGGCGGGCCGGGTCGCCGCCGCCCTGATCCACCCAGGTGCGCGCCGTCTCGATGGCCTTGGCGGGGTTCTCGGCCGCCAGCCGCATGCAGTCCGCGTACTGCTCCGCGGCTTGCAGCGCCGCGTCGTCCCCGCCGTCGCTCGTGCCGTCCTGCGCCGCGGCCACCGTGGGCGGAAGCAGCAGCAACGCCGCCGTCAGGAGCACTTTCGCTTGCCGGAACATCGCTCTCCTTGCCTTGCGCTTTTCCGGGTCATAC
Organism: Ferruginivarius sediminum; assembly: GCF_003344765.1. GTDB lineage: Bacteria > Pseudomonadota > Alphaproteobacteria > Kiloniellales > Rhodovibrionaceae > Ferruginivarius > Ferruginivarius sediminum. Next base: position 51,125 of record NZ_QPMH01000011.1, on the reverse strand, counting down.
CGTCGCGGCTTGCCGGCGCGGGCGCAAGACATCAATCGGGGCGTTTCCATGACATCGAAGCGGCTGTTCTGCTTTGGCCTGGGCTACAGCGCCCGCCGTCTGGCCGACCGCCTGCTGGCCGAGGGCTGGCGGGTCGCCGGGACCACGCGCGATGAGGCGAAGGCCGGGGAACTGCGCGCGGCCGGGGTTGAGGCATGCGTTTTCGACCGAGGCCAGCCGCTTGCCGACGCCGCGACGGCGCTGGCCGGCACCACGCACCTGTTGAGTTCCGTGCCGCCCAACCGCGAGGGCGATCCGGTTCTGGACCACCATGCCGGCGACATCGCCGCGCTGGCCGGCAGGCTGGCGTGGGCCGGCTATCTGTCCACCACCGGCGTGTATGGCAACCGCGAGGGCGGCTGGGTGGACGAGGAGTCGGAGCTTCATCCGACCAGTGCCAGGGCGGAACGCCGCGTCGCGGCCGAGCACGCCTGGCTGCGCCTGCATGCGGGGCAGGGCATTCCCGTCCACGTCTTCCGCCTTGCCGGCATCTACGGCCCCGGCCGCAGCCCGCTGGACGCCGTGCGCCAGGGCCGTGCGAAGCGCATCGACAAGCCGGGGCAGGTGTTCAGCCGCATCCATGTCGAGGACATCGCCACGGTGCTCCAGGCCTCGATGGCGCGCCCGAATCCGGGCCGCGTCTACAATGTCTGCGACGACGAACCCGCCGCCCCGGCCGAGGTCACCGAACACGCCTGCCGCCTCCTGGGCGTGGAATCGCCGCCGCTCGTGGCGCTGGAGGATGCCGGCCTGTCCGACATGGGCAAGACCTTCTGGCAGGACAACAAACGCGTCAGCAACCGCCGCATGCACGAGGAACTGGGTGTGCGGCTGGCGTACCCGGACTATCGGACGGGGTTGGAGGCGTTGCTGGGGGGTGGGGGGTAGGCCGGGATTCCGTATTACGCCGGGCCGGAGCACGTACTGGTTTTTCCGGCGGCCGGATTGGAGCTGCATCGGGCGGATAGGGTAAATGACCTTTCCTAGCCGTGGTGTTTCCCAACGGCTTCCTCAAGGGTTTCCCGGATATAGCGCTGATACGGGATGCCGCGTGCCTTGGCACGGGCCTTGATGGCATCAAGCAGCGATTCCGGCAGCCGCATGTTGACGCGCGCTGCCTTTTTCTCAAACTCGAACCGAACCGGTTTTGCACCAGACAGGTCATATTCGCTCAAGTCGGCGGTGGCGACGAAATCTTCAGCCTCCGCGTCGCTCTTGAAGCGTGGGATTTTCTTGCTCATAACGGTCAACTTCCTTTCGGTGCATGTAGCGGGCGCTGATTGGCCGGATCATCATTTGCCCATCAAGGGCACGCATGGTGAAAACGACGAATATGTATCGGCCTGCCTGCGTCGTCCCAATGGCTCGGAACCGTTGCTCATGACTGTTCGAATGATCGCCATCCGGCAACAGCATCACGGTTCGATGGAACAATTCCTCGATTTCGAACCTGGAAACCCCGTGTTTCTGGCACTTTTCAACGTTGCCATTGTCCCAATCAAAGCCCGCAATCAGATTTTTCATCTTTTATACGATGTATGTTTGTATGTACGAAAGTCAACACAAAAGCATACGGGCCGGAGCCCAGCGTTTCATCCGATAGCGATGCGGTCTCGCATGCCGCTCAGCCTGATGCGTCACCGGCTTTTGCGATCAAGTTAATCCACCACCCCCTCCACCTGATGCAGCAGCCGGTCGAGCTGGAAGCGCAGGCGCTGGATGTCGTGGGGTTCGGAGAGGCGGTGGTCGCCGTGTTTAATCAGCACGGTCTCGACGTCCTCGCTTTGCAGTGCCGACTGGAGTTTCAAGGCCCACTCCCAGGGTACGTCGCGGTCGTCCATGCCCTGCAGCAGGCGGACGGGGCATGCGAGGGGAATATTGCCGCGCAAGAGGAGATGGCTGCGGCCTTCCTCGATCAGGTGGCGGGTGATCGGCAGCGGCTCGCCGTACTCCGAGGGCTCGTAGTAGACGCCGTCGCGTTCGATGGTGGCGCGCACGGTGTCGTCCATGCGCTCCCACATCAGGTCCTCGGTGAAGTCCGGCGCGGCGGCGATGCCGATCAGCCCGGCCACGTGGCTGGCGCGGGCAAGCGCCACCAGCAGCATGATCCAGCCGCCCATGGACGAGCCGACGAGGATCTGCGGCCCTTCGGTCAGTTCGTCCAGCACCGCGATGGCGTCGCGCGACCACTGGCCGATGGTGCCGTCCTCGAACCGTCCCGAGGACTGGCCGTGCCCTTGATAATCGAAGCGCACGAAGGCGTGCCCGCGCTCCCGCGCAAAGGCCTCCAGGGCGAGCGCCTTGGTGCCCGTCATGTCGGAAGCGAAGCCGCCCAGAAAGACGATGCCGGGCAGTTTCCCCTCCAGCCGGTGATAGGCGATGGTGGCGCCGTCGGCGGTGTGCAGCGTCTGCGGCGCGGGTTCGCTGGCCTGGTCCATGCTTTGACATCCCGTGCGGTAAGCGAGAACGCGAATCCGTTTCGACTTGCCGCGCTTTCCGCTATGACGGTGGCCGCGCGTTCTTTGGGGCGCGGGTGTTGGGGAAAGCGCGGCGGAAGCTGAATGTTGAGGGACGATATCACCGGGACAACGGTGGCGGAAGGCCGCGGCCGCGTCGTGCTGCAAGTGCTGCCCGCGCTGGAAACTGGCGGGGTGGAGCGGGGCACGCTCGACATCGCCGGCGCGTTGGCCGCGCGCGGCGACACCGCGCTCGTCGCCTCGGCCGGCGGGGCGATGGCGCACCGGCTGGCGCGGCTGGGTGCCCGGCACGTGGAACTGCCGCTGCACCGCAAGGGGCTGCTGTCGCTGTGGCGCAACGCCCGGCGGCTGGAGGCGCTGATCCGTGCCGAGGGCGTGGATCTGGTGCATGCCCGCTCCCGCGCGCCGGCGTGGAGCGCGCTCCTGGCGGCGCGGCGCACGGGCGTGCCGTTCGTGACCACCTTCCACGGCACCTACAACTTCCGCATGCCGCCGAAACGGGCCTACAACGCGGTGATGACGAAGGGCGACCGGGTGATCGCCATCTCCGAGTTCATCGCCCGGCATATCCTGGCGAACTACCCGCTGGACACGGATCGCTTGCGCGTGGTGCCGCGCGGCGTCGATCTGGGGCAGTTCGATCCGGGCGCCGTTTCCCGCGACCGGATGGTGGCGCTGGCGACGAAATGGCGGCTGCCCGACGGCGTGCCCGTGGTGATGCTGCCGGGGCGCCTGACCCGCTGGAAGGGACAGGCGGTCCTGATCGAGGCGCTGGCGCGGCTGCGCGGGCGGGAGTTCTGCTGCGTGCTGGTGGGCTCGGACCAGGGGCGCACCGGCTATCGGCGGGAGCTTGAGAAGCTGGTCGTCGGGCGCAAGCTCGCGGACCGGGTGTTCATCAGCGACGACTGCCGCGACATGCCGGCGGCCTACATGCTGGCGGACGTGGTCGTCTCCGCCTCCACCGACCCCGAGGCCTTCGGGCGGATCGCCAGCGAGGCGCAGGCCATGGGCCGGCCGCTGGTGGCCAGCGCCCACGGCGGCGTGCCCGAGCAGGTGCTGGAAGGCACCACGACGGCCCTGGTCCGCCCCGGCGATGCGGATGACCTTGCGCGTGGCCTGGACTGGGCGCTGTCGCTGGACCACGCGGCGCGGGCGGAGGTGTTCGCCGCCGGCCAGGCGCAGGCCCGGCATTTCTCGAAGGAGCTGATGTGTCAGCGCACGTTGGCGGTTTATGACGAGCTGCTGGACCGCGATGCTTGACAGGGGCTTGCGGACAGCTAGCTTGGCCGCGACATTGGAGAAGGTGTGAATGGGGCACCTCTTGCCACTCGTGGAGCGAGTTACGTGAGCAGCCTAGCCGAAGCCCAGCGCGATGTGACGATTACCCTGCCCGATGGGGCGAAGCTCGAATTCGACCACCTGCCCACCGGTTTCGAGGTGGCGGAGCGGATCGGGACGCGGCTGGCCAAGGACGCGCTGGCCGTCAAGGTCGACGGCGAGGTGCGCGACCTGACGCGCCCGATCGACGGCGACGCGACGGTGGAGATCGTCACCCGCAAGCATCCGGACGCGCTGGAACTGCTTCGCCACGACGCCGCCCATGTGCTGGCGGAGGCGACGCAGGAGCTGTATCCCGACACGCAGGTGACCTTCGGCCCGGCGACGGAGACGGGCTTCTACTACGACTTTGCCCGCAAGACGCCATTCACGCCCGAGGACCTGGAGAAGATCGAACAGCGCATGCACGAGATCGTCGAACGCGACGAGAAAATCGTGCGCGAGGTCTGGGACCGCGAGGACGCGATCCGCTACTTCAGCGACATCGGCGAGAAGTACAAGGCCGAGCATATCGAGACGCTGCCGCGCGACACCGTGATCACGGTGTACAAGCAGGGCGACTGGCTTGACCTGTGCCGGGGGCCGCACCTGCCCTCGACCAGCCGTCTGGGCCATTCGTTCAAGCTGCTCAAGGTCTCCGGCGCCTACTGGCGCGGCGACCAGCGCAACGAGCAGCTTCAACGTGTCTACGGCACCGCCTGGGAGGACAAGAAGCGGCTCGACGCCTATCTCAACATGCTGGAGGAGGCCGAGCGGCGCGACCATCGCCGGCTGGGCCGCGAGATGGATCTCTTTCATCAGCAGGAGGAGGCGGTCGGCAGCGTCTTCTGGCATCCCAACGGCTGGACGCTCTACCGCACTATTGAGCGCTTCATGCGCCAGCGCCTGGAAGACGGCGGCTATGTCGAGGTGAAGACGCCGCAACTCATCGACCGCGCCCTTTGGGAGCAGTCGGGCCACTGGGAGAAGTTCCGCCAGCACATGTTCACGGCGAAGACCGAGGACGACCGCACGCTGGCGATCAAGCCGATGAACTGCCCCGGCCACGTGCAGATCTTCAAGCAAGGCATCACCAGCTATCGCGATCTGCCCTACCGCATGGCGGAGTTCGGCTCGTGCCATCGTTACGAACCGTCGGGTGCATTGCACGGCCTGATGCGGGTGCGCGGCTTCACGCAGGACGACGCACACATTTTCTGCACCGAGGATCAGATCAACGAAGAGACGGTGCGTTTTTGCAACCTGTTGCAGGATATCTACAAGGCCTTCGGCTTCGAGGACGTGAAGGTGAAGTTCTCCGACCGGCCCGAGACGCGGGCGGGTGCCGACGAGGTCTGGGACCGGGCTGAAACCGCGCTGAAGGATGCGGTGGAGAAGACCGGCCTGCCGTATACCCTGAACCCCGGCGAGGGCGCGTTCTACGGGCCGAAGCTGGAGTTCGTGCTGCGCGACGCCATTGGACGCGATTGGCAGTGCGGCACCCTGCAAGTGGATTTCGTCCTGCCCGAGCGGCTGGATGCGAACTATATCGGCGAGGACGGCCACAAGCATCGCCCGGTCATGTTGCACCGCGCGATCCTGGGCTCGTTCGAGCGCTTCATCGCCATCCTCATCGAGGAGCACGCCGGCCGCTTCCCGCTTTGGCTGGCGCCGGTGCAGGCCGTTGTGGCGACGATCACCGATGCCGCGGACGACTATGCCGCGGAGGTGGCGGAGACGCTGCACGCCGCCGGGCTGAGGGTGGAGACGGACCTGCGGAACGAGAAGATCAATTACAAGGTGCGCGAGCACAGCAACCGGAAGGTTCCGGTCATGGCCGTGGTCGGCGGGCGCGAGGCCGAGCGGCGGACCGTCGCGCTGCGCCGTTTGGGGGGTAAGGCGCAAGAGGTGCTTGCGCTTGAAGACGCTGTGACTAAACTCCGGGATGAGGCCTTGCCTCCGCGGGCCAATTGACAACGCGGGCTATGTACCGCTGCAAGGTCACCGGGCTGCCGGCGGCTGGCGCGGTGGGCGGCGCGGGATGTTACGAGGTGTGCGCGTCCGAGGGATGGAAATCCGGGCGCGCGGTAAGTGCAACTGCTACGAAGGGAATTTGATCCATAGCCAGGCCACCCGCCGATAGCACGCCGTCACGCGACGGGCCGCGCGTGAACGAGCAGATCAATGTGCGCGAAGTTCGTCTGATCGATCAGGACGGCGAAAACGTTGGAGTCGTGTCCACCGACGATGCGCGTCAGCGTGCCGTGGATGCGGGACTCGATCTTGTCGAGATCTCGCCCACAAGTACGCCACCTGTCTGCAAGATCCTCGATTTCGGGCGCTATAAATATGAACTTCAAAAGCGCCAGAACGAAGCGCGGAAAAAGCAGAAGATCATCGATGTCAAGGAAATCAAGATGCGTCCGAACATCGATGAGCACGACTACAACGTGAAGATGCGCTCTATCCAAAAATTCCTGGGCGAGGGCGACAAGGTAAAGGTCACCATGCGCTTCCGGGGACGCGAAATGGCGCACCAGGAACTGGGACAACGCCTTTTGGAACGCGTCCGCGAGGAGGTCGGCGACCTTGCCAAGGTCGAGGCCAGCCCGAAGATGGAAGGGCGCCAGATGATCATGGTCATCGCGCCGCGTTGAGGCGGACGCACCTCAGCATTCCGCAAAGTCGCGTTGCCGGGCCGCACGATCTCTTCCGTGCGGCCCGGACCGGCTTACAAATGCTCTTTTGGTGGTCGCGTATGACGCGTGAGGCCCACGGGAAATCGCCCATGCCGCCATGAAGCAGCGGCACGGGCGGCAGTCAAAGCGCGAATCGCACCCGTCCCACGCCACGACAAACGGGTGCCGTGGGGCGGCCGATAGAAAGCCGAGAGGGCCGAAAAGCTATCCGACGGACTGAGTCGTCGCGGTCCGGGCGTCCGCCAGGCTCGCCACCAGCTTTTCGATGGTGCCGGCCAGCAAGCCCTGTTCCTGTGCGTCCAGCCGGCGGATGGCATCGACCAGGGTCTGCACCGGGTCTTCGTCCAGCAGTCGCTGCCCGGCTTCCGTCAGGTGCAAACCACGGTTACGCGGGACGCCCTGACCATAGTCGCGGGCCAGATAGCCCTTGCGAACCAGCGTCGAGATCGTCGTCGACGCCGTGCCCATCGTCGAGGCACGGTGGCGCGCAAACGCCGTGACGGTGCGATCTTCCTCCGCCGCGTTCGCGAAATATCGCAAGGCATGCCACTGCGCGGGCTTCAGGCCGTTGCGGAAGCTCTGGCTGAACTGAAGCCGGACAAGCTGCTCAAGCCCCGCTGCGATCTCTTCGGGAGATTTGGCCGTGTCGCCGCCGCCGTTCGCGGCCTTGAGGGCATCGACAGCCATTTGCCCATTCTGAGACATGTATTGGTCTTCTCGGTCTATCTTCGTCATTCGTGCGCCGCCTCGATTCGCTTTCGGACCAGTCGAAGGGACGCGGTAATGCGTCCTTCGGGCCCGGTTTCTTTCATTGGATTTTAGTTCGTGACCCGGCGAGTTCAAGTTTAAGAAAATGATTAATTCATAAGTTCCAAATTCGTCTCGATCTTTCCCATCTCAAAAACCGCTCTCGCCAGGGCACGAATTCGCCCCTACCTACGCCAGCATGTGAACGCAATATCCACAGTGATCTGGCGCGTTAACCGTATTCTATCGCACAAGTATACTAATTTTCTACCCCTATGTCACCTCGGCTGCGAAAATTGTAGGGATATGCAAGTTGTTGCCGTGTTGATTCGGCGGCGAAACTGCTCTTGTCGCGGCTCCATAGCACGTGGCGGCGTCCGAGGTGAAGGCCGGCCGGTTTCGCGAGCATTGCACGGGATCCGCGACTTGCCGACACTGGCGCGCCGCCTTCTGGATACTGAGTGAAGGGGGATATGCCCGGTGTGAAGCGGGCCGTCTTGCGTTGCGCGCGGCGGGTCGCTATAACGCCGACCTTCGCAGCAAGGGCGACCGTGGCCAGGTTGGACATGCCCGGGAGCCTATCGTCACAAGCGACCCGCGCGCGGCCGTTCCCGCGACCGCGCGCCACGATCGAGAGGAAGGTCAAAATGTCCAAGTTGAAGACCAAGAGCGGTGCCAAGAAGCGGTTCAAGCTGACGGGCAGCGGCAAAGTGCGTGTTCAGTACGCCTACAAGCGGCACAATCTGCGCAAGCGTTCCCAGCAGATGAAGCGTCAGAGCCGGGGCATGAACGTCCTGACCCGGAGCGACGGCAACATCGTCAAGAAGCACTACCTGCCCAACGCCTAGGCGTTCGGGTCCAGGCGCAGATCCCACGAACACAGTCGTACGAACACCCGTACTCATCCTATAAAGGAGAGCCGCCATGTCGCGAGTGAAGCGCGGCGTTACCGCTCACGCCAAGCACAAGAAGGTCCTGAAGGCCGCGAAGGGCGCCAGGGGGCGCCAGAAGAACACCATCCGCGTTGCCCGCCAGCGCGTCGAGAAGTCGCTGCAGTACGCCTATCGCGACCGCCGGCAGCGCAAGCGCGATTTCCGCAGCCTTTGGATCCAGCGCATCAACGCCGGCGCGCGCCAGCACGGCCTGACCTATTCCCAGTTCATGGCCGGCATGAAGAACGCCGGGGTGGAGGTCGACCGCAAGGTGCTGGCCGACCTGGCCGTGCACGAGCCCGAGGCCTTCAAGGCGCTGGTGGAGCAGGCCGGCAAGGCCCTGCCGCAGGGCGCCAAGGGCTGAGCCACCGATGGATGCCGGCGCCGGCCTCGGTGGCCGACGCCGGCCAGGGACCGGCGTGAAGGCGATGGAAGACCTCGACACCCTGCAGGAACGCCTGCTGCGCGAAGTCGGCGAGGCCGACAGTCTCGACGCGCTGGAGCAGTTGCGCGTCTCGGCACTCGGCAAGAAGGGGCGCGTCACCGGGCTGATGAAGCAGCTTGGCGGCCTGGACCCGGAACAGCGCAAGGCGACCGGACAGCGGCTCAACGCCGTCAAGGACGCGGTGCAGCAGGCGATCGAGGCACGCAAGGCCGAACTGGCCGAGGCCGAGCTGCATGCCCGGCTGGAGCGCGAGCGCATCGACGTCACCCTACCGGCGCGGCCGGTCGATATCGGCCGCATCCACCCGATCTCGCGCACCGTCGAGGAGATGATCGCGATCTTCGGCGAGATGGGCTTCGAGGTGGCCGAGGGGCCGCACGTCGAGGACGATTTCCACAACTTCACCGCACTCAACATCCCGCCCGAGCATCCGGCCCGGCAGGAGCACGATACCTTCTACCTGCAGGCGACGGAAGAGCACGGGGAGCGCAAGGTGCTGCGCACGCACACCTCGCCCGTGCAGATCCGCTCGATGCGCACGCACGCGCCGCCGCTGCGCGTGATCGTGCCGGGGCGGACCTTCCGTAGCGACGACGACGCCACCCACTCGCCGATGTTCCATCAGATCGAGGGGCTGGTCGTCGACAAGGCGACGCACATGGGCCACCTGAAGGGCACGCTGATCGAGTTCTGCCGCGCTTTCTTCGGCGTGGACGACCTGCCGGTGCGCTTCCGCCCCAGCTACTTCCCCTTCACCGAGCCCTCCGCCGAGGTCGATATCGGCTGCTCGAAAGAGGGCGGGCAACTCAAGATCGGTGGCGGCAAGGACTGGCTCGAAATCCTGGGCTGCGGCATGGTCCACCCGAAGGTACTGGAAAACTGCGGCATCGATTCCAGCGTGTACCAGGGCTATGCCTTCGGCATGGGGATCGAGCGGGTGGCGATGCTGAAATACGGTATCCCCGACCTGCGCACTTTCTATGATTCCGACCTGCGCTGGCTGAAGCACTACGGCTTCCTGCCCGTCGACGTGCCGGCCCCGGTGCGCGGTCTTTAGCGGCACGGAACGCGCGACGCCATGAAGTTCACCCTGTCCTGGCTGAAAGATCACCTCGACACCGAGGCCTCGCCCGACGAGATCGCCCATGCGCTCACCATGCTTGGCCTGGAGGTCGAGGGCGTGGAGAACAAGGCGGCGGCGCTCAAGCCCTTCACCGTCGCCTACGTGAAGGAGGCGAAGCAGCACCCCGACGCCGACCGTTTGCGGGTTTGCACGGTCGATACCGGCCGCGAGGAGGTGCAGGTGATCTGCGGCGCGCCGAATGCGCGCACCGGCATGAAGGGCGTCTTCGCGCCCGTTGGCAGCTATGTTCCCGGCATCGACTTGAAGCTGAAGGCTGGGAAAATTCGCGGTGTCGACTCCAACGGCATGCTGGTCTCGGAACGCGAGATGGGCCTGTCGGACGAGCACGAGGGCATCATCGACCTGCCCGAGGACGCGCCGGTGGGCGAGCCCTTCGCCAAGGTCATGGGCCTGGACGACCCTGTGTTCGATATCGCCATCACGCCGAACCGGGCTGACTGCCTGGGCGTGCGCGGCGTGGCGCGCGACCTGGCCGCCGCCGGCTTCGGCACCTTGAAGCCGCTGGACATCGCGAAGCCGGTGGAGGGCAGCTTCGACAGCCCGATGGCTTGGCGCCGCGACCTGCCCGCCGGGCTGGAGGACGCCTGTCCCTACGTCGCCGGTCGCTATTTCCGGGGTGTCACGAACGGACCCAGCCCGGAGTGGATGCAGCGCCGGCTGCGCGCCATTGGCCTGCGGCCGATTTCGGCGCTGGTGGACATCACCAACTACGTCACTTTCGACCTGGGCCGCCCGCTGCACGTCTTCGACGCGGACAAGGTGGCCGGCGACCTCACCATGCGGATGGCGGGCGAGGGGGAGACCATCGCCGCGCTGGACGAGCGCGCCTACACCCTCGATCCCGAGATGGTCGTCATCGCCGACGCGAATGCCGCGCACGGCATCGGCGGTGTCATGGGCGGCGAGACGTCCGGGGTGAGCGAGGAGACGACGAATGTCTTCCTTGAGGTCGCCCTGTTCGATCCGGTGCGCATCGCCAAAACGGGGCGCAAGCTGGGCGTGATCTCGGACGCGCGCTACCGCTTCGAGCGCGGGCTGGACCCCCAAAGCGCCGACTGGGGCCAGCAGGTGGCCACGCGCCTGATCCTCGACCTCTGCGGCGGCGAGGCGAGCCGTCCGGTGGACGCCGGCACGATTCCCGACACCAGCCGCACCATCGACCTGCGCCCCGGCCGCATCGCGCAGCTTGGCGGCATCGAGATCGACGAGGTGGAGGCCCGCGCCATTCTGGACCGGCTGGGCTTCGCCACGCAGAGCGTGGATGGGGTGATCCGGGCGCAAGTTCCGTCCTGGCGCGCGGACGTCGAGGGCGAGGCAGACCTCATCGAGGAGGTGCTGCGCGTCCACGGCTACGACGATATTCCCGTGGAGCCGCTGCCGCAGCTTTCGCCGATCCCGCAGCCGGCCGTCTCGCCGCAGCAACGCCGCGCGGAGCTGGCGCGCACGACGCTGGCCTGGCGCGGCCTGGACGAGGCGGTGACTTTCTCGTTCATGAGCAGCCGGCAGGCGGAGATCTTCGGCGGTGTTCCACAGGAACTGCACCTCGCCAATCCGATCTCCAGCGAGCTGGACGTGATGCGTCCCGTGGCGCTCGCCAACCTGGTGGAGGCCGCGGGCCGCAACGCCGATCGTGGCTTTCCTGACGTGGCCCTGTTCGAAATCGGGCCGCAGTACCGCACCTCCGAACCCGACGGCCAGGACGATGTCGCCGCCGGCGTGCGCGCGGGGCGACCGAATCCGCGTCACTGGGCGATTGCGGGCCGTCCGCTCGATGCCTTCGACGCGAAGGCGGACGCCATTGCCGCGCTCACGGCAGTGGGGGCGCCGGCGGACAACCTGCAAACCTCCGCGGACGCGCCGGGTTGGTACCATCCCGGCCGCTCGGGCGTGCTGCATTTGGGTCCGAAGGTGCTGGCGAATTTCGGCGAGTTGCATCCGAAGGTGCTGGAAGCCTATGACCTGCGCGGCCCGGCGGTCGCGTTCGAGGTCTTCCTGAACGCGGTGCCCGCGCCCAAGACGAAGGGCGGCAAGCTGAAGCCCGCGCTGATGCTGTCGCCGTTCCAGCCGGTGGAACGCGACTTCGCCTTTGTCGTCGACGAGGACGTCCCGGCGGAGAAGCTTCTCCGCGCCGCCAAGGGCGCGGAGAAGCAGCTTGTCACCGAGGTCAAGCTGTTTGACGTCTACACCGGCGACAAGGTGGGCGCGGGCAAGAAGTCGCTGGCCATCGCCGTGACCCTGCAACCGACCGAAAAGACCCTGACCGACGCCGAGATCGAGGCGGTCGGCAAGAAGATCGTGCAGAAGGTGGAAAAGGACACCGGCGGCGAACTTCGCGGGTAGCGCCCCTCAGTCTGCTTCGCAGACAGCTCCCCCGCCGGGGAGACAACTCGCCGTCAGGCGAGCAGAGGGGATCGTCGCCCCTTGTCCGCAACACTATCCCCGCATTCGCGTGCCGTCCGGATCGTACAGCGGCACGGTAGTCAGCGTCGCCGGGCGCAAATCCCCAAGAATCTCGATCTCGAAGCCGGCGCCGTCTTCCACCATCTCACGCGGGACGAAGCCCAGGGCCACCGATTTCCGGACATAGTGCGCGTAGCCGCCGCTGGTGACGTAGCCCACGATCTTGCCGTCACGATAGATCGGCTCGTCGCCCCAGACGTCGGCGTCGTCGGCGTCGACCACGAAGGTCGTGAGCTGGCGGGCCGGCGGATTGTCGCGCTCGCGCTGCGCGGCCTCGCGGCCGATGAAGTCTTCCTTCTGGAACGAGACAAAGCGCTCCAGCCCGGTCTCCGCCGGCGTGTACTCCGGCTTGAACTCCCTGAGCCACGCGCCGAACGACTTCTCCAGCCGCAGCGACATCATAGCGCGCATGCCGAACGGTTTCAGGCCCAGGTCGCGGCCCGCCTCGGCCAGGGTTTCGTAGAGCGCCGCCTGGAACGCGGCGGGCGTGAAAATCTCATAGCCCAGGTCGCCGGAGAAGGTGACGCGGCTGACGATGGCCGGCACCATGCCGATGTTCATCTCCCGCACCGACAGGAACGGGAAGGCCTCCTTCGACACGTCGATGTCGGCCACGCGCTCCAGCAGCTTGCGCGCGTTCGGCCCGGCGATCTGGAGGCCCAGGCGGTCCAGCGAGACGTTGCGCACCGCGACGCCGCTGTCGGGCATGTGCTGCTGGAACCAGCGCATGTGGTGGGCCTGCGCGGCATAGGCGGCGACGAGCTGGAAGCGCTCCGGCCCCAGGCGGGCGATGGTGAAGTCGCCGATGATGCGCCCGGCCGGGCTCAGCATCGGGGAGAGCACCAGCTTGCCCTCGCGTGGCATCCGGTTCGCCATGATCCGGTTCAGCCAGTCCTCCGCGCCGGGGCCCGTCACCTCGTACTTACCGAAGTTGTGCACCTCGTTGATGCCGACGGCCTCGCGCACCGCCCGGCACTCCTCGGCCACGGCCGCGAAGGCGTTGGAGCGGCGGAAGGTCGGTGTCTCGAACAGCGGCTCGCCCTCGGGCGCGAAGTAGTTCACGTGCTCCAGCCCGTAGCCGGAGCCGAAGACGGCGCGCTGCGCTTTCCAGATGCCGTAGGCCGGCGTCGTGTAGAGCGGCCGTCCGGCGGGCAACTCCTCGTTGGGATAGGAGATGGCGAAGCGGCGCTGATAGTTCTCCCGCACCTTCTCGCGCGTGTACGGGCGAGTGCAGTAGTCGCCGAAGCGTGCGACGTCCATCGCGAAGATGTCGCGCGAGGGCTCGCCCTCCACCATCCACTCCGCCAGCGACAGCCCGACGCCGCCGCCCTGGCTGAAGCCCGCCATCACGGCGCAGGCCGACCAGTAGTTCCGCAGGCCCGGCACCGGACCCACCAGCGGGTTGCCGTCGGGCGCGAAGGTGAAGGGGCCGTTGATGATCTGCTTGATGCCGGCGCGCGCGAGCACGGGATAGCGCCGGAAGGCGAACTCCAGCGACTCGCCGACGCGGTCGAGGTCGTTCGGCAGCAGCTCGTGCCCGAAGTCCCAGGAGGTGCCGCCGGTGGCCCAGGGCGTGCAGTCCTGCTCGTAGAAGCCGATGACGAGGCCGCGGCCCTCCTGGCGCAGATAGCTCTCGCCCGTCGGGTCCATGACGTGCGGCAGTTCGGTGTGGTGCTCGTAGACCTCGGGGATGTCGTCGGTGATGAGGTACTGGTGCTCCATCGGGTGCAGCGGCAGCTCCACCCCTGCCATGCGGCCGACCTCGCGCGCCCAGAGACCGGCGGCGTTCACGACATGCCCGGCAGTGATGGTGCCCTTGTCGGTGACGACGTCCCATTCGCCCTTCGCCTTGGCCGCCAGGCTTTCCACCTTGGTGTGCAGGTGGATCTCCGCGCCGTTCCGCCGTGCCGCGCGGGCATAGGCGTGCGTCGTGCCATAGGGGTCGAGGTGGCCGTCCAGCGGGTCGTAGAGCGCGGCCAGCACGCCATCGGTGTCGGTGATGGGCGAGAGCTTGCGGATTTCCTCCGGCCCGACGATCTCGGTTTCCAGGCCCATATAGCGGTGCTTCGCCCGCTCCGCTTTCAGGAAGTCCAGGCGCTCCGGCGAATCCGCCAGCGTGAGGCCGCCGACGTGGTGCAGGCCGCAGGCCTGGCCGCTGATCTCTTCCAGCTCTTTATAGAGGCGGATGGTGTACCCCTGCAGCGCCGCCATGTTGGTGTCGGCGTTCAGTGTGTGGAACCCGCCCGCCGCGTGCCAGGTCGAGCCGGAGGTCAGCTCCGAGCGCTCGATCAGGACGACGTCGGTCCAGCCCAGCTTGGTCAGATGATAGAGAACGCTGCAGCCGACGACGCCGCCGCCGATGACAACCACCCGAGCATGCGATTTCAGGTCCACGTCCGCCCCACCAATTCTTGTCTTCAAACCGCCCATTCCGGCGCTGTCCGGCCGGTTCGGCGCGCATCATGCCTGACGTTTTCGAGGTGCGATAGAGCCTCGATAAGCCGCCATAGCGGGAAGGGAAGGATCCGTCTTGCGGGCGAGCGACGAAAGCTTTTCCGATGTTGCCCCGGTGGGGGCGCGTCACGTCAGGGGAATGAGAGGGGTGGCCACCCGCCGCGCGGACGGGCACATACACGCGGCGGGCGGCCATGGGGGCGGGGGCCCCCGTCCGAGTGGCGGTAGAAGACGGAAAACCGCCCTGGACAGACCTCTCTACGCGGACAAGGCGCGTCCGGTTCACCGGGCCTGGCGGAAAAATCGCTTCGCGGTGAAGGTTCTTCGTTCGCGAGGGAACGTTGCACCGATCGCCGCGCACCCCTATGTTCGGCGCGCCGGTGCGGGACCATCTGAATGAAATCGTTGCGTCCCAGCGGCGCGCGCCATCTGACAACGACAGACGCAGCTTATGACCGATCAGAAACTGATCCGGAACTTCGCGATCATCGCACACATCGACCACGGCAAGTCGACCCTGGCCGACCGCATCATCCAGCTTTGCGAGGGGGTGAGTGAGCGCGAGATGCGCGAGCAGTTCCTGGACAACATGGACCTGGAGCGCGAGCGCGGCATCACCATCAAGGCGCAGACGGTGCGCCTGAACTACCGCGCGCCTGACGGGACGGAGTACACTCTCAACCTGATCGACACGCCGGGGCACGTCGATTTCTCCTACGAGGTCAGCCGTTCGCTGAAGGCGTGCGAGGGCTGCCTGCTGCTGGTCGACGCCAGCCAGGGCGTGGAGGCGCAGACGCTGGCGAACGTCTACCTGGCGCTGGACCACGACCTCGAAATCATTCCGGTGCTGAACAAGGTCGACCTGCCCGCCGCCGAGCCCGAGCGGGTGATGGAGGAGATCGAGAACGTCATCGGCCTGGACGCCACCGACGCGCTGATGATCTCGGCCAAGACCGGGCAGGGCGTCGGCGACGTGTTGGAGGCCATCGTGAAGCGGGTTCCCGCGCCCAAGGGCGATCCGAAGGCGCCGCTGCAGGCCCTTCTGGTCGATTCCTGGTACGACCAGTACCTGGGCGTCGTCACGCTGACGCGCGTCTTCGACGGCACGCTGAAGCCGGGGACACGGGCCCGGATGCTGGGCACGCGCGCGCTGCACGACGTCAGCGAGGTCGGCACCTTCAATCCCCGGCGCACCAAGGCCAAGCAACTTGGTCCCGGCGAGCTTGGCTACCTGATCGCCGGCATCAAGGACATCGACGAGACGCAGGTCGGCGACACCATCACCGACGAGGCGAACCCCTGCGCCAAACCGCTGGAAGGCTACAAGCCCAGTGTGCCGGTGGTGTTCTGCGGGCTGTTCCCGGCGGACGCGGGGGATTACGAGGACCTGCGCGACGCGCTGGGCAAGCTGCGGTTGAACGACAGCTCGTTCCAGTTCGAGCCGGAAAGCTCGCCCGCGCTGGGCTTCGGCTTCCGCTGCGGCTTCCTGGGGCTGCTGCACCTGGAAATTATTCAGGAGCGGCTGGAGCGCGAATACGACCTCGACCTGATCACCACGGCACCGTCGGTGGTCTATCGCGTCATGCAGCGCAACGGCGAGGTCCTCGAACTGCACAACCCGACCGACCTGCCCGACCCCGTGCACATCGAGGCGATCGAGGAACCCTGGATCAAGGCGACCGTGATGGTGCCCGACCAGTTCCTCGGGAACGTCCTGAAGCTGTGCGAGGAGCGCCGAGGCCGGCAGGTGGACCTCACCTATGCCGGCGACCGGGCGATGGTGGTCTACAATTTGCCACTGAACGAGGTGGTCTATGATTTCTACGACCGCCTGAAGTCCGTGACCTCGGGTTATGCCTCCTTCGACTACCACATGGAAGGCTACCACGAGGGCGACCTGGTCAAGCTGGACATCCTGGTGAACGGCGAGAAGGTCGACGCGATGGCCCTGATCGTTCACCGCAGCCAGGCCGAGCCGCGCGGGCGCAGCGTGTGCCAGCGCCTGAAGGACCTGATCCCGCGCCAGCTTTTCAAGGTCGCCGTGCAGGCCGCCATCGGCGGCAAGGTGGTGGCGCGCGAGACCGTGCCGGCGATGCGCAAGGACGTGACCGCCAAGTGCTACGGCGGCGACATCACGCGTAAGCGCAAGCTCTTGGAGAAGCAGAAGGCCGGCAAGAAGAAGATGCGCCAGTTCGGCAAGGTGGAAATCCCGCAGTCGGCCTTCCTTGCCGCGCTGAAGATGGAGGAGGAGTAAAGGGGGCTCAGCCCTCGAACAGCCGCCGGTCCCACCAGACGGGTTCGGCAAGACCGGTTTCGATCTCGCCGAAATCGGGATGCGCTGGATTGATGACGACGTTGCGTTCCAGCCGGGCAACGAACGACGGCACCAGCAAGACAAGGGAGCGGCACTCCCGCACCCAGGCGGCGCCGTGGTCCCGAGAAACGCTGGCCTCGGGGCTGTTCCAGCCGAGTAGATGGTCCTTCGAGACGACCTCGTAGGTTGCGCCGCGCGGCACGGTGATCGTGACGAAATGCTGGTTGGGCGGCAGGCGCCCCGCGCCGTGCACCAGTTTCTCCAGCATCGCCGTGGCGTAGTTCTCGCTGGCATAGATGACGGGCGTGTCGACCGTGTTCCATCGTCCCGGATAAAGCCTGGAGCCCGCCGCGCTGAAGATCGGATAGGTGCCGTCCGGGTCGCCGATGCGAAAACACGTGAGGGTGCGGTCCAGCCGCTGGGCCGTCATGCGGCCGTGCCGTACTTCAACCTGCCGAGGATTTCTTCGACGGTGTGCGCGCCCACGTCGGTGCGGGCCACATCAAGCGGCCGGCGGCCGCGAAGCAGGGGATGCGGCTCGCTCAGGAAGCGCCGGGCCGCCTCGTCGTCGCCCCAGACGTCGAGTGCGAAGGCCCAGAGGCGGGCAAGGCGCTCCACCCGCTCGCTCTCTTCCGTCGTAAGGCGGTTCTGCCGCTTGCGCCGGGCCAGCGTGGCGCGGGCAATGACATGGCCACGGAACGCCGGGTCGCCGGGCGCGATCAGTCGGCAGACTCGGTCCAGCGCCGCCACCGGAAACCCCTTTTCCAGCGCCTCGGCCAGATCCAGCCCGCTTTCGATCGGTCCATTACGTCCAAGGCCAAGCACCTTGGCGACCTCGCCGGAACCGACGGTCATGACCACCTCCGCTTCATCTGAGGCATAATATAATCTCAGATGAAACTCGCGGCAATGGGCCGGATAAGCCTCACCGCGCCACGGCGTAGCCTTGCATGAAGCGCGGGTTGGCCGCCGCCTTGACCTGGCCGTCCGCCTCGCGCCCGACGGCCGAGAGTCGGCCCAGCGACCAGCCGTCGGCGACCTCCACCTCATGGCCGCGCCGGCGCAGTTCGGCGATGGTTTCCTCGGAAAAGCGATCCTCCAGGGTCAGGCTGCCGGGATCGGCAAGGCGCGGGAAGAAGGACGCCGGCATGTGGTCGATCTGGAACATCGGCGCGTCGATGGATTCCTGCAGGTTCAGGCCGTGGTGGACGTGACGCAGGAAGAAGGTCAGCGACCACTGGTCCTGATAGTCGCCGCCGGGTGTGCCCCAGGCCAGCACCGGCGCACCATCCTTCAGCGCCAAGTTGGCGGAAAGCGTCGTGCGCGGCCGCTTGCCGGGCTGCAATGCGCTGGGCATGTCCTCGTCCAGCCAGAACATCTGCGCGCGCGTGTTGAGACAGAAGCCAAGCTCGGGAATGACGGGCGACGACTGCAACCAGCCGCCGGAAGGGGTGGCGCTCACCATGTTGCCGTGGCGGTCGACGATATCGAGGTGACAGGTATCGCCCGGCTCGGCGTCCTGCACCGTCGGCTCGCCGCCGCCCAAGGCGTCGAACGCCTCCCCGTGCTCCGCCCTGGTGCGCAGGACCCTGTCCAGGGCGCCGCCGTAACCCTCGACCGTGCCGGGGCGCAGCTCGCGCGAGGCCTGCTCGCCCGCCAGCGCGCGGCGGGACGCGGCGTAGTCGGCGGAGAGCAGCGTTTCCATCGGCACGTCCGCGAAATCCGGGTCGCCATAGAACGCCTCGCGGTCGGCGAAGGCCAGCTTGGCGCACTCGACGACGGTGTGGACGAAGTCCGGGCCGTTCGGGTCCATCGCGTCGAGGTCGAAGCCGTCCAGCAGCGCCAGTTGCTGCAGGAACACCGGCCCCTGGCTCCACGGGCCACCCTTGCACACGGTGTAGCCGGCGTAGTCGTAGGTAACCGGCTTTTCCTTCGTGGCGTTCCAGTTGGCCAGGTCGTCCTCGCTCAACAGGCCACCGTGGCGGCGGCCGGAGACGTCCATTACCTCCCGGCTGCGGCAGAAACGCCCGATGGTTTCGGCGACGAAGCCCTCGTACCAGGACTTGCGCGCTTCCTGGATCTGCCCCTCGCGGCCGCCGCCGCGGCGCTCGGCCTCGTCCACGATGCGTCGGTAGGTCTCTGCGAGGCGCGGGTTGCGGAAAAGCGTTCCCGGCGCCGGCACGGTGTCGCCCGGCAGGTAGACGGCGGCCGAGGTGGGCCACTCCTCCCGTAACATCTTCGCGACCGTGCGGATCGTCTGGCTGATGCGCGGGACCACGGGGAAGCCGTACTCGGCATAGTGGACCGCCGGCTCCATCACGTCGCGCAGGCGCAGTGTGCCATGGTCGCGCAGCAGCAGCATCCAGGCGTCGAAGGCGCCGGGGACGACCGAGGCCAGGAGCCCGGTGCCCGGAACCATGTCGAGGCCCAGGCTGCGAAAGCGTGCGATGGTTGCCGCGCGCGGCGCTGTGCCCTGGCCGCAGATCACCTCCGGCCCATCGCGGCGCCGGTCGTGCAGAAGGATCGGCACCTCGCCGCCGGGTCCGTTCAGGTGCGGCTCCACCACCTGCAGGACGAAGCCCGTCGCAACGGCCGCGTCGAAGGCGTTGCCACCCTTTTCCAGGATCGCCATCCCGGCGGCCGATGCAAGCCAGTGGGTCGAGGCGACGGCGCCATGGGTGCCGCGCAGTTCCGGGCGGGTGGTGAAGGTCAACTCAGGGCCTCCTTTCGCTTCGTGGCCTTGGGTGCTCAGGCTGTCATCGGGAAGCATTGCGCAGGTAGCTTTGCAGGCCGGCGTTCGCAAGGCGGCCGCGACTGGCGACAAGACAGGCGGCTTCGTCTAGGATGCGCCGCCGGCGCGCGCGGCGAAACCGTGAAGCGCGAGTGACAAAGATACGAAGAAGGGACCCGCCGACCAATGGCGATCGAGCATCCATACCTGATGTTCCTGGGCGACGCGCCCGACCAGCTTGCCGCGAAGACGGCGAAGGGCGTGGCGGATTGGCGCCCGGAGTGGTGCAAGGGGCAGTTCCGGCTTGACGGCTGCCAGGCTTCGCTGGGCCTCGACGACATGACGATGGAAGAGGCCGCCGACGCCGGCTGCCGCACCGTCGTCGTCGGCGTGGCCAACCGTGGCGGCGTGATCTCCGAGGCCTGGACGGACGTCCTCGTCCGGGCGCTGAATCTCGGCATGGACATCGCTTCCGGCCTGCACGGCAAGCTGGCCGACGTGCCGCGCCTGAAAGAGGCGGCGGAGCGCAACGGCCGCAAGCTGTTCGACGTGCGCCATCCCACGCGCGGCTTCGCCGTCGCCGACGGCAAGAAGCGCCCCGGCAAGCGCCTGCTGACGGTGGGCACCGACTGCTCGGTCGGAAAGATGTACGCCTCCCTTGCGGTCGAGGCGGAGATGCGCCGGCGCGGCATGAGCGCCGATTTCCGCGCGACGGGTCAGACCGGCATCCTGATCGCCGGCGACGGCGTCTCGGTCGATGCGGTGATCGCCGACTTCATCTCGGGCGCGGTGGAATGGCTGACGCCGGCGAACGATCCCGGCCACTGGGATGTCGTCGAGGGCCAGGGCTCGCTGTTCCACGCGTCCTTCGCGGGCGTTTCCACCGGCCTGCTGCACGGCGCGCAGCCCGACGCGCTGGTATTGTGCCACGAGCCCACGCGCAAGCACATGCGCGGCCTGCCGGACTACGGGCTGCCGCCGCTCGACCTTTGCCGCCGCCGGAACGAGGAGGTCGCCCAGTTGACCAACCCGGCGGCGCGGACCATCGGCGTGGCGGTCAACACCTCGGCCCTGGACGCGGAGGCGGCGCGGCGTTGCCTCGCGGAGATCGAGGATTCGCTGGGCCTGCCGGCGGTGGACCCGGTGCGCGACGGCGTCGCGCGGATCGTCGACGCGCTTGCATGAGTGCCAGCGCGCGATGCCGGTAAGAACGCCCGCTCAGGTCTCGCGGATGACCTCCGCCACGGGGAAGGCGGGCCGGTTCCTGCTGTCTGACGCGAGCCTCGCATGCCCGCCCTTCTGAGATTGAGCGACCGGCTCGCCGCCGTCGTCACGCTCGCCGGGAAGGCAGCGGGGTGGCTGGCGGTGGCGATGATGGTGGTGATCGTCTTCGACGTCGTCGGCCGGCGCTTCTTCCATACCGGTTCCACCATGCTGCAGGACTTGGAGTGGCACCTGCACGGGGCGATGTTCCTGCTGGCCTTCGGGTTCGCCTATCTTCGCGATGCCCACGTGCGCATCGAGTTGCTGCGCGAGCGCTGGCGCGCGCGGCCGCGCGCCTGGATCGAGATCGCGGGCATCGTGCTGTTCCTGCTGCCGTACTGCGGCATCGTGATCTGGTTCGGTTACGACTTTGCCGAGCGGGCGTTCGTCCGCAACGAGGGTTCGATGGGCGGCATGGGCCTGCCGCATCGCTGGATCATCAAGTCGATGCTGCCGGTCGGCTTTGCCGTCATGGCGCTGGCGGGGATATCCGTGCTGCTGCGGCTGGTGGCGGTCCTGGCCGACCGGGACGCGGACGGACGGGGGCGCGCCTACCTGATGCAGGAGCCGGGCGTGCACGACGACGAGGCCACGACGTGACGGGCACGGGCGCGACATGGAGGCTCTGATCGATCTGCTGCCGGCGCTGATGTTCGTCGCGCTGGGCGGCCTGCTTTTCACCGGCTTGCCGGTCGCCTTCGTCGTGGGTGGCGTGGGATTGGCCTTCGCGGTTGTCGGTATCGGCGTGGGCGAGTTCCGGCCGATGCAGTTCGCGCTGATCACCAACCGCATTTTCGGCGGCATCGTCGAGAACCTGGTCCTTGTCGCCGTGCCGATGTTCATCTTCATGGGCGCGATGCTGGAGGTCAGCGGCATCGCGAAGGATCTGCTGCGCTGCTTGCAGGTGCTTATGCGCCGGGTGCCCGGCGGACTGGCGCTGTCGGTGGCGCTGATGGGCACGATCTTCGCCGCGACCACGGGTATCATCGGCGCGTCGGTCGTGCTGCTGACGCTTCTGGCCCTGCCGGTGATGGTGCAGCGCGGCTACGCCCAGACGCTGGCGTCGGGCACGGTGGCCGCGTCGGGCACGCTGGGAATCCTGATCCCGCCGTCCATCATGCTGGTGGTGATGGGCGATCTGCTGTCGATCTCGGTCGGCACGCTGTTCGTTGCCGCGCTGGTGCCGGGCCTGATGCTGTCGGTGTTCTATGTCGCCTACATCGCCGGGATCGCCACGCTGCGGCCGGCGTTGGCGCCGCCGATGCCAGCCTCGGAAGGGCCGCAAGACCTGCGCGGGCTGATCGTCATGATGGCGCGCAGCTTCCTGCCGGCGGTGTTCCTGATCGTATTGGTGCTCGGCTCCATCGTCGGCGGCTTCGCCACGCCGACCGAAGCCAGCGGCATCGGCGCTGCCGGGGCGACGCTGCTGGCTGTCGTGAACCGCAGGCTGGACCTGCGCACGCTGGACAAGGTGGTGGAGAAGACGGTGCTCACCACCGCCATGCTGTTCCTGATCTTCGTTGGCGCGACGGCGTTCTCCTACGTCTTCCGCGTACTGGGCGGCGAGCACATGGTGATCGACTTCATCAACGCCGTGGGCGTGGGTACCTGGGGCATCCTGCTGGTTTTGATGGGGATCGTATTCGTCCTGGGGTTCTTCTTCGACTGGATCGAGATCACCCTGATCGTCTTGCCGATCTTCGCGCCGGTGGTGGAGCTGCTCGACTTCGGCGAGCACGTGGCGCGCGGCGACGTGGTGTACTGGTTCACCGTGCTGGTCGCCATCAACCTGCAGACCAGCTTCCTGACGCCGCCTTTCGGCTTCGCGCTGTTCTACATGAAAGGGGCGGCGCCGCGGTCGGTGGCGATGAGCCACATCTACCGCGGCATCGTCCCCTTCGTCCTGTTGCAGCTCCTGGCGTTGGCCCTCGTTCTGGCGTTTCCGGAGATCGCCATGCTTCTCCCGAACGCGGTGGAGGGATAGCCGCATAGCGGAAGCGGTGGCGGAATACGTTTCTTCTGGAAAGAAAAAAAGAGGAAGATATATTTTTTCAAGGATCCCGGTCTGCCGAAGTATTCAATGGCAAGGGGTCGTGCGCCTGACCGTGCAAGGACAACCAAGAACAGCCCACCATGCAGGTTGAACATTTCATCGCGTTCAACATCACTCTTCTGGCGGCGATTGCAAGCCCGGGGCCCGCGCTGCTGATTGCGATGCAGACGACACTGAGTGCCGGCCGCGGGCCGGGAATCGCCATCGGATGCGGACTTGGCCTGATGGCAGCCATTTGGACCATGATGGCGCTGCTCGGCCTCAACGCCGTTTTCGAAACCGTTCCATGGTTCTACGGCGTAGCGAAATTCATTGGCGCCGGATATCTTCTATACATTGCGTGGCGGATGTGGATGGGGGCGAATGAGCCGATCAAGGCTCATTTCAAGCTGGAACGTCATGCGTTCCGGCAAGGTTTCCTCGTCAACTTTCTCAACCCAAAAGCAATATTGTTCGCAGCCGGTGTCTTGGTGGTTATCATTCCCCCGGATATCACGATGGCTGAGAATTCGTTTGTGGTTCTCAACCATTTGCTTATCGAGTTGATCTTTTATACATCACTCGCGTTTGTCATGAACAGCTATGCGGTCAGCCGGCGGTACATGAAAGCCAAAGCCTACATCGACCGCACGGCATCGCTGGTCCTCTGCGCCCTGGCGTTCAGACTTCTATTGAGCAATTGATAGGCCGAGGCAGCCTACTCGAAGTCCTCCGGCTCCGCGTGATGGTCGCGGCGTTCGCGGCGCCAGCGCTGGAAGGCCTCGGCATCCTCGCGGTCGGAGAAGCCGAAGGACATCGACCGGCCCTGGCTACGTGTTTCGGGGCCGTAGACGATCGTCCAGTAGCCCTTGCAATGGCCTTCGCACCAGGACTTCTCGGGCGCCATCAGGGCCTCTTCCTGCAACGGGCGGCGCGTGGTGCCGACGAAGACCGTGTGCTTTGCCGAGCCGCGCAAGCGCCGGGTGTCGCGCACATTCGGGGCTGGCACCTCCTCCCGGCGGAAGCTCGACATCGTCGCCGCACCCGGTGCGGCGGTGACAGGCAGACGAAGCGTCATGCCGTGACATTCCTCCTATTGCTTTCCACATCCTCGCGGCCGGCGGGGACGGCGGCCTCGCGGCCGACCTCGCACAGCCGGTCCAGCAGGCCGATGGCCCGATCCCAGTACCAGGCCCGGCGCGTTGGCCGCGCCAGGCACGACACGGCCGCGATCAACAGGCGCGCGACGGCCTCGGCCTGTTGCACGCCCGCGCAATCGCGATAAGCCGTGATCGCGACGCGCAGTGGACCGATCAGCGCGGCGTGGTCCCACCCCGCGTCCTGCGCCAGCGCGGGCTGCCGGTCCACGGGCGTTGCCGCCAGTTCCCCGGCCAGCATCGCCGTCAGCTCCGCGGCGCGCCTCTGGGCGTGATCGTGGGCGCCCGCCTGCAGGTCCGTGACGATTGCCGGCAGAAGCGTGTGCATCAATTCGGCCTGTACGATCTCCCGCCGCAAGGCGTCGTCGCCGGCGACGGTGCCCAGGATACGCGGGGCGAAGGGGATCAGGCGCTGGCGCGTGGCGCGGTCCATGGCATCGTTGACCGGCCGGGCGAAGGCCGCGATCAACGGCGAGGCACTGGCCGGCCGGTCGCTGTGGACTTCTCCGGCCAGCACGGCCACCAGCGACATCACGCACAGGCGTCCGCGTGCCGGGTCGCCGCGGCTTCGCACCAACTCGATGTCTCCCAGCAGGCGTTCGGTGCGTGGATCCTGAACCATCGCCTCAATGCTCCCTTCCGTGCGGGCAACACCCGATCCTTGACTTTGGCGCACGCAGCCGCGTTCGCCAAGCCCGAACAGGGCAGGAACGTTGCCGGGCCGGATTTCGCGGCCAGGGGGCGTGGACGGGCAGGGGGCTGTTCAGGTGGTGTCGAGCAGCCGCTGGCGGGTGAAGGCGGATTCGATCGCCTCGTCGATGGTTCGCTTCTCTGGCGCGCCGCCGTGGGCCGAAAGCTCCAGCTCCAGGGCGTGCAGCAGGGAACGCGCCACGTCGGCCTTGCCTTGGTTGCAGGCCTGTTCGTGGGCGGCGGCGATCTTGTCGCTGAGGCGGCGGGGCTGTTCTTCGCTCATGGGGCGCATCTCTAGGCAAGCATCTGTTTCGAAATCGTGAACGACGAACTCTTTCGACGTTAAGGATTTCGACATGCTTTCGCCCGCATTCTCGCCGCGCTGGAGAGGTACGCTTGGCCGGGATATAGCAGGGAGTGCAGAGCGGTGCGCGACGACGGCGGCCAGTTTTCCGATTCATGCCAGTCCGAAGCCGACGCCAGGGACCGGCGCGCATACAGGCGCACGCGCGTGCTTTGGGGCGCATCGCTGCGGTGCGCGGGTGACGAGGGTACGCTTTCCGTCACGGTCGCGAATATCTCGGCCGGCGGCGCCAAGCTGGTATTCGCGGAATACCCAAACGAGGCGGAGGCGGTCGTCGCCGACCAGCTCGACCCCGACGTCGCCACCATCCTTATGCTGCCCAGCATCGGCGAATTCCCTGCCAAGGTGGTCTGGTGCGGGCGCGGGCGCCTTGGCATCAAATTCACGGAACCGCCCGAAGAGGTCGCTGCGATCATCGGCCCGGTGATCGACCTCACCCCTGACTAAAGCCTGGGACGGCCAGGTTTGGACCGACCTGGTTTTTTACGCTAACTCCAGCGGGTATATTCGGTTTACCGGACTCTGGGCATTTTTTACCAAAAGGAGTAAATCCGAAAGATAGGTGGTCAATCGGATCGCACTGGCCGATATTTTTTAACAAACATCCACCGCATTACCGAGGCCATCGCCGATGTCCGAAATATCGAATGTTCCCGAGTCCTGTCAGGACCACGACGAGCGTCGCCGGGAGTTCCTCGAACTTTGCGGCAAGATGGGCATGGCCGTGCCGCCCACGGTTATGCTGCTCGCCTCAAGCCGCAACGCCCTGGCCTCGCATGGCCGCGTCGTCGTGGGCGGCGACACGGGGGGCGATTATGGCGGCGGCCCCTCCGGTGGCTCGTTCGGTGGCGGCGGCGCCGGCGGCACCACGGGCGCCAGTGGCGGCGGCACCGTTATAGGTGGCGGAAGCAACGGCGGCCTCGGCTGGCGCGGCGGCCTTGGCGGCGGCGATGTCGAGCGCGGCTGGTGGTTCGCCCGGATTGTGGATCGGGTATTCGCGCGCCTGTTCGGGTTTTAGGGCAACCGTCTACGCCAGCCGGTGGCGGAACAGCCACACGGCAACCGCGCCCGTCACCACGGCGATGATCGCCATCGGCCAGAGCTGCTGCACGACAAGATCGCCCGGCAGGTCCTGCAAGAACAGGCCGCGCAGGATCACCAGCATGTAGCGCAGCGGGTTGGCGTAGGTGAGCGCCTGCACGAAATCGGGCATGTTATCGACGGGCGTCGCGAAGCCCGAGAGAATTACCGCCGGCATCAGGAACAGGAAGCTGCCCACGATGGCCTGCTGCTGCGTGCGTGCGAAGGCGGAAATCATCAACCCCACCCCGGTCGCCGACAACAGGAACAGCACCAGCGACAGCGCCAGCAGGAGGTGGGAGCCTCGAAGCGGCACCTCGAACCACCAGATCGCGGCCAGCACGATGAAGGCTCCCTCGATCACGCCGATCGCCAGCGCCGGGACGGTCTTGCCGACAAATATCTCCAGCGGGCGAAGCGGCGTGACGAGCAATTGATCGAAGGTGCCCAGCTCCCGCTCGCGCGCGACCGATAGCCCCGCCACCACCGTCGTGACCACCAGCGTCAGCGTCCCGACAAGGCCGGGGACGATGAACCAGCGGCTCTCAAGCTGCGGGTTGAACCAAGCGCGCGTCACCAGTTCCGCCGGCGGGCCGGGCTGGTCGTTCTCCGCCGCCATGTCGCTGGCGTAACCGGTCACGATCTCGCCGGCATAACCAAGCAGCACCAAGGCGGAATTGGATCGCCGGCCATCGACGATGATCTGGACCTGCGCGGTGTTGCCCGACTTGAGGTCGGCGGCGAAGGTCGGACCGATATGCAGCACGGCCATGGCGTCCTGGCGGTCGATGGTCGGCGCGATCTGGCGGACGTGTGTCAGGCGCCTTACCGGCTCGAATCCGCGCGAGGCGGTAAAACGCGCCACCAGTTCGCGCGATTCCCGGCTGCGGTCCTCGTTCAGGACGGCAAGGCGCGCGTTCTCAATGTCGTAGGTCGCGGCGTAAGCGAAGAGGAAAAGCTGGATCAGCGGCGGGCCGAACAGCACCGCCCGGCTGCGCGGATCGCGCCAGATCGCCAGGAACTCCTTGATGACGAGGGCGAACAGTCGCGCGATCATCCGCCTACTCCAGGCTCTTGCGGGTGCGCCGGCCCGCGATGAGCAGCAGCCCCGTCCCGAAGAGTGCCAGGGCCAGCAGATTGGGCCAGATCAGCGGCCAGATGTTCCCGGCCAGGAACAGCGTCTGCAGGATCGCGACGAAATAGCGCGCCGGGACGATGTAGGTCACCGCCTGCACCCACGCCGGCATCGCCTCGATGTCGAAGATGAAGCCGGAGAGCATGATGGCGGGCAGCATGGTCAACAGGATCGCCGTCTGCGCCGCCACGAACTGGTTGCGCGTGACGGACGAGATGACGAGTCCCATGCCCAGCGCCGTCACCATGAATACCGCCGACGCCGCGGTCAGTACCAGCAACGACCCGCGCAGCGGCACCTCGAAGACGAACACGGCCATCGCCACGGACAGCGCCATGCCGCCCATCCCGAGCGTGAAATAGGGGATCAGCTTGCCCAGCAGGATTTCCGAGGTACGCACCGGCGTGGCGAAAAGCGCCTCCATCGTGCCGCGTTCCCACTCGCGGGCGACGACGAGCGCGGTCAGCAGGGCGCCGATCAACGTCATGATGATCGCCACCAGGCCGGGGACGATGAAATTGCGGCTGTCGACGGCGGGGTTGTACCAGACGCGCTGCTCCACATCGATGGTCGCACGGGCGAGGGCCGGGTCCTCCAGGCCGCGCTGCGCCAGCCAGTTGGCCCAGGCGCCGCGCAGATAGCCCAGGAGCACGCGCCCACGGTTGGCGTTGGTGCCGTCGACGATGGCCTGGATTGGCGCCGGCCGGATATCGCTGGCATTCAACTCGCCAGCGAAGGTTTCGCGCAGCACCACGATGGCGTCGATTTCCCCCGCCAGCATCGCCCGTTCCGCGGGCGGGCGGGCATGCATGATCCGGGGGACGAAGTACTTGGAGTTGATCAGCGAGGCGACGAAGTCGCTTGCTTCCGGCGTGGGGTCCTCGACCACGACGGCCACCGGCACCTCGCGCGCGTCCAGCGAGACGCCGAAGCCAAACAGGAACAGCAGCACCGCCGGCAGTACGAAGGCGATGGCGAAGGAGGACGCGTCGCGGCGCACCTGCAGGAACTCCTTGCGCACCAGGCCGCGTATCCGGCTGCCCGCGCCACCGGTCATGCCGGCGCCTCCGCTGCCGCCGGCCCTTCCTGCGCCTCGATCAGCCTGATGAAGGCGTCCTCCAGGCTGGCGTCGAGCCGTCCCAGATGCGTCTGCTTCAACTCGTCGGGCGGGCCGCTGGCGATGACGCGGCCGCGGTACATGATCGCCAGCCGGTCGCAGTATTCCGCCTCGTCCATTACGTGGGAGGTCACCAGCACCGTCACCCCGCGCTCGGCCATGGCATTGATGCGGGCCCAGAACTCCCGTCGGGTCAAGGGATCGACACCGCTCGTCGGCTCGTCGAGGAACAGGATCGCCGGCCCGTGCATCAGGGCGCAGGCGAGCGACAGCCGCTGCTTGAAACCAAGCGGCAGGCCGGCGGCCGAGGCACCGGCATAGGGCTCCAACTCGAAGTCCTTCAATGCCCGGCGGATCGCCTGGCGCGCGCCGCGGCCGTATAGGCCGTAAGCGCCGGCGAAGAAGTTGAGGTTCTGCCGCACGGACAGGCCGCCATAAAGCGAGAACGCCTGGCTCATATAGCCGATCCGCGCCCGCGCGTCGGCCCTGGCATGGGCAAGGTCGAAGCCGGCGACCCGCGCCTCGCCGCCGCTGGCCGGCAGCAGGCCGCAGAGCATCCGGAACGTGGTCGACTTGCCGGCGCCGTTGGGTCCGAGCAGGCCGAATATCTCGCCGCGCCGCACCGTGAAGTTGACCCGGTCCACCGCCGTGAAGTCGCCGAAACGCTTGGTCAGCTCGCGCGTCTCGATGGCGGTGTCGTCGCCGTCCGCATGCTTTCGCCAGTCGTCCTCGTGTCCGCTGGCCTCTTCCGTCTCCGATGCGTGCTGGCCGCGAAGCCGGGCGACGACGGCGTCCTCGAACCGGGGCTCGACGGACTCGGCCTCGCCGGCGGCCCCAACCTCCTTCGCGTCGGGCGGCGGCGTGTCTTTCTCCAGTACCAAGCGTAGCCCGCGCCCCTGGATCTGCGCGTCCAGCACGCCCCGATGCGCGCTTGCCAACGCCTGAACGTGCCGCCGTCCGGTCTCGCCCAGCGGCATGCGGAAGCAGCGGCCGCGTACTTCGGCCAAAAAATTGTCCGGTGGCCCCTGGGCCAGCAGCCGGCCCTCGTCCAGCAGCCAGACGCGGCTGCAGCGCGCCGCCTCGTCCAGGTAGGCGGTGGACCACAGCACCGCCATGCCCTGCTCGCTGAGTTCCCGGACCATCCGCCACAGCTCGCGGCGGGAGAGCGGATCGACGCCGACGCTAGGCTCGTCCAGCAGCAGGACCCTGGGCGGATGCACCAGCACGCAGGCCAGGCCCAGCTTCTGCTTCATGCCGCCGGAAAGATTGCCGGCCAGCCGGTCGGTGAAGGGTTCCAGCCCGGTGAACGACAGCAGGCGCGCCATTCTCTCCCGCCGCTGCGAGCGCGGCAGGTTCTGCAGATCGGCATAGAGGTCCAGATTCTCCGCAACGCTGAGATCCTCGTAGAGGCCGAACTGTTGCGGCATATAGCCCAGCGTTCCGGGTTCGGGCGCGCCGTTCCGCCCGGCGACGCGCAGCGTGCCCGAGCTTGGCTTGTACAATCCGGCAATCAGGCGAAGCAGCGTGGTCTTGCCGGCACCGTCGGGTCCGATCAGCCCGGTGATGCTGCCGGCCTCGGCCTCCGCGGCGATGTCGTCCAGGGCGGGACGACCGGATTTGCGGAAGCGCTTGCCGACACCCGCCAGCGCCACCACCGGCTCGCTCATCCCCCGGACCCCTGGCGCTTGGCGGTATCGGGCAGGCGTACGGTGACGGGCATGCCCTGGCGCAGGCCGTCGTCCGGGTTCTCCACGATCACGCGGACCCGATAGACGAGGTCGGTGCGAAGCTCGGGCGTCTCGACGCTTTTCGGCGTGAATTCCGCCGTCGGCGAGATGTAGCCGATATGCCCGGTGTAGGCCTTGTCCGGATAGCTGTCGGTCGTGACCTCTGCCTTCATGCCGGGCACCACCTTGCCGAGGTTCGGGCCGTCCACATAGGTGCGCACCCGCACCGGATCGCGGATGGCGAGGGTCAGCACCGACGTTGTCGGGGCCACCGTCGCGCCGGGCTCGCGGATACGCGTCAGGATGGTCCCGGCGGCCGGGGCCAGAAGCTCGGTGTTGTCCAGCCGTTCGTGCGCGAAACGCAGCGTCGCGCGGTTGAAGTCCAGCTCGGCGCGCGTCGCGGCGATGGTTTCGCTGCGCGGCCCCTCAAGCGCCAGCGCCAGCTCGGCCTCGCGCTGGTCCCGCAGGGCCTTGGTCTCCTCGTACGCGCGCTTCGCCTCGTCGAATGCCTGCTCGGAGACGTTGTTGCTCGCCAGGAGTCGACGGCGGCGCTCAAGCGTGGCTTCCGTCTCCTCGACGCTCGCCTTGGCCTGCTGCAAGGCGGCGCGGGCGCGGTCGATCTCTTCCGGGCGGGTGCCGTTCTCAAGCTCCCGTAGGCGCGCTTCGCTTTGCTGCACGCGGGCGCGGGCCGCCGCCACGGCGTGCTTGTACAGTTCCTTGTCCAGGCGGGCCAGAAGCTGGTCGGAACCGACGTCGTCGCCTTCTTCCACCAGCACCTCGGTGATCTTGCCCTCGGCGTTGAAGGCCAGGTCCACCTGCCGGATATCCACGTTGCCGTAGAGCGTCAGAACGCCGTCGTCCTTCTGGGCCGCGTAGGTGGAATAGGCCCAGTAGCCGCCGGCGCCCATGGCGGCCAGAACAAGAACGGCGATAAGAAAGCGGGGGGACTTCATTCGCCTGACCGTTCCTTGGAACAAACTCTGCCCTCAATAAGGCGCGGGCGGCGGATATGGCAATGCCAGGGCGCGCAACGCGGCGATGCCGGCGGCGCTATAGCGGCCAGACCTGCAATATCAGCGGCACCGCGACGATCAGGATCAACGCGTCCAGCGGCAGCCCCATGCGCCAGTAGTCGCCGAACTTGTAGCCGCCCGGCCCCATCACCAGCAGATTGGACTGGTGCCCGATCGGGGTGAGGTAGGTGGACGAGCAGGCAATCGCCACGCCCATGAGGAACGGATCGATGCTGACGCCCAGGCCCTGCGCGATCGACACGCCGATGGGCGCCATCAACACGGCGGTGGCGGCGTTGTTCATGATGTCCGACAGCAGCATCGTCACCATCATCAACAGCGTCAGAATGCCCCAGGGCGGCACCGACCCCGCCAGTCCGAGGATCGGATCCGAGATCACGGCCGTGCCGCCCGTCGCTTCCAGCGCCTGTCCCACCGGCAGCATGGCGCCAAGCAGGATGACGATAGGCCACTCCACCGCGTCGTAGATCTCGCGGACCGAGATCGCGTTCGTGAGGACCTGGACCAGCACGGCCAGAATGAAGGCAATGTGCGGCGGCAGGACGCCAAAGGCGACCAGTCCGATAGCGCCGGCGAAGATCAGCGGCGCCGTCGCGCTGGTCCCGCGCCGGCCCAGCGGCAGCTCGCGTTCGGCAAGCGGCAGGCAGCCCAGCGCCTGGAATGCCTCCGGCATGGCGTCGCGCTCGCCTTGCAGCAGCAGCACGTCGCCGGCGAGGAAGCGAACTTGGCCCAGACGTTCCGTGATGGGGTGACCCTGCCGGGCAACACCCAGCAGGTTCAGCCCATAGCGCGTGTGCAGGCGCAGACTGCGCGCGGTTCGCCCTTCCAGGCGCGAGCCGGGGGTCACCACCACCTCGACAAGGCCGACGCGCTCGCTGCGCAGGTTCTCGGCCGACAGCTCGGCCTCCCCCACCATGTCCAGCCCGGCCTGCTTCGCCAGCCGCTGCAGTGCGGCCGTGTCCGATTCGATGATCAGGATGTCGCCCGCCTGCAGACGCAGATAGCCGGATGGCGCCAGCATCCGGTCCTTGCGTCGCACCAGTGCCACCACCGCGACGTCGCCCTGCGCCAGCGTTTCCAGTTCCACGAGCCGGCGGCCGACATAGCTCGACCCCTCGGGCAGGCGCACCTCGGTGATGTAGTCCTCAAGCTGGAACAGCGATTTCCCCTCGACCTCGCCCTGGCGCTCCGTTGGTAGAAGCCGCCAGCCGAGAAGCGAGACGAAAGCCACGCCGGCCGCGGCCACGCCGAGTCCCACCGGGCTGAAATCGAACATGCCGAAGGCTTCACCAGTCTCGCCGCCGCGATAGCTGGCGATAATGATGTTGGGCGGCGTGCCGATCAGCGTGATCAGCCCGCCCAGGAGCGAGGCGAACGACAGCGGCATCAGGATCATGCTGGCCGGCCGCTTGCTGCTGTGCGACGACTGCAACGCGACCGGCAGGATCAGCGCCATGGCACCGACGTTGTTCATGAAGGCCGAGCACGCGGCCGTCAGGCCGGACAGCGCCATGATGTGCGAGGTTGGCCGTCCCGTCGTGGGGCGCAGCACCCGCGTCAGCCACTCGATCAGGCCAGAGTTGCGCAGGCTGCGCGAAAGAATCAGCACGCCGACGACGGTGATCACGGCGGGGTGGCCGAATCCCTGGAAAGCCTCGCGCATCGGGACGATGCCAAGCACCACGGCGGCCAACAGCGCCGCGACGGCCACCACGTCATAGCGCCAGCGCCCCCATGCGAAAAGCAGCAGGGCCGTCGCCAGGATGGCGAACAGCATTATCTGTTCGGTCGTCATGCCGTTCAGGCCAGCTTTCCCACCGTCGCTTCATCGGCCGAAGCGCCCTTTTAAGGGTTCGCGGCCCCGGTGTCGATAAGAGCGCGAGTCTATCTTTCGTAGAATGATGGGCCACAGCCGATCTGAGGCGAGGCCCATGCTGCGCTGCAACGGAAAATCCGAACCGCAAGTTGACGCGCTGCAGCATGCTGCCTACTATCGCGCCGCAGCCCGCCCAAAAGCTTTCAGCTTACGATGGAGCACGCCATGAGCGGTCCTCAACCGCCGGCGAATCGGCCGGCCGATCCCCGATTTTCTTCCGGTCCCTGCGCCAAGCGCCCGGGCTGGAGCCTGGCGGCGCTGGAGGGGGCCTTTCTCGGGCGCTCGCACCGCGCCAAGGACGGCAAGGCCAGGATTGCCGAGGTCATCGAGCGTTCGCGCACGCTGCTGGGCATTCCCGACGACTATCGCGTGGGCATCGTGCCCGCCTCCGACACCGGCGCGTTCGAGATGGCCATGTGGTCGCTGCTGGGCGCGCGCGGCGTCGACGTGCTGGCCTGGGAAAGCTTCGGCAAGGGCTGGGTGACGGACATCGTCAAGCAGCTCAAGCTCCCCGACGTGCGCACCTTCGAGGCGGACTACGGCGCGCTGCCGGACCTTTCGCAGGTCGACGCGGCGCGCGACGTCGTCTTCACCTGGAACGGCACGACATCGGGCGTGCGCGTCCCGAACGGCGAGTGGATCGCTGGCGACCGGCAGGGTCTGACGCTGTGCGACGCCACCTCCGCCGTTTTCGCGATGGACATTCCCTGGGACAAGATCGACGTGGCGACGTGGTCCTGGCAGAAGGTCCTCGGCGGGGAGGCGCAGCACGGCATGCTGGTGCTCTCTCCGCGGGCGGTGGCGCGGCTGGAGAGCTACACGCCGGCGTGGCCGCTGCCGAAGGTTTTCCGGCTGACCAAGGGCGGCAAGCTCAACGAGGACGTCTTCAAGGGCGCGACGATCAATACCCCGTCGATGCTGTGCGTCGAGGATCATCTCGATGCGCTGAAATGGGCGGAGGAAATCGGGGGACTTCCCGAGTTGATCCGCCGGGCCGAGGCCAACCTGGACGCCATCGCCGCTTGGGCCGGCGAGCGCGACTGGGTGGACTTCCTGGCACAGGACCCGGCCGTGCGCTCCTGCACGTCGATCTGCCTGAAGATTGTCGATCCCTGGTTCGCGGGCATGGACGACGCGGGCAAGGCGGACACGGCAAAGCGCATGGTGCAGATGCTGGAGAAGGCCGGCGCCGGCTACGACCTCGGCAGCTACCGCGACGCGCCGGCCGGCCTGCGCATCTGGGGCGGCGCTACGGTGGAAACCCGGGACATCGAGGCCCTGCTGCCCTGGCTCGACTGGGCGTTCGAAAGCGTCAAGGCCGAGCGCGCGGCGGCCTGAGCCGCCAGGGTCGGATTCAGCCGCCGCCCTCGACGGCGGCCCCGCGAATATCAATGCGCCCTTACCGAGGCAGCCGGCGCGCGCCCGCGCCCGGACACGATGGCTGCGAATAATTGATGGAACCCAAGGACATGCCGAAAGTTCTGATCGCCGACAAACTCAGCCCCAGCGCCGTTGAGGTGTTCCGCCGCAACGGCATCGAGGCGGACGTTGCCGTCGGCCTGACACCGGAAGAGCTGAAGGAGAAGATTTCCGCCTATGATGGCCTGGCCGTGCGCTCGGCGACCAAGGTCACCTCGAGCATCCTGACCTCGGCCAGCGGCTTGAAGGTCGTCGGCCGTGCCGGCATCGGCGTCGACAACATCGACGTGCCCGCCGCGACCCAGCGCGGCATCGTCGTGATGAACACGCCCGGCGGCAACGCGATCACCACGGCCGAGCACGCCATCTCCATGATGCTGGCGCTGGCCCGGCGGATTCCCCAGGCCAACGAGTCGACGAAGGCGGGCCGCTGGGAGAAGTCCAAATTCACGGGCGTCGAGGTGACGAACAAGATCCTCGGCGTCGTCGGTTGCGGCAATATCGGCGCCATCGTCGCCGACCGCGCCCGCGGCCTGAAGATGCGGGTCGTGGCCTATGACCCCTTCCTCTCGCACGAGCGCGCGCGCGACATCGGCGTGCGCAAGGTCGACACCCTGGACGAGCTTTACAAGGACGCCGACTTCATCACGCTCCACGTGCCGATGACCGATCAGACCAAGGGCATGATCGACGCCGGCGCGATGACGCAGATGAAGCCGGGCGTGCGCATCATCAACTGCGCGCGCGGCGGCCTCATCGTCGAGGAGGACCTGAAGGCGGCCATCCAGGAGGGCCAGGTCGCGGGTGCGGCCATCGACGTCTTCGAGGAGGAGCCGGCCAAGAGCAACCCGCTGTTCGAGCTTGAAGAGACCATTTGCACGCCGCACCTGGGCGCCTCCACGAACGAGGCGCAGGAGAAGGTGGCGGTGCAGATTGCCGAGCAGATGTCCGACTTCCTGCTGACCGGCGCGGTTTCCAACGCGCTCAACATGCCCTCTCTGACGGCCGAGGAGAGCGAGCGCCTGGGCCCCTATATGACGCTGGCGGAGCAGCTTGGCTCGTTCGCCGGGCAGTTGACCGAAAGCGGGCTCCGCGCGGTGACGCTGGAGTACGAGGGCCATGTCGCCGAGTTGAACACCCGGCCGCTGACGCAGACGGCGCTGGCCTCGCTGCTGCGGCCGATGCTGGACACGGTGAACATGGTGAACGCGCCCGTCATTGCCCGCGAGCGCGACATCGACGTGGCCGAGATCAAGTACGAGCGGCCCAGCGACTATCACACGCTGATCCGCCTGACGGTCCAGACGGAGAACCAGAAGCGCTCGGTCGCCGGCACGCTGTTCGGCGGCGACAAGCCGCGTCTCGTCGAGATCAAGGGCATCCCGGTGGAGGCTGAGGTCGGTCCGCACATGCTCTACATCACCAACGAGGACAAGCCGGGCCTGATCGGCAACCTCGGCCGGACCCTGGGCGACGCGGGCGTCAACATCGCGACCTTCCACCTGGGCCGCGCGGCCAGGGGGTCGGACGCCATCGCCCTGATCGAGATCGACGAACCGTTGTCGCCCCCTGTCCTCGACCAGGTCCGCAAGCTGCCGCACATCAAGCAGGTGAAACCGCTGCGGTTCTGATTCCATCCCGGCGCGGCGGGCCGCTCGCAAGCGCCCGCCGCCCAACCCCACGCCTAGACCACGGGCAGGGCGGCTTCCGGCCTGACGGCGAGGAGGTCTGCGATGTCGCGCAGGCCACGTTCCAGAAGCCCGCGATCCGGCACGGCGCTGAGGCAGATGCGCACGGCG
The DNA here is from genome assembly GCF_003344765.1 of Ferruginivarius sediminum. Classification (GTDB taxonomy): domain Bacteria; phylum Pseudomonadota; class Alphaproteobacteria; order Kiloniellales; family Rhodovibrionaceae; genus Ferruginivarius; species Ferruginivarius sediminum. Next base: position 14,673 of record NZ_QPMH01000011.1, on the reverse strand, counting down.
TCCGGGTCTTCGTTGATGGCGAAGGCGTGTCCGGGTGTCACCACGATGCCGCGCGACAGGGCCTGCGCCGCGAACTGCGCCGTCCGCCACGGCGCCGGCAGTTCCAGCCAGACATGGAAGGAGCGGGGGTCGGCATGGAGCGGCAGGTGTCCGAGATACCTCGCGGCAAGCTGCTGCCTTGCCTCGGCCTCCCGTGTCTGGGCATCCGCCGCGGCCTCGGCGCCGCCATTCCCGATCAGGATGCGCGCGCATTCCGCCGCCACCGACGACGCCATCAGCGTGCTGCACCGGATCGCTCCGGCGAAGCGCCCGACCTGGCCGCGCGGGGCGACGAGGAAGCCGGTCCGCAGGCCAGGCGCCACCGACTTGGAAACGCTGGTGACGTGGACGACGCGGTCGCGGTCCATCTGGGCCAGCGGCTCGTGCCGGCCGGCGTGCAGGAAGCCGTAGACATCATCTTCCACGACGGTGATGTCGTGCGCGGCGGCAACCTTCAGGATCTCGCGCCGCCGCTCCGCGCTCATCGTCACGTTGGTCGGATTGTGCAGTGTCGGGATACAATAAAGGACGCGGGCGCCGCTGCGCGCGCAGGCCTCGGCCAGCGAGTCGGGGCGTAGCCCCTCGCCGTCCATCGCGACGGGGACAAGGCGAAGGCCCTGCGCCTGCGCCACCGCCTTGATGCCGGGCCACGTCAGTTCTTCCACCATGACCGCGTCGCCGGGCCGGCAGAGTGCCTGGAAGGTGATGCTTTGCCCGCCCTGGGCGCCGGAAACCAGGATCACCTCGTCCGGATCGACGTGCAGGCCCGTGCGCGCCAGCCAGTCCGCGCCCGCCCTGCGATGGTCCGCCCGGCCATTCGCCGGCTGATAGCCACCGACCTCTGCCCACCGCGCCGGGTCGGCAAGCTGCTGCATGGCCTGCGCCAGCGCGGGCCCGATCGGCGCATTGACCGGATAGTTCGCCGAGAAGTCGGCGACCTCGCTAGTGCGTTCGGCCGAGGGCAGGGTGCGGTGCAGGGCCTGCCCCAGATTGTCTCGATACGATCCGACCGGCGTATCGGGCCGCATCGCGGGGAAGCGGCCGTCGCCGCCGTCGTCGAAGACCGCCCCCTGACGCACGAATGTCCCCCGGCCGACGGTCGCATCGACCAGGCCACGCCGCTCCGCCTCGGCGTAGGCGCGGGTGATTGTCCCCACCGTCACCCCGATACGGTCGGCCAGCGCACGGTGCGTCGGCAGGCGCGTTCCGCCCGGAAGGCGACCTGCGGCGATGTCGTCGGCCAGTGCATCGGCGATCATCCGGTAGAGAGCGCCGTGTCGATTGTCCAGGTTTGGCTGCCACATTGTATCGCTACAAAAAAGCTATTGACCCTCTTCTTGGAGACAAAGTATCACAAAGCCAGAAACAATCCAAGAGCGATGTGGATTGTATCGATATAATATCCGCGAAAGACGTGAATGGGGTACGCGTCATGACAATACGCTTCTTCCAGGTCGATGCCTTCGCCGAGCGGCTGTTCAGCGGGAATCCGGCAGGCGTTTGCCCCTTGGACGAGTGGCTGCCGGACCAGACGATGCAGGCGATCGCGGCGGAGAACAATCTGGCGGAAACCGCTTTCTTCGTGCCCTCAAGGGACGCTGACGCGGATTACGACCTGCGCTGGTTCACGCCGACGGTGGAGATGGACCTGTGCGGCCACGCCACGCTGGCTACGGCCTACGTTCTTGCCGAGCAGTTCGGCGACGACAAGCCGGTGATTCGATTCTCCTCGATGAGCGGTCCGCTCGCCGTGGCGCGGGAGGGAGAACGTTTCGTCCTGGACTTCCCAGCCGCCCCGCCGCGGCGCGTGGCGGAACCGCAGTCCTACGCGGACGCATTGGGCGCGGCGCCGGCCGATGTCTGGCGCGGGGGCGATTTCGCGCTGGCGGTCTATGCAGACCAGACGGCCGTCGCGGATCTGCGCCCGGACCTGGAAAAGGTCGCGGCGCTGCCGGATGGCGCCGTGGTGGCGACGGCCGAGGGCGAGGCGCACGACTTCGTCTCGCGCTGCTTCGTGCCGAAGGCGGGGATTCCCGAGGACCCCGTGACCGGCTCGGCGCACTGCGCGCTGATTCCCTATTGGGCCGCGCGCCTGGGCAAGGCGGAGATGACCGCGCGGCAGATTTCCGCGCGCGGCGGCGAGTTGCACTGCCGCCTGGATGAAAACCGCGTGAAGATCGGAGGGCGCTGTGCCCTCTATCTGGAAGGGCGCCTGCTGATCTGAGCGCAAGCTTCGGAGTGCGGCGCCCGCGAGGCCGGGTCTAGGCTGCCCGGCAAGCGAGCATGAAAGGAGAAACAGCCATGTCCCGCAAGGCCTTGACCGTCAATGTGACGATCCCGATCCCCGAGCCGCGCGATGTCGGTGGGGCGATCAAGCGGATTCCCGTCGCGGTCTGGCATGTGGTCCTTACCTGGCAACAGCGCGCGGCCGAGCGCGCGCATCTTGCCGCGATGGACGAGCGAATGCGCCGGGACATGGGCCTCTCGTGGGAAGACGTCCGCCGCGAAGCCGACAAGCCGTTCTGGCGCGCCTGACGTCTGGCCGCGTGGTGGCGGTGCGGGCATAATGCCCGCGCCGACCGCCGACCCCGCACGATGGAGAACCAGAACGCATGCCGGACCGTGACGCGCTGTATTTCGAGGACTTCCACGTTGGCCGCCGCTTCGTCACCCGTGGCGTGACGCTCAGCGAGGCCGAGATCATCGACTTCGCCTTCAAGTACGACCCGCAGCCGTTCCATATCGACAAGGTCGCGGCCGCCCGCTCGCAATACGGCGGGCTGATCGCCAGCGGGTTTCACACGCTGTCGGCGGCGTTTCGCATGGCGATCCAGCAGAATATCTTCACGGCCGCCTCGATGGGCTCGCCTGGGTTGGACGAGGTGCGCTGGCTGAAGCCCGTCTACCCTGACGACACGCTCCACATGGAGCTGGAGGTCGTCCACGCCGAGCCATCGAAATCCCGCCCCGACCGGGGCCGGATCCGGGTGGCCTATACGGTGAAGAACCAGAAGGACGAGGCGGTGCTGACCTTCACCGCGATGCAGATCGTCAAGCGCCGGGCGGCCGAGGACGCGTCCGACGCCGCCGAGTAGACGGTTGGAAGCGAGCCGGCCCGGCATCCAGTCACCGACTTACAGGCAAAACGTATAGCTGTCGCCTGTTTCCGTGTCGGCGAGGTCGATATTGCGCCCCGACACGCGCCCGTGAAATGCCGTCCCGCTGAGGCTGTCGGTGCCACTGAACGCGTCGTCCTCGATCCTGAGAGTGAGCGCTTGGCCGTCGCCCGTTTGCAGGTTTGGCAGCGTTCCGGTAAGCCGCACACCCTCTGTCTCGTCCGCGATGTCCACGCTGTCGCCGTCGATGTCGCCCGTCACCGGAAACCGGCTGCCGGTGGCGAAGTCGAAGACGCCGTCAGGCTGGTGGTCTTCCACGATCACGCCGGCGGTGAAGGCGACCAGTCTGCGCACGGCCTCGCGCATGGCGGGTTCAGAAGTTCGCCCAGTCCGGTTTGCGCGCGGTCAGCCGGGCCTCCCCCGCCTCGAACGCACCCGCCTCGGCGCCGTCGAGCTGGTCCAGGCGGATCAGCGCCAGGCCCACGCCATCGACGGCGGAGCGCAGCGTCCCGGCCGGCTTGCCGTCGCGGCGGATGTCGGTGCCCGGCTCCGGGGCCGGTCCCTCGATCTCGACCGGGACAAGGCGCTTCTTCGAGAGCCCGCGGTACTTCATGCGTGCGGTAAGCTCCTGGCCCAGGTAGCAGCCCTTTTCCCACGACACGCCATGCAGCTCGTCGAAGCCGCTTTCCATCAGGGTTGCGCGCTCGACTTCCAGGTCGCCGCTGCCCTCGGGCACGCCGAGGCTCAGGCGGTGCCTGTCGTAGTCAGCGACCTCGCCCAGCGCGAATCCGGCCTCGCTCAGCGTTTCCTCCATCGACGCGCGCGGCAGGATGGCCCGCGCGCCAAGCGGGCCCAGGCGCGGATCGGTGAACGCCACGCCCGCGCCGAATGGCCTTGCATAGCCTTCCAGCGCCGGCAAATCCAAAAGGCCCAGCGCGCGCTCGCCGATCAGCGCCGCGACTGCCAACTCCTCGTTCGCGTCCAGAATATCCGCTTGCGCGCGCAGCTTGTAGATCGACAGCCGCTTGCGCAGATGCTCCCGCCGCTCCGCCTCGCAGTCCAGCCAAAGGTTGCCGTCCGGTCCTTCCGCGAGGAAGAACTCGTGCAGAAAGCGGCCCTGCGGTGTCAGGAAGGCGGACCAGATGGCGCGTTCGGCGCCGACCTGCATGACGTCATTGCTGACAATGCCTTGCAGGAAGCTGCGCGCGTCCGCGCCGGTGACGCGCAGGACGCCGCGATGGGCAAGCGGTACGGCAATCGGCTGTGTCATGTGGGCTTCGGCCACTCCCGCGCCATTGGTTTCGAGTTCCGTTCCGCATTTGGGCAAGCGCGGGCGGGTTGGCAAGGTATCCCCTCCACGCCTATAAGCGGCGCCGAAGCTGCCGCGTCACCGAAAGAGTCATGCGCATCCTCTTCATCACGGCCACCCGCATCGGCGACGCCATCCTGTCCACGGGCGTGCTCGACCACCTGCTGAAGCAGCATCCGGACGCCCGCGTCACCGTCGTTGCCGGCCCGGTCGCGGCGCCGCTGTTCCGGTGTGTTCCGGGGCTGGAGCGGCTGATCGCGATGCGCAAGCGGCGCTGGCACTGGCACTGGTTCGAACTGTGGGGACGATTGGCCACGCGCCGCTGGGACCTGATCGTGGACCTGCGCGCGACCGGCACGGCCTATTTCCTATGGGCGGGGCGGCGCCACGTCATCAGCCGGCGCAAGTCCGACAGCCTGCATCGGGTGGAGGAACTGGCCGCGCTTCTCGACCTGCCGGAGGCGCCGGCGCCGCGCCTGTGGCTGGGCGACGCCGACCGAGAGATGGCGGCGAAGCTGATCCCGGACGACGGTCCCGTGCTGGCCGTCGGGCCAGCGGCGAACTGGCGCGGCAAGCAATGGCGGGGCGAGCGTTTCGCTGAACTGGTGACGCGCTTGACGGCGGCGGACGGCTTGCTGCCGGGCGCGCGGGTCGCCGTCTTCGCCGCCGCGCACGAGCGGGAGCAGGCGAAGCCGGTGCTGGAGGCGCTGCCGGCTGAGCGCCGCATCGACCTTGTTGGCGAGGTGGACCTGCCGCAGGCGGGGGCGTGCCTGTCGCGCTGCGCGCTTTTTGTGGGCAACGACAGCGGCTTAATGCATCTGGCGGCCGCAACGGGGACGCCGACTCTCGGCCTGTTCGGCCCCAGCCCGCATCAGCGCTATCGCCCCTGGGGCGCGAAGGCGGCCTATGTGCGCACGCCGGAAAGCATGGCGGAACTGATCGGCCACGCGGACTACGATCACCGCACGACGGACACGCTGATGGACAGCCTGAGCATCGATGCCGTGGAGGCCGCCGCTCGTGATTTGTGGGCGCGGGTCGGTTAGCTCGGCGCCGCTTCGGGCAGGCTGGCCACCACGTCTTCGACCCGTAGTTCTGTCAGCGTCTCGCGTTGCAGCGTACGCACCCAGGGACCGCGCGGCGCCACCTTGACCGGATCGGACTCGGCGGAAAAGAGAACCACCGACGGACAGCCGGCGGCGGCGATCAGATGCATCGGCCCGGTGTCGTTGCCGACCGCCAGCTTGGCCCGGCGCGCCAGTTCCGCCAGATCGGCGAAGTCCGTCTGCCCGTGCAGGTCGCGCGCCGCCGGGCAGGCTTGCCGGATTTCCGCGATCTCGGATGCTTCGCTGGCCGTACCGAGAAGGACGGGAACCATGCCGAGATCCGCCAGATGCTGGCCCAAGGCCGCGAAGTGCGCAGCCGGCCAGCGCTTCGCCGGGCGATGCGGCGCCCCGCCGGGCACCAGCAGCGCGAAGCGCGGCGGCAGCTGGAAGCGGGCGGTGTCGGCGGTGAGGAACGACAGGTCCGGCAGACCGATGGCGGTGATGCCGGCAAGCGCAAGCTGCTCCGCCTCGCGCTCGGCGATGTGGCGGCGGTCGCCGGCGCCGTCGTAGCGGTGGCTGGCGCCCGGCGCGCGGCCGACCCATTCCGGCTTGCGCCGGCCGAACAGCCGCAGGTACCAACCCGTGCGGCTGGAGCGTTGCAGGTCGTAGACCCGCTGGAACCCGCCGCCGCGAAGCCGCCGGGCCAGTCGCCACCACGCTGCCGGCTGCGTCAGCGGCGGGCGCGAATCGATCCAGACGGCGTCGAACAGGCCGCTGGCCTCGGCGATGGCGCGGTAGGGCTTGGTGGTCAGCAGCGTGATGTGCGCGGCCGGGTGATGCCGCCGGATGGCCTGGAACGCCGCCGTCGCCAGGACGAAATCGCCCAGGGCGGAATGCTTGATGATAAGGATACGCTGCGGTTCGGCCATGAGTATTGCAAGCAAACGATGGACAGCGGCCGTCCCCTCCTACACAAGATCGGCCGTGTCCGCTATGCAAAGAAGGCTGCGGAGGCAAGAGGACCAATGCGTGTGATGCAGCTTCTGGCCGGGGCGCCGCAGGGCGGGGCGGAGACCTTCTTCGTCTCGCTGGTGACGGCACTGCACAGGGCCGGCTTCGACCAGCATGCGGTCATCCGCGGCAATCCAGCCCGCGCGGAGGCCCTGCGCAACGGCGGCGTGGAGCCGGTGCAGCTTCCCTTCGGCCAGTGGCTGGACTTCAGCACGGGACGGGCGCTGAAGCGGGAGGTCGCGCGCTATCGCCCGGACATCGTGCTGGCCTACATGAACCGGGCGGCGTCGTGGATGCCCGCCGGCCCGCACCTGAAGCTGGCGCGGCTGGGCGGTTACTACGACATCAAGTATTACCGCCGCTGCGACCATCTGCTGTGTATCACGCAGGACATCCGCCGGCATGTTATCGACCAGGGCTGGCCAGCGGCGCGAGCGCATTACATGCCGAACTTCGCCACGCCCGACGCGCACCCGGCGGCCGAGCGCGCCGCGCACGACACGCCGGCGGACGCGCCGCTGCTGATGGTTCCAAGCCGCCTGCACACCGCCAAGGGGCTGGACGTGATGCTGCGGGCGCTGACAAGCCTGCCGGGCGTGTATCTTTGGCTGGCGGGCGAGGGGCCGGAACGCGCGGCGCTGGAAAACCTTGCACACGAGCTTGGCGTGGCGGAGCGTGTGCGTTTCCTTGGCTGGCGGGCCGACAAGGGGGCGGTGTTCCGCGCCGCCGACGTGGTGGTTTTCCCCTCGCGCTACGAGCCGTTCGGCACGGTCAGCCTGGAGGCCTGGGCCTACGAGCGGCCGCTGGTCGCCGCCGACGCCGCCGGCCCGGCGGGCCTCGTGCGCCCGGAGGAGGACGCGTTGCTGGTGCCCAAGGACGACGCCGAGGCGCTGGCCGACGCCATCCGCCGCGTGCTGGAAGAGCCGGGACTGGCCGCGCGGTTGGTGGAAGCCGGCCGCCAACGTTACCGGGCCGAGTTCACCGAGGAGGCCTGTGTGCGGCGCTATCGCGAGATGTTCGAGCGGTTGCTGGCCGAACGCGAACGCTGGAAGGAGAGCGCATGACCGACACTTATGACCTGCTCATCAGGGGCGGCACCGTCGTCACTCCGTGGGGCGCGGAGACCTGCGATCTTGGCGTGCGCGACGACCTGATCGCCGCCCTGGGCGACCTGGGCGGCGCCTCTGCCGGCGAGACGGTGGACGCGGCCGGGCTGCACGTCCTGCCGGGCGTGATCGACAGCCAGGTACATTTCCGCGAGCCGGGTCTGGACCACAAGGAAGACCTGGAGAGCGGCACCCGCGCGGCCATCCTGGGCGGCGTCACCAGCATCTTCGAGATGCCGAACACCAAGCCGCCGACGGTGACGCCCGAGGCGCTTCGGGACAAGCTGGATCGCGCGCGCGGCCGTGCCTGGTGCGACCACGCCTTCTTCGTCGGCGGCAGCCCGGACAACGCCGACGAGCTTGCGGAGATGGAGCGCCTGCCCGGCTGCGCCGGTATCAAGGTGTTCATGGGCTCGTCCACCGGCACGCTGCTGGTCGAGGACGAGGAGACCCTGGCCATTGTCGCGAGCAGCGTTCGCCGCCGCTTCGCCGTGCATGCCGAGGACGAGGCCCGGCTGCGCGAGCGCCTTGGCATCGCACGCGACAGCGGCGACGTGCGCGACCATCCGAACTGGCGCGACGTCGAGGCGGCGGTGCTGGCGACCACGCGGATCGTGCAACTCTGTCGGCGGTATGGCGGGCGCGTGCAGGTGCTGCACGTCTCCACCGCCGAGGAGATGGAGGTGCTGGCCGCCTACAAGGACGTCGCCACCGTCGAGGTGACGCCGCAGCACCTCACCCTGGCCGCGCCGGAGTGCTACGAGCGCTTCGGCACGCACGCGCAGATGAACCCGCCGATCCGCGACGCCCGGCACCGCGAGGGCCTGTGGCGCGCGCTTTCGCAGGGGATCGTGGACGTCATCGGCTCCGACCACGCGCCGCACAGCGCGGAGGAGAAGGAGCGCGCCTACCCGACCTCGCCCTCCGGCATTCCCGGCGTTCAGACGCTGCTGCCGATCATGCTGAACCACGTCGCCGAAGGGCGGCTGAGCCTGCAGCGGCTGGTGGAGCTGACGGCGCACGGCCCGGCGCGGGTCTATAACGTCGCCCGCAAGGGCCGCGTCGCGGTCGGCTTCGACGCGGATCTGACGCTCGTGGACCTGAAGGCGCGTCGCGAGATCACGCTGGACTGGCTGGCCTCGAAAAGCGGCTGGTCGCCCTTCGCCGGCATGCAGGTGACGGGCTGGCCGGTGGCGACGGTGCTGCGCGGCCAGCCGGTGGCGCGCGACGGCGAGTTGCAAGGCAAACCCGCCGGTGAGCCGGTGCGCTTCCTGGAATGCCTGCCGCCCGAGGCGGCGTGATGGCTGAGCCGGACGACAGCGTCGGCAGCAGCGCCAAGCCGAAGCGCAAGGCCGTCACCCTGGCCCTGCAGGGCGGCGGTGCGCATGGCGCCTTCACCTGGGGTGTGCTGGAACGTCTGCTCGCCGACGAGCGGCTGGAGATCGAGGGCATCAGCGGCACCTCGGCGGGCGCGATGAACGGCACCGTCGTGGCCGAGGGCTTGATGCAGGGCGGCCGGCAAGGCGCGATCCGGGCGCTGGAGCACTTCTGGGGCGCGGTGTCGAGGATTGGCCGCTTCGCCCCCTTCGTGCGAACGCCGTTCGATATGGCGGGGCAGGCGTGGAACCTGGATTACACGCCCAGCTACATGATATTTGACGCGATCAGCCGCTATCTCTCCCCCTACCAGTTCAATCCGGCGAACCTGAACCCGGTCCTGGACGTCCTGGAAAGCGCGGTCGATTTCGACCTCGTGCGCCGCTGCGACCAGGTGCAGCTCTATGTCTCCGCCACCTCGGTGCGCACCGGCAAGATCCGGGTATTCGGGCGCGAGGAGATTACCGCGAAGGCGGTCATGGCCTCGGCCTGCCTGCCGCAGGTGTTCCAGGCGGTGGAGATCGACGGCGAGCCGTATTGGGACGGCGGCTACATGGGCAACCCGGCGCTGTACCCCCTGATCTACAACTGCGCCTCTCCCGATGTCGTCATCGTGCAGGTGAATCCGATCGAGCGCAGCGAGACGCCCACCACGACGCCCGAGATCGTGGACCGGCTCAATGAAGTCACCTTCAATGCCACCCTGATGCGGGAGATGCGCGCCATCGCCTTCGTCTCCCGCCTGCTGGAAGAACACGAGATCGATCCCAAGCGCTACAAACGGGTGCTGATGCACCGCGTGGACGTGCCGGAGGAAATGACCCGCTACAACGCCTCGTCCAAGATGAACGCGGAGTGGGACTTCCTCTGCCACCTGCGCGAACTCGGCAACCGGCAGGGCGAGGCATGGCTGCAAGAGAACTTCGACGCCCTGGGCCAGCGCTCCACCATCGATATCGAGGGCGAATACCTCTAGGCCGCCGCTGGGCCGCGCAGCGCCCTTGCGACCTCAACGGCCGGCCCAGCCGCGAAGTCTAAAGTCCAAGTTCCGTCCGCGCCCAGGTCAGCAGGATCAGCGTGCCCGAGCCGGCGGCGACGCCGATCAGCATGTTGCGGCGGCTGAGCAGGAAGAATGCCGCCAGCGCCGCGCCGGCGGCGAGCAGACGGTCCAGCAGCGCGGTCTCGGCGACGATGCCCATCGGCAGGACGATCATCCGCGCGACCAGCCCGGCCAGCAGCGCGAAGGCGACGCAGGCCACCCACGCGAAAACGGCGCCGTCGGGGTCGATGCGCCCGGAAAGCAGCACCCCGAGCGCGCGCCATGCGTAGGTGACGACAGCACCGGCGGCCAGCAGGATCAGCGGCCAGTATACGGACGATTCCTGTAGCGCTTCAGGCACGGCGGCGCGCACCAAGCTGACGGTCGGCCACGTAGACGGCGGTGCCGGCGATAAGTCCCGTCGCCAGCAGACCCCAATCGGGCGAGGCCAGGTGCATGAGTGGCCCGCAGACCGCGCCGAAGCCGAGGGAAAGCGCCCGCGCCCTGCGCCGCACGTCGCCGACGAAGAGCAGCATGAAATAGAGCGGGTTCAGGAACACGAGACCCAGGTTGACCATCGCCGGCACGGCCCCGGCCAGCGCGTAACCCGCCGCCGTCGCGACGATGGTGAGCACCCAAAGCGTCCCGGCGAAGGCGAAGTAGTAGGGCATCCGCGACTCGCCCGGCATATCCGGGCACTCGCGCATCGCCACGGCCCAGCCGGTGACCGCGACCAGGTGCGCCGCCGCGAAGGGCTGCCAGCGTGGCGTTTTCCCCGTGTTCAGCACCGGCATCAGCGTGATCGTCATGGGCAGCAGCCGCGCCTGCGCCATCGCCACGGCAAGCGAGATGGCGAACAGCGAGGCGCCCGCCGCGTACATCTCCACCAGTGCGATCTGCCCCGGCAGGCCCCAGCCGGTCGCGGTCGAGAGCATGCCGTGCCACACCGACAGCCCGGCATGACGCACCAGCGCGCCGAAGCCGACGAAGCTGGCGCACATGACGATGGCGGGCACGCCGACCGCCTCCCGGATGCCCTTGAAGACAGGGCGCTGGCGTCGATTCCCGCTTATGGTGGTGTTGCTGGAAGCCCGATTCATGGGCGACGACTATATCGCGCCACGCGGACGATGGAACCCGCCGCCGGCCCGGTGCCGCGGAACATGGCTTCCCGGCGCGCGCGGCTCCGGGTTCGAGTTGCGTAGCGACCCGATTTCGCCCAGGTTAACCTTGATTTGTAAACGGGGGCATCGCGTAAACCTCGGGGGCAGGGGAAAATGAAAACGGCGTTGATTACGGGCGCCACCGGCCAGGACGGCGGCCTGCTGGCGGAGTTCCTGCTGGCCAAGGGCTACATCGTTCACGGGATAAAGCGCCGCTCGTCGTCCTTCAACACCGGGCGGGTCGAGCATCTTTATCAGGACCCGCACGAGGCGGACCGGCGGTTCATCCTGCATTACGGGGACATGACGGACCCGACCAACCTGATCCGTATCATCCAGGACGTGCAGCCCGACGAGATCTACAATCTGGCGGCCCAGAGCCACGTGCAGGTCAGCTTCGAGACGCCGGAATACACCGCCAATGCCGACGGTCTGGGCACACTGCGTATCCTGGAGGCGCTGCGTATTCTGGGGATGGGCGAGCGCACCCGATTCTACCAGGCCTCCACCTCCGAGCTGTTCGGCGACGCGCCGGCCCCGCAGAGCGAGGCGACGCCGTTCCGTCCGCGCAGCCCCTATGCCGCCGCCAAGCTCTATGCCTACTGGATCGTGGTGAACTACCGCGAGGCCTATGGCATGCACGCCTCGAACGGCATCCTGTTCAACCACGAGGGCGCGACGCGCGGCGAGACCTTCGTCACGCGCAAGATCACCCGCGCGGTCGCGGCCATCGAGGCCGGCCTGCAGGAGCGGCTGTACCTGGGCAACATGGATGCAATGCGCGACTGGGGCCATGCCCGCGACTATGTCGAAGGAATGTGGCGCATCGTCCAGCAGGAGACGCCCGACGACTATGTCCTTGCTACCGGCGAGGCGCATTCGGTGCGCGAGTTCGTCGAAGCGGCCTTCGCCCACGTCGGTATCGGTATCGAATGGCGCGGCAGCGGCGTGGACGAGACGGGCATCGACGCCGCCACCGGACGCGTGCTGGTGGAGGTCGATCCGCGCTATTTCCGGCCGACGGAGGTGCCGTTCCTCCAGGGCGACGCGAGTAAGGCGCGGGCGACGCTGGGCTGGCAGCCGAAGGTCGGCTTCCGGCAACTGGTGCAGGAGATGGTGCAAGCCGACCGGCAGCGGATTGCCCTGGAACACAACGCCGGACGGCGCGAGGCGGGATGAGCGACGTCGCACCCCTGGACCCGCCCTATGACCTGACCGGCAAGCGCCTCTGGGTGGCCGGCCATCGTGGCATGGTGGGCGCCGCCGTCGCGCGCCGGCTGGCGAGCGAACCGTGCGAGGTCGTGACGGCCGGGCGCGAAAGGCTGGACCTGCGCCGCCAGCGCGAGGCGGAGGACTGGATGGCCGAGGCGCGTCCGCATGCAATTGTCCTGGCCGCTGCAACCGTGGGCGGCATTCTGGCGAACCAGTCGCGTCCGGCGGACTTCCTCCACGATAACCTGGCGATCGAGGCGAACGTCATCGAGGCCGCGGCCCGCGTCGGCGTGGAGAAGCTGCTGCTGCTCGGCTCGTCGTGCATCTACCCGCGCGAGGCCGCGCAGCCGATCCGCGAGGAAGCGCTGCTGACGGGGCCCTTGGAGCCGACGAACGAGTGGTACGCCATCGCCAAGATCGCCGGCATCAAGCTGTGCCAGGCCTATCGCCGGCAGCACGGCCGCGACTTCATTTCCGCGATGCCGACGAACCTTTACGGCCCCGGCGACAACTTCGACCCGCGCGAAAGCCACGTCGTTCCCGCCCTGATGCGCCGGATGCTGGAGGCGGCGGAACAGGGCGAATCGCGGGTCACCGTCTGGGGCACCGGCCGGCCGCGCCGCGAGTTCCTCTACGTCGAGGACTGCGCCGACGCCCTGGTGCACATGCTGAAATATTACTCGGGGGAGATGCACCTGAACGTCGGCACGGGCGAGGACCTGACGATTGCCGAACTGGCCCGGCTGATCGCGAAGGTCGTCGGCTTCGAGGGCGAGATCGCGTTCGACACCTCGATGCCGGACGGCACGCCGCGCAAGCTGCTGGACGTCTCGCGGCAAACGGCGCTTGGCTGGCGACCGAGGACGACGCTTGAGGACGGCCTGCGGGCGACGCGCGACTGGTTCCTGCGGAACCGCGACCGGGCCCGCACCGGAGCTTGAGCCGCCGATGCGCATCCTGGTGCACGACTTTCCGGGCTATGCCTTTCCCTTTCAGCTCAGCCGCTGGTTGGCCGCGCAGGGGCATGAGGTGCTGCACTTGTTCTCCACCTCCATCGAGGCGCCGCGCGGGCGCACCGACGCCCGGCCCGACGACCCGCCGACCCTGACCATCGAGGCCGTCAACCTGGGAGCGGCACTCAGCAAGTACGACCTGCCGCGCCGCCTGTTGCAGGAGCGAGGCTATGGCCGGCTGCTGGCCCGGCGGCTCGACGCCTTCGCGCCGGATGCCGTGATCTCCGGCAACTGTAGTCCGGGGGTGCAGCGCGCCCTGCTGCGCGCGGCGCATCGAGCCGGCGCGCGCTTCGTCTATTGGCTGCACGACATCTATTACTTCGCGCTGGAGAGGGCGTTGGCGAGCCGCCTGCCACGCCTGGGCCGGCCCGCCGTCGGCGTGCTGCGCCGCATGGAGATGGCCGCGCTTCGCGACAGCGACGGCGTCGTCGCCATCACCGAGGACTTCCGGCCGATCCTGGCGCGGGGCGGCGTGGCGGCGGAGCGCGTGCACGTGATCGAGAACTGGGCCCCGCTGGCCGAGGCGACGCCGCCGGCGACGCGAACATGGCGCGAGGAGCACGGCCTGGAAGGGCGCTTCCTGTTCCTCTATTCCGGCACGCTGGGCCTGAAGCACAATCCGGCGCTGCTGGCGGCGCTGGCCCGCGCCTTTCGCGACGACCCGGAGGTGGCGGTGGTCGTCGTCACGCAGGGCCTGGGCCGCGATTGGCTGGAGCGGGCGAAAGCATCCGAGGGACTGCGGAACCTTGTCCTGCTGGACTACCAGCCGGCGGCCCGCGTGCCGGAGGTCATCGGCGCCGGCGACGTGCTGGTGGCGATCCTGGAGCCTTATGCCGGGGTGCTGTCGGTACCTTCGAAGGTACTGACCTACCTGTGCAGCGGCCGGCCCATCCTCGGCGCCGTGCCGACCTCCAACCTGGCCGCGCGGACGGTCGAAGGGGCGGGTGCAGGACTTGTGGTTCCGCCGGAGGACGAGGCCGGTTTCGCCGCCGCCGCCCGGCGGCTACGGTCCGACGATGACCTGCGCCAGCGTCTTGGCAGGGCCGGACGCGCTTATGCCGAAGCCGCCTTCGACATCGACCGTATCGGTCAGCGTATGCTGGCGGTGCTGCAAGGCGAAGGGAACGGGACCTAGACGACATGTCCGTCACGGGGGCGGGTGGCCCGCCTCCAGGTGTGCTGAGATACGTGGGTTGCACCGGCGGGTGCCGAGCCACAAGCACAGTGGAGACGGACCATGGA
>NZ_QPMH01000010.1 GCF_003344765.1 Ferruginivarius sediminum | reverse complement strand
GCGGGCTGAAGGAGAAGCTGCTGGCCGCCCTGCGCGGCGGGCTGAAGACGGTGCTGATCCCCAAGGAGAACGAGAAGGACCTCGCCGACATCCCCGCCAACGTCAAGCGCAACCTCGAGATCATCCCAGTGGATATGATCGACCAGGCCCTGGAGTACACCCTGACTGCCAAGCCGACGCCGATCGAGAAGGTCGAGGCAAAGGACGTCGAGGCCATGCCGCAGCCGCAGGCCGACGACCGCCGCAGCGGCCTGACGCGTCACTAAGGATGCGATAGACGGCGACAAGGGGCGTTGCCCCAACGCCGTCGGTAGCACAAAGACCAAAGCCCCCGGCACCGCATAGTGCCGGGGGCTTTCTTTTCATCTTCAGCCTGGACGCCGACATCCGAGATCGGCCCCACAAGATGGAAATCCAGACAAAAAAAGCCCCCGGCTTCTTCCATGAAGCCGGGGGCCAGTCGATCTGCCGGTCCGGATATGCGGCAGGGGTCGAACCTGGTCAGCCGGTGAACACTTGGTATCCGACGCCGGAAACCAGCGCACCGATGAAACCGAAGGCAAGGTAGGCGAAGAAAACGGGGCGGCGCACCAGGGCGTACACCGCGATCGCCGCCGGGATGCTGGTAACCGCGCCGGCCAGCATGAAGGACATCGCGGCCCCCGGTGCCATGCCGAGTTCCATCAGCGCGGCGGTCGTCGGGATCGCGGCATAGCCGTTGAGGTACGCCGGCGCGCCGACCACGGAGGCAAGCGGAATGGCGAACAGGCTGTCGCCGCCGACCCACTGGCCGACCATCTCGGGCGGAAGGTAAGCCAGCATCACGCTTTCCAGCAGGAACGCCAGCGTCAGCCACTTCGCCAGGAACAGCGTGTTCGACCAGACGGTGCGCCCGAAGCGGCCGCGCCGCTCCTCATCGCGCCAGAAGGCCCACTGCACCGGCTTGTCGCCCTTGACAGACGAGGTGCCGCAGCAACTCACCTGCCCCTTCAACGGGTTGTCGAACATACCGAGACGCAGCAGCGACATCATCGCCAGCCCGCCGAACAGGCCCACGCCAACCGCGGCGAAGGTCTTCGCGACCGCGAATCCCGTGCCGATCCCACCGGCCGTCAGGATGAACATTTCCGGGTCCATCACCGGCGAGGCCAGCCAGAACGCCATCACCGCCGGCAGCGGCATGCCCATCGCCAGCAACGCGCCGATGATCGGGATCACGCCGCAGGAGCAGAACGGCGACATGGCTCCGAACAATGCGGCAAGGGCCACCATGGGAAGCACGGCCCGCCCCTGGAACGCCTGCGCGATCATGCGGTCGACACCGGCGGCGTCCGTATACGCGGCCACGCCGACTGCCACGAGCAGGAACGGCGCGATACCAAGCAGGCTTTCGAGGGTGAAATACACGCTGTCGACGGCCTGCGGCACGCTGACCGCCGCGATGGCCGCGAGGATACCCGCGATTCCCAGCACCGCCTTGTCAATGCGCCGGAACGGCGCCGAGACCTGCTGGATGGTCGTGACACTCATTTCCCTATCCTTCTAGGATACTCGAATTAATAGAAATATATTCTGACTCGCGGATTTTGTCAATCTTCTATTCCAGAAGAATCGAATTGGCAAGAGGGCGCAGCATACCGAAAGCCGGCGTCCCGCGCCATTCGCGCGGACGGAAGCCCCGCCGGAAACCGAGTGCCGGCAGCCCTACTCCGCGACCAGCCGGAAACCCACCAGGATATGCTTGATGTCCGCCGGCCTGCCATGCCGGGCGGCCGGGCGGCATACACCGCAACCCTTGTCGTCCCAGGAGCCGCCTTTCACCGTGAACCGCCCGGCGCCATGGGGGTCGGCGGTCCACTCGTAGAGCTGACCGGCCGGATCCAGGACGCCATAAGGGCTGGCGCCGCCGGGATAGCTGCCGACGGGCGTGGTGTCGAAGGGGCCGGCGTCATGGCTGTTCAGCTTCGCGGGATCCCAGCGCCCGCCCCAGGGAAAAACGCGGCCGTCACGGCCCCGCATCGCCTTTTCCCACTCCAACTCGCCCGGCAGGCGCCAGTCGCGCGGCGTTACGCTGGACAGCCACTCGGCGTAGGCGACGGCGTCGGCGTGAGTGACCAGCACCACGGGATGGTCCAGGCGTCCCTCGGGCGGCTCACCGGCGGTCCAGGCAAAGCGCCGGGTGCGCCGATAGGGGTGGATCAGGCCGTAGCCTTCCCAGGTGGCACGGTCCACGTCCGGCGCGCGGTAGCCGGTGGCCTTCACGAACGCCGCATATTGCCGGTTGGTGACGGGTGTCGCCATGATCCGAAACGCCTTCGTCCGCGCCAGCCCCTTTGCCCGTTCGCCCTCGTACCAGCCCTGCTTGCGGGTAATGGAATGGCCGTAGGCCTTTTCATCCAGGCTGTAAGCATACTCCCGCTCCGCCCGATCGGATCCGGCGATGAACTCGCCCGCCGGTATCGCGACAGTCTCCGGCACGAGCGGACCGTCGTCGCCTGCCGTCGCTTGCGCGGCGCAAAGCAGCAAGGCACAGAGTAGAAGGGAGCAGCGCATCGCGGCCGCGCGTCTCAGCCGCGCACCACCAGGACCGAGCGGTCGGCATGGCGGACGACGCGCGCGGCGTTCGGCCCCAGGAGGTAGTCGCGAAGCTCCGGCCGGTGAGAGGCCATCAGAATCAGGTCGCAGTTGACCTCTTTCGCCACGCGGATGATTTCCTCGTAGACGCGCCCATGGCCGACAATGTGCTGTACATCCACGCCGTCCGGGATGTGGTCGCGGGTAAAGTCGTGCAGGCGCTGGCGCGTTTCCTCCAGCACTCGATGCTCGTAATCCTTCGGGAAGTACTGCGCCACCATCGCCATGCCAAAGTCCGGCACCACCGTCATCAGATGCAGGCGCGCGCCGAATGCCTTTGCCATGTCGACGGCGTGACCCAGCGCGACCTTCCATGAGGCGTCGTCGTCCAGGTCGATCGGTACCAGGATGTCCTTGTACATGCCCTTCGGCCCCTCTCGGTTGATGGCCAGTCGAGGCGGAGGCCCGCTATTGCGCGGCCTGATCGGCGGTCCGCGCCGCGTGCCGGCGTCCTCGACCGCGCTGCAGCCAGTAGACCGCGCCAAGCAGCAGCAGCGCCGGGATGTAGAACAGCTCCTTCGGCGGCTGGTCGGTCGGAACCTCCAGCGCCACGACCTTGTAACCGAACTCCAGCCCCAGCTTCTCCGCCCTGGAGGCGAAGGCGACCCGGTCGACGACGACGTCGCCGTCCTCCATTTCCACGATCAGCCCGCTGCTTTCCAGGCGCTCCTCGCCCGTCTTCCCCTCGGCCTCGCCGAGCGGCAGAAGCACGGTCTTGCGCACCTCATCGCCCTCGATGGACAAACCCTCCACGACGAGACGCAGGCTCGTGTTGGCGGGCGCGTCGCCCGCGGTTTCCATGATCTGCGTCGGCGGCACGCTCTGCGTCGGCGGCTGGATCTGGTCCATGAAATAGCCGGGCCGCAGGAAGGTGAAGGCCACCAGCAGCAGCAACGCGGTCTCCCAGATCCGGCTGCGGGCGACGAAGAAGCCCTGCGTCGCGGCGGCAAACGTCAGCATGCCGGCCAGCGCCGCGAAGACGACAAGCGCGAACTCGAACGGACCCGTCACGCCGATCAGCAGGAGCTGGCCGTTGAAGATGAAGATGAACGGCAGCAAAACCGTGCGCAGCGAGTAGAAGAAGGCGGTGAAGCCGGTGCGTATCGGGTCGCCACCCGACACCGCGGCGGCGGCGAAGGAGGCAAGCCCCACCGGCGGCGTCACGTCCGCCATGATGCCGAAGTAGAAGACGAACAAGTGGACGGCGATCAACTCGACCACCAGCCCCACCTCGGAACCGAGATTCACCACCACCGGCGCCATCAGCGTGGCGACCACGATGTAGTTCGCCGTCGTCGGCAGCCCCATGCCAAGGATCAGGCTGAGCACGGCCGTGAAAAGCAGCATCAGGATGACGCTGCCGCCCGAGACAAACTCCACGAACTCCGTCATCACCTGGCCGATACCGGTGAGCGTCACCGCGCCGACGATGATGCCGGCCGCCGCCGTCGCCACGCCGATGCCGATCATGTTGCGCGCGCCGGCGATCATGCCGTCCAGCAGCTCGACCACGCCGCTCTTGATCTCGCGCATGTAGCGGCCGGAGTGGCTGAAGAACGCGCGCAGCGGCCGCTGCGTCAAGAGGATCAGGATCATGAACGCCGTCGCCCAGAAGGCCGACAGCCCCGGCGACAAACGTTCCACCATCAACGCCCAGACCAGAACACCAACCGGCGGCAGGAAGTACAGCCCCGCCTTCACCGTCGGTCCCGGATCCGGCAGCGTATACGCGTCCTGCTCGCTCTCCAGCTTCAAGGGCGGGAAGCGCGTCGAGTACCAGATGAGGCCGACATAGAGCCCGATCACCAGTAGCGCCGTCACATAGGGCGCCATCGGGCCGAACAGATCGGCCACAAGGCTTACCAGGCCATAGATGCCGAAGGCGCCGATGACGAGATTGCACAGCACGATGCCGCCAGTGGACAGCACGCGCCAGCGGCTGCTTTCCGGTACCGCGCCACGCACGCCGAAATACAGCCCGAGTTCGATCGCGGCGACAATCAGCGCGCCCCAGAACAGGGCGCTGTTCTGCGCCAGTAGCCCGGCCAACTGGAACAGCCAATAGATGCCGCCGGCGACAATGGCGATGGAGGCGACCGTCAATCCCAGCGAGATCAGCATCCACATTAGCGGCTTCGGCTCGTGCCGGCGTGGCAGGCCGCGCAGATCCTGCTTCAGCGCCTCTAGATGCACGATGTAAAGCAGCGCGATGTAAGAGATCACCGCCGGCAGGAAGGCGTGCTTGATCACCTCGAAATAGGGGATACCCACGTATTCCACCATCAGGAAGGCCGCCGCACCCATCACCGGGGGCATGAGCTGCCCGTTGACGGAGGAGGCGACCTCGACCGCGCCCGCCTTCTCGCTGGAGAAGCCGACCTTCTTCATCAGCGGTATGGTAAAGGTGCCGGTCGTCACCACATTGGCGATCGACGAGCCGGAGATCAGGCCTGTCATGCCGGAACTGACCACCGCTGCCTTGGCCGGGCCGCCGCGCATATGGCCCAGGAACGCGAAGGCGACCTGGATGAAGTAGTTGCCCGCACCCGCCTTGTCCAAGAGCGAGCCGAACAGCACGAACAGGAATACGAAGCTGGTCGACACGCCCAGCGGCACGCCGAACACGCCTTCAGTCTGCAGCCACAGATGCCACATGGCCTTGCCGAAGGAAGCGCCCTTCCACTGGATCACGTCGGGCACGAAATCGGTCGAACCGAAGAAGATGTACGCCAGGAACACGATGGCCACGATCATGAGCGGCGGCCCAAGCGCCCGCCGCGTCGCCTCCAGCAGGCAGAGCATGCCCACGCCCGAGACGATCAGGTCGAAGGTCGTCGGCAGGCCGATGCGCTGCGACAGCGATTCGTAGAACAGGAACTGGTAGGCGGCGCAGAAGGCGGCGATCAGCGCCACGGCCCAGTCCTGCACCGGCACCTTGTGGCGCGGCGAGCTTTTCAGCGTCGGGTAGGCCGCGAACGCAAGGAAGATCGCGAACGCCAGATGGATCGATCGCGCCTCGGTATCGTTCAGGATGGCGAAGTTGAAAATGAATGGCAGCGGCGAGGCGTACCAAAGCTGGAACAGCGACCAGGCCAATGCCAAACCCAGCAGGACGAGCTTCGTGACCCGGCTATCGGGATCGCGCCCACCCGTGTCCCTCGAGGCGACGAGATCGGATAGCGCCTTGTCACCGGGTCCGCGAGATGCCTGTTCGCCCGCACCGCCAGCGCCCTGCACCATGCCGCTCCACCTTCTTGACCGTCGAGACTGTCTTCAAGCCGTCGCTAGTGAGTCGATAGAGAAACGGCGGGCGGCCGCGAAGGGACCGCCCGCCATGGCCGAAAAGGCCGGCTTACATCAGGCCGGCTTCCTCGTAGTACTTCTTCGCACCGGCGTGCAGCGGCGCCGAAAGCGCGGACTTCACCATCTCTTCCTTCTTCAGGACCTGGAAGGCCGGGTGCAGGTTCTTGAAGTCCTCGAAGTTCTCGAAGACCGCCTTGACGAGGTTGTAGACCACCCGCTCCGGCACGTCGGCAGAGGTGACGAAGGTGGCGCGTACGCCGAAAGTTGTCACGTCATCCGGGTTGCCCTTGTACATGCCGCCCGGAATGGTCGCCCAGCCATAATAGGGCCGGTCCTCGACCAGCTTGGCGATGCTGTCGTTCTTCACGTTGACCAGCGTCGAGTCGCAGGTCGTCGTCGCCTCCTGGATCGAGCCGGACGGATGGCCGACCGTGAACACGAAGGCGTCGATCTTGTTGTCGCACAGCGCCTGCGCCTGCTCCGCCGACTTCAGCTCGGAGGCCAGCGAGAACACGTCCTGGTCCCAGCCCATGGCGTCCATCACAACGTCCATCGTGGCGCGCTGGCCGGAGCCGGGATTGCCGATGTTGACCCGCTTGCCCTTCAGCTCGGTGAAGTTCTTCACGCCGGAGTCGGCGCGAGCCACCACGGTGAACGGCTCTGGATGCACCGAGAACACGGCCCGCAGGTCCTTGTAGGCGCCAGCGTCCTCGAACTGCGAGGTGCCGTTGTAGCTGTGGTACTGCCAGTCGGACTGCGCCACGCCGAAGTCGAGCTCGCCGGCACGGATGGTGTTCAGGTTGTACACCGAGCCGCCCGTGGATTCGACCGAGCAGCGGATGCCGTGCTCGTCGCGATTCTTATTCACCAGCCGGCAGATCGCCCCGCCTGTGGGGTAATAAACGCCGGTGACACCGCCGGTGCCGATGGTGACGAACGTTTCCTCCTGCGCCGCCGCACTTGTCGTGCCGGCAGCCCAGGCGCCGGCCGCGAACGCAAGCGCGGCCGCGGAGATCGCGAGCTTCTTCATGAGTCTCCCTCCGGTTTGATCTCTTTCAAGTTGCTTGCCCAAGCGGATTCCTCCGTCAGTGCCCATGCAACTCACAACCGCGTCCGGGACCGGGCAAGTCCGGCGCCTGCCCCGGCAACCGCGCGGAACTCGCAACGGCAAGACCGGCGGGCATGGAAGGCCCGCCAAATTCTGGATTCAAGAAGGACGCCGCCGTCGAAGCGGCAAGCCGAAGCGTTCACACGTCCCCCTGTCGTACGTCAGCCGATCCCTGTATCGGGCGCGTTCTTTTCTTATAGCCTGCAACGCATATTAGCCGTTGCGACAGGAGATAATGAACATAAAAGGATGGGGTTGGCTAGACCCCTCGAAGGGAAACGGCAACTAGAGGGATGCAAACGCCCTCAAATCCGCAGCCTTCGCAAGGGGCCGTCCGATGGCGCGCGCACCTTCGGCGGCGGCGGCGACAAGCGCGGCGTTGTCCGGCGCCCTCCGGCCGTCCGGCAGCAGCATGTTGTTCTCGAATCCCACCCGAACGTGCCCGCCCAGCGTCGCCGCGGTCGTCGCGCATGCAGTTTCCTTGGCACCGAAGGCGCACAGCATCCAGGGGTTCTCCAGACCGCCCTCGGCGCACAGGAACGGCAGCAGATCACGCGGCTGGGACTGCTGGCCGGCGGCATAGCGGCCAAGGACATAGAGCACAAAATGCCGCCGCCCAGGAATCGCCCCGCGCGCCGTCAAGTCGCGGAACCGGACCAGATCGGCGGTGTCGTAGAGGATGAACTGCAGCATCACGCCCTCACCCTCGCACCAGCGTAGGAACTCCGTCCCCGCCGGCTCGCGGGCGGCATCAGGCATCAGTTCGCGCACCGCCAGGCTCACCGCTTCGGGCTTCAGCGCGCGGACGGCGGCGATCTGCTCGTCCGGGGTATAGCGGCCGACGGCCTCCGTCGTGGTCTGGATCACAAGCGCGTCCCCGACCTCCGCCCGCACGGCGTCGATGGCCGCGCGATAGCGGGCCGGATCCAGCGTATGCGCGCCATCCGAATCACGGACATGAAGATGCAGCATGGAGGCCCCGGCCTCCAGGCAGGCACGGGATTCGCGCGCGATCTCCGCCGGCGTGACGGGCAGCCTGGGATGGTCGGCAGCCGTCTTGCGCGCGCCGTTCGGCGCGACCGCGATGACCAGCGGCGCCCAGCCGCTCGCCTCGCGCTCCATGCTCAAGCCGTCACCTGCTCCAACGCCGCAGAGAGCGCCGCATCCAGCTTCTCGACGATCTCCTCGCGGTGCGCCTCCTCAAGGATATAGGGCGGTGCAAGCAGGATATGGTCGCCGCGCCAGCCGTCGACGGTGCCGCCGCCCGGATAGCACATCAGCCCGCGCGCCATGGCTTCCTTCTTGATGCGGGCATTGAGCTTGAGGGTGGGATCGAACGGCTCCTTCGTGCCCCGGTCGGCGACCAGTTCGATGCCCCGGAACAGGCCTCGGCCGCGGATATCGCCCACATGCGGATTATTGCCGAAGCGCGCCTTCAGGGCTTGCTGCAGCGCCTCCCCCTGACTCTTCACGTTGGCCAGCAGGCCGTCTTCCTCGATGGTCCGCTGCACGGCCAGGCTGGCGGCGCAAGCGGTCGCGTGACCGATGTAGGTGAAGCCGTGCTGGAAGGCCCCGCTGCCGCCAGCGATCGTGTCGAAGATCCGTCTCGACAACAGCACGGCGCCGATCGGCTGGTAGCCGGCGCCAAGCCCCTTGGCGCAGGTCAGGAGGTCCGGCACGACGCCATCCTGCTCGCAGGCGAACAAGGTGCCGGTGCGGCCCATGCCGCACATGACCTCGTCCAGGATCAGCAGGACGCCGTAGCGGTCGCAGATTTCCCGCACGCGCTGCAGATAGCCGCGCACCGCCGGCACCGCGCCAAGAGTGGCGCCCACCACCGGCTCGCAGATGAAGGCGGCGACGGTCTCCGGCCCGGTCGCCAGGATCGCCTCCTCCAGCTCGTCGGCCATGCGACGCCCGTAGGCGGCCTCGTCCTCGTCGTTGCGCTGGCCGCGATAGGCGTAGCACGGGCCAATGTGCGTCACGTTTTTCATCAGGATCGGGTCGTAGACGGCCCGGCGGCCGGGGTTGCCTCCGACCGAGAGCGCGCCCAGCGTATTGCCGTGATAGCTCTGCCGGCGGGCGATGAAGTTGCTCCGGCGCGGCTGGCCGGCCTCGACGAAATACTGCCGCGCCAGCTTCAGCGCCGTCTCGTTCGCTTCCGAGCCGCCGGAGACAAAGTAGACATGGTTCAGTTCACCCGGCGCGCGGCTTGTCAGGTGCTCGGCCAGCTCTTCCGAGGGCTCGCTGGTGAAGAAGGACGTGTGCGCGTAGGCCAGCTTGTCGAGCTGCCCCTTGATGGCCTCTATCACGCGGGCGTGGCTGTGGCCCAGGCACGACACCGCCGCCCCGCCCGAGGCATCGAGGTAGCGCTGTCCCTCCCGGTCGATGACATAGGGTCCGTCCCCGCCCGCGGCGACAGGGTACTGCTGGTGGATCTGGCGATGCAGGATCTTGGTCATGACGGCAAACGATGTTGCTTGTGAAGAACGATGGAAACTTTTCGGCCTTGCTTCACGCTATGCAACTTCATAAGCAGGCCGCTTGCAAGACGCGCGCGGCGCATGGCTGATCCGCGCCGAGGAAAAACGAGTATCGCTCCAAGCCGAGATTGCCTGGGCCGAGCACGCGCATTAGTGTGACCAAGAGACGCAATAATACACGCAAGGGTAGGCAAAAGGTCATTCCCCATCATGGATCTGAAGCAGCACATCCGGCAGGTTCCCGACTTTCCCAAGCCGGGCATCCTGTTCTACGACATCTCGACGCTTCTCGCCCACCCGCAGGCGTGGCAAGAGACGGTTCGCCAGCTCGTCGGCGCCATTGGCCCCGAGAAGCCGGACATCCTGGCGGGTATCGAAAGCCGCGGTTTCCTGGTGGCCGCACCGCTGGCCCTCCAGCTCGGCCTGGGGTTCGTCATGATCCGCAAGCAGGGCAAGCTGCCGGGGGCCACGATTCCCTACACCTACGACCTGGAATACGGGAGCGACACCATCGAGATGCAGGAAGACGCCGTGAAGCCCGGCCAGCGTGTCGTCGTCCTGGATGACCTGCTGGCGACCGGCGGCACCATGCGCGCCTCGGTCGAGCTTCTGCGCAAGATGGGCGCCGACGTTCGTGGCTGCGCGTGCATTATCGAGCTTGCATTCCTCTCGGGTCGCGAAAAGATCGATATTCCGGTACACTCATTGATCTCTTTCGAATCCTGATGGCCGCCAGCCCGGCGCTTCGATTTAACGCGTGATTCACACTAACGATTTAGAACTCATGTAATAGTGTTATAACCTGCCCAAAGGCATGCGCGGTGGGGGAAGTCTTGCCCGGGGTTTCAATAGCTTACATTGCAATCTGGGCGACGCTGGGCACCGGGATCGCCGCCGCCGGGACCGCCGCTTGGTACTTCGCTCGCCGGGCCGGGAAGGCGGAACGGAAGCTGGCCCGCGCCCGGCAGCGGCTTCACGACGCTGTCGAGACCGCAGGCGACTGGTTCTGGGAAAGCGACAGCCAGCACCGCTTCACGCGCTTCTGGCAGCGTGACGCCCAGAAAGCCGTCTACGACCCCTCCCCGTTCCTGGGCCGCACGCGGATCGAGGCGGCCGGCGGCGATCCGGCCGACCCGCACTGGCGCGCCCATCTGGAAGATCTCGCCGCGCACCGCCTGTTCCGCGATTTCACCTACAACGTGCCGGCGCCGAACGGCGAGCACCGGATCCTGTGCGTCACCGGCAAGCCCGTGTTCGATGACAGCGGCGAATTCCTCGGTTATCGCGGAACCTGCCGGGATGTCGGCGAGACGCACACGCTGCGCCGCCTGGGCAAGCACTTCCAGACCGTTCTCGACAGCATGAGCGAAGGCGTGTGCATCTGCGATGCGGAATTGCGCATCGTTGCCACGAACCGTCGGATGCACGAGATTTTCGACCTGCCGGAGAACATGCTGCGCCCCGGCCAGCATTTCGGGGACTACATCAGGTACAATGCCGAGCACGGCGAATACGGCGATGTCGATGTCGAGGCCGAGGTCCGTCGCCGGCTTGAGCAGGCCGGCCATTTCGAGCCGCACAGCTTCGAACGGATCCGTCCGGACGGCACGGTGGTGGAGGTCCGCGGCCAGCCGCTGCCCGAGGGCGGGTTCGTGCGCACCTACATCGATGTCACCGCGCGCCGGCAGGCCGAGCAGCAGCTTCGCGAGAACGAGCAGCGCTTCCGGGACTATGCGGAAATCAGTGCCGACTGGTTCTGGGAAACCGACATGGACCAGCGCTTCACCTTTCATTCCGGAGCGAAGTCCGCTTCCGAGCATCGCATCGTGCAGGCCCAACTCATCGGACGGACGCGTTCCGAGATCATGGCGGAGTTCGGCGCGGTCCAGGATCTGTCCCCCACCATCGCGGGTTCGATGGCGCGCGGCGAGCCCTTCTCGGACCTGGAATGCTGCTATACCCGCATGCAGGAAAGCGAGCAGTGGCTTCAGGTTTCCGGTGTACCGATCTACGACGACCATGGAACCATCGTCGGCTACCGGGGAATCGGGCGCGACATCACCGAGCAGAAGCTGGCGGAACGGACCGTCCGCGAAAAGGAGAACCGCTACCGCAGCATCTTCGAGAACGCGGTGGAGGGCATGTACCTGACCTCCCCCGACGGCACGTTCGTCGAGGTGAACCCGGCGCTGGCCCGCATGCACGGCTGCAACGACCCCGCGGACTTCCTGCAGCGGTTCCCGCACAGCAACGACGTCTACGCTGATCCGGGCATCCGCGCGCGCATCCGCAAGGCTGTGGACGAGCAGGGCTTCGTCCGTCACATCGAGTCCGAGGTGTACCGCAAGGACGGCAGCACCTTCCCGTTTTCCGAGAGTGCCTGGGGCGTCTACGACACCCAGGGGAATCTGGTCGGCTACGAAGGCATTATCGAGGACACGACCGAAAAACACCGGACCGCCGCGGCGATCCGGGAGAGCGAGCGGCGCTATCGCACCGTTTCCGAGATGACCTCCGATATGGTCTATTCCTACCTCGTCGCGGCCGATGGATCGGCGCGGGTGGAATGGGTGGCCGGCACCCTGGCTGGAGCGACGCCGTCATCGTTCACCGGCAACGGCGAAAGCTGCTGGTCCGACATCGTCCATCCCGACGACCGCGGCATCCTGGAGCGGCGTATCGGCCAGCTTCAGCGAGGCGAGTCGCCGGTCGACGACTTCCGCATATTCGACACCAACGGTGAACGACGGTGGGTTCGCCTGCATGGCAGGGCCGAGTTCGACCCCGAGACCGGACGGATAACGCGCATCCTGGGTGCGGCCAGCGACGTCACCGACCGTAAGGAAGTGGAGGCCCAGCTACGCGAAAGCGCGACGCTGCTGGCCCACGCCGCGAACCTGGCGAACCTCGGGCACTGGGTCTGGGACGAGACAGAGGACCAGCTCGTCTATGCCTCGCCCGAACTCGTCAAGATGCTCGGCATGACGCCAGACCAGTATCACGAGGCCTTCAAGACGGTTTCGGATGCCCTTCACTATATTCATCCCGACGACCGCGAGCGCTATCTGCGGGTCATCGAAAGCACCCGCGAGAATCCCGAACCGTTTGAGGTCGAATACCGCTTCTACACGGCTCAGGGCGAGCAGCGCTACGGCCGCGAGATCGGCGAGCCCGTGTGCGACCATCACGGACAGCTTGTCCGCACCGTCGGCGCACTTCAGGATATCACCGAGGTGAAACGCTCGGAGGAAACGCTGCGCCGGGCGAAGGAGGCGGCGGAACTCGCGAACCGGACGAAGAGTGAGTTCCTCGCTAACATGAGCCACGAGCTGCGCACGCCGCTGAACGCGATCATCGGCTTTTCGGAGGTGATGGAGCGCGAGATCTTCGGCAAGATCGGCGAGCGGAACCGGTGCTATGCAACAGACATCCGCGAGAGCGGCGAGCATCTGCTGAACATCATCAATGATATCCTCGATGTCTCGAAGGCGGAAGCGGGCGCGGTCGAACTGGCGGAAGAGGAGGTCGACCTCAGCGATATCGTGCAAAGCTGCGTACGTCTGGTCCAGCACAAGGCGGAACGGGGCCATCTGGACCTCGAGCTTGAGGCACCCGACGGCGAAATTCGAATCCGCGCGGATTCGCGCCGGCTTAAGCAGATCCTGCTGAACCTGCTCTCCAACGCGGTCAAATTCACCCCGCCAGGCGGCACGGTCACGATCCACACCGGCCTGGAAACCGATGGCGGTATCTTTATGCAGGTGCGGGACACCGGCCAGGGTATCTCCGCGAACAATCTCAGGAAGGTGATGGAGCCCTTCGCCCAGGTTGATTCCGCCATCAGTCGCGGCTACGAGGGTACAGGGCTGGGCCTGCCGCTGACGAAGGCACTGGTGGAATGCCACGGCGGCGAATTGTGGCTCGAATCCGCCTTGGGCAAGGGAACCACAGCCAACGTCCGCCTTCCCGGGGCGCGCCTGCTTGGCACTGCCGATGTGAAATCCCAGCTCGTAACCCACTGAGCGGTCTATTCAAGCTCTCGAACCTGGGACATCACGGACGCAGCCGCCGGTACATTCCCCCGCCCATTCCATCGCCGGCGAATAATGCGTCCACGTGGCCGTCGCGTCCTATTGGGCCCACAGCCCGCCCTTGAATGTTCCTCCCCATCTTGTGGCGAGCCGGGGCCGGTTCAACTCGCGAACCTGAATACACTTCGGGCGGCACCGCCGTCGGCGATACCGCCCGAAATCAAGTCCCGCTCCGCCGGTCATTCGTCGCCGGCACTGTCGGATCGGATCGCCGCCTCCAGGCTTCGACCCGATCCGCTGCGAAAATCAGTGCAGATCCCGCCAGACCTTGCGCTTCACGGCATAGAGCATGCCAGTGAAGATCAGCAGGAACAGCACCACGCCGATGCCCCCACGCTTGCGGGCTTCCATGTGCGGCTCGGCCGCCCAGTGCAGGAACACGGTTACGTCGTGCGCCATCTGGGAGACAGTCGCCTCCGTGCCGTCCTGGTATTCGACAATGCCTTCCGACAGCGGCGGCGGCATGGCGATCTGATGGCCCGGGAACGCGGTGTTCCAGTACTGCCCCGGCGGCAGGTCGGCATCGGCCGGTGCCTCTTCATAGCCCGTCAGCAGGGCATGCAGATAATCGGGACCGTTCGGCCGCGCCTGTGTGATGACGGAGAGGTCGGGCGGAAGCGCGCCGCCGTTGGCCGCCCGCGCCGCCGCATCGTTCGGGAACGGCGACGGGAAGGCGTCGGAGGCCTTGGCCTCCCGCTGATACATCTCGCCCTGGTCGTTCGGCCCGTCCGTCACCTGGTATTGCGCGGCCAGCGCCTCCACCTGTTCCGGCTCGTAGCCCAGGTCGCCCAGCGTGCGGAAGGCGACGTACTTCAGCGAATGGCAGCTCGCGCAGACCTGATTGTAGACCTGCAGGCCCCGCTGCGCGGCGGCCCGGTCGAAGGTGCCGAAGATGCCCTCGAACGAGAACTCGTGGTCGGGGATCGCCGCGCCCTCGGCCGCCTGGGCCGCACCGGCTCCGAACGTGGTGAGGAGAGCGACGGTCGCAGCAGTGAACAGTCGTTTCATTGTTACGCCTTCTCCATCGGCTTCGCCGTCGCGCCGGCGGCCTGACCGCCGCCCTTCAACACGGGCTCCGAGATACTGTGCGGCAGCGGCCGCGGCTTCTCGAACACGGCCAGGAGCGGCAGCACCACGAGGAAGTGCAGGAAGTAGTAAGCCGTCGCCACGCGGCCGAGCACCAGATAGATACCCTCCGGCGGCTTCGCGCCAACCCAGCCCAGCACCAGCACGTCGATCAGCAGCAGCACGTAGAACTGCTTGAAGATCGGCCGGAACTTGCCGCTACGCACCGGCGAGCGGTCCAGCCAAGGCAGCACGGCCAGCACGGCGATGGCGCCGAACATCGCCAGCACGCCCAGCAGCTTGTCCGGGATCGAGCGCAGGATGGCGTAGAACGGCAGGAAGTACCATTCCGGCACGATGTGCGGCGGCGTCTGCAGCGGATCGGCCGGGATGTAGTTGTCCGGATGACCCAGGTAATTCGGCGCGAAAAACACAAAGAGCGCGAAGATCGTCAGGAACACGCCCAGTCCGAACGCATCCTTCACCGTGTAGTACGGATGGAAGGGGATCTTGTCCTGCGGGCCCTTGGCGTCGATGCCCAGCGGGTTGTTCGAGCCGAAGCGGTGGAGCGCCCACAGGTGCAGGAACACCACGGCCACGATCACGAACGGCAGCAGGTAATGCAGGGCGAAGAAGCGCTTCAGCGTCGGGTTGCCGACCGCGAAACCGCCCCACAGCCAGGTGACGATGCTGTCGCCGACAACCGGGATCGCCGAGAACAGGTTGGTGATCACCGTCGCGCCCCAGTAGCTCATCTGGCCCCAGGGCAGCGTGTAGCCCATGAACGCGGTCGCCATCATCAGCAGCAGGATCACCACGCCCAGGATCCACAACAGCTCGCGCGGCGACTTGTAGGAACCGTAGTAAAGCCCGCGGAATATGTGGATATAGACGACGATGAAGAAGAACGACGCCCCGTTCATGTGGATGTAGCGCACCAGCCAGCCGTAGTTGACGTTGCGCATGATGTGCTCAATCGAATCGAACGCATGCGCGGTGTGCGCGACGTACTGCATCGCCAGCACGATGCCGGTGACGATCATGATCACGAGCGCGATGCCCGCCAGCGAGCCGAAGTTCCACATGTAGGACAGGTTCCTCGGCGCCGGATAGGCGTGCAGCTCCTCGTGCATGAACGAGAAAATCGGAAGTCGGTGGTCGATCCACTTGACCACCTTGCTGTTGGTCTTGAACTCGCTCATCGCGCGCGCCCCTACCCGATCTTGATCGTGGTGTCGTCGACGAACTGGTACTGCGGCACCGGCAGGTTCTCCGGCGCGGGTCCCTTACGGATGCGCCCGGCGGTGTCGTAGTGCGACCCGTGGCACGGGCAGAACCAGCCGCCCCAGTCGCCGCGCGGCTCGCTTGGCTTGTTGCCCAGCGGAATGCAGCCCAGATGCGTGCAGATGCCGATGACCACCAGCCAGGGCGCCTCCTGCACGCGGTCGGCGTCGGCCTGCGGATCGCGCAGGTCGTCCACCTCCACCGAACGGGCCTGCTCGATCTCCGCCTCGGTGCGGTGGCGCACGAACACCGGCTTGCCGCGCCAAGTGACGGTAATCGCCATCCCCTCCTGGATCGGCGACAGGTCGACCTCGGTCGAGGCCAGCGCCAGCACGTCCGCCGATGGGTTCAGCGTGTCGACCAGCGGCCAGGCGACCGCGGCGACACCGACCGCACCCATGGCGCCGCTGGCGAGGTATAGGAAGTCGCGCCGGGACGCGTCGGCCCCGCCGCCGTGTTTCTGGCTGGATTTCGCCGTTTCGGCCATGACGTCTTCTTCCCTCGTGGCTTTCACGCGCCCGCCGACTGACACATCACGCGCAGCCGCCATTACTCGGACCCGCACCCGTCCTCCGCGCTGCGAACATAGCTGCGGCTAACACATGCAACATGCGACATCTCGCCACAGTCACCCCCTGCCCCAGCTTGCATCGCGGGTCGGATATAGAGGAAATTGCCCGCGAACGAAAGCCCGAAGACCGCCACGCGAAAGGCATAGCCGCCGTCATGCGCCTTGCCCTCTATCAGCCGGATATTCCGCAGAACACCGGCACGATTCTTCGCCTCGCGGCCTGCCTTGGCCTCGCCGTGGACATCATCGAGCCCTGTGGGTTCGTCCTCTCGGACAGCCGGCTGCGCCGGGCGGGCATGGATTATCTTGCCTCGGTGCATATGACCAGGCACGCCTCCTGGGCCCGGTTCCGCGACAAGCGGTCGCCTGGACGCCTTATCTTGCTGACGACACGCGCCGATACCAGCTATACCGATTTTGGTTTCCGCGCCGACGACACGCTGTTGCTTGGCCGGGAAAGCGCGGGTGTGCCGGAAGACGTGCATGCAAATGTTGACGCCTGCATACGCATACCGCTTTGTCCCGGCCAGCGGTCCCTGAACGTCGCCATCGCCGCGGCGATGACGGCGGGTGAGGCGCTGCGACAGACCGGCGGCTTCGCGCGGCATGGCGCCCCCGCAAGCGATTTCGAGGAGACTGGCGACTCGTGACAGACACGGCCGACACACACGACCTCGCAACCGAGCGCAAGCAGCGCGCCGAATCCTGGTTCCGCGAGCTGCGCGACGACATCTGCGCGGCCTTCGAGCGCCTGGAGGACGAGCTTTCCGGCGAGAACGCCGAACGCCTGGCCGA
Organism: Ferruginivarius sediminum; assembly: GCF_003344765.1. Taxonomy (GTDB): domain Bacteria; phylum Pseudomonadota; class Alphaproteobacteria; order Kiloniellales; family Rhodovibrionaceae; genus Ferruginivarius; species Ferruginivarius sediminum. Next base: position 110,200 of record NZ_QPMH01000010.1, on the reverse strand, counting down.
CACGCCGCCCGGCCGCTTCGAACGCCGGACCTGGCGGCGCCAGGATCCGGAGGTCGAGGAACCCGGCGGTGGCACGATGTCGATCATGCACGGCCGCGTCTTCGAGAAGGTGGGCGTGAACATCTCCACCGTCCAGGGCCGGTTCAGCGAAGGTTTCGCCAAGGAGATTCCGGGTGCCGAGGCCGATCCCACCTTCTGGGCGTCGGGCATCTCGCTGGTGGCGCACATGCGCTCGCCCCACGTGCCGGCGGTACACATGAACACGCGGCACATCGTCACCGCGACAAGCTGGTTCGGTGGCGGCAGCGACTTGAATCCCAGCCGCGAGGACGAGGCGGATACCCGCGACTTCCACGCGGCAATGCAGGCCGCCTGCGACGCGCACGACCCGGGCTATTACCCGCGCTTCAAGGCCTGGGCCGACGACTACTTCTTCATCAAGCATCGCGGCGAGGCGCGCGGCGTCGGCGGCATCTTCTACGATTACCTGGACAGCGGCGACTGGGAGGCGGACTTCGCGTTCACCCGCGACGTCGGCAAGGCCTTCCTGGACATCTACCCCACGTTGGTGCGCCGGCACATGCACAAGCCCTGGACCGAAGCCGACCGCCAGCATCAGCTTTTCCGCCGGGGGCGTTACGTCGAGTTCAACCTGCTTTACGACCGGGGTACCCGATTCGGCCTGCAGACCGGCGGCAACCCGGAAGCCATCCTGATGTCGCTGCCGCCGCTGGCCGGCTGGCCGTAACGCCGAAAGCCGCGCCTACCCCGCCGCCGGGGCCGTGAAACGGCGGCAGTCGACGCGCAAGAAGGGCTCTCCAGACGGCATCGTGGCGCGGATTTGCAGGTCGGTCGCGCTGCCCACCTCATCCCAGAGATCGGCGCCCGGACAGACCTCGGCGATGCTGGCCTGCTGGAAGCCCATCGGGCTTTTCAGCAAGGCCGCCGCCTGCGCCGAGGGCACTTCCAGGTGCACCAGCACGCGGCCCTGTGTCGCCTCCACATCCCGGACGTGCCAATCCGGGCGCGGCGGATTCGCGGCGTAGTAGGTACGCACCCGCTTCGCCGCCAGCCTGTCGCCCGCCGACGGCGGCGCCTTGGGGCGCTGCTCAAGGATGTAGGCTGCCCCGGCCGCCGCCACCGCCGCCGCCGCCACGACAACCCCCAGCCGAACGATTTCCTTCAAGACCGCCGCTCCGCCACTTCCCGCAGTTTGGCCAGGCAGGCCGCGCGGTCGGGGACGAAATCCCGCTCTTCCCACCACCGCTCGACCGCGCGCAGCGCCGCGCCCATCTCCGGACCCGGCGATATCCCCACAGCCTGCGCATCCGCTCCCCCGATAGGCAAGTGCCGCGGAGTCCAGGCAGCCACTTCCGCCAGCGCCGCGGTCAGCCGCTCGCCGTCGACCAACTCCCCTTCCGCCTTGCGACTCGCGGCGGCAAGCAGCAGGAGATCGCGCACCAGCTCCGGCCCCAGTCGGTACATCGCGCGTCGCAGCGCCGACCCCGAGTCGCCGATTCCCACGTCCCGCGCGGGTGCCAGCAAATCGGCCAGCCACCGCGCTTCCCGGCGGGAGAAACGCAGGCGTTCCGCCACGTCCTCGGCGCCCGCGCGATCCGTCTCCAGGAGGGCGGCAAGGCGGAGGATCGGGTCCCCCGCCACGCCCGCCGGCCGTTCCAGTCCGACGAGCGCGTCGAGCCGCTCCGCCAGCTTCGCCTCCGGCAGGATCGCGGCCAGGATACCGTGGGCCAGCATGTCCCGCAGCACCGGCGCCGGGTCGGGGGCGGACAGCAGCCGCAGCAGCTCCTCGCGGATACGCTCACCCGAAAGCTCGACGAGATGCGGTGCGAAGGCCGTCGCCGCCCGCAGGCCGTCAGCGTCCGGCGCGCCGTGGCCGTAATGGGCATGGAAGCGGAAGAAGCGCAGCAGCCGCAGATAGTCCTCCTGGATTCGCTGCGCCGGCTCGCCGACGAAGCGCACCCGCCCGGCGCGCAGGTCCGGCAAGCCGTCGAAGGGGTCGTAGATCGCACCCTCGGGCGCCAGGAACATCGCGTTCATGGTGAAGTCCCGGCGCGCGGCGTCGGCCGTCCAGTCGTCTGTGAACGCAACCCGCGCGTGGCGGCCGAAGGTCTCGACATCCTCGCGCAGCGTCGTGATCTCGAAGGGGTGATGATCCGACACTGCCGTCACCGTGCCGTGGTGCAGCCCGGTCGGTATCGCCTTCAGGCCGGACTGGCGCAGCAGGCGCAGGACGGTCTCCGGCGTGTCGGGCGTGGCGATATCCACGTCCTTCACCGGACGGTGCAGCAGGCTATCGCGCACGCAGCCGCCGACAAAGCGCACCTCCGTCCCCTCGGCCCGCAGCGCGGCGAGGACCGCGCGCGTGTCGTCCGCCATCATCCACGGCTGCGGGTCCAGATGGCCGGCCGGTTTCATGCGCCCGTCGCAAAGGGGGGCGCGTCCCCCCGCGCATGCCCGGAAAGAGAGATATCCCACCTAGCCCACAAAACCTCGCCCTACTCCTCGACCACGTAGCTGGGTTCCACCTGGCCGTCGATGTAGCGATCGGGGACGATCTCCGCACCGGGCGCGGCAGGATCGGAGAGGACCCGCCAGGCGATGAGCGCGGCGGCCATCAGCACGACGCCGCCCGCTGCCAGCCAGGGCCAGGGCGGGTCCTTGTAGCCCGGTTGCTGGCCCTGCCCGGCACCGCGCATGCGCGCCCAGGTGATGTAGAGGTAATACACCACGAACGGCAGGGCGATCGGCAGGACGATTGTCAGCAGCTTTCTCAGCATGGTTGCTCAAGCACATCCACAAGGTTGACCAGCATGCCCGCCGTTGCCCCCCAAATGTAATAGGCGCCGTAGGGAAATACATAGAAGAAGCGCTCGCGCCCCTGGAACTGCTGGCTGTGCATCTGGCGGGACTCGGGCTGGCGCAGGAATGACAGCGGCACCTCGAAGATCTCGGCGACCTCGAAATCGTCGGGCCGCAGCGCGCCGGGCGGTTCCATGACGCCGACGATGGGCGTGACCCGATAGCCGGTGCGCGTCAGGTAGGTGTCGAGCTGGCCGACGATATCCACCGCGCGCGGCGTCAGGCCCACCTCCTCCTCCGCCTCGCGCAGGGCCGCCGCCTCGGGGCTGGCGTCCCACGCCTCGACCCGGCCGCCGGGAAAGGCGATCTGGCCCGGATGGTCGTTCAGATGCGCGGTGCGGCGCGTCAGCAGGACATGCAGGTCGCTCTTCCGGCGGATCAGCGGCACCAAAACGGCGGCATCCACAAATTCCCCCACCGGGGAGATCAGGCCTGGATTGAGGTCGTCGTCCCCCCGGCGCGGCGCGATACGCGTCGCGGCATCACGGCGCCCCAGGGGCGCGTGGGTGCGCAGCCGCTGGATGGCTTCGCCGCTGCTCAGTCCGCTGGCATCCCGCCCAGCGGGAAAAAGGTCTCGTGACTCCATACGCCCAGCACTTCCTCCCCGTTTTGGCGCGCCGGCTCTGCCAGTTCGACGAGGCTATAGAACACCGATCGGGCGAGCAGCGCCTCCAGCTTGTCTTTCACCAGTATATAGGGGCTGGGCTCTCCGGTTTCAGGCGACCGCCGCACGCGGATCGGATGATCCGGTCCCGCCTCCACCCACACGTCCATGTTCGTGCGGAACCACAGCACTTGTTTCCGGCCCGCGCCCTCGCGCTCCATCTCCTCGGCGATGAAGGGCGCGTCCTCCACGTGCACCCGCACCTTCTCCACAGGCGTTTGCAACCAGTAGAGGCCGTCTTCATCTCGCCGCAATACGGTGGAAAACAGCTTCACCAGCGCCTTGCGCGGAAACGGCCGGCCCTCGTGGAACCAGGTGCCGTCGCGGACGATGTAGAACTCGCCGCTGCCGACGAGGGACATGATCTCCGCCGCCCCCCTCTCGTCAGGCGGCGCGCGATGAGTCACTATCGAGGGTGACGGGTCCAAGGGCCCTTGCATGGTCTTTCGGTCTCCGTGCGCTATCTTGCTCTTTCGACAGGGAGTCGAACACAGTGTCGAGCAACGCGCCTTACACGAGCGATGCAGCCGCCGACGACGCAACCGCGGCGGGGCGGCTGGCTGAAGAGATCGAGACGCTGGGCCACAAGCTGCAGGCGGCCCGCGAGTCGATCGCCCACGTCATTTTCGGCCAACAAAGCGTCGTCGATCAAACGTTGATCACGCTGCTCTGCGGCGGACATGCCTTGTTGATCGGCGTGCCGGGGCTGGCGAAGACCCGCCTGGTCGAAACACTGGGCACCGTCTTCGGCCTGGAGGACCGCCGCGTGCAGTGCACGCCGGACCTGATGCCGGCCGACATCCTCGGCTCGGAAGTGCTGGAGGAGGACGAGCAGGGCCGGCGCACCTTCCGCTTCATTCCCGGCCCGGTATTCTCGCAGCTTCTGATGGCCGACGAGATCAACCGCGCCAGCCCGCGCACGCAGTCGGCGCTGTTGCAGGCAATGCAGGAACGCCGGGTCACCGTCGCCGGCCATCCCCACGACCTGCCGCGACCGTTCCACGTGCTGGCTACCCAGAACCCGCTGGAGCAGGAGGGCACCTACCCGCTTCCCGAAGCGCAGCTCGACCGCTTCCTGCTGGAGATCGACGTCGGCTACCCGGATATCGACGCGGAGCGCCAGATGCTCCTCGCCACCACCGGCGCCGAGGACGCAAAGCCCAACCGGGTTCTCGACACCGAGGAGCTGATGGCGGCGCAACGGCTGGTCCGGCGCGTCCCCGTGGGCGAGAGCGTGGTCGAGGCGATCCTGTCGTTGGTCCGTCAGGGCCGGCCGGAGAGCAGCAGCATCCCCGAGGTCGGCGAGCAGGTCGCCTGGGGTCCCGGCCCGCGCGCCAGCCAGGCGCTGATGCTGGGCGCGCGGGCGCGGGCCGTGATGGACGGACGGCTCGCGCCGTCGGTGGACGACGTTCTGGCGCTTGCCCATCCCGTGCTGCGCCATCGCATGGCACTGACCTTCGCGGCACGGGCGGAGGGCGCGACCCTCGACGACGTCATCGCGCGCCTGTGCGCCCCGCTGCAATAGCGCCTGACGCAGCCAAGCGGGAAGACGCGGACGAAAGAAAGCCATGGCGACACCGGCATTGACGGCACGGCAACGGGCGGAACAGCTTGCGGCGACGCTGCCGCCGCTGCTGCTGGCGGCCGAGCGGGTGGCGACGACCGTCGCCCAGGGCGTGCACGGACGCCGCCGTGTCGGCCAGGGCGAGACCTTCTGGCAATACCGCGACTACCAGCCGGGCGACCCGCCGCCCAGCATCGACTGGCGCCAATCGGCCAAGTCGGACCGCGTGTTCGTGCGCCAACTGGAATGGGAAGCGGCGCAATCGGTCTGGATGTGGCGCGACGCTTCCGCCTCGATGACGTGGCGATCCAACAGGAACCTCCCCACCAAGCGCGAGCGGGCCGAGCTTCTGATGCTGGCGCTGATGGTACTGATGGTGCGTGCCGGCGAGCACGTGACGCTACTGGGCACCGGGATGCCGCCGGCGGCGGGACGCGGCACCCTGGGCCGGCTGTCGGAGGCGCTGACACGAGAGGGTACCGGCGACAGCGACCTGCCGCCGCCCGAGCCCCTGCCTCGGGCGGCGCAAGTGGTGCTGTTCGGCGACTTCCTGGCGCCGCTGGAGTCGGTGGAACGCTGCCTGCGCGACTTTGCCGAGCGCGGCGTCTCGGGCCACCTGGTCCAGGTGCTGGACCCCGCGGAGGAAACGCTGCCCTACGAGGGCCGCGTGCGCTTCGAGGGACTGGAAGGCGAGCAGCCGTGGCTGTTGTCCAGGGTCGAGGGCGTGCGCGGCGCCTATCGCCGGCGGCTGCGCGCGCAGGAAGAGGGCATCGCCGCCATCGCCCGGCGCACCGGCTGGAGCTGCACTTGGCACCGCACCGACCGGCCGCCGCAGACGGCGCTGCTGGCGATCTACGGCGCGTTGACGGCGTTCATGCAGAGGTAGGGCGTTGAGCGAAACCTGATGCTGGGACTGGAGACATTCGCCTTCGCGCAGCCCTGGCTGCTGCTGGCCCTCGTCGGCCTGCCCGCGCTGTGGTTCCTGCTGCGCGTCACGCCACCCGCGCCGAAGAGCATCCGCTTTCCCGCGATCCGCCTGCTGACCGGCCTGACGCCGCCGGAGGAGACGCCCCAGCGCACGCCCCTATGGCTGCTGCTGCTGCGCATGCTGGCCGTGGCGCTGCTGATCCTGGGCCTGGCCGGGCCGGTGCTGCACCCGGCCGGGCAGCTATCGGGAAGCGGGCCCCTGGTCCTTGTGATCGATGACGGCTGGGCCGCCGCCGGCACCTGGGAAGAGCGGCAACGCGCGATGGAGACTCTGATCGACCGCGCGGCACGCGAAGAGCGGCGCGTCATCCTGATGACCACGGCGCGCGAGCGGCCGGACGAGCCGCTGACCGCCAGCAACCCGCTACGCCCGGACGCGGCGCTGGAGCGCGTGCGCGCCATCCAGCCGAAGCCCTGGCCGAGCGATCTCGACGCCGCGCAGGCGGTCGCGGCCGAGATCGGCGTGACCGGCTCGGCCCACGTCATCTGGCTCTCCGACGGTCTGGCCGCGCCGGGAACGCGGGAACTCGCCGCGACGCTGCAACGGCTTGGCCGGCTGAGCGTACTGCATGCCGGCGCCGGACGCGCCGCCAGTATCGTGCTGCCGCCGGAGAACACCGGCACGGACGTGCGGGTGACCGTCCAGCGGCCCGATTCGCGCGGCGCGAAGTCGGTGACCGTTCTGGCCGAGGGCGAGGACGGACGGCTTGTCGGCACCGCCCCCGCCCGCGTCGAGGCAGGCGAGACGGCCGCCACGGCCAGTTTCGAGTTGCCGCTGCAACTGCGTAACCGTATCGCGCGCGTGCGGATCGAAGGCGCGCGCCATGCCGGCGCCGTCGCGCTGCTGGACGAGCGCTGGCAGCGCCGGCCCGTGGGATTGGTGTCCGACAGCCCGCTGGAGGCCGCGCAACCGCTGCTGTCCGAGCTGTACTACCTGGAACGGGCGCTGAAGCCCTATGCCGAGATCAGCCGGGGCACACTTGACGATCTGCTGAAGCGCGACCTTGCCGTGCTGGTACTGGCGGATCGCGGAAAGCTGTCGCCGGAACAGCGGGAGGCGGTCTCCCGCTGGGTGGAGAACGGCGGCCTGCTGCTTCGCTTTGCCGGGCCGAAGCTGGCCCAGGACCTGAGCGGCGACGGGATAACCGCGGGGGAAGGCGCACAGCCGCCGCTGCTGCCGGTGCGCCTGCGCCGTGGCGGCCGCGCGCTGGGCGGCACGATGAGTTGGGACACGCCCGCGACGCTTGCGCCCTTCGGCGACGACAGCCCGTTCGCGGGGCTGGAAATCCCCTCCGACATCACAGTTTCGCGGCAGGTGCTGGCCGAGCCCTCCCTGGAGCTCGGCGGCAAGACCTGGGCGCGGCTGGCCGACGGCACGCCGCTGGTGACAGCGGGCGAGCGCGGGGATGGCTGGCTGGTGCTGGTGCACACGACGGCGAACACCTCGTGGTCGAACCTTTCGCTATCGGGCCTGTTCGTGCGGATGCTGCGACGCGTGGTGACGGTAAGCGAGGGCCTGAGCGGCGCGGCGGACGACCAGCCCGCCCTGCCCCCGCAACGCGTGCTCGACGGCTTCGGCCGGCTGACGGAACCGGGTGCCGGCGTGCGCACGCTGCCGGCGGAAGCCCTGCGCGATCACCTTGTCAGTGCCGGCAATCCGCCTGGACTTTATGGCCGCGACGGCCAGCGCCGGGCACACAATCTGGGCCCGATGGTGGCGCCTTCGCTGGCGCCCCTGGACGACCTGCCGCCGGGTGTCACCGCCGGCGCCTTCGCGATGCAGCCCGAGACGCGCATCGGGCCCTGGCTGCTGGCGACGGCGCTGGTACTGATGCTCGTGGACATGTTGATCGCGCTTGGCCTGCGCGGCCTTCTGCCGACGCCGCGCCGCGGCGGGGCCGCCGGAACCACCGCCGCCACGATGCTGATTTTCACGGCCTGCATGCTTGCCTGGCCGGGCGGCGCGAAGGCCCAGGGCGACGACGAGTTCGCGCTGAAGGCCACGCTGGACACGCGCCTCGCCTATATCGAAACCGGCGTGGCGGAGGCCGACCGGATCACGCGCCAGGGCCTGACGGGCATTTCGAGGGTGCTGGCGCGGCGCAGCGCGGTCGAGCCGGAGCCGCCGCTTGGCGTCGACCTGCTCAGCGACGAGATCGCGTTCTTTCCCCTGCTCTACTGGTCGATCTCGCCGGAGCAGCCGGACCTGCCGCCGGCCGGCGTGCGCAAGATCAACCATTTCCTCGGCCACGGCGGAACGCTGCTGATCGATCTGCGCGAGGCCGGCGGCGGGAGTTCGCTGTTCGGCCAGGGAACGCCGGCGACGCAAGCACTGCGGCGGCTGACCCGTGATATCGACATCCCGCCGCTGACCCCGGTCGACCCGGAGCACGTGCTGACCAAGGCCTTCTACCTGCTACAGGATTTCCCCGGCCGCTATGCCGGCGGCGCGTTGTGGGTGGAGGACACGGCGACCGCGCCGGGCGACGGCGTCGCCTCGGTCATGATCACCGCGAACGACTGGGTGGGCGCCTGGGCCGTGGATGAAAGCGGCCAGCCGCGCCTTCCCGTGGTGCCGGGCGGCGAGCGCCAGCGCGAGATCGCCTACCGCGTCGGGGTCAACGTCGTGATGTACGCACTGACCGGCAATTACAAGGCCGATCAGGTCCATGTGCCGGCGATTCTGGAGCGCCTGGGACAATGAACACCGCCCTCTCCATCGCCTGGTCGCCGCTGTTGCCGTGGGGCGCAATCGCGCTGCTTGCCCTGCTTGCGGCGGCGGTGACGGGGCTTGCGGCGTGGCGGCGCGCGCGCGGTACCGCCTGGCGGGCGCTGGCCGCACTTGCCATCCTGGCGGTGCTGGCGAACCCGACGCTGGTGCAGGAGGATCGCGAGACGCTGCCGGATATTGCCCTGGTCGCGGTGGACGCCAGCCCGAGCCAGGATATCGAGCCGCGCGGCGAGCAGGTGCGGGCGATCATGGACTATCTCGACCGCCGCCTCGCCATGCTGCCGGAGACAGAGGTCCGCGTGATCCAGGCCGGCGAGCCCGATTCCGGTCCGCCGAAGGAAGGCACCCGCCTGTTCGCCGACGTGGCCCGCGCGCTTGGCGAGATTCCGCGCGACCGGCTGGCCGGTGTCGTGATCGTCAGCGACGGACAGGTTCACGACGCCCCCGAAAGCCTCGATGCCCTCGATATCGACGCGCCGATGCACCTGTTGCTGACCGGCGGCGCGGACGAGGGCGACCGCCGCCTGATCGTCGGTGACGCGCCCAGCTACGGCATCGTCGGCAAGGAGATCGAGATCACCGTCCGGATCGAGGACGTGCCCGGCACTGGCGAGCGCCGGCTGGCCCGACTGAAGCTGACACGCGACGGCGGCGAGCCCGAGGTCGTCCGGGTCCCGACCGGCGAGGAGCAGAAAGTCCGCTTCAAGATCGAGCACCGCGGTCCGACGGTGCTGGAGCTTGCCACGGACGCGGGGCCGCGCGAGCTGACCATGGCGAACAACCGCGCCGCCGTGATGGTGAACGGCGTGCGCGACCGGCTTCGCGTGCTGCTGGTCTCGGGCGAGCCGCATGCAGGTGAGCGGGCGTGGCGGCACCTCTTGAAATCGGACCCCTCGGTCGACCTCGTGCACTTCACCATCCTTCGCCCGCCGGAGAAGCAGGACGGGACGCCGATCCGCGAATTGTCGCTGATCGCCTTCCCGACGCGCGAGCTGTTCCAGGAGAAGATCGACGACTTCGACCTGATCGTCTTCGACCGCTATCGCCGCCGTGGAGTGCTGCCACAGCTTTATCTGGACAACGTCGCCGAATACGTCCGCAACGGCGGCGCGCTACTGGAAGCAGGTGGCCCCAGCTTCGGCTCGTCGCTGTCGCTGTTCCGCACGCCGCTGGGCGACGTCCTGCCCGCGGCGCCGACCGGCCGCATCATGGAGCAGGGCTATCGCCCGTCAGTGACGACGCTGGGCCAGCGCCATCCGGTCACCGCGAAGCTACCGGGGGGGAACGACGCGAACTCGAATCCCGAATGGGGCCGCTGGTTCCGGCAGGTGGACGCGGAGGCGCGCGAGGGCGACACCCTGATGTCCGGCATCCGCGAGCGGCCGCTACTGATCCTGCAGCGCGTCGGCGAGGGCCGCGTGGCGCAGTTGCTGAGCGATCATGCATGGCTGTGGGCGCGCGGCTACGAGGGTGGCGGCCCCCAGGCGGAACTGATGCGCCGCGTTGCCCACTGGCTGATGAAGGAACCGGAACTGGAGGAAGAGGACCTGCGCGCGCAGGTGAGCGGCGGGACACTGGAGATCGTCCGCCGCTCCATGCGCCCGAGCCTGCCCGAGATCACGGTCACCCGCCCCGACGGCTCGACGGAATCGTTGCAGCTTGAGGACGCCGGTCCGGGTCGCGCCACGGCAGCAATGCCGGTCCATCAGGTCGGCCTGTACGAGGTCAGCGACGGCAGCCGCACGGCGCTGGGCGCGGCCGGGGCGCTGAACCCGCTTGAATACCGCGACGTGCGCGCCACGCCCGACAAGCTGCGGCCGCTGGTCGAGGCAAGCGGCGGGGCCGTCACCCAATTCGCTACCCAGGAGTTGCCGTCGCTGCGCAAGGTTCGTCCGGACCGCGCGCATTCGGGCCGGGGCTGGATCGGTCTTCAGGAAAACAATGCCTATCGGGTCACCGGTGTCGCCGAAGCGTCCTTGCTCCCGGCCATTCTCGCGCTCATCCTGGCGGTCGGCACCCTGACATTCGCCTGGTTCCGGGAGGGACGATGAGCGTCGCGACCATGCCCAGCGCCGGCACGCGCCGGCCTTCGCGCGGCCAGCAGGCCGCCGTATTGCTGCTGTTTCTGGTGCTCTGCCTTGCCGTGGAGGTTGCCGCCGCGTCGGTGACCCAGCCGGCCATAGAGCCGTGGTACCGCAATCTGGCGAAGCCCGCCTGGACCCCGCCGGACCAAGCCTTCCCCATCGTCTGGACGCTGCTCTACATAATGATGGCGGTTGCCGTCTGGCAGGCCTGGCGCGACGCGCCGAACCGCTTCGGCTGGCCGCTGGCGTGCTTTCTGATCCAGCTCGCGTTGAACGGAGCCTGGTCGTACGTCTTCTTCGGCATGGGCGAGATCGTGGCCGCGTTCCTTGTCATTCTCGCGCTGGTGCTGGCGATTCTGGCGACCGTCGTCGCCTTTGCCCAGATTTCGCGCCCGGCGGCATGGCTAATGCTGCCCTACCTGCTTTGGGTCGGTTATGCGACGGCCCTGAACGGCGCGATCGTGCAGATGAACGTCTGAGTCTGCGCCCGGGGCCCAGCCGGCACTCGGCGTCTTCGGCTTCCTTCCGTGCATTTCGGAGACACGACGATGGCCCAGCAGATGCGCGCAATGGTCCTGGAGCGCCAGCATTCACCGCTCCAGCCAGAGGATGTCCCGCGGCCCGAGCCGAAGGACGGCCAGATTCTGGTGCGCGTTTCCGCCTGCGGCGTGTGCCGCACGGATCTGCACGTCTGCGACGGCGACCTGAAGCATCCGAAACCGCACCTGATTCCCGGCCACGAGATCGTCGGCCATGTCGAAGCGATGGGCCGCGGCGTCACCGGGTTCGAGCCCGGCCAGCGCGTCGGCATCCCCTGGCTGGGCTGGACCTGTGGCGAGTGCGTCTACTGCCGCGCGGGACAGGAGAACCTGTGCGAAAACGCGGGTTTCACCGGCTACACGCTGGACGGCGGCTACGCGCAGTACGCGGTCGCGGACGCGCGTTACTGCTTCCCGGTGCATGGGGATTACACCGACGCGGAGGTGGCGCCGCTCCTGTGCGCCGGGCTGATCGGCTACCGCTCGCTGCGCATGGCCGGCGAGGGCCGGCGGCTGGGCCTTTACGGCTTCGGGGCGGCGGCGCACATCGTGGCGCAAGTGGCCCGCTGGCAGGGGCGCGACATCTATGCTTTCGTGCGGCCGGGCGACGAGAACGCCAAGGACTTCGCGAAGGATCTCGGCGCGGTCTGGACCGGCGACAGCGACAAACCCGCGCCGGAACTTCTGGACGCGGCCATCATCTACGCGCCCGTCGGCGAACTGGTGCCGGCCGCCCTCCGCGCCGTGCGGCCCGGCGGCACCGTGGTCTGCGCCGGCATCCACATGAGCGATATCCCGGCTTTTCCCTATGAGCTCCTGTGGCGGGAACGCCAGATCGTCTCGGTCGCCAACCTGACGCGGCGGGACGGCGAGGAATTCCTGGAATTGGCGCCCAAGGTGCCCGTGAAGACCTCGGTGGAGAGGTTCCCGCTGGATCAGGCGAACGAGGCGCTGGGACGTCTGCGCGACGGCGAACTGCGCGGTGCGGCCGTCCTGACGATGGATAGCGCGGCGACCTAAAGCAGCTTGTCGGCCGCCATGTAGAGCCCCGCCAAGGCGACCACCACCGTCACCGCCCAGCGCGTCTGAACGACGAGCGTGCGCATAAGCTCCGTCTGCATACACTCGATCCGAACCATCAGTTCGGCGGCAAGCTTCTGGTTCTCATCTGATTGTTTGGAAAACCGTTGCTCAATCTCCGTCGACTGTTTGGACAGCCGCTGCTCCATGTCCGCCGAGTGCTGGGAAAACCGCCGCTCAATCTCCGTCGATTGTTGGGAGAAGCGCGCCTCCGTCTCCGTACGCTGCTCGGCAAGCTGTCTTTCGATCCCAGTTTGCAGTTCCGCGAAACGTGCCTCAAACTGCATGCTCTGCTCGGCGAAGCGAGCCTCGAATTTTGCTGTCTGCTCGGCGAAACGCTTGTCGATATATTCGGATTGCGCGTCAAAGCGGCTGTCCAGCCGCTTTTCGAGGCCGGCGATCTCGTCCCTTACGAAGTCCTTGGTCGCGACGTCGCTCATCACGTCGGACAAGACATTCACCATCGCCTCCGCGGCCTTCTGTTCAAGGCTGGCCTCGTCGCGCAGCCGTGTCACGGCCTTCTGCGTATCGAACGCGGGTTCGCTCACCTGCTTATCACTCTATCAGACGTTGGCTTCCGAGTCGCGAACGCATACTACAGAATGCACCAGAAAAGAGAAACCGGCCGGCAGCCTTCGCGTCATTCCCGCCCGCAGGCCCAGCGCAGGAAAGCCTCCTGCCTGGGCGTGCCGGACACCGCCGGGCCGACGCGGGTCATGCCCAGCATGAGGTGCGAGTCCTCTCCCACGATGTCGGCAACGTCGTCCATGGCGCGGTTGCCTTCCCGCGTCGAAAAGAAGCGCGGCCGCCGGGGACGGACATGAATGGTCGCGGCATTGGGGTCGATGCGGCCGCTCTCCGGGTCGAGTGGCAGGAGCGTCACCTCCTCCCCCACGCGCCAGTCCGCTGGTCCCGGCGTGACCAGCAGCATCCGCTCGCCCCGAAAGGCCAAAGTTCCAGGCGCCACGCGATAGCCCCAGCCGGACCAGCACTCCACGCCTGCCGCGGCGGGCAGAGCCCATAGGAGCAGCAGGCATAACAGGCCGGCACGCATGTCAGGGCGCGTTGTCGTGAACGGTACCGAGGCCGGCGATGTCGTAGCCGCCAAGCCGCCGCGCCCGCACCGCGAAGTCGTCGCTCCGCGCAAAGCCCATCAGCGCCTGCACCGACGGCTCGAAGTAGTCGCGACGGCCCATCAGAAGGTCGAAGCGCTCCCACATCAGCGGCACGAAATCCAGCTTCAACGTCCGGGCCACCGCCTCGACGGCGAAGCCCGCGCGTCCCCGTCCCTCCAAAATGGCGAGTCCAAGGTCCATCTCACTGCGCGCCGTCTCCTCGACGAAGACCAAATCGCCCTCGCCAAGCCCGGCCTCGCCCAGTAGGTGGGACAGCAACAGCCCGCTTCCCGACTCCGCCTGCCGGCGCGCGACCGGCAGCTTCAGGCGCGCCAGATCGGCGAGGCCCGCCACGCCGTCCGGGTTGCCGGCAGGCAGCACCAACCCCTGCCGCCGCCACGCCCATTCCAGCAGCACGGCATCGGGCAGCGCGGCGCGCTTACGCACAGCGGGCACGTTGAAACCGCCGCTGTCCGGATCGAACAGGTGCAGCCCCGCGACGCGCGCAGCCCCGTCCGCCAGACGTTGCAGCCCATCCAGGCTGCCACCCGGAAGCAGCGCAAGCCCGCAGCCGCTCTCCTTGGCGGCCCACTCCAGCAATGGGTCGTGACTGCCGGCGATGACCGGCGGGGCCGGCTCGCGCGCCGGACGTTCGCCTTCCAGGTTAGCGACCACCCACTGGTCGACCAGGGCGCGGGGGAACAGCCACTTGCCGGTGACGCGGCTGCAGGGAATGGCGCGCTGGCGAACGAGTTCGTAGACCCGCCGCTCCTTGATGCGCAGGTAATCCGCGACTTCGCGTGTCGTCAGGTAATCGTGCAAGCCGTTTTCCCCTTGCCTTGAGGGATAGCGGCCAAGAGACGCGGATGCCACAGAATTTTTGGGGTCGTTTCATACCCTCCAAGCCAGCTACGATGCTGCCTCGAAACATAAAACAAGAACAACGCCGCCGTAGAAGCGGCACGGCAGGAGAGAGCGTGGCAATGAAGCTTAAGGACAAGGAACTGCTGGTCTGTAACTGCCAGCGGTCGATGCCGATTGACGCGAAGAAGCTGCAGCAGGCGCTGCACAAGCTGGGCGGCGAAGGCGATCTGGACCTGCAGACCGGCCTGTGCCGCAACCAGCTTGGCAACTATCAGAGCGCGATCGGCAACGCGGCCTCGGTCTGCGTCGCCTGCACACAAGAGGCACCGCTGTTCCGCGAGGTCGCGGAGGAGGACGAGTCGCGGGCGGCCCTCGCTTTCGCGAACATCCGCGAGAAGGCTGGCTGGTCGGACGAGGCGGGCCAGGCCCATCCCAAGATTGCCGCCCTGCTGGCGGAGGCGGCGCTCGACCTGGAACCGACGCCGTCGGTGTCGATGCAGTCGGAGGGCGTGTGCCTCGTCTACGGCCGCGACGAGCAGGCGATCGAGCTGGGCCGGCAACTGTCAGGCCGTCTGGAGGTGACGGTCCTGCTGAAAGACCCCGGCGAGGTGATGCCGCCGCGCACGATGGATGTGCCGGTATTCAAGGGCCGGGTGAAGCAGGCCGGGGGCCACCTTGGCGGGTTCGGCGTCAACGTGGACGACTACGCCCCCGCCCTGCCCGCCTCGCGCGCGGCGTTGGAGTTCGAGATGGGGCGGAACAACGCCTTCTCGGAGTGCGATATCATCCTCGACATCACCGGCGACGCGCCGCTGTTCCCGGCGCCGGAGAAGCGCGACGGCTACCTGCGCGCCGATCCGGGCGACCCGGCGGCGGTGCAGAAGGCGGCCTTCGAGGCGGCGGATCTCGTCGGCGAGTTCGAGAAGCCGCGCTATGTCGCCTACGACGCCTCGATCTGCGCGCATGCCCGCTCACGCAAGGTCGGCTGCACCAACTGCCTGGACAACTGCCCCACCGGCGCCATCGAGAGCGCGGGGGAGAGTGTCGCCTTCGATCCCTACATCTGCGCCGGCTGCGGCAACTGCGCCAGCGTTTGCCCGACGGGCGCGGCGACCTATCAGGTCCCGGGACCGGCCGGGCTGTTCGACCGGCTGCGCACGCTACTGTCGAGCTACCAAAATGCAGGTGGCGAGGCGCCCGTCCTGCTGGTCCACGACGCGCGGCACGGGGAAGAGGTGATCGATCTGATGGCGCGCTTCGGCCGTGGCCTTCCCGCACGGGTTCTCCCGTTCGAGGTGAACGAGGTCACGCAAACCGGCGTCGACTTCACCGCCGCGGCCTTCGCCTATGGCGCCACGCAGATCTGCGTCCTGGTCCCGCCGAACAAGCGCCGCGAGGGCGAGGTCGCCGGGCTGGAGCGGTTGCAGGGCCTGACGGACGCGATCATGGATGGGCTGGGCTATGGCAGCGGCCGCGTGCACCTGATCGAAGATCTGGACCCGGAGGCCGTCGAAGCCAGGATCTGCGGCCTGGACCGGCCCGAAGCGCCAACGCCCGGCGGCTTCCTGGCGATGGGCGGCAAACGCACGCGCACCATGCTGGGCCTGCGCCACCTGCACCAGCACGCACCGAATCCCCAGGACATCGTGCCGCTGCCCGAGGGCGCGCCCTTCGGCCGCGTTCACGTCGACACCCAGGGCTGCACCATGTGCCTCGCCTGTGTCGGCGCCTGTCCGACCGGCGCGATGCTGGACGATCCTGATTCGCCCTGGCTGGGCTTCAACGAGGAGGCCTGCGTGCAGTGCGGCATCTGCGCCAGCACCTGCCCGGAAAGCGTGATCTCGCTGGAGCCGCGCCTGAACTTCACCGACGAGGCGCGCGGGGCCATTGAACTGAACCGGCAGGAGCCGTTCCACTGCGTTCGCTGCGGCAAGCCCTTCGGCGTGGAGTCATCGATCCGCCGCATCGTCGAGCAGCTTGGCGACAAGCACTGGATGTTCCAGGGCAGCGATCAGGTGGAGCGCATCATGATGTGCGACGACTGCCGCGTCGTCGTGCAGTTCGAGACCCCGGACACCCCGATGCAGCTCGGCACACCGCGCCGGCCGCGCACCACCGAGGACGACCTGCGTGAGCGGGAGGAGGCCCGCGCCCGCGAGAAGGCGAACGGGCACGACCGGGAGAATTAGGCGAGTTAGGCGAGGACGGCGCCCCGGCAGTCCGCTACAGCGGAATGTTGGAGTGCTTCTTCCACGGGTTGTCGCGCTTCTTGTCGCGCAGCATGGCGAGCGCGCGGCAGAGCCGGCGGCGCGTGCCGTGGGGCATGATGACGTCGTCCAGGAACCCGCGCGAGGCCGCCACGAAGGGGTTTGCGAACTTGCTGCGGTATTCCTCCGTCCGCTCCTCCAGCTTCTCCGGGTCCTTCGCTTCCTGGCGGAAGATGATCTCCACCGCGCCCTTTGGCCCCATGACGGCGATCTCCGCCGTCGGCCAGGCGTAGTTCACGTCGCCGCGCAGGTGCTTGGAACTCATGACGTCATAGGCGCCGCCATAAGCTTTGCGAGTGATGACGGTGACCTTGGGCACCGTGGCCTCGGCAAAGGCGTAGAGCAGCTTGGCCCCGTGCTTGATGATGCCGCCATACTCCTGCGTGGTGCCGGGCAGGAAGCCGGGCACGTCGACGAAGGTGACGATGGGGATGTTGAAACAGTCGCAGAAACGCACGAAGCGCGCCGCCTTGCGCGAGGAATCGATGTCCAGGCAGCCGGCCAGCACCATCGGCTGGTTGGCCACGACACCAACGGTCCGCCCTTCCATCCGGGCAAGGCCGACAATGATGTTCTTGGCATAGTCGGGCTGGATCTCGAAGAAGTCCTTCTCGTCGACGACCTTCTCGATCAGCTCCTTCATGTCGTAAGGCTTGTTCGGGCTGGGCGGGACAAGGGTATCCAGCGACGGCTCCTCGCGGTTCGGCGAGTCGGTCGTGGGGCGCACCGGCGGCTGCTCCCGGTTGGACAGCGGCAGGAAGTCGAAGATTTGCCGCGTGCGCTGCAACGCTTCCACATCGTTCTCGAACGCAAGGTCGGCGACGCCGGATTTCGAGGTGTGGGTGATCGCGCCGCCAAGCTCCTCGGAGGTGACGGTCTCGTGCGTCACCGTCTTCACCACCTCGGGCCCGGTGACGAACATGTAGGAGCTGTCCTGTACCATGAAGATAAAGTCGGTCATGGCCGGGGAGTAGACGGCGCCGCCCGCGCAGGGGCCCATGATCAGCGAAAGCTGCGGCACCACGCCCGAGGCCTCGACATTTCGCTGGAACACCTCGGCATAGCCGGCGAGGGAATCCACGCCTTCCTGGATTCGCGCGCCGCCGGAATCGTTCAGGCCGATGACCGGCGCGCCGACCTGTAGCGCCTTGTCCATGACCTTGCAGATCTTCTCCGCGTGGGATTCCGACAGAGCGCCGCCGAAGACGGTGAAATCCTGGCTGAACACGAACACCAGCCGGCCGTTGATCGTGCCATAGCCCGTAACCACGCCATCGCCGGGTATGCGGTTGTCGGCCATGCCGAAATCGACGCAGCGATGCTCGACGAACATATCCCATTCCTCGAAGGAGCCTTCGTCGAGCAGCAGCTCCAGGCGCTCACGCGCCGTCAGCTTGCCCTTGCCGTGCTGGTTCCCGATCCGGCGCTCGCCGCCGCCCACGCGGGCGCGGTCGCGCTTTTCCTCCAACTGACGGATGATGTCCTGCATGCCGTCCCCATACCGCGATGACCGAAACTATGTTTATTGCAGCAGCGAATAGCACGCCGCGCCGCCGCAGGAAAGGCAATCCCATCGCAACGTCAACGCGACCGAAAGTTGCGAGAATCGATTGCTTCCCGTACGCGCCGTCCGAGTTCGCGCCTGCAAAACGGCTTGCGAAGTATCGGGGCGTCGCCGATCGACTGCAGCTCCGCGTCCGGGACATCGCCGGTGAAGCCGGACATGCACAGCACCGCCACGTTCCGCCGGCCGCGAGCGGTTTCCGCGAGTTCGCGCCCGTTCATCCGGCTGTCGAGAACCACGTCCGTGAGTAGCAGATCGACCCGCGGCGCGGCTTCGAGTTCGCCCAGCGCGGCTGGGCCATCCTCGGCTGTGCGAACTCCGTAGCCCGCGGCGACTAGCATTTCGGCAATGGCGGCACGCAGGTCCGGCTCGTTATCCACCAGAAGAACCACCTCGCCGGGGCTGGCGCGCGTGCTGATCTTCGACGGCGCCGTCGCGGGCACGGCCGTTGCGTCCTCATTGGCGTGCGGCAGATAGAGGCGAACCGTGGTGCCCTCGCCCACCTTGCTGTGAACGGATGCATGACCGCCGGACTGCTTGAGGAAGCCATAGACCATGGGCAGGCCTAGGCCCGTCCCCTTGTCCGGCGGTTTCGTCGTGAAGAAGGGCTCGAATGCCTTGTCGATGGATTCCTGCGGCATGCCCACCCCGGTATCGCTGACCGAAAGCACGGCATAGCGGCCCGGCTCGACGTCGGGGTGCTCGCGTGCATAGGCACTATCGAGTTCGACATCCGCCGTCTCGACCGTGACCACACCGCCGTCGGGCATGGCGTCGCGCGCGTTCATCGCCAGATTGATCAGCGCGTTTTCGAGCTGTCCGGGATCGACGCGAACTGTATGCCGGGCCGCAAGGGGGGCGGTGGCGACCTCGATGCCCGGCCCCAGGGCGTGTTCCAGCAGTTCGGTCGTACGCCTGACCAGATGGTTGAGGTCGATGACCCGTGGCGACAGCGGCTGCCGCCGGGCGAAGGCCAGCAGGCGCTGCGTCACGTCGGACCCACGCATCGCCGCCTGCCGTGCCTTGGACGCCATGCTTCGCTCGCGCGGGCGGTCGGCGAGGTCGTCTTCCAGCAGTTCGAGGTTGCCGCCGATCACCGCAAGGAGGTTGTTGAAGTCATGCGCCAGGCCGCCGGTCAACTGGCCGACGGCTTCCATCTTCTGGGCCTCGCGAAGCTTCTGCTCAGTGACCTTATGGTCGGTGACGTCGAGCACGACGCCGTTCCAGACGATGCTGCCGTCGCGTTGCCGGCGCGGCAGCGAGGCGCCGCGGACCCAGTTATAGTCGCCGCCGCCCGACCGGATCCGCCCTTCCCAGGTACGTAGCTGCAGCGTTCTTGCGGAATGGGCGATGCTGTCCTCGAAGGCGGGGCGATCGTCGGGATGTATGCGATCGAGATAGGCATTCGCGTCGGCGATGACGTCCTGCGGTTTCAGCCCGGTTATGTCCGCAAGCTGCGGGCTGATGTAGTCGAAACGGCGGGCACCGTCTTCGTCCTGGACAAAGCGGTAGACGATGCCGGGAATGGTCGTCGCGATGTCATGGAAGAAGGCGGCCGTCTCCTTCAGGACGCGCTCGACCTGTTTCTGCTCGCTGATGTCCAGAAAGATGCCGCTCCACACGACGTGTCCACCGGCGGCGTGCCGTGGCCGGGCGATGCCCTGGGTAAAGATATGCCTGCCATCCGGCGCCTGGATTCGGCCCCGCCACGACCACGTACCGTGGCGTTGCCACGCCGATTCGACGCTGGCACGCAGCCCTTCCACGTCGTCAGGATGAACATAGTCCTTCAATATCGTCGGATCTGCCATGACGATTTCGCAGTCCAGGCCGATCCAGTTCTCAAGCTGGGGGCTGAGGTAATTGAAGCGGCCACTGCCGTTTCCGCTCCACTCGTACTGGAATGCCACGCCCGGCACGCTGGCGGCGATGTCGCGGAAGAATTCGGCGGCGTCGGCGAGGTCCCGCCGTGTTTTCGTCTGCTCGGTGATGTCCTCGATCAGCATGAAGAAGCCGTCGACCGCGCCGTCAGCCTCATAGGGCGTGTACCTGGCGCGAAGCATACGTCCTCCGGCGCCGGCGACTGGTTCCTCTTGCCCTTCCGGCGGAACCTCGAACGTGAAGCTTACCTCCTCACCGCCCAGCGCGCGCAGGATATGCGGGCGAATGGCGGTGTAGAGTCTTGCACCGAGATAATCCCGCAATTCGCCACCCACGACCTGTTCCGCCGGCGCGCCGGCATCCGCCGCGAACGCGCGATTGGCATACTGGAAGCGCTCTTCGCGACCGACGTAGGCGACCATCATCGGCAAGGCGTCAAGCAGGGCGAAGCCGGCCTCGAAGGTATCCTCTGGATTCGGTGCCGACAGGTTCGATAGCCCGGTCATGGCTCCTCCCGTCGCTACAGCTATGAGTAACCATTTATTGCATGCACGGGTCGCGCGAGGTTAAACAAGATTCTGCGCGCTGCTCGTCAAGACCCCCATCCATGGCAATTGGCACAATTCCGAAACTAACCCCAACGAATGTATATTGACTTCAGTGTAGGGGCCACCTTTAACTGTCTCCCTGAAAGTATAACATTCAACCTGTGATATTAGCATCCGCTTTTATGCCGGCTCATGCATCCAGCGGTGGATGGTCAGCGGTTTGCAATTGGGCTTGGAAGCGCCGAAGATATGTGCCGGGGACATGGTCTGCCGCTATAAGTGGGGTGTGGGGCGATGAACGCGTTGATCATCGAAGATCAGGAATTGGTTCTCGATCTGCTGAGGACCTTCCTGGAGCGCGGATGGCCCGATTGCCACGTCGCCGCCGCGTCGTCCCTGACGGAGGGCGTGGCCCGGCTGGAAAGCGATACCGATTTCAATATCGTGCTGCTCGACCTCTACCTTCCCGAAGGCTCGGCGCTGGAGGCGGTGCCGCGTCTCAGTGCCCAGTGTCCGCACACGCCGGTCGCGGTGATCTCAGGCCAGGCTGACGAGACCACGGCACTTGCGTGCATCGAGGCGGGCGCCAAGGGCTTCCTGCCGAAATCCCTGTCCGCGCGGGCATTTGCCGCCGCCGTCGATGTCATCCTGAGCGGCGAGGTGTTCTTTCCCTGGAACCTTCGCGATATCTACCCCCAGACGCCCCCTCTGCAGGAGGGGAATCTGCCCAGACTGACGCCGCGGGAGAAGGACGTTCTGCGCGAGCTTGGCGACGGCAAGTCCAACAAGGCGATCGCCAACGTTCTGGGAATCAGCGAAGTGACGGTAAAACTCCATCTTCGCGGGCTGTTCCGGAAGCTGGAGGCCGAGAACCGGACACAGGTGATCCGGAGGGCCATTGCGCACGGGCTGCTCGAATAGTTCCGGGGTCAATTTGCTTGAAGTTGGAATTTTCCCGGTTGTTAATAAATATACTTTTCCGTGCGTTAAAATTTGTAACCACCACATACCACGTGTTAAATATTGATATTTAGCAATTTTGCACGCGAGGTATGTGAAAGCGATTTATATCTGATCTTTAGGATATATACTGCAAACTTGCATACCACCTTTTGGACATCTAGTGCGTATGCAAAACATAAGATAATTATGTCGTCAAAACATTCAAATACAAAGATGTGGCACCGTGGATCGATTGGAAAGAGCGCTATGCCAAACGGGACAGAGCTGACCGATCTAATGACTCAATTCGTGCGGGCCTACCTCAACAATGCTTACAGCGGGAAGCTGCGGCCCTCTCAGTGGGAAGTGATTCGGTTTCTCGCCGATGCGCCGGAGCGCGATCGCACCGTCAGCGGTGTCGCCCGGCATCAGCGGACCACGCTGGGCACCGCATCCATCACCGTCTCGGCGCTGGAGCGCCGTGGCCTGGTGCGGCGTGGCGAACGCCGGCGCGCGCAGCCGCTGGAACTGACGGAAGAAGGGCTCGCCGTCCTTGAACGCGATCCAATCGCTCGCCTGGAAGAGGCGCTTGGTGGCCTGGAGGGCGAAGAGCAGGCGGCGCTGTCGAACGCCATGCACAAGGGGCTGCGCGTTTTGGAAACCGACGGCCAAGGCGTCTGGCGCGGCGCCTGACACAACACGGGCGCGGCGGAATTGCGGGGCCACGGCCCGCCGGTCCCGCATTGCCGCCGCGCCCGTAAAGCGCGTTTAGCCGCTCAAGCGGCCTGCAGCAGGCCGACGAAGCGTTCCACCGCGTCGAGTTCGCGTTGAAGCGCTGCGCGGCGCCTGGCAGCTTCGGCGTCTTCCCCCCATTCCTCGATCTGGAACGTCGCCTCGACCTCGGCGGCCTCGAACGCGTCTGCCGCGTCGATCCGGCCGTGAACCATCGCCAGCCCGATCACGACCGAGCCCGCCGCGAGGACCGCGGAAGACAGGGCGGCAAGGCGCATGTCGTCAAGCTCCGCCACGGCGGCCGCGAGCGCCTGCGTCGCTTCGGGTGGCTGCTCCGCCGGCAGGATGGCGGTGGTCACGTTCAACCGCGCATCGTATGTCAGCGCCGCCCAGTCCAGAAGCGGCTGCCACAGCGCATGCTGCCGCTCGGCCAGTTCGCGCGGCTCCGGCACGCGATAGCACAACAAGTCGGTGTCCGCGTACTTGGATATCCCGGCGACCAGTTCCTCCCGCCGCGTCCGCGCGGTATCCAGCGCCGTGCACGCCAGTGCCGTCATCGGCATGTTGGTGAGATCGACCGTCTCGCCCTGCTCCGCCCACTCGGCCGCCACGGCCTCGGCCATCGCCGGTGTCGGGCAGACCAGATCGGCGCGCGTCTGTGGTGTCTTGACTGGCCGCTCGTCCAGGAGGACGGCAACGCCGTTATTGGCCGGGCGCGCCGTCGCCATCTTGTAGAACCGCTGGATCCTCTTCTCTGCCATTGCCTTCCACGCCAAGCTGCTTGTCGATCGATTTGCTGAGACCCTCAAGGAACCCCTTGAGCCCCTCCTCCGTTCCGCCATCGCCCGAGCCGGCGGCGTCCCCGCCGTGGCCGCGCTGGCGGGCTGCCTTGTCCAAGGCGGCCACGCAGGGATTTTGCTCGGCTGTCGCGCTGTCGATCAGGATGACGCCCAGGGCGGTCAGCGGATTGACGATCGTGCCGATGGCCAATGCACCCGCCTTTGCCGCCCCCAGCGTGTCTGGCGTAAGCGCCGGATCCCTCAGGGGCCCCGTCACCCGCATCGGGATCGCCAGACTCATCAGGCTGGCCTGTTTCGCCTGCGGCACAAGACGCAGATCGAATCGCTCATCCGCCAGGCTGATCCGGCCGTCACCGCCAAGCGTGGCGCTTTGGGTATCCGCCAGCAGGGCACGGCTGGACATTATGCCCTCGGCCACGTCGAAGCGCGCAACGACGCAGTTCAGCCGCATGCCCTCCTCGCTCTCCCGCCATGGGGCCAGCGCATCGGCCACGCCGGCACTGGCTGTGGCGATCAGGGCCTCGCTGATCCGCCCCTCGTCGGCCACCAGTTTGCTTTGCCCCGCAAGGCTGGCGGCCAGGGCGCGGGGGGAGTTCCCGGTGCCGCGCAGGTGGGCTTCGGCGCGCACCGTTCCGCTGACCTGGTCGGTGATGCCCATGTCCACCAGCAGCCGGCCGTAGTCGATCTTCTCGGCCGTTGCGTTCAGCGTGACCTGGGGCGGGGTCCGCGCCACATCCATCACCGCGCCCAACTCGATCGTGCCTTGACCAAGCTGGCCCGAGAGCGGCTGCACGGACACCTCGCCATCCTCGGCGACGATCTGCGCCTTGAGGGATGACAGATCAAGCCCGTCCGCCAGGCGCAGGGTGCCAATCTTGATCTCGGCCTCGCCGTCGAACCCGCGAAGCGCCGCGAAAGGCAGGGGCTTTTCCGTGAAGATATAGCCCGACGTTTCGCCCCCTTCCACCTCGGCGGCGTCACGTGAGGCCGTGGGACCAGACAGGTCCGCCACGTCCATGACGGCCGAGGTGAGATCGGCCGACACGCGCGGTCTTTCCCCGTCCATCTCGACCGTCGCCTCGCCGGACAGGTCGCTTTCACCCACGTCCGCGCGGAACCCGCTAAGGCGGTAGCTTTCCCTCTGGACGGAGAGTTGCGACTTTACGGTAAGCGGCCCCATTCCGGGAAGCTCCCAGCCCAGAAGCGGGCCAAGCCGGGCCAGGTTCTCGGACGCGCCGTCGAGCGTAAGTTCGGCTTCGATTCCCTCGCCGGTGCGCGCCATTTCGCCAGTGACACGAATACGGCTGTCCGCCGCGCTTGCCGTCAGGTCGACCGGAAACGGCGCGCCCTCCGACAGCAGTCCCGGTAGCGCGCCAAATCTGCCCGAGACGTCGAAGGCGACGCCCTGGTAGCTGCCCTCCACCTCCACGTCGGCGGCCCGCGCGGCGCCCCGCGCGTCGGATGCCGCGCGGTCGAGCATCAGCATGATGCGCCGGCCCCGGCCAAGGTCCCTGTAGCTGACCTTGCCGCCCTCGATGCGGATGCGCTCGATTGCCGGGATTTGCGGAAGCCGGCGTCGCTTGGCGGCGGACGCCGGGTGATCCTTCGCGAAGACCCAGTTGGCGCGGCCGTCCTCGGCCACCTCCAGGCGAACGGTCGGCTCCACCAGGATCAGACGGCTCACCCGCACCTCGCCGGTTACAAGCGGCCACAGAGCCAGTTCCAGCTCGAAGCGGCGCACCGACGCCATATGGTCTTGCCGGCTCCAGTCCGCGTTGGCGAAGCGCACGTTCTCGGCCGTGACGGACGGAGTGAAGTCCATGTTCAGGTCCATCGGACCGTCGATGACCAGCTTCCGCCCGGTAGCCGCCTCCACACGCGCCTCGAAGGTCTCCCTATAGGCGTCCAGGTCGAGTTGGGACAGCGCCACGTAGACGGCCACCACGAGGGCTGCGACGATGGCGATCAGGACTCCCGCGGCAAGTTTCAGGCGCCGCATGCCGTCGCCTCTCCCCAGCCTGTGAGCGTTCGCGGCAATTCGTCGAAGGCCGTCAACACATGCCGCGCGCCGGCGGCCAGCAGTTCCTCCCGTTCGTGATAGCCCCAGGCCACGCCAAGCGCCGCAGTGCCGGCGTTCGCGGCCATCTCCATGTCGAACACGGTGTCACCGATGATGACGGTCTCATGCGGCTCGGCGCCCACATCGGCCATGGCCTCGTGAAGCATCCGGGGATGTGGCTTGCCGGGGCCGCCGTCGGCCGTCTGCAGTGTCACGAAGTGCCGGGCCAGGTCGTGGCGGTCCAGCGTGACGCGCAGGCCTCGCATGTTCTTGCCGGTCGCCACGCCCAGACAAACCTGCGGCAGGTCCAACGCGGCGATGGTTTCCCGCGCACCGGGGAACAGCGGCTCCTCGTAGTCGGGACGCTTGCGCATCGCGATGAAATTATGCCGGTAGGCGTCCGCCACCTGCGCCACCAGTGCTGCCCCCGCGCCATCGGGCATCAGCCGCGCCACCGCCTCGTCCAGCGACAGGCCGACCACGCGGCGCACCGATTCCGGGCTGGGAAGCGGCAGCTTGGCGCCGTCGAAGGCCGCCGTCATCGAGGCGACGATACCCGCCTGGCTGTCGACCAGTGTGCCGTCGACGTCGAAAACGATCAGTTTGAATGGATGCTCTTCCGCCATGTCACGCAACAGATATGGATGATTTCACACAGTATCGAGGGGTATGGGGCCGCTGCCAAGGTCAATTCCCGGCCGGATCCACGCCGGCGCCGGACTCGGCATCGAATTCCAGCGCCGCGAAAAGCGCCCGCATGTGGGCGGGAAGCGGCGCGGTCACCCGCAGCGTGGTGCCGTCGGCGGGGTGCGGCAGGGCGATCTCGCGCGCATGGAGTTGCAGTTGGTGGACCGGAACGCCCTCGGGATAGGCCTTTCGCCCGCCATACTTGCCGTCACCCAGGATCGGCGCGCCGATTTCCGCCAGATGGGCGCGAAGCTGGTGGGTGCGGCCCGTTAGCGGGCTCAACGCCAGCCAGGCGACCTCGGCGAGGCGCCGCGTCGTCTCGACCGTGGCGTAGAGCGTAACCGCCTCTTTTCCCGCCTTCGGATCGTGACCCATCTTCTCCCCGCCGCCGCGCTTCAGCTTGCCCAGCGGCAGATCGATGCGTCCGCGCCGAGGCTTGGGAATGCCCGCCGTCAGGGCCCAGTAGAGCTTGCGAGCATCCTTGGACCGGAAGGCGCGCGCAAGCCGGTTCGCCGCTTCCGCCGTACGCGCCAACAACAGCACGCCGCTGGTGTCCTGGTCCAGCCGGTGAACGAGGCGCGGCGGTTCCGCAGCGTCGAACTGCAGGGCGCCCAGCATCACGTCCAGGTTCCGCTTCACGCCGGTGCCGCCCTGCGTTGCCAGCCCGGCCGGCTTGTCGAGGGCGATCACCCAGTCGTCGCGGTAGAGAACGGCGTCGCGAAGCCGCTGCGCCTCGACCTCGCCGGGCATTCGCGACGCGCTGTCCGACTTCGTCGCTTCCTCGGCGTCCTGCGGCAGCGGCGGGATCCGCACCTCCTGGCCCGGCGCCAGGCGCTGACTTGGCTTGGCGCGCTTGCCGTCGACGCGGACCTGCCCGGTGCGCAGCAGCTTGGCAAGGCGGCCGAAAGCCAGGCCCGGGTAGTGGCGCTTGAACCAGCGGTCCAGGCGGATATCGGCCTCGTCCGCCGCAACCTGCCGGGTTTCGACGCCGCCTAGGTCAGCAGCCACCGTATCCCCCACATGCCCGCGAACAGCGCGGCGATCGACAGGACCACGGACGCCAGGACATAGCCGGCGGCATGCGCGATGGCATGGCGTTCCAGCAGCACCGCGGCCTCCAGCGAAAAGGTCGAGAAGGTCGTGAACGCGCCCAGCAGGCCGACCGTCAGGAAAGCCCGAAGGGCACCGCCGGGCGACCACGCCAGTGCCATGGTCTCGACCAGCGCGCCCATGACAAGGGATCCCGCGACGTTCGCGGCCAGGATGCCGACCGGCATACCGGCCACGCCATGTGGCCCGACAAGGTGGCCGACCTGCCCGACGAAGAGGTGCCGGGCGACGGCACCCACCGCGCCGCCGGCGGCCACGGCCAACAGCATTTTCATCGCGCGCTCGATCCTCCCCGCCGCAATACCCCGGCGGTGTTAGCAAAGCCCCGCGTACCTGGCAAATCCACCGATAGCAAGAATCCCGGAATGCAGCGGCTCTCGACATGGTTCGCCGCCCGTGCCATTGATTTCCGCACCGCAACGCGGGTAAACCGGACGCCGGATTTACGGGTTACATACAGGGAGGTGGCGGAAGCAGCCGTGTTCGATAAGATCCTGATTGCCAACCGGGGCGAGATCGCCTGCCGGATCATTCGCACGTGCCGCAAGCTCGGCATCGCGACCGTCGCCGTCTATTCCGAGGCCGATGCCACCGCGCTTCACGTCGAGATGGCGGACGAGGCCGTCCACGTCGGCCCCGCCGCCTCGGCCGAGAGCTACCTGCGGATCGAGCGCATCGTGCAGGCCTGCAAGGATACCGGGGCACAGGCGGTGCATCCGGGCTATGGCTTCCTTTCCGAGAACACGCATTTCGCCAAGGCGCTGGAGGACGCGGGCATCGTCTTCATCGGCCCGCCGGCCGAGGCCATCGCGGCGATGGGCGACAAGATCACCTCGAAGCGCCTGGCCAAGGAGGCCGGGGTCAGCACGGTGCCGGGCCACATGGGCCTGATCGAGGATGCCGACGAGGCGATCTCCATCGCGCACGACATCGGCTATCCGGTGATGATCAAGGCGACCGCCGGCGGCGGCGGCAAGGGCATGCGCATCGCCCGCGACGACAAGGAGATGCGCGACGGCTTCCGCGCGGCGCGCAGCGAGGCCAAGTCCAGCTTCGCCGACGACCGCGTCTTCATCGAGAAGTTCATCGAGGAGCCGCGCCACATCGAAATCCAGGTACTGGCCGATAGCCACGGCAACGTCATTCACCTGGGCGAGCGCGAGTGCTCCATCCAGCGCCGCCACCAGAAGGTGATCGAGGAGGCGCCGTCGCCGGCCCTCGATCCCGAAATCCGGGAGGCGATGGGCGAACAGGCGAAGGCGCTGGCGCGCGCCGTGAACTATCGCTCCGCCGGAACGGTCGAATTCATCTTCGACCGCGACAGGAGCTTCTATTTCCTGGAGATGAATACCCGCCTGCAGGTGGAGCACCCGGTGACGGAACTGGTGACCGGCCTGGACCTCGTGGAGCAGATGATCCGCGTCGCGGCAGGAGAGAAGCTGCCGCTCACGCAGGATCAGGTGAAGATGCAGGGCTGGGCGCTGGAAAGCCGCGTCTACGCCGAGGATCCGCTGCGCGGCTTCCTGCCGTCGATCGGCCGGCTGGCCTACTACCAGGAGCCCGAGGACGCGGAGAGCGTGCGGGTCGACACCGGCGTCGTCGAGGGCTCCGAGATCACCATGTACTACGACCCCATGATCGCCAAACTGTGCACCTGGGGCCAGGACCGCGACGCGGCCATCGACGGCATGCAGGATGCGCTGGACGCCTATTACGTGCGCGGCATCAACCACAATATGGCTTTCCTCGCCGATGTCATGGCGAAACCCCGGTTCCGGGATGGGCGGCTGTCCACCAACTTCATCGCCGAGGAGTATCCCGACGGCTTCCATGGAACCCAGCCGACGGCGGAGGTCACGGCCCGGCTTGTCGTGGTCGCGGCGGTGCTGCACCGCGCCTGCGCCATGCGCGATGCCAATATCGCCGGTCAGGTCGGCGGGCACGAGATGGAGGTCGGCGACGACTGGGTCGTCTTCATCGAGGACGAGCGCATCCCCGTGACCGTCACGCAGGCCGGCGACGGCGCCTGGCGGGTCGCCCAGGCCGGCGGCGAAACGCAGGTGCAGAGCGACTGGCGGCCGGGCGAGCCGCTATTCCATGCCCGTCTGTCGGGCAAAACGATCACCGTGCAGGTCGACCGCCAAGGGGCGTGCTGGCTACTGACCCACGGCGGCGCTTCCCGGCAGATCCGCGTGCTGCGCCCGCGCGCGGCGGAGTTGGCCGCGCTGATGCCGCGCAAGGAGCCGCCGGACCTGTCGAAGTACCTGCTCTCGCCGATGCCGGGCCTTCTTACCAAGCTGCTGGTGGACGAGGGCACTCCCGTCAAGGCCGGGGAGGAACTGGCCATCGTCGAGGCGATGAAGATGGAGAACGTCCTGCGCGCCGAGCGCGACGGCACGGTCTCCAAGCTGCACGCCGATCCCGGTGCAAACCTGGCAGTCGATCAAGCGATATTGGAGTTCGAGTAACAGCCAGGAAGCTGTCCGCGGGCGTGAAGGGACGTCCGCGGCTCTACGCCGCCTGGCCGGGGTTCTTGCGGCCGGCGATCCAGCCCTGGCACTGGTCGACGCGCATCAGGTGGACGCCGACACGGCACAGTTCGCGCTGGCCCTCGTCACTGAGGCCGGCACAGGCCTCGGGCACCATCACGACGCGGAAATCGCGTTCGCTGGCTTCCAGAACCGTGGCGCGGCCGGAGGTGGCGAAATTGCAGCCGCATATCACTACGGTATTGACGCCAAGGACGCTCAGGCGTTCTTCCAGCGGCGTCCGGTAGAACCCGCCCCAGCGCGGCTTGTAGATCGCCTCCTCGCCATCGGCCAGCGCCTGCACCCCGCCGTCGAGTAGCAGGTGCGGATCGATGCGCGGGCAATCGGCGGGCGCGACCTCGGGGATCAACTCCGCCCCCATGCTGCCGGGCATCAGCACCCGCATGCCCTCTTCCACTGCCTTGCGCCGGCAGAGATCGACGTTGCTGGCGTCCGCTCGATAGAAGCGAATGAGGTGGAAGATCGGAAGCTGCTGTTCCCGGAATGCTTCGACCACCTGCCGCAAGGGTTCTCGCACCTGCCCGCAGCCGGTCGAGCGGACGGGCGATTGCTGGGCAAAGTAGTCGCGCTGTGCGTCGACGGTTAGAAGCGCGGTGTGCGCACGTTCCGGCATCGTGTAATCGACCATGCGGCGGTTAGGCCCCTTGCGATCAGGAACTGAATTGTCGCGAGACAAAGCACGATCAGGGGGCTCACCACAACGGGTCCGATTGTCATGACAGGGTTACGCACGGCGCAGGGCTGGCGCCGTCAGGTGTTTTCGCCCCCTTCGCCCTGCCGCTGCGCGCGCAGCTTGGCCCAGTAATCCAGGCGCTTCTTCACCTCGCGTTCGAACCCGCGCTCGACCGGGCGATAGAACTGCCGGCGCTCCATCCCATCGGGGAAATAGTTCTGGCCGGAGAACGCATCGGGCGCGCTGTGGTCGTATTCGTATCCCTTCGCGTAGCCGAGGTCGCGCATCAGCTTCGTCGGCGCGTTCAGGATGTGCTGCGGCGGCATCAGCGAGCCGGTCTCCTTCGCCGCGCGCATCGCCTCCTTGTAGGCGCTGTAGTTGGCGTTCGATTTCGGCGCGGTCGCCAGATAGACGGTCGCCTGCGCCAGCGCCAGCTCACCTTCCGGGCTGCCCAGGCGGTCGTAAATATCCCAGGCGGCGAGCGCCTGATGCACGGCATCCGGGTCGGCCAGGCCGATGTCCTCGACCGCGAAGCGGGCCAGCCGGCGGGCGATGTAGCTGGGATCCTCCCCGGCCGTCAGCATGCGCGCAAGCCAGTACAGCCCGGCATCCGCGTCCGAGCCGCGAAGAGATTTGTGCAGGGCAGATATAAGGTTGTAGTGGCCTTCCTGCGCCTTGTCGTAGACCGGCGCGCGCTTCTGCACCACCTCGGCCAGGGCCTGCGTATCCAGCGTCTCGTCCCGCGGCAGCTCGAACAGCGCCTCGGCGAGGTTCAGCAGGTAACGCCCGTCGCCGTCGGCCATGGCGACCAGCGCCTGACGCGCCTCCGCGTCCAGCGGCAGGTCCCGGCCCTCCTCCCGCTCGGCGCGGACCAGAAGCTCTTCCAGCGCCGCGCCGTCCAGACGCTTGAGCACGAACACCTGACAGCGGGACAGCAACGCGGCGTTCAGTTCGAACGACGGGTTCTCGGTGGTCGCCCCGACCAGGGTCACCGTGCCGTCTTCCACATAGGGCAGGAAAGCGTCTTGCTGTGCCCGGTTGAAGCGGTGCACCTCGTCCACGAACAGCAAGGTGCCCTGCCCCTGCGCGCGCCGCTGCTTCGCGCGCTCGAACACCTTGCGCAGGTCGGAAACGCCCGAGAACACGGCGGACAGCGGCTCGAACGCCATGTCGGTGACGTCGGCCAGCAGGCGGGCGATGGTGGTCTTGCCGCAACCGGCGGGGCCCCACAGGATCATCGATGCCAGACGGCGCTGCGCCGCCATCCGGCCGATGGCGCCCTCCGGGGCTAAAAGGTGCTGCTGTCCCAGCACCTCGTCGAGGCGTCGGGGGCGCAGCCGATCGGCCAGCGGCCGCGGCGCCTGTTGCTCGAACAGACTCATGCCGGGTACTTCATCGCTTCGCCTGTCGCCGTCAATTGACACTCAAGCCGTGATCTTCACCGACTTCACCTGTCCGTCGCGCCGGAAGCGGATGTGCCAGCGCCCCTCGGCCGCGTTCAGCGCCGGCTGGGCGTCCTTCACCCGCGCCACCTCACGGCCGTTGACCGACAATAGCACGTCGCCGGGCCGGAAGCCGAAGCGCGCCGCCGTGCTGTCCCGGGCAACACGCGTGACGACCACGCCGGACCACGCACCGGGCCGGTCCAGTTCCTCGGCCAGCGCGGGCGAGAGATTGGCGACGCGGGCACCGGCCAGCGGCTGCCGGCCAGACAGCGTCGTTTCGTTGCGCGGCGGCTCTTCCGGCGGCGGCTCCAACGGCAGGCGCGTGTCCAGCTCGCCGCGGTTCGGGCGATAGACTTTCAGCGCCACACCGCCGTTCGCCTCCCGCGTGGCGACCCGGAAACGCAGGGCCTCCAGATCCTCGACGCGCTTGCCACCGACGCCCCGGATCACGTCGCCGCGTTCCAGCCCGGCGCGGTCGGCAGGTCCGCCCGGAAAGATCTCGCGGACGATGGCCCCGCCGGGCCGGTCCAGCCCCAGGCCCTCGGCAAGGTCGGCGGTCACCGTCTGGCCGGTCATCCCCAGCCAAGGCCGCACGATACGGCCGCCGGCTTGGACGCTCTTAACCACGGTGCGCACCATGTTGGCCGGAATGGCGAAACCGATCCCGACCGAGCCGCCGGACTTCGAGAAGATGGCCGTGTTGATGCCCGCAAGCTTGCCGTCCAGCGTCACCAACGCGCCGCCTGAGTTGCCGGGATTGATCGCCGCGTCGGTCTGGATGAAGAAGCTGTAATCGCTGATTCCCACTGCCGTTCGCGCAAGGCCGGAAACGATGCCGCTCGTCACGGTTTGGCCAACGCCGAAGGGGTTGCCAATGGCCAGCACGAGGTCGCCCACCTTGAGGGCGTCGGAATCGCCAAGTTCCAGGGCCGGCAACCTCTCCTCGCCCGGATCGATGCGCAGCACCGCCAAATCGGTCCGGTCGTCCGTCAGCGCGATCTCGGCGTCGAACTCCCGGCGGTCGGACAGCACGACCTTGATCTCCTGCGCACCCTTGATGACGTGCCGGTTGGTGACGATAAGGCCGCCGGGATCCAGGATGACCCCCGAGCCGAGAGAGCGCTGCTCACGCTCGCGCTTGAGGTCGAAGGCGTCACCGAAGAAGCGCTGGAAGAATGGATCGTTGAACAGCGGCGAGCCGATCCGTTCCTCGACCAGCCGCCGGGCATAGATGTTGACGACCGCCGGCGCCGTTTCCTCCACCACCGGCGCGAACGACAGCCGGATCTCCGCGCGCGAACTCGGCACCTCGCGCTCCTGGGCCCCGGCGGCGCCAGGCCATGCCAGCATCAGAACGGCGAACAGAAGATACAGGCGTTTCAACACGGAAGGTATCTCCGGAATACTCTTCGACAGGGACGTGGGCCAGAACCGCGGGCAGAATAGCGCCAAGCCCCGAACGGAAAAAGGCGGCTCCGCGTGCGGAGCCGCCCCCTGTCCATGAAGCGATAACGGTGGAAGACGCGTCGCTCAGGACTCGTCCTCTTCCTCCGTCGCCTCGGCCGTCGGCCCCGAATCGGTTCCCTTGGCGTCGGGATCGCGATCCACCAGTTCGATCACCGCCATGGGGGCGGCATCGCCATACCGGAAGCCGGCCTTGAGGACGCGGGTATAACCGCCCGGACGCTCCTTGTAACGCGGGCCCAGCACCTCGAAGAGCTTCTTCGCCATCGCCTCGTCGCCCAGGCGCGAAGCCGCCAGACGACGGGCGTGCAAATCGCCGCGCTTGCCAAGCGTGATCAGCTTCTCCGTCACGCGGCGAAGCTCCTTCGCCTTCGGCAGCGTCGTCACGATCTGCTCGTGTTTGATAAGGGCGGTAGCCATGTTCGCGAACATCGCCTTGCGATGCTCGGCCGTCCTGTTCAGCTTGCGTCCGCTTTTGGCGTGGCGCATGTCGGAAGCTCCTTCGAATAGCGGGCCGTTGTGCGACGAGCCCGACGGTTATCCCTTGCGTTCCTCCGTTTCGCGGTCCTGATCTCGCTCGCGAGACCGATCACACGCACCGACGCCGCAAGCCGCCCGCCACAGGGCTATCGCTCGTGTACGCCGGTCGAGGGCGCGCACCGCCCTCAAAGCACTCGCCCCCCCCGGCTCGATCGCCAGGGGCGGGAGGCCGATCAGTAAGGCTCTTCCAAGCGCTTGGCAAGCTCCTCGACGTTGTCGGGCGGCCAGCCCGAAACGTCCATGCCGAGCGACAGGCCCATCTGTGCCAGCACTTCCTTGATCTCGTTCAGCGATTTGCGCCCGAAGTTCGGCGTGCGCAGCATCTCCGCCTCGGTCTTCTGCACAAGATCGCCGATGTAAACGATATTGTCGTTCTTCAGGCAATTGGCCGAACGGACCGACAGCTCGAGCTCGTCCACCTTGCGCAGCAGGTTCTTGTTGAACGGCAGCTCGCTCGCCTTCTCTTCCTCTTCGCGGCCCTGCGGCTCCTCGAAGTTGATGAAGAGCTGAAGCTGATCCTGCAGGATACGGGCGGCCAAAGCCACGGCGTCGTCAGGCTTCACCGCACCATTCGTCTCGACGTCCATCGTAAGCTTGTCATAGTCCGTCACCTGACCGACACGCGTATTCTCGACACGGTAGGCGACCTTGCGCACCGGCGAGAACACGGCGTCGACGGGGATAAGCCCGATCGGCGCGTCCTCCGGCCGGTTCTGCGTGCCGGCGACATAGCCCTTGCCAGTCTCGACCGTCATCTCCATGTCGAGCCGCGCCCCGTCGTCAAGCGTGCAGATCGCCAGTTCAGGATTCATGACGTCGATGTCATGGCCGGTTTCGATCTGAGTGGCCTTCACCTCGCCGGGCCCTTCGGCACGCAGACGCATGCGCTTCGGCCCCTCGCCATGCATGCGCAGCGCCAGCGCCTTGATGTTCAGGACCACGTCCGTTACATCCTCGCGCACGCCCGGGATCGACGAGAACTCGTGCAGCACGCCGTCGATCTGAATAGACGTTACCGCAGCACCCTGCAGCGAACTCAACAGGACGCGCCGCAGCGCGTTGCCGAGGGTGAGGCCGAAGCCACGCTCCAGTGGTTCGGCAACCACCTTCGCAAGACGCTTCGGATCGGCGCCCGCCTGGATGTCGAGCTTGTTTGGCTTGATCAATTCGGTCCAGTTCTTTTGCAGCACGGTCGTGCCTCACGCTATCCTGGGGTGTCCATAGCGGCCATATGGCCTGCAAACAC
The DNA here is from genome assembly GCF_003344765.1 of Ferruginivarius sediminum. GTDB lineage: Bacteria > Pseudomonadota > Alphaproteobacteria > Kiloniellales > Rhodovibrionaceae > Ferruginivarius > Ferruginivarius sediminum. The sequence continues at coordinate 75,185 of NZ_QPMH01000010.1, read as the reverse complement.
GATCAGCGGCCGCTTTGGCGCGGCCGCGTCGCCCTTGTCGCCATGCCGGTTCCCCGGCCGGATCCGACGCTCGCATTCAGCGCCGCCACGGCCGGAGCCCCTATACAAATCTACACGCGGCGGCGCTTCGGCGGCCGGCAGCCGTTATGCGGGATCGGGGTCACATCCCGAATCGCCGAAATCTGGAAGCCGCAGGCCTGCAGCGCCCGCAGCGCCGACTCGCGCCCGGAACCGGGACCCTTCACATTGACCTCAAGGGTCTTCATGCCGTGCTCCTGGGCCTTGCGGCCGGCGTTGTCCGCCGCGATCTGCGCCGCGAAGGGCGTCGACTTCCGCGAGCCCTTGAAGCCCATGCCACCGGCCGTCGCCCAGGAAATGGCATTTCCCTGCACGTCGGTGATGGTGATCATCGTGTTGTTGAAGCTCGCGTTGACGTGCGCGATGCCCGAGGTGATGTTCTTCTTCTCGCGCTTGCGTACACGCGACTGCTGCGCCTTCGCCATATTGCTGTCCGCCGTCCTTCGTTCCGTGCCATCCGCGCGCCGCCACGCCGGGCCGGCGCGCCAACCTCAAATGGCTTACTTCTTGCCCGGGCGCTTCTTGCCGGCGATCGCCTTGGCCGGCCCCTTGCGCGTACGGGCATTCGTGTGCGTGCGCTGGCCCCGCACCGGAAGACCCTTCCGGTGACGCAGGCCACGGTAGCAGCCGAGATCCATCAGCCGCTTGATATTCATGGCGACCTCGCGACGCAGGTCGCCCTCGACCGTGTAATCGCGGTCGATCATTTCCCGGATCCGAACGACCTCGTCCTCGGTCAGTTCGTTCACCCGACGCTCCACCGGCACACCGACCGCCTCGCAAATCTTGCGGGCCTGGGTGTGGCCGATACCGTGAATATAGGTCAGCGAAATCGGCACCCGCTTCTGTGTCGGGATGTTGACGCCAGCAATACGTGCCACGTGGCGATCTCCTTACGTCCTCGTCGTCTTTTTACCTACGGAGTTTGGACAGGCGTCATCATTCTGACGCGCCGACGCCGGGAAGCCTGCAATATATGCAGCAGGCCCCCGATGTCAACCGATCCGTCGCTGTCAGCCCTGCCCCTCCAGGATGTTCTCGAGCTGGCGCGTCACCTCGTCGATGTCGGCCATGCCGTCCACTGCCTTGAGGATACCTTTCCGCTCGTAATACGGCAGAATAGGTGCTGTCTGGTCCCGGTACGCCTTCAGGCGCGCGCGGACGGTTTCTTCATTGTCGTCGTTGCGCCGCTTGAACTCGGTCGAACCACAGTAATCACAGACACCATCCACTTTCGGCGTCTGGAACTTGTCATGGTAGCCGGCGCCGCAATTCGCACAGGAGTAACGACCGGTGATGCGCTCGACCAGGGCCTCCTCGTCGACCTTCAACTCGATCACGTAATCCAGCTTGCTTCCCAGTCTGGCCAGCATCTCGTCCAGCGCTTCCGCCTGCGCAACCGTCCGGGGGAATCCGTCAAGGATGAACCCATTCGCGCAATCCGGCTGCTGAATCCGCTCTTCGATCATCTTGACCATCAGGTCGTCCGGCATCAGCTCGCCGGCGTCCATCACCTTCTTCGCCTGCTGACCGAGATCGCTGCCGGACTTTACAGCCGCACGCAGCATATCACCGGTCGAAAGCTGCGGAATGCGATTTGCATCCTCGAGACGCTTCGCTTGCGTCCCCTTGCCCGCACCCGGCGGCCCCAGAAGGATGATGTTCATCCCCGTCTCCCCTTCAGCTTCGCCTTCTTGATCAGGCCCTCGTACTGGTGAGCCAGCAAGTGCGAGTGGATCTGGGCGACGGTGTCCATCGTCACCGATACCACGATCAGCAGGCTCGTCCCGCCAAAGTAGAATGGCACGTTGTATTGCGAAATCAGGATCTCAGGCAGAATTGCCACTAGGGCCAAGTAGATCGCGCCAACCGTGGTCAGCCGCATCAGGATGTAGTGGATGTAGTTCGCCGTGTTACGGCCCGGACGGATACCGGGGATGAAGCCGCCATTCTTCTTCAGGTTCTCAGCCGTGTCTTCCGGGTTGAACACGATCGACGTGTAGAAGAAGGCAAAGAACACGATCAGCGACACATAGATCGCCAGATAAAGCGGCTGTCCGCGTCCCAGGAGCGCCGTCACCGATGTCAACCAGTCGGGTCCGCCAGCACCCGAAAAGCCAGCCAGCGTCAACGGCATAAGCAATAGGGAGGAGGCGAAAATCAGCGGAATCACACCGGACGAATTCAGCTTGATCGGCAGATGGGAGTGCTCGCCGCCGAACATCTTGTTGCCGACCTGGCGCTTGGGATATTGCACCACAAGCCGCCGCTGCGCCCGCTCCACGAACACGATGAAGGCGATCACGGCCACGGACATCACAATGATGAACATGATGACGCCCGCCGACAGCGCGCCGGTCCGCCCAAGTTCCAGCGTGCTCGCGACTGCGCTCGGCAAGTTGGCAACGATGCCGGAGAAGATGATCAGCGAGATTCCATTCCCGACGCCGCGCTGGGTAATTTGCTCGCCGAGCCACATCAGGAAGATCGTGCCGCCCGTCAGCGTGATCAGCGTCGTGAAGCGGAAGAAGTAGCCTGGATCAATGACCGCCGATGCCCCGCCAGGTCCTTGCATGCCTTCGAGGCCCACGGAGATTCCATAGGCCTGCACTGCGGCAAGGACAACCGTCCCGTACCGGGTGTACTGATTGATCTTCTTACGCCCGCTCTCGCCTTCCTTCTTGAGCTGCTCCAGCGACGGCGATACCGCCGTCAGAAGCTGCATGATAATGGCGGCGGAGATATAGGGCATAATCGACAAGGCAAAGATCGTCATGCGCCCCAGCGAGCCGCCTGCGAACATGTCGAACATGCCCAGCATGCCCTGCGACTGCTGCTGGAAGATTTGATCCAGGATCACCGGGTCAATGCCAGGGACCGGGATATAGGTGCCCAGGCGGTAGATCACCAACGCGCCCAGGGTGAACCACAGCCGCTTCTTCAACTCCGTCGCCTTCGCGAAGGCGCCGAAGTTCAGATTGGCTGCAAGTTGCTCAGCGGCAGATGCCATCTTCGCTTGCCTGTACCTTGAGACGGTTACGGTGTTTACCCGACCTGCAGTGCCGGGCCGGGCGCGAGCGCGCTCGCGGCGGGGTGCTACGCCCCGGTCTCGGTTGCCTTGCGTCCGCGCTTCGTTTTCCGCGCCTCGGCCGCCTCCACCTTCTCGGCATTCTCGATCGTGATCGAGCCACCAGCCTTTTCAACTGCTTCCCGCGCGCTCTTCGACGCGCCCGCGACCACGAGTTCGAGCTTCGCCTTCAACTCGCCACGCCCCAGGATACGCACACCATCGCGGGTGCGCTTGAGAATGCCCGCCGCGGAAATGACCTTTGCGTCAACCGGATTGGCCGGGTCAATACGCCCACTGTCGACGGCCTTCTGCAGCTGGTCCAGGTTGACCTCGACGAAGTTCTTGGCCCATTTGTTGGTAAAGCCACGCTTCGGCATCCGTCGGTGCAACGGCATCTGCCCGCCTTCGAATGCGTGCAGGGCCACACCGCTACGGGCCCGCTGACCCTTATGACCCTTGCCGGATGTCTTCCCCAGACCAGAACCGATACCACGGCCCAGACGCTTACGGGCACGCGTGGCGCCCTCGTTGTCCTTGATCTCGTTGAGTTTCATCGCCTCGCCATCCTTCGATGCTGACCCTGCGCGGCGTAATCGCAAATCTGCGCGGGCTTTGTGACTTCGCGATCACGCCCCTGCGTATCGCTACGGCGTCCGCAAGTTGCCTGGACCGCCTGTTCAGGCGTTCTCCTCGACGCGGATAAGATGCTGGACCTTTTCGATCATACCCCGCACGGCTGGGGTGTCTTCCAGGGTCCTGCTACGCCCGATGCGCGTCAGGCCAAGACCCAGAAGCGTCGCTCGCTGTTTCGGCAAGCGATGCGCTCCGGAGCGGATCTGCGTGACCGTCACGGTCTTGGTCTTCTTCTCGGCCATCGTACCTTACTCTCCGGTGGTCTGGGCGCCTTCGCGCCGTCCCACGATCTCCGACACCTTCTTGCCGCGGCGCTGTGCCACCTGCCGGGGGCTGCGACACTTGGAAAGGCCGTCCATGGTTGCCTTGATCATGTTGTGCGGGTTCTGCGTGCCTGCCGACTTGGCGACCACGTCATGCACGCCAAGCGCCTCGAAGATCGCGCGCATCGGACCGCCGGCAATGATGCCCGTGCCCGGAGGCGCGGCCCGGAGAATCACCCGCCCAGCACCGAAATGCCCCGGCACGTCGTGGTGCAGCGTCCGCGCCTCGCGGAGCGGCACGCGGATCATCGTGCGCTTCGCCTGCTCGGTCGCCTTCCGGATCGCCTCCGGCACCTCACGCGCCTTGCCATTGCCGTAGCCGACCCGGCCCTTGCCATCGCCGACCACGACAAGCGCGGCGAAGCCGAACCGCCGGCCGCCCTTCACGACCTTGGCGACGCGGTTAATGTGGACCAGCTTTTCGACCAGCTCGCTCTCTTCGCGGCGGTCATGCCTGTCGCTGCGTGCCATTTATTCCCCACTCACCTAGAACGAAAGGCCGCCGTCACGCGCCGCATCGGCCAACGCCCGAACACGTCCGTGATAGATGCAGCCGCCCCGGTCGAAGACCACTTCCTTGACGCCGGCTTTCACCGCCCGTTCCGCGATCAGCTTGCCGACCTGCGCCGCGGCGCCCTTGTCAGCACCGGACCTCAGCGCCTTGCGCAAGTCCGGATCGAGAGTCGAGGCGTGCGCAAGCGTTATGCCCTTCCGGTCGTCAATCACCTGCGCGTATATGTGCTTACTGGACCGGAAGACGGACAACCGAACGCGATCGCTGCTCTTCTTCCCGATCTGAGAGCGGACGCGTAACTTGCGCCGCTCCCGAAGTTCCCGTGCACTCAGCATGGCTCTACTTCTTCTTGCCTTCTTTCCGCAGGATCTGTTCACCCGCGTACTTGATGCCCTTGCCCTTGTATGGCTCCGGTGGCCGGAAGCCGCGAATTTCCGCCGCAACCTGCCCGACACGCTGCTTATCCGCGCCCGAAATGCTGACAGAGGTCGGCTTGGCACACTTGATCGTGATGCCTTCGGGGATCGGATAATTGATGTCGTGACTATACCCAAGCTGCAGGTTCAGCGTCTGGCCCTGCACCTGCGCGCGGTAACCAACGCCAACAATCTCCAGCTCGCGCGTGAAGCCAGCTGAAACCCCCGTGACCATGTTCTGCACCACCGCCCGGGTCGTGCCCCACATGGCGCGGGCCTTCTGCGTGTCGTTCGCCGGCTCCACGGCGAACTCGCCATCCTTGAGTTCCGTCTTCACCAAGTCGCTCAGCGGAGCGGCGAGCTCCCCAAGCTTTCCCTTGGCGACGATCCGGTCGCTTTCGACCTTGAGCTCGACGCCATCGGGGACCGTGACCGGATTCTTGCCTACGCGGGACATCGTACTACGCCTCTATTCCATCAGAAAACGCGGCAGAGAACTTCTCCGCCGACGTTCGCCGCGCGGGCTTCGGCGTCCGAAAGCACGCCCTGCGGCGTCGACAGGATGGTAATGCCCAAGCCATTGTACACGCGCGGCAGCTCCTTGATCTTGGAGTAGACGCGGCGGCCCGGCCGGGACACCCGGGAGATCTCCTGGATCACCGGCTCGCCCTCATTGTACTTCAACTCGATCTGCACTTCCCGCACGCCGGGGCGAAGCTCGCGCAAATCAAAGCCGCGGATATACCCTTCGCGCTTCAGCACTTCGAGTACATTTCGATGCAGCCTGGAGCCCGGCGCAACGATCGTGCGCTTGTTCGCGCGCTGTCCGTTGCGGATGCGGGTCAGCAGGTCCCCGAGGGGATCGCTCATTGCCATGACGCGGCGCTCCTTGCCTTACCAGCTCGACTTGACCATGCCGGGAATCTGGCCAACCGAGGCCAGTTCGCGCAGGGCGATACGGGACAACCGGAACTTCCGATAGTAACCACGCGGACGGCCTGTCAGCTCGCACCGGTTGCGCACCCGCGTCGGCGACCCGTTTCGCGGAAGCTTTGCCAGTTCAAGCGAGGCCTGGAACCGTTCCTCCGGAGCCAGCGACATGTCGCGCACCTTCGCTTTCAGCGCGCTGCGCCGGGCCGCATACTTCTTGGCCATGCGGATCCGCTTCTTGTTGGTCTCGACGGAGCTCTTCTTCGCCATCTCGAAATTCTCCTCGCAGCCGCTCAATTCTGGAACGGCATGTCGAAGCCCTTGAGGAGCGCGCGTGCCTCCTCATCCGACTTCGCCGTCGTACAGATCACAATGTCCATCCCGCGAACCTGGTCGACCGCGTCATAGTCGATCTCCGGGAACACGATCTGTTCCTTCAGCCCCATCGCGAAGTTGCCGCGGCCGTCGAAGCTCCTACCGGGCACCCCGCGGAAATCACGTACACGCGGTAGCGCGATGGTGATTAACCGATCCAGGAACTCGTACATGTGATCACGACGCAACGTGACCTTGCAGCCAATCGGCATCCCCTGGCGCAGTTTGAAGCCGGCAATCGACTTTTTCGCCCGGGTAATGACCGCCTTCTGGCCGGCGATGCGCGTCAGTTCCTCCGCCGCGGCCTGAACCTTCTTCTGGTCACCGACGGCCTCGCCAACGCCCATGTTCACCACGATCTTCTCCAACCGAGGCACCTGCATGGGGTTTTCGTAGCCGAACCGTTCGACCAACTGCGCACGGATCTTGTCGTCGTACTGTTGCTTAAATCGGGCCGCCATGGCTAACACTCCACCCCTCAGCGGTCGATCGTTTCGCCCGAGCGCCGGGCGACGCGCACCTTGCGCCCGTCGTCCAGAACGCGGAAGCCAACCCGGGTGGGCCGGCCGTCCTTCGGGTCAGCGACGGAGACGTTGGACAGATGAATGGGCGCCTCTTTCTCGATGATGCCGCCTTGCTGACCCATCGAGGGACGCTGGTGACGCTTCACCACGTTCACACCCTGCACCACGACGCGGTCTTCCTTCGGAATCACCCGAAGAACCTCGCCACTCCGTCCGCGATCCTTCCCATTGAGGACGACCACGGTGTCGCCACGCTTCACTTTCGAAGCCATCACAGCACCTCGGGCGCCAGCGAAATGATCTTCATGAACTTCTTGGCGCGCAGCTCGCGCGTCACCGGACCGAATATACGCGTGCCGATCGGCTCGTTCTGCCGACTGAGCAGCACCGCCGCATTCCGGTCGAAACGGATGGCCGTACCATCCTCGCGCCGCAACTCCTTCGCCGTGCGCACTACCACAGCACGGTGTACGTCGCCTTTCTTGACGCGCCCGCGGGGAATCGCCTCCTTCACGGAGACGACGATAATGTCGCCCACAGAGGCCGACGTCCGCTTGGAGCCGCCCAGCACTTTGATGCACTGCACCCGGCGAGCGCCGGAATTATCGGCGACGTCCAGGTTGGTTTGCATCTGGATCATCGGATCACACCCTTCTTGTTCGCAGGCGCCTAGCCGGCGATCTCGCCTTCGGCGATGATTTCCCAGCGCTTGGTCTTCGAATGCGGTGCGCACTCGCGAATCCGCACCCAATCGCCGATCTTGGCGTTGTTGTCGGCGTCATGCGCCGCATAGCGCTTCGTGCGCTTGATGAACTTCTTGTAGAGCGGATGCTTCACCCGGCGCACGACAAGAACCTGGACGGTCTTGTCGCCCTTGTCGGAAACCACCGTGCCCTGAAGGATTCGGCGCGGCATCGCTTACTTCTCCTGCCCCTGAGCTTCTCGGCTTTTCGTCGTCAGGATCGTCTTGATCCGGGCGATGTCGCGGCGTACCTGACGCACGCGAGCCGTGTTCTCCAACTGACCGCTTGCCCGTTGAAAGCGCAAATTGAACTGCTCCTTCTTCAGGTTCAGGAGCTGGTCCTTCAACTCGTCCACGGTCTTGCTACGCAGATCGGCGGCTTTCATCTGTTCAGCCCTCCAACCGCGTGATGAACTTCGTCTTGATCGGCAGCTTCGCCGACGCGAGCCGGAACGCCTCTTCGGCGACTTCCTTCGGCACGCCGTCCAACTCGAAGATCACACGGCCCGGATGGACCGGCGCCGCCCACCACTCGACGGTGCCCTTGCCCTTACCCATGCGCACCTCGGCCGGCTTCTCGCTGATCGGCACGTCCGGGAACACGCGGATCCACAGCTTACCGACGCGGCGCATATGGCGGGTAACCGCGCGTCGCGCCGCTTCGATCTGGCGGGCGGACAAGCGCGCCGAACTCTCGGCCTTCAGGCCGTACTGGCCGAAGTTGAGCTGGGTCCCGCCCTTGGCGACACCGCGAAGGCGCGTCTTATCTTTATGCGCCTTGCGGTATTTCGTTCTCTTCGGCTGCAACATGGTCGCCGATCCCTAACCTTCTCGTCTTCGACTCTCGCCGGTCAGCGCCCGGCCTGCGTTTCCTGCTGGCGCTTGTCCTGCGCCATCGGATCGTGCGCGAGGATCTCGCCCTTGAAGACCCAAACCTTGACGCCGCAGGTGCCGTACGCGGTCTTGGCCGTCGCCTCACCGTAATCGATGTCGGCACGCAGCGTGTGCAGCGGCACCCGACCCTCGTGATACCACTCGGTCCGCGCGATCTCGGCGCCGCCCAGGCGGCCGCCGCAATTGATCCGGATACCCTGAGCGCCAAGGCGCATCGCCGACTGCACGGCCCGCTTCATCGCACGGCGGAAGGCGACGCGGCGCTCAAGCTGATTGGCAATGTTCTCCGCCACCAGTCGCGCCTCGGTTTCCGGCTTGCGAATCTCGAGGATATTCAGATGCACCTCGCTGCCGGTCATCTTCTGCAGCTGCTGGCGCAGTTTCTCGATGTCCGCCCCCTTTTTGCCGATCACAACACCCGGACGCGCCGTGTGAATCGTGATCCGCGCCTTCTTCGCCGGCCGCTCGATAACAATCCGGGCGACACCGGCCTGGTACAGCCGCTTCTTCAGATACCGGCGCAGGCGCAGGTCCTCGTGGAGCAGTTCTCCGTACTGCTGGCGGCCGGCAAACCAGCGCGAATCCCAGGTTCGATTGATGCCGAGGCGGAACCCGGTCGGATTGACTTTATGACCCATATCTAGGCGCTCTCCTCGCGCTCGCGAACGACCACGGTCAGTCGGCTGAACGGCTTATTGATGCGGCCTACGCGACCGCGGGCCCGCGGACGGAACCGCTTCATAACAAGCGACTTGCCCACCGACGCCTCGGCCACATAGAGGCGATCGACGTCAAGCTGATGGTTGTTCTCCGCGTTCGCGATCGCCGATTCCAGCACCTTTTTCACGTCACTGGCGATCCGCCGCTTGCTGAAGCTCAGCTCGGCCAGGGCGCGCTCGGCGTCCTTTCCGCGAATCATGCCGCAGACCAAGTTCAGCTTCTGCGGGCTGATCCGCAGAGACCGCGCCATCGAGTGGGCCTCGTTCTCCGCGACCGGACGGGCCGATTTCGGCTTGCCCATGACTTACTTCCTCTTGGCCTTCTTGTCGGCGGCATGGCCGTGGAACGTCTTCGACGGCGCGAATTCGCCCAGTTTGTGCCCCACCATATGCTCGGTGACGAGCACGGGCAGGAACTTCTTGCCGTTGTAGACACCGAACGTGAGACCGACGAACTGCGGCATAATCGTCGACCGCCGCGACCACGTCTTGATGATTTCCTTCCGCCCCTTCTCGCGAGCGGTCTCTGCCTTCTTCAGCAGATAACCGTCGACGAACGGGCCCTTCCAAACCGAGCGAGCCAAGACCGCCCTCCGTTACTTCCGCTTCTGCCGACGCCGCACGATCATCGCGTCGGTCCGCTTGTTCTTGCGCGTCTTCGCGCCCTTCGTCGGCTTGCCCCACGGGCTTACCGGATGCCGGCCGCCGGACGTCCGTCCCTCGCCACCGCCATGCGGATGGTCGATCGGGTTCATCGCCACGCCGCGGACCGCGGGCCGCTTGCCAAGCCATCGCGTCCGGCCGGCCTTGCCCTTGTTCACGTTGGCGTGGTCCTGATTAGAGACCGCCCCGATCGTGGCCATGCACTCCGCCCGCACCATCCGGACCTCGCCGGATGAAAGCCGCAACAGCGCGTAACCCGCATCGCGCCCGACGAGCTGAACATAGCCGCCTGCCGCGCGCGCAATCTGACCGCCCTTACCCGGCTTCATCTCCACGTTGTGCACGATCGTGCCGACGGGGACCGACTTGAGCGGCATCGCGTTGCCCGGACGGACATCCGCCTTGTTGGCCGCAATAACCGTGTCACCGGGCTGCAGCCGCTGCGGCGCCAGGATGTAGGCCTGTTCGCCGTCGTCGTAGGTGATCAAGGCGATGAAGGCCGACCTGTTCGGATCGTACTCCAGCCGTTCCACCTTCGCAGACACGTCGAACTTGCGCCGCTTGAAGTCGACCACGCGGTAGGCACGCTTGTGCCCACCACCGCGGCGGCGCGCCGTCACCCGCCCGGCATTATTCCGCCCACCCGAACTCGTCAGGCCCTCTGTCAGGCGCTTCACCGGCTTACCCTTGTGTAGGGTCTTCCGATCCACTGTGACCAGCTGGCGCTGCGCGGGCGTGACGGGATTGTAGGTTTTCAGCGCCATCGCTTAGACCCCCGTCGTAACGTCGATGCTGTGGCCCTCTTCCAGGGTCACGTAAGCCTTCTTGGTGTCCGGGCGCTTACCGGGCATTCCGCGGAACCGCTTGACCTTGCCGTTCTGGCGAAGGGTATTCACACTCTTCACCCTGACCGAGAACAGGCCTTCGATGGCTGCCTTGATCTCCGGCTTCGAGGCCCATAGCGGCACGCGAAACGTCACCTGATTGTGCTCGGAGCCCATGGTCGCCTTCTCGGTGATGACCGGTTCACGCACAAGATCATACATGCGCGCACCGCTCAGCTTCACCTGGCTGGGCTTATAGATGCGGCCCCTGCTCATGTCAGTCGCGCCTCCAATGCCTGGGCGGCTTCCTTCGTCAGCACGAGCGTGTCGTGCCGGAGGATGTCGTGCACGTTCGCGCCAACCATCGGCAGAACGTCGATCCCAACGATATTCCTGACCGCCAGCGAGAAATTCTCGTCAAGCTGCTCTCCACCGACGATCAGGGCATGCCCGATGCCAAGCGCCTGCAGCTTCTGCCGCATCTCGCGCGTCTTCGGGCTCTCCGCCTTCGCATCGTCAAGCACGATCAGCTTGCCTTCGCTCGCCTTCGCCGACAGCGCGCTCTTCAAGCCCAACCGACGCACCTTCTTCGGCAGATCCTTGCCAAAGGAACGTGGACGCGGACCGTGAGCGATGCCGCCGCCGCGGAAGATATTGGCGCGAACGGCGCCATGGCGAGCACGCCCCGTACCCTTCTGCCTGAAGATCTTTCGCGTCGAGCCCTCGACCTCTCCACGGGTTTTCGTCGACGCCGTACCGGCGCGACGCTTGGCAAGCTGCCACTCAACCACCCGCGCCAGAATATCCTTGCGCACGGGCGCACCGAAGACGGCATCGCTGAGCTCGATCTCACCGGCCTGGTTGTTGTCCAGCGTTTTGACCGGGCACTTCATGATTTAAGCGTCCTTCTTCTCTTCGGTCGCGCCGCTCTCGCCTTCACCGACCGGCACCTCGGCCTGCTGGCCTTCGCCAGCATCCGCCGCCGCGCCGGCTTCCCGAAGGCCGGCCGGGAACGGCAGGTTCTCCGGCAAGGCGCGCTTCAGCGAATCGCTCAGCCGCACCCAGGAGCCCTCGTGACCGGGCACGCAGCCCTTTACCAGAACGAGATTGCGATCCGTGTCGACAGACACGACTTCGAGGCTCTGCGTCGTGACCTTCCGGCTGCCCATCTGGCCGGGCATCTTCTTGCCCTTGAAGACGCGCCCCGGATCCTGCATCTGGCCGGTCGAGCCAAGCGCGCGGTGCACGGCAGAGACGCCATGGCTTGCCCTCAGGCCGCTGAAGTTGTGACGCTTCATGGCCCCTTGGAAACCGCGGCCGATGGTGATGCCGCTGGCGTCGACATGCTGCCCCTCAACGAAGTGCGCGGCGGAGAGTTCCTGCCCCAGTTCCAGCAGCGCGTCCGCGGAAACACGGAACTCGGCCAGCTTTGCCTTGGGACGGACCTTCGCCTTGGCGAAGTGGCCGCGCATCGGCTTCGTGACGTTCTTGGCCTTCGCTGTGCCCGCACCGATCTGAACGGCATTGTAACCGTCCTTCTCCTCGGTGCGCACGGCGACCACCTGGCAATCGTCCACCTTCAGCACCGTAACGGGAACATGCTTCCCTGTCTCGGTGAACAGGCGGGTCATGCCAACTTTCTGTGCGAGTACGCCGGTACGCATCGCCCTAGCCCTTCAGCTTAATCTCGACGTCCACGCCAGCAGCCAGGTCGAGCTTCATCAGCGCATCGACCGTCTGCGGCGTTGGATCGACGATGTCTAAAAGCCGCTTGTGTGTACGGACCTCGAACTGCTCACGACTCTTCTTGTCGATATGAGGCGACCGCAGCACGGTGTAACGCTCGATACGCGTGGGCAACGGAATCGGTCCCCGCACCCGAGCGCCGGTCCGCTTGGCCGTATTCACGATCTCCGAGGTCGACTGATCGAGCACCCGGTGTTCGAAGGCCTTCAAGCGGATACGAATATTCTGGCTTTCCATGGTCGCAACCCGTTTGGGAGTTGGTGTCGCAGCGTGCCGTCACGAAGCGACACCACTCGACGCTTGGCTTTCTACTCGATGATCTTGGAGACGACGCCGGCGCCGACGGTGCGGCCGCCCTCGCGGATGGCGAAGCGCAGGCCCTCGTCCATGGCGATCGGCGCGATCAGCTCCACGTCCATCGTCACGTTGTCCCCCGGCATCACCATCTCCGTGCCTTCCGGCAGATGCACAACACCGGTCACGTCCGTCGTCCGGAAGTAAAACTGCGGACGGTAGTTCGTGAAGAACGGCGTGTGACGGCCGCCCTCCTCCTTGTTCAGAATGTACGCCTCGCAGCTGAACTTCGTGTGCGGCGTGATCGTCCCCGGCTTCGCCAGAACCTGACCGCGCTCAACATCGTCGCGCGCCACACCGCGCAGCAGCGCACCGATGTTGTCGCCCGCCTCGCCCTGGTCCAGCAGCTTGCGGAACATCTCAACGCCCGTCACAACCGTCTTCCGCGTCTTCTTCAGACCGACGATCTCAACTTCCTCGCCCGTCTTCACGATACCCTGCTCGACGCGGCCCGTCACAACCGTCCCGCGACCCGAAATCGAGAACACGTCCTCGATCGGCATCAGGAACGGACGGTCCTTCGGACGCTCCGGCTGCGGAATGTAGTCGTCCACCGCCTGCATCAGCTCCATGATGCTGTCGCGCCCCAGCTTCGGGTCGCCGTCCTCCGTCGCAACAAGCGCCGAGCCCTTGATGATCGGAATGTCGTCGCCCGGGAAGTCGTAGCTGCTCAGCAGTTCCCGAACCTCCAGCTCGACCAGCTCCAAAAGCTCCTCGTCATCAACCTGGTCGCACTTGTTCAGGTAAACAACGATCGCCGGAACACCCACCTGACGCGCCAGCAGAATGTGCTCCCGCGTCTGCGGCATCGGACCGTCCGCCGCTGAGACAACCAGGATCGCACCGTCCATCTGCGCCGCGCCCGTGATCATGTTCTTCACGTAGTCCGCGTGACCCGGGCAATCCACGTGCGCATAGTGCCGCGTCGGCGTCGTGTACTCCACGTGCGCCGTCGAAATCGTGATCCCGCGGGCCTTCTCCTCCGGCGCCTTGTCAATCGTGTCGTACGCCATGTACGTACCGCCGCCGGACTCCGCCAATACCTTCGTGATCGCCGCCGTCAACGTCGTCTTGCCGTGGTCAACGTGACCAATCGTCCCGATGTTACAGTGCGGCTTCTCGCGCTGGAACTTCTCCTTGGACATCGTTGTTCTCTCCGTAACCCCGTGTCTTGTCTTGTCCGCTTCGTGCTGGCCCGGGAAACGACCGGTCAGGCCATCTTCGCCACGACCTCGTCGGCCACAGCCTGCGGCACGCGATCGTAGTGACTGAAGTGCATCGTGTACTGGGCACGCCCCTGACTCATGGAGCGGAGCGTGTTGACGTAGCCGAACATGTTCGCAAGCGGCACGTCGGCCGTGACCACCCGCGCATTGCCGCGGTTGTCCATACCCTCGACCGCGCCGCGACGCGAGTTCAGGTCACCGATAATGTCGCCCATGTATTCCTCGGGCGTCACCACCTCGACCTTCATCATCGGCTCGAGCAGCACCGGCTTCGCCTTCTTGATCCCCTCGCGAAACGCCGCCCGCGTGGCGATCTCGAAGGCCAGGATGCTGGAATCGACGTCGTGACTGGCGCCGTCGATCAACGTCGCCTTGAAGTCGATTACCGGGAAGCCGGCGAGCACACCCGTATCCTTGCTCTGTTCGATACCCCGCTGCACGCCCGGGATGTAGTCCTTTGGCACCGAGCCGCCGACGACCGCGTTATCGAACCGGAAGCCCTCGCCAGCCTCCTGCGGCTCGAACACGATCTTGACGCGGGCGAACTGACCTGAACCACCCGTCTGCTTCTTGTGCGTGTAATCGACCTCGGCCCGCTGCGTGATGGTCTCGCGATAAGCCACTTGGGGCGCGCCAACGTTCGCGTCGACCTTGAACTCGCGCTTCAGGCGATCCACCAGGATCTCAAGGTGCAATTCGCCCATGCCCTTGATGACCGTCTGACCGCTTTCCTGGTCGATGGACACCTGGAAGGAGGGATCTTCCTGCGCCAGGCGCGCCAGGGCATTGGCCATCTTTTCCTGGTCGGCCTTCGACTTCGGCTCAACGGCCACCTCGATCACGGGGTCGGGGAACTCCATGCGCTCCAGCACGATCGGCGCATTGGAATCGCACAGCGTTTCACCCGTGGTCGTGTCCTTCAGGCCCGCAATGGCGACGATATCGCCCGCCAGAGCCTCGTCGATCTCCTCGCGGTGATTGGCATGCATGAGCAACATGCGCCCGACACGCTCCCGCTTGCCCTTCACCGAGTTCAGGACCTGCGTGCCCTTCTTCACCGCACCGGAGTAAACCCGCACGAACGTCAGCGACCCGACGAAGGGGTCAGCCATGATCTTGAAGGCGAGCGCCGACATCGGCTCGTCGTCGCCAGCCTTGCGGGTCATCTCGTCCTCGCTGTCCGGCTTCACGCCCTTGATGGCGGGCACATCCAGCGGAGACGGCAGGTAATCGACGACCGCATCGAGAAGGGGCTGCACGCCCTTGTTCTTGAACGCACTGCCGCAGAGCACCGGCACAAAGGACAGCCCGCAGGTTCCCTTGCGGATACAAGCCTTCAACGTCGCCTCGTCGGGCTCATTACCCTCGAGGTAGGCCTCCATGACCGCTTCGTCCTGCTCAACCGCCAGCTCAACAAGCTCCTGGTGAGCCTCTTCGGCCTCGGCCTGCAGGCCTTCGGGGATATCCTGGTACTCGAACTCGGCACCCAGCGATTCGTCCTTCCAGACGATCGCCTTCATCTTAATCAGGTCGATGACGCCCTTCAGGTCGGCTTCCGAGCCGAGCGGAAGCTGCACCACCGCCGGCGTCGCCGCCAGGCGGTCGCGCATCATCTGAACGCAACGCGCGAAGTCGGCGCCCATCCGGTCCATCTTGTTGACGAACGCAATGCGCGGAACCTTGTAGCGGTCAGCCTGCCGCCAGACCGTCTCCGACTGCGGCTCCACACCGCCAACACTGTCGAACACCGCGACCGCGCCGTCCAACACGCGCAGCGCGCGCTCGACCTCAATGGTAAAGTCGACGTGGCCGGGCGTGTCGATGATGTTGACGCGATGGTTGTTCCAGAATGCGGTGGTCGCGGCGGACGTGATCGTGATGCCGCGCTCCTGCTCCTGCTCCATCCAGTCCATCGTCGCGGCGCCTTCGTGCACCTCGCCGATCTTATGCGAGCGCCCGGTGTAGTAGAGGATGCGCTCAGTCGTCGTCGTCTTACCGGCATCGATGTGAGCCATGATGCCGATATTACGATAACGCTCGAGCGGGGTCTGACGGGACGACATGTCGAACTCTCTACTTCCTGCGTTGCTTACCAGCGATAGTGCGAGAACGCCCGGTTCGCCTCGGCCATGCGATGCGTGTCCTCACGTTTCTTCACAGCCGCGCCGCGGCTGTTCGCGGCATCCATGAACTCGTTCGCAAGCCGCTCGGTCATCGTCTGCTCCGAACGGGCGCGGGCGGCATTGATCATCCAGCGGATGGCCAGCGCCTGGCCGCGATCGGTGCGGACCTCGACGGGAACCTGATAGGTCGCGCCACCGACACGCCGCGAGCGCACCTCGAGATCCGGCTTCACGTTATCCAGCGCGTCGTGGAACACCTTCAGCGGCTCACCACCGGTGCGCTTCTGCACCTGCTCGAAGGCCCCATAGACGAGACCTTCGGCCACCGACTTCTTGCCGTGGTACATGAGGTTGTTGACAAACTTCGTGACCACCGCATCCCCGAACAGCGGATCGGGAAGAATTTCGCGTTTTTCGGCCCGGTGACGGCGAGACATTCCCTACTCCCTCACTTCGGACGCTTGGCGCCGTACTTGGAACGACGCTGCCGGCGGTTCTTGACACCCTGGGTGTCGAGCGTGCCGCGAATGATGTGATAGCGCACACCCGGCAAATCCTTCACGCGGCCCCCGCGGATCAGCACCACGGAGTGCTCCTGCAGGTTATGCCCCTCGCCCGGGATGTAGCTGGTGACCTCGTAGCTGTTGGTCAGTCGCACGCGGGCGACCTTCCTCAGCGCCGAGTTCGGCTTCTTCGGCGTCGTCGTGTAGACGCGCGTGCAGACCCCGCGCTTCTGCGGACAGGCCTCAAGCGCCGGAACCTTATTCTGCACGACCGGCCGCTCGCGACCTTGCCGGACCAACTGATTAATCGTCGGCATGTGTCCTTCTCGACCCTATGTTCTGACCAAGCAAACGACCGCGAAAGGGCCTCCGTCCCCGGAGATCCTTCGCGGACACGCCTTCATCCGCCGCCAGAAACAGCGTTCGCTGTGTTGCCACGTTAGCGCGTGGGACTGCGTCTAGGCCGTTGCCGTAGCGAGGCCTACCACCAGCCCCCGAAAGGTTGGCGCATCCTATTGAGACGCCCGCCTCCCGTCAAGCCGCAGTGCAACCCTTTTTCCGCTGCTCCCCCGGCTTGCGGCGGAACAGGCAAATGTTGCAGTAAACTTGCCCGTCCCGCCACCGTCACGAAATTATCTTACAACCTTGCTACTGTGCGGCGGACTGCTCCTCGCCAGCACCCGAGTCCTCGCCCCCGGCCAGGGCCTGCTTGCGCTCCTGCTCGGCCAGGAGTTGGCGATCGCGTTCCGCCGCGACTCGCCGGAACGTATTCATCTGGGCCCCCGTTCCGGCGGGGATCAGGCGGCCAACGATCACGTTCTCCTTCAGACCCTGCAGGTGATCCGACTTGCCGTACACCGCCGCCTCGGTCAGCACCCGAGTCGTTTCCTGGAACGACGCCGCCGAGATGAAGGAGCGCGTCTGCAGGCTGGCCTTGGTGATACCCTGGAGGACCGGCTTGGCCTCGGCAGGACGCAGCGACTCCTCCGCCATCTTGCGGTTCATCGCCTCATAGTCCTCGCGATCCACCTGCTCGCCCACGAGGAACGTGGAGTCGCCAGGCGCCGTCACCTCCACCTTCTGCAGCATCTGCCGGATCACGACCTCGATGTGCTTGTCGTTGATCTTCACACCCTGCAGCCGGTAGACGCTCTGAATCTCGTCCGTGAGGTACTCGGCCAGGGCCTCTACGCCAAGCACGTCGAGAATATCGTGCGGCACCGGGTTGCCGTCCATCAGCAGATCGCCGACTTCGACCCAGTCGCCCTCGCGCACGGTGATGTGCTTGCCCTTCGGCACCAGGTACTCACGAGACGATTCGCTCTCGTCCTCCGGCACCACGACGATGCGGCGCTTGGTCTTGTAGTCCTTGCCGAACTCCACGCGACCGGCGATTTCGCTGATGATCGCATAGTCCTTCGGCTTCCGGGCCTCGAACAACTCCGCAACTCGCGGCAAGCCGCCGGTGATGTCGCGGGTTTTCGAGGATTCGCGCGGGATACGCGCCAGCACGTCGCCAGCCTTGACGTGAGAGCCACTCTCCACCGAGAGGATGGCGTCCACGCTCATGTAATAGCGAGCCTCGGTGCCGTTCGCCAGCGTCACCACCTCGCCGTCCTGGTCGCGAAGCGTGATCCGCGGCTTCAGGTCCGAGCCGCGTGGCTGCTGCTTCCAGTCAACCACCACGCGGTTGGTGATGCCGGTCTCCTCGTCGGTGACCTCGTGCATCGACACGCCCTCGATCAGGTCGACGTAGTGCGCCACGCCTTCCTTCTCGGTGATGATCGGCTGTGTATAGGGATCCCATTCCGCAAGGCGCTGACCCTTCTGGACTTTCGCGCCCTCATCGACCAGCAGCTTGGCGCCGTAGGGGATCTTGTGGGTGGCCCGCTCCCGGCCCTGATCGTCATAAACGACCAGTTCCAGGTTGCGGCCCATGACCACGAGTTGCCCCTCGGAGTTCTGCACGACGTTCCGGTTGCGCAGCCCGGCCGAGCCGTCCACCGACGCCTCGACGCTCGACTGTTCGCCGCCACGCTGCGCGGCGCCGCCGATGTGGAAGGTCCGCATGGTGAGCTGCGTGCCCGGCTCGCCGATCGACTGCGCCGCGATCACGCCGACGGCCTCGCCGATGTTCACCGGCGTACCGCGCGCCAAGTCGCGGCCGTAGCACTTGGCACAGATGCCGCCGCGCGACTGGCACGTCAGGACCGAACGGATACGCACCTGATCGATGCCCGCCGTCTCGATCCGATCGACGAGATCCTCGGTCATCATCTCGCCCTGGGGCACGATGAGCTCGTCGGTCAGCGGGTCCTTCACATCGTCCAGCGCCGTGCGGCCGAGCAGGCGGTCGGCCAGCGGCGCGATCACCTCGCCGCCCTCGACCACCGGCCGGACCGTCAAGCCGCTGGTGGAGCCGCAATCGGTCTCGACGATGATGGCGTCCTGCGCCACGTCCACCAGACGCCGCGTCAGGTAGCCGGAGTTCGCCGTCTTCAAGGCGGTGTCGGCCAGGCCCTTACGCGCGCCGTGCGTCGAGTTGAAGTACTCGAGCACCGTCAGGCCTTCCTTGAAGTTGGAGATGATCGGCGTCTCGATGATTTCGCCGGACGGCTTGGCCATCAGGCCGCGCATGCCGGCAAGCTGCCGGATCTGCGCGGCGGAACCGCGAGCGCCGGAGTGGGCCATCATATAGACGCTGTTCACGTCCTTGCCCTTCTTCTCCGACATCGCCTTCATCATCTCGTCGGCGACCTGGTCGGTGCAGCGCGACCAGACGTCCACGACCTTGTTGTACTTCTCGCCGCGGGTGATCAGGCCGTCCTGATACTGCTGCTCGAACTCCTTAACCTGCTCCTCTGCCTCGCCGACCAGGTCTTGCTTGGCAGCCGGGATCAGCAGGTCGTCCTTGCCGAAGGAGATGCCCGCCTTGCAGGACCAGCCGAATCCAAGGGCCATCACCTTATCGGCGAAGATCACCGTCTCCTTCTGGCCGCAGTGGCGGTAGACGATGTCGATGACCTCGGTGATCTCCTTCTTCGTCAGCAGGCGGTTGATCAGGCTGAACGGCACGTTCTTGTGACGCGGCAGCACCGCGGACAGCATCATCCGGCCCGGCGTGGTATCGACCACCTTCGTGACTGGCGTGCCTTCCTCGTCCACCGTGTCGAAGCGCGCCTTGACCTTGGTCTGCAGCGTAACCGCGCCGCTATGCAGGGCATGCTCGATCTCGCCCATGTCGCGGAAGGCCATACCCTCGCCCGGCGCACCCTCGTGCTCCTGGGTCAGGTAGTAGAGGCCGAGCACGATGTCCTGGCTGGGCTGGATGATCGGCTTGCCGTTGGCGGGCGAGAGAATGTTGTTCGTCGACATCATCAGCACGCGCGCCTCGAGCTGCGCCTCCAGCGACAGCGGCACGTGGACGGCCATCTGGTCGCCGTCGAAGTCGGCGTTGAAGGCGGTGCAGACCAGCGGATGAAGCTGGATCGCCTTACCCTCGATCAGCACCGGCTCGAAGGCCTGGATGCCGAGCCGGTGCAGCGTCGGCGCGCGGTTCAGCAGCACCGGATGTTCGCGGATCACCTCTTCCAGGATGTCCCAGACCTCGGGCCGCTCCTTTTCCACCATCCGCTTGCCGGCCTTGATGGTGGTGGCATAACCGTAAAGCTCGAGCTTGTGATAGATGAACGGCTTGAACAGCTCGAGCGCCATCTTCTTCGGTATGCCGCATTGGTGCAGCTTGAGTTCCGGGCCAACCACGATCACCGAACGGCCCGAATAGTCGACACGCTTACCCAGCAGGTTCTGACGGAAACGGCCCTGCTTGCCCTTCAGCATGTCGGACAGCGACTTCAACGGACGCTTGTTGGCGCCGGTGATGACGCGCCCGCGCCGGCCGTTGTCGAACAGGGCGTCCACCGCCTCCTGCAGCATGCGCTTTTCGTTGCGCACGATGATGTCGGGCGCGCGCAGCTCGATCAGCCGCTTCAGACGGTTGTTACGGTTGATGACGCGGCGATAGAGATCGTTCAGGTCACTAGTCGCGAAACGGCCGCCGTCGAGCGGGACCAGCGGACGAAGCTCCGGGGGGATCACCGGAATGACGTCCAGAACCATCCACTCCGGCTTGGCGCCCGATTCCGAGAAGGCCTCGACCAGCTTCAGCCGCTTCACCAGCTTCTTGCGCTTGGCTTCCGAGTTGGTTTCCTTCAGCTCCAGGCGCAGATGCGCCTTCTCCTCCTCCAGGTCGATCGCCGCGAGCATGGCCTTGATCGCCTCCGCGCCGATCGTCGCGGTGAAGGCATCTTCGCCGTACTCGTCCTGCGCGTTGAAGTATTCCTCCTCGGAGAGGAGCTGGCGCAGCTTGAGCGGCGTCAGGCCCGGCTCCACAACGACGTAATTCTCGAAGTAGAGAACCCGCTCCAGATCCTTCAGCGTCATGTCGAGCAACAGCCCGACGCGGCTGGGCAGCGACTTGAGGAACCAGATGTGGGCGACCGGGCTGGCCAGTTCGATATGGCCCATGCGCTCGCGCCGGACCTTGGCCAGCGTGACCTCGGTGCCGCACTTCTCGCAGATGATGCCACGGTATTTCATGCGCTTGTACTTGCCGCACAAGCACTCATAGTCCTTCACGGGCCCGAAGATCCGGGCGCAGAACAGACCGTCCCGCTCCGGCTTGAAGGTCCGGTAGTTGATGGTTTCCGGCTTCTTGATCTCGCCGTACGACCAGGACCGGATCCGCTCCGGACTGGCGATCGAGATCTTGAGCTCGTCAAAGCTCTGCGGACCGCTCGTCTGGCCGAAGATGTTCATCAACTCGTTCATCGAGTAACTCCCGCTTCCGCGCTGCTCGCGCTCACCCCTGCGCCGGGGTGAAAGGGCGGGTCCGGGGCCGCGCGTTCCGGCCCGCCCGATTGATCGACTGTCTTCTTAGATGTCGCCCTGTCGCATCTCGACGTTGAGACCCAGCGACTTCAGCTCCTTGACGAGGACGTTGAACGACTCGGGGATGCCGGCCTCGAAGTTGTCGTCGCCCTTGACGATGGCTTCGTAGACTTTGGTGCGGCCCGAGACGTCGTCGGACTTCACCGTCAGCATCTCTTGAAGGGTGTAGGCGGCGCCGTACGCCTCCAGCGCCCAGACCTCCATCTCGCCGAAACGCTGCCCGCCGAACTGCGCCTTGCCGCCCAGCGGCTGCTGCGTGACCAGGCTGTAGGGGCCGATAGACCGGGCATGGATCTTGTCGTCCACCAGGTGGTGCAGCTTCAGCATGTAGATGTAGCCCACCGTCACCGGCCGCGCGAAGGCCTCGCCGCTGCGCCCGTCGACCAGGGTCACCTGGCCCGAGCGGTCCAGCCCCGCCTTCTCCAGCAGTTCGACGATCTCGTCCTCGCGGGCACCGTCGAAGACCGGCGTGGCAATCGGAACGCCGCCGCGGAGGTTGCCGGCCAGTTCAAGCACCTGCTCGTCGTCCAGCGCCTCGACCTCGGCCTTGTAGACCTCGTCGCCGTAAATCTCCCGCAGCTTGCCCCGCAGCTCCGTCGCATCCGATCCGCCGTAGACGATCGAGTTGTACATCTCCCCGATCTGGTTACCCAGGCCGGCACACGCCCAGCCCAGATGCGTCTCAAGGATCTGGCCGACGTTCATGCGGCTGGGCACGCCCAGCGGGTTCAGGACGATATCGACCGGCGTACCGTCCTGCGTGTGGGGCATGTCCTCGATCGGCACGATCTTGGAAATGACGCCCTTGTTGCCGTGCCGGCCGGCCATCTTGTCGCCCGGCTGCAGCTTGCGCTTCACCGCGATGAAAACCTTGACCATCTTCATCACGCCCGGCGGCAGCTCGTCGCCGCGCTGCAGCTTGTCGACCTTGTTCTCGAAGCGCTTCTGCAAGGCGTCGATGGCATCGTCGAACTGCTTGTTCAGTTCCTCGATATGACCCTGGACGGCGTCGTCCTTGACCGCGATGTGCCGCCACTGCCCCGGCGTGAAGTCGGACAGCAGCGTCTCGGTGATCTCGCCGCCGATCTGCATGCCCTTGGGCCCGCTGGTGGCCGTCTGGCCAATCAGCAGGTCCTTCAGCCGGCCATAGAAGCTGCGCTCCAGGATGGCTTTCTCGTCGTCGCGGTCCTTGGCCAGGCGCTCGATCTCCTGGCGCTCGATGGCCAGCGCGCGCTCGTCCTTCTCCACGCCGCGGCGGGAGAACACGCGCACCTCGACCACCGTGCCGGTCACGCCCGGCGGCACGCGCAGGGAGGTGTCCCGCACGTCAGACGCCTTCTCGCCGAAGATCGCGCGGAGCAGCTTTTCCTCCGGCGTCATCGGGCTCTCGCCCTTCGGCGTCACCTTGCCGATCAGGATGTCGCCCGCGTTCACCTCGGCGCCGATGTAGACGATGCCCGCCTCGTCCAGGTTGCGCAGAGCATCCTCGCCGACGTTCGGGATGTCGCGGGTGATCTCCTCCTGACCCAGTTTGGTGTCGCGCGCCATGACCTCGAACTCCTCGATGTGGATCGAGGTGAAGACGTCGTCGCGCACGATACGCTCGGAGATCAGGATGGAGTCCTCGAAGTTGTAGCCCATCCACGGCATGAAGGCGCAAAGTACGTTCCGGCCCAGCGCCAGCTCGCCCATGTTGGTCGACGGACCGTCGGCGATGATGTCGCCGCGCTTCACCTCGTCGCCAACGCGCACCAGCGGCCGTTGGGTGATCGAGGTGTTCTGGTTCGAGCGCTGGAACTTGCGCAGGTTGTAGATGTCGACCGCCTGCTCGCCGCTCGACGTCTGCTCGGTGACGCGGATGACGACGCGGGTGGCGTCGACCTGATCGACCACGCCCGCGCGCTTCGCCCCGATCGCCACGCCGCTGTCGCGGGCAACGATGTCCTCGATGCCGGTTCCGACCAGCGGCGCCTCGGACTGGATCAGCGGGACCGCCTGACGCTGCATGTTCGAGCCCATCAGGGCACGGTTGGCGTCGTCGTTCTCAAGGAACGGGATCAGCGCGGCGGCCACCGAGACGATCTGCTTCGGCGAGACGTCGATGTATTCGATCTCCTCCGGACGAGCCAGCATGTACTCGCCGCCACGCCGCACCGAGATCAGATCCGAGGTCAGCCGGTTGTCGGCATCCACCTCGGCGTTGGCCTGCGCGATGGTGTAGCGGCCCTCGTCCATCGCCGAGAGGTAGACGACTTCGTCCGTGACCTGGCTATCCTTGACCACGCGGTACGGGCTTTCGATGAAGCCGTACTTGTTCACCCGCGCATAGGTCGCCAGCGAGTTGATCAGGCCGATGTTCGGGCCTTCCGGGGTCTCGATCGGGCAGATCCGGCCATAGTGCGTCGGATGCACGTCGCGGACCTCGAAGCCCGCGCGCTCGCGCGTCAGACCGCCCGGACCCAGCGCCGAGAGACGGCGCTTGTGGGTGATCTCCGATAGCGGGTTCGTCTGATCCATGAACTGCGAGAGCTGCGAGGAGCCGAAGAACTCCCGCACCGCCGCGGCCGCCGGCTTGGCGTTGATCAGATCGTGAGGCATCACCGAGTCGATCTCGACCGAACTCATGCGCTCGCGGATCGCGCGCTCCATGCGCAGCAGGCCGACACGGTACTGGTTCTCCATCAGTTCGCCGACGGAACGCACGCGCCGATTGCCCAGATGGTCGATGTCGTCGATCTCGCCGCGCCCGTCCTTCAGCTCGATAAGAACGCGCACGATCTCCAGGATGTCCTCCTTGCGCAGCGTGCGGATCGAGTCGTCCTGCTCGAAACCGAGGCGAGCGTTCATCTTCACGCGCCCGACGGCCGACAGGTCATAGCGCTCCGGCTCGAAGAACAGGTTCTTGAACATATCCTCCGCCGTCTCCAGGGTCGGCGGCTCGCCCGGGCGCATCACGCGATAGATGTCGATCAGCGCGTCCTCGCGCGAGGTGTTCTTGTCGGTCATCATGGTGTTGCGCAGGTACGGGCCGACACTGACGTGGTCGATCGCCAGGGTCGGGATATGCTTCACGCCCGCCTGCTCGATGCGGTCCAGACCGCCCTCGGACAGCTCGTCGCCGGCCTCGGCCAGAACCTCGCCCGTGTTCTCGTCGATCAGGTCGGCCGCGACGTAGCGACCAACGAGCGTCTCGCGCGGGACGATGTGCTCTTCCAGCCCCTCATCCTCGACCAGCTTGCGCGCCGTGCGCGGCGTGACCTTCGTGCCGGCCTCCAGCAGCACCTTGCCGGTCTTCGCATCGACGAGATCGTGCTCAAGCTTCACGCCGCGCATCGCCTTCGGATCGAAAGCGGTGCGCCAGCCCTTCTTGTCAAGCTTGAAGTCGATACGGTTATAGAAGTAGTTGAATATCTCCTCGGGGCTCATCCCCTCGGCCTCGTGCGGCTCCAACTCCTTGCCCTGCGCACGGCGCTCTGCGCGCAGCTTCTGCGTCTCGCCGCTATCCAGCGCCATCAGCAGCGTCGTCGCCGGCAGCTTGCGGCGCCGGTCCACGCGGACGTGCACGATGTCCTTGGCGTCGAACTCGAAGTCCAGCCACGAGCCGCGATAGGGGATCACGCGCGCGGCGAAGAGATACTTGCCGGAGGAGTGCGTCTTGCCGCGGTCATGATCGAAGAACACGCCCGGCGAGCGGTGCATCTGCGAAACGATCACGCGCTCGGTGCCATTGATGATGAAGGTGCCGTGCTCCGTCATCAGCGGCATGTCGCCCATGTAGACGTCCTGCTCCTTGATGTCGCGGATCGATTTGGAGCCGGTGTCCTCGTCGACGTCCCAGACGACGAGGCGCAGGGTCACCTTCAGCGGCGCGGCGTAGGTCATCCCGCGCTGCTCGCACTCCTCGACGTCGTACTTCGGCTCCTCGAGCTCGTAGCGGATGAACTGCAGTTCCGCCCGGTCGGAGAAGTCGCGGATCGGGAAGACCGACGTGAAAACCTCCTGCAGACCGGCGACGCGGCGGTCGCCCACCTCGACATCCCTCTGCAGAAACAGGTCGTACGACTGCTTCTGAACCTCGATGAGGTTCGGCATCGTCGCAATCTCGGGAATACGCCCGAATGTCTTGCGGATCCGCTTGCGACCGGTAAACGACTGCGCCTGCGCCATATCTCGTCCTCAGTTGTTCCGTCCTGCCGCCCGGGGCCGGCAAATGCCCGCCCGGCAAAACCCTGTTTCGCGCCGTCCCGCCACCGCGCCCCTGCCGCGCGCGTCGGGCCGCCGCCTCCGCCGGCGTCGGCTACCCACGCCAGAGTCGTCTTGCCCGCCGGCGCGTCTCGGCGGGCTCCCCTGGCGAAGCGGCCGGGCTACCGCCGTTGCCCGGCCAATCAACGCGCAAAACGCCGGTTCGGCGCGCAGCCCCCTTGCCACGCGCCGACCGGACATACTTCATGTCGAGGCTTTCGCCGCTACTTGAGCTCGACCGTAGCACCGGCCTCCTCGAGCTTCTTCTTGATCTCTTCCGCCTCTTCCTTGCTGGCGCCTTCCTTGATCGCCTTCGGGGCACCCTCGACCAGCTCCTTGGCCTCCTTGAGGCCCAGGCCCGTGATACCGCGGACTTCCTTGATCACGTTGATCTTCTTGTCGCCGGCGCTGTTGAGGACGACATCGAACTCCGTCTTCTCCTCCTCGGCCGGCGCCTCGGCACCACCCGCGGCGCCACCCGCGACCGCGACCGGCGCGGCGGCGGAAACGCCCCAGTGCTCCTCGAGCTTCTTCGACAGCTCGGCGGCCTCGACCACCGTGAGCTGCGACAGCTCTTCAACCAATTTGTCCAGATCGGCCATTTTTCAACTCCATCAGGCTTGAACTGTTTGTCCTCGGTCCGCCTCAGGCGGCATTGCCCTTCTCGGCATAAGCATTGAACACGCGGGCAAGCTGACCCGCCGGCGCCTGCAGCGTCATCGCCACACGCTGCGCCGGGGTCTGCATGAGACCCGCGAGTTTGGCTCGGGACTCGTCGAGCGACGGCGTCTTGGCAAGCGCCTCGACGCCCGTGGCGTCGAAGGTCTTCTCACCCAGGGCGCCACCGACGATGGTGAGCTTCTTGTTCTTATCGGCGAACTCGACAGCCACCTTCGCCGCCGCCACGGGATCGTCCGACCACGCCAGCGCAGTCGGCCCCTCCAGCAACGGCTTCAGTCCCTCGAACTTCGTGCCGTCAAGGGCAAGGCGTGCCAGGCGGTTTTTCGCCACCTTGTAGCGGGCCCCCTGCTCCCGCATCTTGCCGCGCAGGTCACTGACCTCGGCCACGGTCAACCCGGTCTGATGGGTCACCACGACACAGGTCGCGTCCTGAAACGTCTGATGCAGGAAGGAGACCAGCTCTTTCTTTTCTGCACGGTCCACGGATCAGTCTCCGTTCCCTTGCCATCGGGGATCGCCGGAGAACCGGCAATCCCGGTTTGCACGAGGACACCGGGACACGACCGGCCCCGAATGCCCGGTTCGCCTGTCCCGGAAGCTCAAGCCTGACGACGCGGCTTGCGGATCCTGTCGGATTCGCGCGCCGACGCCGATGAGCGACTTCGCTTCCTGTCTATGCAGGCCCGTTCCGGCTTAAGCACGGCCCCGACGGGGACATGCACCTGCAGTCTCGGACAGGTCGTCGGGTCGGAGAGCCGAAACCCTCCGCCCCATTTCCGTCGCAACCGTCCTGATTAACGCCGCAACGGAAATTCTGCAAGGGCGGATATCATCCGCCCGCATGACAACGTGTTCTCCGCGCCCCTCGCGGCAGCCTTACTGCTGCGCCTGGCTGAGGCTCGACACGTCGATTTTCAGGCCCGGCCCCATCGTCGAGCTGAGCGACACACGCTTGATGTATGTGCCTTTCGCCCCGCTGGGCTTGTTCCGGCTGATCGCGTCGAAGAACGCCCGCACGTTGGCGGCAAGCTTATCGTCCTCGAAGCTCTTCTTGCCCACGCCGGCATGCACGAGGCCGTTACGCTCGGCCCGGAACTGCACCTGACCGCCCTTGGCCGCGGTAATGGCCTCGGCGACGTCGTTGGTGACCGTGCCCAGCTTCGGGTTCGGCATCATGCCGCGCGGGCCCAGGATCTTACCCAAGCGGCCGACGACCGGCATCATGTCGGGCGTGGCGATGCAGCGTTCGAATTCGATCTCGCCCTTCTGCACCTTCTCGGCCAGATCCTCCGCACCGACGACGTCCGCGCCGGCCTCCTTGGCGGCCTCCGCCTTCTCGCCGCGCGCGAACACGGCCACGCGAACCGTCTTGCCGGTGCCGTGCGGCAGCGTGACGGCGCCGCGCAGCGTCTGGTCGGCATGGCGCGGATCGATGCCGAGGTTCATCGCCACCTCGAAGGTCTCGTCGAAATTGGCGAAGGAACGCGCCTTGATCTCCTTGATCGCCTCTTCCACGGAGTACGCCCGCGAGGGATCGAGATCCTTGTAGGCGTCCTTGATCTTCTTGCCCTGTCGCGCCATCGGATCAGTCCTCCACCACTTCGATGCCCATGGAGCGAGCCGAGCCCTTGATGCTCTCCATGGCGGTCTCGATGTCGTACGAGTTCAGGTCCTCCATCTTCGCCTCGGCGATCTCGCGGACCTGGGACATCGTCACCTTGCCGACCTTGTTGCGGCCCGGCGTCGAGGTGCCCTTCTGCACCTTCGCGGCGCGCTTCAGGTAATACGCCGCCGGCGCCGTCTTGGTGACGAAGCGGAACGACCGGTCCGAATACGCGGTGATGATGACCGGCGTCGGGGTTCCCGGCTCGATTTCCTGCGTGGCGGCGTTGAAGGCCTTGCAGAACTCCATGATGTTGAGCCCGCGCTGACCCAGCGCCGGCCCCACCGGCGGCGAGGGATTCGCCTTCCCCGCCGGAATTTCCAGCTTGATCTGTCCGATGACTTTCTTCGCCATGGATCAACCCTTTCCCAGAGATTTTCGAGGGTTGCGCGGTTCGGCTATGGCGGCGCCTCCCGCGCTCTCATGCACCGGCACAACGGCCGGTGCGCAAGCTTCACATCCTGACTGCTACTGCTGCTTCTCGACCTGCGAAAATTCAAGCTCGACCGGAGTCGAGCGGCCGAAGATGGAGACGGCGACCTTCAGGCGCGCGCGTTCCAGATCGACTTCCTCCACAGTGCCAGAGAAGGAGGTGAACGGCCCGTCGACGACGCGCACCACCTCGCCGACCTCGAAGGAGACCGACGGCTTCGGCCGCTCCACGCCTTCCTGCACCTGGTGCAGGATGCGTTCGGCCTCGCGCGCGCTGATCGGCGAGGGCTTGCCGCGCCCACCAAGGAAGCCGGTCACCTTCGGCGTGTTCTTCACCAGATGCCAGCTTTCGTCAGTCATCTGCATCTTCACCAGGACATAGCCCGGGAAGAATTTCCGCTCGGAGCTGACCCGTTGCCCGCGGCGCATCTCGACCACTTCCTCGGTCGGCACCAGGATCTCCTCGAACAGATCCTCCATGCCCTTCTGCCGCGCCTGCTCGCGGATCGATTCCGCGACCTTCTTCTCGAACCCGGAATATGCGTGGACCACGTACCACTTGCCCGCGTCCGCCTGCTGCGCCTGTTCCGCCATCGGCCCTAGCCTCCAATGCCAAGGATCGCGCGCACGCCGATCGAGAGCACCTGGTCAACGACGAAGAAAAACAGCGCGGCCATGAAGACAAACAGGAACACCATGCCCGTCGTGATCATGGTTTCCCGCCGCGTGGGCCACGTAACCTTGCTTGTCTCCTGGCGCACCTCGCGCACGAACTGACCAGGGTTAAACTTCTGGGCCATTGTGTCCAGTCTTTCGCTCCCGCATCAGGGCCGCATCCGCGGCCTCGCGGTGTTCGCGCCACATTCCTACGAACGGCGGCGGCGCGCCGCCCTTATCGCGACGCGCCCCAGCTCCAGCTCCATTCTGTCCGGCTGCCCTAGCAACCGCCGGCGGCGCTGGCAGGAGTGGAGGGACTCGAACCCCCAACCCCCGGTTTTGGAGACCGGTGCTCTGCCAATTGAGCTACACTCCTACACGCCGTTGCAAGCCTCGTGCCTGCCGACCTACTCGATGATCTTGGAGACGACGCCGGCGCCGACGGTGCGGCCGCCCTCGCGGATGGCGAAGCGCAGGCCCTCGTCCATGGCGATCGGCGCGATCAGCTCCACGTCCATCGTCACGTTGTCCCCCGGCATCACCATCTCCGTGCCTTCCGGCAGATGCACAACACCGGTCACGTCCGTCGTCCGGAAGTAAAACTGCGGACGGTAGTTCGTGAAGAACGGCGTGTGACGGCCGCCCTCCTCCTTGTTCAGAATGTACGCCTCGCAGCTGAACTTCGTGTGCGGCGTGATCGTCCCCGGCTTCGCCAGAACCTGACCGCGCTCAACATCGTCGCGCGCCACACCGCGCAGCAGCGCACCGATGTTGTCGCCCGCCTCGCCCTGGTCCAGCAGCTTGCGGAACATCTCAACGCCCGTCACAACCGTCTTCCGCGTCTTCTTCAGACCGACGATCTCAACTTCCTCGCCCGTCTTCACGATACCCTGCTCGACGCGGCCCGTCACAACCGTCCCGCGACCCGAAATCGAGAACACGTCCTCGATCGGCATCAGGAACGGACGGTCCTTCGGACGCTCCGGCTGCGGAATGTAGTCGTCCACCGCCTGCATCAGCTCCATGATGCTGTCGCGCCCCAGCTTCGGGTCGCCGTCCTCCGTCGCAACAAGCGCCGAGCCCTTGATGATCGGAATGTCGTCGCCCGGGAAGTCGTAGCTGCTCAGCAGTTCCCGAACCTCCAGCTCGACCAGCTCCAAAAGCTCCTCGTCATCAACCTGGTCGCACTTGTTCAGGTAAACAACGATCGCCGGAACACCCACCTGACGCGCCAGCAGAATGTGCTCCCGCGTCTGCGGCATCGGACCGTCCGCCGCTGAGACAACCAGGATCGCACCGTCCATCTGCGCCGCGCCCGTGATCATGTTCTTCACGTAGTCCGCGTGACCCGGGCAATCCACGTGCGCATAGTGCCGCGTCGGCGTCGTGTACTCCACGTGCGCCGTCGAAATCGTGATCCCGCGGGCCTTCTCCTCCGGCGCCTTGTCAATCGTGTCGTACGCCATGTACGTACCGCCGCCGGACTCCGCCAATACCTTCGTGATCGCCGCCGTCAACGTCGTCTTGCCGTGGTCAACGTGACCAATCGTCCCGATGTTACAGTGCGGCTTCTCGCGCTGGAACTTCTCCTTGCTCATCCTCGTCTTCCCGTGTTCGGCCCACGTTGAGGCCAGTGCCTTGAAGTCCGCGTGGCGCCGACGGCGCGCGGCGCATTCATACGACCATGCTTCCCGGCGCCGGGCCCTTGGATTGCCCGGCGGCCAGGGCGAAAACCTGGAGCGGGTGATGGGAATCGAACCCACGTACCCAGCTTGGAAGGCTGGTGCTCTACCATTGAGCTACACCCGCCCGTGACGTCGTCCGAAATCCAAGGCATCGGAGGGTTGGTGGAGGGGGTTGGATTCGAACCAACGTAGGCTAAGCCAACGGATTTACAGTCCGCCCCCTTTAACCACTCGGGCACCCCTCCACGTTCGCTCCGGCGCCCGGATCGCGGCGGCACGCACTATGGCGATTCAGCCGCTCGTGTCAACGCCGAACATAGGCCAGAATTGGAAACGAAGGCAGCCGCCCCGCCCAGACATTTTTCTGTCCGGCCGGCCGCGGTGCATGCTTACACTCAAGCCTTGCCACTAGTAATAGGGATCGACATGGCCCGACGCAACACCGTCACACGCGGAAAATCCGGCAAATCGCCGACGCGCACACCCGCAGCGCACCGCGGGCGCGGCCCGAAGGCGTCGGGGGCGGATTCGGCGTGGCTGTGGGGCGGTCATGCGGTCCTGGCGGCGCTGGCCAACCGGGCGCGGCGCTGCCGACGGCTTCTCCTTGCGGCCGAATCGGCTGAGACGTGGCAGTCCCGAGCCGCGCCTCTCCTCAACGCGCGCCAGGACTTGCCGCAGGGCGCGGAGATCGTGTCCCGGCAGGAGCTTGCGGGCGTTCTGCCCCCGCATGCGGTGCATCAGGGCATTGCCCTTCTCGCCGAGCCGCTGCGCCAACCAACTCTGGGCGACGTCATCGATGCGCTGCCGACGGGACAGCCGGCGGCCATGGTGATTCTGGACCAGGTGAGCGATCCGCAGAACGTCGGCGCCGTCCTGCGCTCGGCGGCGGCCTTCGGCGCGGCGGCGGTGATCGCCACCAAGCACAACGCCCCGACGGAAACGGGCGCGCTTGCCAAGGCGGCCTCGGGCGCGCTGGAGCATGTGCCGTTTCCGCATGTCCCCAATCTCGCGCGTGCCATCGAGGAATTGCAGGCCGCCGGGTTCCGCGTCCTCGGCCTCGCCGGAGAGGCGACCGCACTGCTGGCGGACGAGTCCGGCGAGACACGGACCGCCATCGTCCTCGGGGCCGAGGGGCGCGGCCTGCGCAGGCTTACCCGCGAGCGCTGCGACGCACTGGTCCGCCTGCCGACCGACGGGGCCATCGCCGACCTCAATGTGTCCAACGCGGCGGCGGTGGCGCTGTACGAGTTGCTGGGACGCGGCCGATTCGCCTGATTCCCCCGCCACCCAACCCCTCCGCGCGGCATTGTAAGGGCTGCGCGACATGCTATCGTGTCTGAAGATGCCAGTCTTCGACAGTGATTGACAGCGGATGGGGGAAAGACCGATGGAGGGCGGTGGCCTGCCGCAGGGATTCGAGGCGACGCCGAACAATCTCGAGCCGTTCTGGATGCCGTTCACCTGGAACCGGCGCTTCAAGGAGCAGCCGAAGCTCATCACCGGTGCCGACGGCATGCACTACACCACCCACGACGGCCGTGAGGTGCTGGATGGCACCGCCGGCTTGTGGTGCGTCAACGCCGGCCACAATCGGCGGCGCATTGTGGAGGCTGTGCAGCAGCAGGTTGCGCAGCTCGACTACGCGCCGACCTTCCAGCTCGGCCATCCGCTGACCTTCCAGCTTGCCAACCAGCTTGTGCAGATGGCGCCGCAAGGCGCCTTCGATCACGTGTTCTTCGCCAACTCCGGCTCGGAGGCGGTGGACAGCGCGCTGAAGATCGCGATGGCCTATCACCGGGCGCGCGGCCAGGGCGAGCGCCGCCGCTTCATCGGGCGCGAGCGCGGCTATCACGGCGTCGGATTCGGCGGGATCTCGGTCGGCGGCATCACCAACAACCGCCGGATGTTCGCCGAACTGCCGGGCACCGACCACATGCGCCATACCTTCGACCTGAAGGAGCAGGCCTATTCGCGCGGCCAGCCGGACTGGGGCGCGCATCTGGCCGACGACCTGGAGCGCATGTGCGCGCTGCACGGCGCGGAGACAATCGCCGGCGTCATCGTGGAGCCGGTCGCCGGCTCGACCGGCGTGCTGCTGCCGCCCAAGGGCTATCTACAGCGCCTGCGCGAGATTTGCGACAAGCACGGGATCCTGCTGATCTTCGACGAGGTGATCACCGGCTTCGGCCGCCTGGGCAGCGGCTTCGCGGCGGAGTATTTCGGCGTGACGCCGGATATCATCACCCTGGCCAAGGGCATCACCAACGGCGTCGTCCCCATGGGCGCGGTGATGGTGCGCGAAGGGATCTACGACAGCGTCATGGCGGGCGCCGAGCGCGGCGGCGGCACCATCGAGTTCTTCCATGGCTACACCTACACCGGCCACCCCCTGGCCTGCGCCGCCGGGCTTGCCACGCTGGAGATCTACAAGGAGGAAGAGCTGTTCCAGCGCGCCGCCAGGCTGGCGCCGGTGTGGGAAGACGCGCTACACAACCTCAAGGGCACGCGCCATATCAAGGACCTGCGCAATCTGGGCCTGATCGCCGGCATCGAGCTGGAATCGCGGCCGGACGCGCCCGGCCAGCGCGGCTACGACGCATTCACCCGGGCCTGGGAGAAAGGCCTGCTGATCCGCGTGACCGGGGACATCATCGCGCTCTCGCCGCCGCTGATCCTGGATGAAGGTCACATCGACCGGATCTTCCAGACATTGAAGGAGACGCTGGAAGAGACGGACTGATCCGACCGGGGCCGGCCCCGCCTTTGTCAACCTGGCTGTTGAGGGGAAGAAAATGCTTATCGGCGTGCCCAAGGAGATCAAGGTCCACGAGTACCGTGTCGGGCTGGTGCCTGCCGGTGTCCGCGAACTCGTGCACCATGGCCATCAGGTCGTCGTCGAGACGAACGCCGGTGCGGGCATCGGCATGTTCGACGAGGACTATCGCACCGCCGGGGCG
Organism: Ferruginivarius sediminum; assembly: GCF_003344765.1. Classification (GTDB taxonomy): domain Bacteria; phylum Pseudomonadota; class Alphaproteobacteria; order Kiloniellales; family Rhodovibrionaceae; genus Ferruginivarius; species Ferruginivarius sediminum. The sequence continues at coordinate 41,261 of NZ_QPMH01000010.1, read as the reverse complement.
GAGATCGTCTCCACGGCCGCCGAGGTGTTCGAGCGCGCCGAGATGGTGGTGAAGGTGAAGGAGCCGCTGGAGAGCGAATACAAGCAGCTCCAGGAGGGGCAGGTCCTCTTCACCTATCTGCACCTCGCGCCGGACCCGAAGCAGACGAAGGGTCTGGTCGAAAGCGGTTGCGTCGCCATCGCCTACGAGACGGTGACCGACCGCTTCGGCCGGCTCCCCCTGCTGGCGCCGATGAGCGAGGTCGCCGGCCGCATGGCGGCGCAGGTGGGCGCCCACTGCCTGGAGAAGGAGCAGGGCGGCAGCGGCATCCTGATGGGCGGGGTGCCGGGTGTCCTGCCCGCCAACGTGGTCGTCATCGGCGGCGGCGTCTCGGGCCTCAACGCGGCGCGCATGGCGATGGGCATGCAGGCCAAGGTCTTCGTCGTCGACAAGTCCATCGAGAAGCTGAACGAGCTGGACCTCTACTTCGGCCGCGAGCTGGATACGCTCTATTCCACGGTGGACCACATCGAGAAGGCCGTGGCCAACGCCGACCTCGTTATCGGCTGCGTGCTGGTGCCCGGCGCGGCGGCGCCGAAGCTGGTGACCCGCGACATGATCAAGCAGATGCGGCCGGGCTCGGTCATGGTGGACGTGGCCATCGACCAGGGCGGCTGCTTCGAGACCTCGCGGCCAACAACGCACTCCGAGCCGACCTACGTCGAGGAGGGGATCGTCCACTACTGCGTCACCAACATGCCGGGCGCGGTGGCGCGCACCTCGACCTTTGCGCTGACCAACGCGACGATGCGCTTCGTCCTGGCGCTGGCGAACAAGGGTCACCGCAAGGCACTGGCCGACGATCCCCACCTGATGCAAGGCCTGAACGTCGCCAACCGGCAGGTCACCTACAAGGCCGTCGCGGACAACCTGGGCTACGCCTACGTCCCGCCGCAGGAGGCGCTCGGCCTCTAAGGCGGCCTCTCCGGCGATCACAACCAACTGGCGCGCGGCGCGGCCATATGTCGCCGTGGCGTGAATTTCGCGAGGAACCGGGCAGCCTGTATATTCGTATTTGCGAATAGATGCGCCCCGCAACCGCGATTCGGAGACCACACGATGAAGCGCCCCGTTGCCGCCGCCCTCACCGCTTTTGGCCTTGCCCTGTCCCTGCCGGCCACCGGCCACGCCGCCCAGCCTTCCGAGAACGACGTCGAGGAAGCCCGCGCGCTGGCCAAGGAATTCATGATGTCGCTGAAGGGCGAGTTGCAGGCGGCCATCAAGGAAGGCGGACCGATCAACGCCATCGACGTCTGCCGCACCGCGGCACCCGGCATCGCGGGCGAGATCTCCTCGAAAAGCGGCTGGGCGGTGGGACGCACGGCCTTGAAAGTGCGCAACCCACGCAACGCTCCGGACGTGCGCGAGCGCGCGGTGCTGATGGACTTCCTGGCCCGCGCCGAGGCCGGCGAAGACCTGATGAAGATGGAAAGCGCCACGGTCATCGCGGAGAACGGCCGCCGCTACCTGCACTACATGAAGGCGATCCCGACGGGTGGCGTCTGCCTGACCTGCCACGGCGGCGAGTTGGAGCCGAAGCTCCAGCAGGCCATCCTACAGACCTATCCGGCCGATGCCGCGACCGGCTTCGAGGCCGGCGAACTACGCGGCGCCTTCACCTTCGTGAAGCCGCTGGAGTAAACGAATGCCCGGCGGACGCCACGTTCACCCGTAAAGCCAGCTCACCACCGCGACGGCGCCGATGACGCCGGCGATGTCGGCGCATAGGCCGGCGGCCAGCGCGTGGCGGATGCGGCGGATCTGGACGGCGCCGAAATAGACCGCCAGCACATAGAACGTCGTCTCGGTGGAGCCCTGGAAGGTGGACACCAGATAGCCGGTATAGCTGTCCGGGCCGATGGCCGGATCCTGGATGATCGAGGCCAGCACCCCGTAAGCGCCGGAGCCCGACAGCGGCCGCAGCAGCGCCATCGGCAGCGCCTCGCCCGGCAGGCCGATCAGACCGGTGACGCGGCTGAGCGGCTCGATCAGCAGTTCCAGCGCGCCGCTTTCGCGCAGCATGCCGACGGCGACCAGGATCGCGACCAGATAGGGAATGATCCGGAGCGCCACCTGGAACCCGTCCCGCGCCCCTTCCACGAACTCCTCATAGACGCGCACGCGCTTCGCCGCGCCGAAGCCCAGCAGCAGCACGATCAGCCCCGGAATGATCCAGGGAGCGATGGCCCGCCCGTAAAGCACGGTCAGCGGAATCAACGCCGCCACACTCGCCAGCACCAGGGCCGAGACCCACACCGGATAGGCCTCGCCCGCTTCCGGGGGCAGTGCATCCTCCTCCGCCTTGTCCGTCGTTTCGGGCAATTGCGTCGGGTCGCCGTCGGGGCGGTCGGCTACTTCCGGCCCAGCCTCGCCGGCAGGCTCGTCGCTGCCGGGCGCGGGCGTCACAAAATAGCGCTGCAGCAGCTTGGCGGAGAGGATTGCAACGGCGGTGGAGCAGATCGTGGCGAACAGCGTCGTCGGCACGATGCCGGCGGGATCGGCCGAGCCGGCGGAGGCGCGCAACGCGATCACCCCCGTGGGCAGCAGCGTGACGCTGGAGGTATTGAGCGCCAGGAACAGCACCATCGCATTACTTGCCGTCCCCTTTTGCGGGTTCAGGCGGTCGAGCTGCTGCATCGCGCGGATGCCGAACGGCGTTGCCGCGTTCCCCAGACCCAGCACGTTCGCGGAGAGGTTCAGGATCATCGCGCCCATGGCCGGGTGCGTTGCCGGCACCTCCGGGAACAGACGCACCATCAGCGGCCGCAGGGCCTTGGCCACGATGCGCAGCAGGCCGCCCTGCTCCGCCACCTTCATCAGACCGAGAAACAGCGCCATCACGCCGACGAGCCCGATGGCGAGCGTCACGGCCGACTCCGCCGAATCGACGACACCCAGGCCCAGCGCCTCCATCGGCGGCACCGGGTCCTCGGCACCGGACGGCGGTGTCCAGGTTACCTGCCGCACGGCCGCGACGACAAAGGCAACGGCGACAAGGGCAAAGAAAACGACGTTCACGCGGTTTCCGCCTCCCCCGAATCGGCGGCGCACATCCCCGCACTTGTCGGCAATGCCGAGCGGCTTGTAAAGCGGCGCCGTGGGGGCTAGTCTCCGCGCCGCAAATCCCGGCCGTCCGATCCAGCGGATCCCGTATGAAAGCCCGAATACACGTTACCTTGAAATCCGGCGTCCTGGACCCGCAGGGCAAGGCGATCGAGCACGCCTTGTCGCAGCTTGGCTTCCAGGGCGTCGACGAGGCCCGCACCGGCAAGGTTATCGAACTGAACCTCGCCGAGAGCGACCCCGAGCGCGCGCGAGAGCAGGTCGACCTGATGTGCCGGCAACTGCTCGCGAACCCCGTCATCGAGAACTACGATATCGAGCTTACGACCTGATGAAGGCCGCCGTCGTCGTCTTTCCCGGCTCGAACTGCGATCGCGACGTGGCCGTCGCGCTGGAGCGGGCGATGGGCCGTCCCCCCGTCATGGTCTGGCACAAGGACAGCGACTTCGAGGACGTCGATCTCGTGGTCCTGCCCGGCGGCTTCAGCTATGGCGACTACCTGCGCGTCGGGGCCATCTCGGCGCACGCGAACGTCATGCGCGAGGTCAAGCGCCGCGCCGGCAAGGGCGTGCCGGTGCTGGGCATCTGCAACGGCTTCCAGGTCCTGACGGAGTCCGGGCTGCTGCCGGGCGCGCTGATGCGCAACAAGTCGCTGCGCTTCGTGTGCAAGGACGTCGGGCTGAAGGTGGAAACCGGGCAGAGCCTGTTCACCAGCCGCTACGAAACCGGCCAGCGCGTGACCTTCATGGCCGCGCACCACGACGGCAGCTACTTCATCGACGATGCCGGCCGCCGCCAACTTGAGGATCGCGAGCAGATTGCCTTCCGCTACTGCGACGAACGCGGCCAGGTCACGCCCGAGGCGAACCCGAACGGCTCGGTTGCGAACATCGCCGGCATATTCAACTCCGAGAAGACGGTGCTTGGCATGATGCCGCACCCCGAGCGCATGGCCGACCCGGTGCTGGGCGGCGAGGACGGCAGGGCGATGTTCGAAGGCCTGGTGGAGGCGCTGTCGTGACGGCCGAACCCAATCCCGAGATCACGCCCGAGCTGGTTGCCGAGCACGGCCTGAAGCCGGACGAGTACGCGCGGGTGCGGGAAATCCTGGGCCGCACCCCCAATCTGGTCGAGCTTGGCATCTTCTCGGTCATGTGGTCGGAGCACTGCTCCTACAAGTCGTCGAAGAAGTGGTTGAAGACGCTGCCGACAGAGGGCCCGCAGGTGATCCAGGGGCCGGGCGAGAACGCCGGCGTGGTCGACATCGGCGACGGACAGGCCGCCATCTTCAAGATGGAAAGCCATAACCACCCAAGCTTCATCGAGCCCTATCAGGGCGCGGCGACAGGTGTCGGCGGCATCCTGCGCGACGTCTTCACGATGGGCGCGCGGCCGGTGTGCAACCTGAACGCCCTTCGTTTCGGCGACCCGGAGCATCCGAAGACGCGACACCTTCTCTCCGGCGTGGTCGCCGGCATCGGCGGCTATGGCAACTGCGTGGGCGTGCCGACGATTGCCGGCGAGGTGAACTTCCATCCCGCCTACAACGGCAACATCCTGGTCAACGCCATGACCGTGGGCCTGGCGCAGGCGGACAGGATTTTCTACGCCAAAGCGACCGGGGCCGGGAATCCGGTGATCTACGTCGGCTCCAAGACCGGGCGCGATGGCATCCACGGTGCCACGATGGCCTCCGCCTCGTTCGAGGAGGACAGCGAGGAGAAGCGCCCGACAGTGCAGGTCGGCGACCCCTTCACCGAGAAGCTGCTGATCGAGGCGTGCCTGGAGCTGATGGAGACCGACGCCATCGTCGGCATCCAGGACATGGGCGCGGCGGGCCTGACCTCCTCGTCTTTCGAGATGGCCTCCAAGGGCGGCGCCGGCGTCGAACTGGACCTGGACCGCGTGCCGGTGCGCGAAGACGGCATGACGGCCTACGAGATCATGCTCTCCGAAAGCCAGGAGCGCATGCTGATGGTGCTCAAGCCCGGCCGCGAGGACGAGGCCCGGCGCATCTTCGAAAAATGGGACCTGGACTTCGCCGTGGTCGGCCAGTTGACCGATACGGGCCGCATGGTGATCCGCAAGAACGGCCAGCAGGTGGCGGACCTGCCCATCGATCCGTTGGCCGAGGCCGCGCCGGAGTACGACCGGCCGTGGGAACCGACGCCGGCGCAGCCCGAAATCGCCCCCGCCGACGTCCCGGCAAGCGAGGATCCCGGCGCGGCGCTGGAGCGGCTGCTGGGCTCGGCGGACCTGTGCTCCCGCCGCTGGGTGTGGGAGCAGTACGACTACACCGTCATGGCCGATACCGCGCAGCGCCCCGGCGGCGATGCCGGTGTCGTGCGCGTGCGTGGCACGAACAAGGCGCTGGCGGTCACGGTCGACTGCACGCCGCGCTATTGCCTGAACGACCCGGTTCGCGGCGGCATGCAGGCGGTCGCCGAAACCTGGCGCAACATCACCGCCGTCGGCGGGCGCCCCTTGGCGATCACCGACAACATGAACTTCGGCAACCCGGAAAAGCCGCTGGTCATGGGGCAGTTCGTCGGCGCGGTCAAGGGCATGCGCGAGGCCTGCGCGGCGCTGAATTATCCCGTCGTCTCGGGCAACGTGTCGCTCTACAACGAAACGGCGGACACCGCGATCCTGCCCACACCTGCCATCGGCGGCGTCGGGCTGCTGCCCGACCTGTCGAAGATGGCGACCATCGCCTTCACGGCCGAGGGCGAGGCCATCGTTTTGATCGGCGAGACGCGCGGCCATCTGGGCTGCTCGCTCTATCTGCGCCACCTCGCCGGCCGCGAGGACGGGGCGCCGCCGCCGGTCGACCTTGCGGCGGAGAAGCGTAACGGCGACTTCGTGCGCGGTGAGATCGAAGCGGGACGCGTCACCGCCTGCCACGACCTCTCGGACGGTGGCCTGCTGGTCGCGCTGGCAGAGATGGCGCTTGCGGCCCCGGACGAGATCGGTGCTGAGATCTCGGTGCCGGAGGGCACGGACGTTCCGCCGCTCCACGCCTGGCTGTTTGGCGAGGATCAGGGACGCTACCTGTTGACGGTGGCGGAGGCCGGGCCCGTGCTGGAGGCGGCACGGGAAGCCGGCGTGCCGGCGGCGGCTATCGGCCGCACAGGCGGCGCTTCGTTGAATCTGTCCAGCGGTCACACCATATGGCTGCAACAACTGCGCGACGCCCATTCGGGCTGGCTTCCGCGGTATATGCAATCTGACGACTGATCGACACGACGCCGCTGGCGCGGGCGGCTGGCCGCCACGCACCGGCAGGGCGAACAATAAGACGCAGCTGAGGGGCACGGCCATGGCAATGCACGCGCACGACATCGAGAAGCTCATCAAGGAGGGCATTCCCGACGCCCGGGTGACGATCGAGGACCTGCGCGGCGACGGCGACCACTACGCCGTCTACGTCGTGTCTCCCACGTTCAAGGGAAAGTCGCGCGTGCAGCAGCACCAGATGGTCTACGATGCCCTCCAGGGACGCATGGGCAACGAATTGCACGCCCTTGCGGTGCAGACTTCAGCGCCGCAGGATTGACGGTCGATCGGACACGACAACGAGACGCCAGTGAGGAAAGCGACATGGTCGATCAGGCGGTAAACGATCGCATTCAGGAAGACATCAAGAGCCACGACGTGGTTGTGTTCATGAAGGGGACGCCGGTGTTCCCGCAGTGCGGCTTCTCGGCCGCCGTGGTTCAGGTGCTCAACCACCTCGGCGTGAAGTTCCACGGCATCAACGTGCTGGAGGATCCGGGATTGCGCCAGGGCATCAAGGATTTCTCCAACTGGCCGACGATCCCGCAACTCTACGTCAAGGGCGAGTTCCTTGGCGGTTGCGACATCGTGCGGGAGATGTTCCAGACCGGCGAGTTGCAGGATGCGCTCCGCGACAAGGGCGTCGATATGGAAAACGCGGCCTGACGGGCTGCGCCCGTCCCACCAAAGCATTAGGGGCCGGCTGAACGGCCGGCCCTTTCTCCCCTGCAGCTCGATCCCCAATGACGATCCGCATCGAACACCCCTCGCTGAACGAGCTGTACGCCTACTGGGATCGCAAGCGGGGCGAGCGTGCGGCACCCGCGCGCGCGGATATCGATCCGGTGGATATTCCGCATTTGCTCAGCAACATCTTCATTTGCCAGGTTGCGCACGAGCCGCGGGACTACATCGTACGCCTGTTCGGCACCGCCTTGGTCGAAGGGCTGGGCCGCGACCTGACCGGCAAGAGCTATAGCGAAATATTCCCCGCCGATGTCGTGGCGCGCATCCACCGCGACTACGATGAGGTGGTCGAGAAGTGCGCGCCCGTGACAGCGCGGAAGGATGCGAGTTGGAGCGACAAATCGCACCTCCACTACGAGCTTCTGCTGCTGCCCCTCTCAGACGACGGCAAAACGGTCAATCGCATCGTCGGCGCGGCCTATCGGCTGGAGCCTGCTTAGAGCGTTTTACGCGTTTTCGGACGACGAACCGGCTTCCACTTCGCCTGAAAATGCATTAGCCGCCGCTACTGAATCCCTTGCAAGTTTACCAGGCACTCGTCCCGCAACGTCGTCAGTTCCTCCACCCGTTGCCGGGCGGCGGCGATGGAGCCGTCAATCTCGTCGATATAGTGCTCCCATAATTCCGACGGCCCGTCGATCTCCGCGATACCATCGGTGATTATCCGACGCTTCTCTTCCAGTTCCTGCAGTTGAGCCAACTCGGTACGAAGCAGGGCCTCAGCAAGGTCGATCTCGGCCTGTAGCCGTTCGGCTTCCGTCATGACACGCCTCCCCTCGCCATGCGGCAATCCCTCGTTATCTGTGTTGCCATCGGCCGGGACGAAACCGCTTTGTACCCCATCCTGCGCGATTCCGCCGCTGCGTCAGCGGATTGATGCAGTTCAATGCACGGCACCATCTTTCAATTTAGAAATATCTGATATTCACGACGAGGAGAGCGGCATGATCAAACATCTTGCAGCTGTGGCCTTGGCCGCGCTGATGCTGTCGGCCGGCGTCGCCGGCGCAGCACCGTCGCAAGCGCCCTTCGGCGACGAGGTCGGACCCGCCTTCACGAACTATAACCGCGCATGGCCTACGATCGGTTCGGCCGGCACGCTTGGCGAGGGTGCCGCTGAGAAAGCAAAAGCACTCGGCTTCCGCACGGTCGTGGACCTGCGCACCCCGCAGGAAGGCGTGGCCGAGGAGAAGACCAGGATCGAAGGCGCCGGCCTCACCTACATCAACATCCCCGTCGCCACGCGCGCCCCGACGCCGGCGCAAGTGGAGGAATTCGCCAAGCTGGTGGCGGACGAATCCCTCATGCCGATGCTGGTGCACTGCGCATCGGCGAATCGCGTCGGCGCGATGTGGGCGCTCTACCGTGCGGGCCAGGGCGTCGACCCCATGGTGGCCGTCGAGGAAGGTCGCGTCCTCGGCCTGAAACCCAGCCGCGAGGGCAACGTCCGCGAGCAGCTCGGCCTGCCGCCTATGGAGGAGTAGCCGGAATATGCACAGCGAACCACGGCCCTACTGGCACCCCATTTTCGCCGGCGTCCTGCTGGGCCTGGCCCTGCTGCTGACCATCCTGGTCACGGGCCACGGTCTTGGCGCCAGCGGCGCGGTCACCCGACTCGCCGCGGCCATCGGTGCCTGGCTGGCGCCGGCGGCGACGGCGGCGAACGCTTACCTCGGCGGCTACGTCAAGGCCGGCGACCCTCTTGTTGGCTGGATCACCTGGGAGGTGCTCGGAATGCTCGTCGGCGGACTGCTGGGCGCCCTTTGGAGCGGCCGCTTCCGCGCGGGCACGGTCGAACGCGGGCCTCGCATTGGCCGGGGACGACGCCTCGCGCTGGCCTTTGGCGGCGGCATCCTGGTCGGCTTCGGCGCGCGCCTGGCGCGTGGCTGCACCAGCGGACTGGGGCTGTCCGGCGGCGCGGCATTGGGCGTCGGGGGCTTCGTGTTCCTGATCGGCTTCCTTGTCGCCGGCTTCATCGCCATGCAATTCGTCAGGAAGGAGTGGACATGAGCCTTCCTGCTTACGAGAGCGGCGCCTGGGCCGCGCTGTTCCTGGGCCTGCTGTTCGGCATCGCCCTGGAAGGCGCGGGCTTTGCCAGTCCGCGCAAGCTGACGGCGCAGTTCCTGTTGCGCGACTTCGCCGTCCTGAAGGTGATGTTCACCGCCGTCGTCACGGCGGCCGTGGGCCTCTGGCTGTGCGAAAGCCTCGGCGTCATTGCCGCGAAAAGCTACTTCATTCACACGCCCTACTATTGGGCGATGCTGATCGGCGGTCTGCTGATCGGTGCCGGCTTCGCCATCGGCGGCTACTGTCCCGGTACCTCGGCGGTGGGCCTGTCGGCGGGCCGCCTGGATGCCGCAGCCTTCATCGCCGGGATGGTCGTCGGCGTCTGGGTCTTCGCCGGCGGATACAGCTGGATCGCACCGCTCTACACGGCGGCGCAAGGGCCCAGCGCGCAGACGGTCTATGAACTGCTGGGCGTTCCGGCGTGGCTGATCGTGCTCGTCATGGTGGTAGTGGTCGCGATCGTCTACCGCGTCGCCGCGACGGTGGAGCCGCGCTTCGGCGGCCAGTTGACCGCGAAGGACATCGCCGAGGGGACGGCCGAGGCCTCGGGGCATGAGCCGGGTGGCGCCGCCCGCGCACACCACGTTTAGGTCGCGCGCAAAAGTTCGGGTCGAACCATCCAGGCGACGCGCCACCTGCCTTCGTCGCCGCGCTCCAGACAGACGGCGGAGGCCGGCTCGATCGCCAGGGCAACGGCCGTTTCGTCGCCGGTCAGAAGCCGGCTTGCCAGCTTGCCCAGGAAGGGCTGATGGCCGACGAGCATCGCGTCCTCCCGCCAGGCTGCAAGCTCGCCCGCGAACGCCGCCGTATCGTCGTTCGGAGCGATCCCGTCACGCACCTGCGGCGCGCTGCCCACCGACAGCACCTCCGCGCTCTGCCGCGCTCGTGCCTTCCCGCTGTGCAATACCAGGGCGGGAAGTTCCTCGGCCTGGGAGAGAAAGGTGGACAGGGTGCTCACATCCTGCCGGCCCCGGTCCGTCAGTGGGCGGTCCGGATCCTCGTCCTTCGGCAGGGCCTCGCCATGCTGGACCAGCACAAGCTTCATGGCGTCCTCCCCGGCATCGGCAAATGCATCCGGCGCAAGCGTCACACGCCTGCAAATAGGTAACGCGGAAGTCGCTGTCGACGGTTCACGGCGCAAAACGGCGCGCGGAAACGAAAACGGCCCCCGCGCAAGGCGCCGGGGCCGCTTCGAAATCGGATATTACCGAACGGTCAGCGCGAGTAGTACTCGATGACGAGGTTCGGCTCCATCTGCACGGGGAACGGCACATCAGCCAGCTTCGGCCCGCGCAGGAAGGTCGCCTTCAGCGCGTTGTGGTCCACTTCGAGGTAGTCGGGGACGTCGCGCTCGGCCGACTCTATGGCCTCCAGAACCAGCGGCATGTCCTTCTTGCGTGGGTCGATCTGCACGACATCACCGTCCTTGACGTTGTAGGACGCGACGTTCACGCGCTTGCCGTTCACCAGGATATGGCCGTGGTTGACGATCTGCCGGGCGGCGAACACCGTCGGCACCAGCTTGGCGCGGTAGACGACGGTCGCCAGACGGCGCTCCAGCAGTTCGATCAGGTTCTCGCCAGTGTCGCCCTTGCGGCGGTCGGCCTCGTCGTAATAGTGCCGGAACTGCTTCTCGCCGATCGAGCCGTAATAACCCTTCAGCTTCTGCTTCGCCGAAAGCTGAATGCCGAAGTCGGACGGCTTGCGGCGGCGCTGGCCGTGCTGGCCCGGGCCATAGCTGCGCTTGTTGACGGGGCTCTTGGGCCGGCCCCAGAGATTGACGCCAAGGCGCCGGTCGATCTTGTACTTCGAGGTCTTGCGCTTACTCATTGCGCTTGCGCTCTCCTTGGTTCAGAGCAGGATGTCTCGCTGCGTATTGTCCCGGTAGTCCCTGCCCCGCCGCTCTCTTTAGAGAGCCGTTTCGCGGCGGGCGGGCGGGGAACGGCCCCGAAGGCCGGCCCACTTTCCCAGGAATGGGCGCGGACTATAAGGCCTGCGTCGGCAATGTCAAACGGGACTCACGATTTCGGCCCGCGCGGGCGTTTCGGCATCTTGATCAGCGCCGAAAGGATGCCGTGCAGCGTGTCCACCTCACCCTTCGTCAGCCCGGCGCGCGAGAAGATGTTGCGGATATTGCGCACCACCGTGGGCCGCTTTTCCGGCACCGAGAAGAAACCGGCCTCGTCCAGCGCACCCTCCAGGCGGGTGTAGAAGTTCAGCAGCTCCTCCTTGCCGGCCGTCTGCCCGGAGGTCGCGGTCTGCACGAGCTGGCGGGCCGGCGTATCGTCGCCCGCCTGCCACCACTCGTAGCCGACCAGCAGCACCGCCTGCGCCAGGTTCAGCGAGGTGAAGCCGGGATTGAGCGGCACCGCGACGACCGCGTCGGCCAGCGTCACCGCATCGTTGTCCAGCCCGCTGCGCTCCGGCCCGAAAAGCACGGCCACGCGCTCGCCGTTGCCGGCGGCTTCTCGCATCTCGCGGGCGGCCTGTCGCGGGGTGACGACCGGCTTCACCATGTCGCGCGGCCGCGCCGTCGTCGCATAGACCCTGCCCACCCCCGAGACGGCCGCTTCCACGCTGTCAAAGACCTGCGCGTCTTGAAGGATCTGGTCCGCGCCGGACGCCGAGGCCGTGGCGTCCGGGTTCGGCCAGCCGTCGCGCGGGGCGACGAGGCGCATGTCCTCCAGCCCGCAATTCAACATGGCCCGCGCGCACATGCCGATGTTCTGCCCCAGTTGCGGGTTCACCAGCACGATCACGGGGCGTGAAACTTCTTCGTTCGGTGGTGTCGGCATCCTGGGCGGGTCCGGCCTAGCCGTCCTTTGCCGCCTGCGCGCCTTCGCGGTACAGCTTCCAGGTGATGCCGTCGTGAAGCGCGTTGAACGAGGCGTCGATGATGTTGGTGGAGACGCCGACCGTGGTCCAGTGCCGGCCCTGGCTGTCGGCGCTTTCGATCATGACGCGGGTAACGGCGCCGGTGCCGGCCTGCGGCGTGAGGATCCGCACCTTGTAGTCGACGAGATCCATGTCCTCAAGCTGCGGGTAGACCTCGATCAGGGCCTTGCGCAGCGCCAGGTCCAGGGCGTTCACCGGCCCGTTGCCGTTGGCGACCGTCATGACGTCGCGCCCCGCGACCTCGCAGGTCACCGTGGCCTCGGATTCCGTCACAAGCTCGCCGCGCGCGTTCCAGCGCCGGTCGTCCATCACCCGGAAGCGACTGAGCCCGAAGTACTCGGGCACCTGCCCCAGCGCACGGCGCGCCATCAGTTCGAAGCTGGCCTCGGCGCCGTCGTAGGCGTAGCCCTCGAACTCGCGCGCCTTCACGCGTTCGACCAGCGTCGCCAGCTGCGGGTCGTCGCCATCCAGGTCGATGCCGATTTCGCGGAAACGCGCCAGGATGTTGGAGCGCCCGGACTGGTCCGAGACGACGATGTGCCGCCGGTTGCCGACAAGCTCTGGCTCGATGTGCTCGTAGGTGCGCGGGTCCTTTTCCACCGCCGAGACGTGCAGGCCGCCTTTGTGGGCAAAAGCGCTCTCGCCGACGTAGGGCGTGTTGCGCGCGGGCTGCCGGTTCAACCGCTCGTCCAGGAGGCGCGAGACGTGCGTCAGTTGCTTGAGCTGGTCACGCGAAATGCCGACCGGATAGTCCGTCTTCAAGGCCAGCGTGGCGATGACGGAAATCAGGTTGGCGTTACCGCAGCGCTCGCCCAGACCGTTCAGCGTGCCCTGCACCTGCCGCGCCCCGGCCCGCACCGCCGCAAGGGAGTTCGCGACCGCGTTGCCGGTGTCGTCGTGGCAGTGGATGCCGAGCCGCGTGCCGGGAATGCGCGCGCTCACCTCGCCCACGATACGCTCGATCTCGTCCGGCAGGGTCCCGCCGTTGGTGTCGCACAAGACGACCCAGCGGGCGCCGGCGTTGTACGCCGCTTCCACGCACTGGAGGGCGTAATCCGGGTTCGCCTTGTAGCCGTCGAAGAAGTGCTCGGCGTCGAACATCGCCTCGCCGGCCCGGCCCGCTGCGTGAGCGACGCTGTCGGCGATGATGTCGACGTACTCCTGCCGGTCGATGCCCAGCGCGAGGTCGACGTGGAAATCCCAGGTCTTGCCCACGATGCACACGCCATCGGCCCTGCTGTTGAGAAGCGCGGCCATGCCCGGATCGTTCTCCGGCGAGCGGCCGGCCCGCCGCGTCATGCCGAAGGCAATCATGCGCGCGTTTTCAAGCCGTGGCGGCGCCTGGAAGAAAGCGTCGTCGGTCGGATTGGCGCCGGGCCAGCCGCCCTCGATGTAATCGACGCCAAGCTTGTCCAACGCCTCGGCAAGGGTGCGCTTGTCGGCGACGGTGAAGTCCACGCCCTGGCTCTGCGCACCGTCGCGCAGGGTGGAATCGAAGAAATAGACGCGGTCGTCGCTCGACATCCGGGCGGTTGCCATTCAGTTGCGAAAAGGGTCGTCCGGTCTTTAAGCCCTGGCTGGCCGGGCCGTCAATGGCGGACGCAAGAATCGGAGTGCCCGCCGCGCAGCCACGCGTTAGTGTCGCGGCACCATGATGGAGATGCTGACCGACTGGTCCACGCTGGGGCCGTTCCTGGTTGCCGCGCTCGCGCTGAATCTGACGCCCGGCGCCGATATGACCTATACGATTGCCCGTACGGCCGCGCAGGGGCGTGCCGCCGGCTATGCCTCGGCGCTGGGAATCGCCGCCGGCTCGCTGATCCACACCGTTGCGGCCGCCGCCGGGCTGGCGGCGATCCTGCTGGCGTCCCAGACGGCATTCATGGCCGTGAAGTACATCGGCGCCGCCTATCTGATCTATCTGGCGATCAAGTTGCTGGTGCAACGGCCGGACACGGAATCGCTGCGCATGCCGCGCGCGGCACTGCGCCGCGTGTTCGGGCAGGCGGTGCTGGTGAACGTGCTGAACCCGAAGGTGGCGCTGTTCATCCTGGCGCTGCTACCGCAGTTCGTCGATCCCACACGCGGTGACGCGGCCATGCAGATCCTGATCCTGGGCACGCTGTTCAACCTTGGCGGCACCGCCGTCAACTGCACGGTCGCCACCCTGGTGGACGCCGGCGCCACGCGGGCGCGGAACAGCCAGGGTTTCGCGCGGATCATGAGCACGGTATCGGGCCTCGTCCTCGCCGGACTCGCGGTCCGTCTGGCGCTGACGGAGCGTTAGGGGCAACCGGGCGCTTCAGCCCGCCCGTTTCCAGGTCGTGCCCTGCGGCGAATCCTCAAGCACGATGCCGCGCGCCTTCAAGTCGTCGCGGATACGGTCGGCGGCGGCGAAGTCCTTGCGCTTGCGCGCGGCCGTGCGTTCGTCGATCAGCCGCTCGATCTCCTCGGCCTCGCCGTCGCCCTCGGCACCCTTGAACCAGGCTTCCGGATCCTGCTGCAACAGGCCCAGCAACCAGCCGCCCGCCAGCAGCGCGCCCTTCAGCCGCCCCGCCCGTTCCCGGTCCCCGCCGGCCTTGTTCAGCGCATGGGCGGTCTCGTGCAACTCCGCCAGCGCCACGGGCGTATTCAGATCGTCCTCCAGCGCCGCCATGAGTTCGGCGGAGGCCTCGGCGTCGTCCGCCGGGGCGATGTCCGCCACGCCACGCAGCGATTGATACAGCCGGTCGAGCTGTGTCTTCGCGTCGGCCAGCTTGTCGCGGTTGAAGTCGAGGGGGTGGCGGTACTGCGCCGACAGCAGCACAAGCCGTATCGCCTCCCCCGGCCAGCCCTCGTCCAGCAACTCGCGCACGGTGAAGAAGTTGCCAAGCGACTTCGACATCTTCTCGCCATGCACGACAAGGTAGCCGTTGTGCAGCCAATAGCGCGCGAACTCCGCGTCGTAGCCGCAGGTGGACTGCGCGATCTCGTTCTCGTGATGCGGGAAGATCAGGTCCTGCCCGCCGCCGTGGATATCGAAGGTGCCGCCCAGGTGCGCCTCGCTCATCGCCGAGCATTCCAGGTGCCAGCCGGGCCGTCCCCGGCCCAACGGGCTGTCCCAGCCGGGCTCGTCCGCCGCCGCCGGCTTCCACAGCACGAAGTCGGCCGGATCGCGCTTGTAGGGCGCCACCTCGACGCGCGCGCCGGCAACCAACTCATCGCGGTCGCGGCGCGACAGGCGGCCGTAGTCCGGCATCGACGGGACGGAGAACAGCACGTGCCCCTCCGCCGCGTAGGCGTGGCCCTTGTCGATCAGCCGCTGGATCAGCGCGATCATCCGGTCGATGTGCTGCGTCGCGCGCGGCTCCACCGTCGGCGGCAGGGCGCCCAGCGCCGCCATGTCGGCATGGAACGCCTCGGTCGTGCGGCGGGTCAGCTCGGCGATAGGCTCGCCGTTCTCGCGGGCGGCGGTGATGATCTTGTCGTCGACGTCGGTGATATTGCGGGCATAGGTGACGTGCGCGTCGCCGTACGCCTTGCGCAGCAGGCGGAACAGCACGTCGAACACCACGACGGGGCGGGCGTTGCCGATGTGCGCGCGGTCGTACACCGTGGGGCCGCAGACGTACATACGTACGCTTGCGGGGTCGATTGGCTCGAAGACCTCTTTCCGCCGGGTCATCGTGTTGGTGAGTAGGATCGTCACGGCTTTCCGCCCGTCGTTGACCTGAAAAACTGCCCGGATTTAGCAGAGCCGGCCTTCCCGGTCCATGCGTCGGCTCAGGCCCGCCGGCCGTGCAGCCGCGCCACCGCCCGCGCGCGGCCGATCACCGGCAGCAGTTCGCGCAGCTCCGGCCCGTGCTCGCGCCCGGTCAGCGCCTTGCGCAGCGGCTTGAACAGCTTCGCGCCCTTACGCCCGGTTTCCTGTTTCAGCGCCCCCGTCCAGCGGCCCCAGGTTTCCTCGTCCCACGGCTCCGCCGGCAGCAGGCCGGCGGCAGTGACCAGGAACTCCGCATCGTCGTCGCCAATCATCGGCTCGACCTCGCCGCGACAGATGGCGTGCCAGTCGCGCACGTCCGCCAGCCGCTCCACGTTGCCGCGCACGGCGGCCCAGAAGGCCGCGTCCACATCGTCGAGGCCCATTTCGCTCAGGCGTTGCGACACCGCCTCGAACGGCGTCTCGTGCAGTAGCCGGGCGTTCAGGCGCAGCAACTCGTCCGTGTCGAATTTCGGCGCCGCGCGGCCAAAGCGGCCGATGTCGAAATCCGCCAGAAGCGCTTGCAGGTCATGGCGCACCTCGATGGGATCGGAGGTGCCGAGCTTCGCCAGATAGGCGTTCAGTGCCATCGCCTCGACACCGACATCGGCGCGCAGAGCTTGCAGCGACAGGTCCTCCTCCCGCTTGGAAAGCTTGCGCCCCTGCGGGTCGGTCAAAAGCGGCAGGTGTGCGAATGCCGGCAAATCGCCGTCCAGCGCCTGGAAAAGCTGCACCTGCGCCGCCGTGTTGGCCACGTGGTCCTCGCCGCGCATGACGTGGGTGACGCCAAGCTCGATGTCGTCGACCACCGAAGTGAGGGTGTAAAGCGGCCGGCCGTCCTCGCGGATCAGCACGGGATCGGAAACGCTGCCCGCCTGAAAGGTCTGCCGGCCGCGCACCAGATCGTTCCAGGCGACCTCGCCCCCCTCCAGCTTGAACCGCCAGTGCGGCCGCCGGCCCTCGGCCTCCAGCCGTTCGCGGTCGGCCTCCTCCAGCCGCAAGGCGGCGCGGTCGTAAACCGGCGGGCGGCCGCGCGCCGCCTGCAGCTTGCGCTTCTGCTCAAGCTCCTCGGCCGTCTCGTAACAGGGATAGAGCCGCCCGCTCTCCCGCAGGCGCGCGGCGGCGAGATCGTAGCGATCCATCCGGTCGCTCTGCCGCGCGAACTCGTCCCATGTCAGGCCGAGCCACGTCAGGTCCGCCTCGATGGCCGCCGCGTACTCGGCGCGGGAGCGCGCGCGGTCGGTATCGTCCAGGCGCAGCAGCACGGCACCGCCGCGCTTGCGGGCAAACAGCCAGTTGACCAGCGCGATGCGCGCGTTGCCGACCTGCAGCAGCCCGGTCGGGCTGGGCGCGAAGCGGACTTTCACACTCACGGAAGCTCTATCCCGTCCGGATTTGGGGGCGTCTGAATAGCACGCCTTGCCCTAGCCCTTGAAGGCATTGGTGATGGGATAGCGCCGGTCGCGGCCGAAGGAACGGCTGGTGATCTTCACCCCCGGCGCGGCCTGCCGGCGCTTGTACTCCGCGCCCTCCAGCATGCGCCAGACCTTGCCGACGATCTCGGCATCATGCCCCCGCGCGATGATCTGGCGGGAGCCCATGTCGCTCTCGATCAGGCACGACAGGATGTCGTCCAGCTCGTCATAGGCCGGCAGGCTGTCCTGGTCGGTCTGGTCGGGCTTCAGTTCGGCCGAGGGCGCCTTGGTCAGGATGCGCTCGGGGATGACGCGCCCCCCCGGGCCTTTCGCATCCGCCGGCCGCTGTTGATTGCGCCAGTGCGCGAGGCGATAGACCTGCGTCTTGTAGACGTCCTTCAGCACGTTGAAGCCGCCGGCCATGTCGCCGTATAGCGTGGCATAGCCCACCGACATCTCCGATTTGTTGCCGGTGGAGAGCACCATCGGCCCGAACTTGTTGGAGATCGCCATCAGCGCGATGCCGCGGATGCGGGCCTGCACGTTCTCTTCCGTCGTGTCCGGCGGCAGGTCGTCGAACAGCGGCTTCAGCATGCCGTCGAAGGCTTGCATGGCCTGGTCGATGGCGACCGTATCCAGGCGCGCGCCTGCCAGTTCGGCCATCTCCGCCGCGTCGTCCAGCGACGCCTGGCTGGTGTAGGGCGAGGGCATCAGGACGCAGCGCACCCGCTCCGCCCCCAGGGCATCCACCGCGATCGCCGCCGAGAGAGCCGAGTCGATCCCGCCCGACAGCCCGATGACCACGCCGGGGAAGCCGTTCTTGCGCACATAGTCGCCCAGGCCCAGCATCAACGCGCGGTACACCGCCTCCAGCCCCTCCGCCGGGTTGACGCGCGGCGCCTCGGCAATGGTCCAGTCGCCCAGCGCGTCCCGCTCCCACGTCATGACGGCGACGGTTTCCTCGAAGCTGGCAAGCTGCATGCCCAGGTTCTTGTGACCGTCCAGCGCGAAGGAGGCGCCGTCGAACACAAGCTCGTCCTGCCCGCCAACCTGGTTCAGGTAGACGAGCGGCAGGCCACTTTCCTCGATCCGGCTGAGGGCGAGTTGCAGGCGCTGGTCCAGCTTGCCCTCCTCGAAGGGAGAGCCGTTGATGACGACGAGGAGTTCCGCCCCGTTCTCCTCCAGACATTCGGTGACGTCCGCCGACCAGACGTCCTCGCAGACCATGACACCCAGGCGGACGCCGCGCACGTTCATCGGGCCGGGCAGCGGGCCGGGTGTGAACAGCCGCTTCTCGTCGAACACGCCGTAGTTCGGCAGGTCCCACTTGGCGCGCACCGCCTTGACCTCGCCTTCGTCCAACAGCAGCGCGGCGTTGTAGACCGTGCGGCCGTCCTCGTGTGCTTGCCGGGTTTCCGGGTCCTCCCGCCAGGCCGCGCCCAGGATGACCGCCGGTCCGCCGTCCGCCGTATCGGCCGCCAGCGCGTGGACCGCCGTCTCCACCGCCTCCAGGAAGGCGCGCTTGAGGACCAGGTCCTCCGGCGGGTAGCCGCTGATCGCCAGCTCGGTACAGACCAGCACGTCGGCGCCCTCGGCCGCCGCGCGCCGCCGGGCATCGCGCAGCTTTTCCAGGTTGCCGTCGATATCGCCCACGCGCGGGTTGAGCTGGGCAAGGGCTATGCGAAGGCGGTCGTCGCTCATGAAGGCTCCGTCGGGCCGGGCGTGAATCACGCCTCCTACTTATGCCCCGCACGGGCGCGGGGCAAGCAGCGTGCGCAGGGCGTCCATCCCCGACGGTGGCCTTGCGGCGGGGGTGCGGGCGGACTAGGTTTCGCTCTTCACGGAAACATTCCATCCGATACTCCGGCGAAAGGTGCCGCATGGACGCGTCGCTGCTGGGCCCCGCCCTGCAAGGCTTCGGATTCGGTCTTGGTCTCATTCTCGCCATCGGCGCACAGAACGTTTTCGTGCTGCGCCAGGGGCTGAAGCGCGAGTATGTCTTCACGGTGGTCGCCATTTCCGCCGTGCTCGACGCGTTCTTCATCACGCTGGGCGCGGCGGGGGTGGGCACACTGGTGGCGAACACGCCCTGGCTGCAGTCCGGCGCGGTGTGGTTCGGCAGCGCCTTCCTGATCGTCTATGGCGCGCTGGCCTTCCGCAACGCCATCCGCACCGCCCAGCACGACGTGGAGCAGGGCGAGCGGCCGATGGCCAGCTATAAAGCCGTGGTGGCGACGACCGTGGCGCTCAGCGTCCTCAACCCGCACGTCTATCTCGACACCATTATCGTTTTGGGCAGCATCGCCGGCCAGTTCCCCGGAACGGCGCGCACGGCCTTCGGTACCGGCGCGGTCCTGTCCTCGCTGGTGTTCTTTACCGTCCTCGGCTATGGCGCCACCTGGATGGCACCGCTTTTCGAGCGCCCCATCGCCTGGCGCCTGCTGGACGCCAGCGTCGGCGTGGTGATGTGGGCCGTGGCGGCCTCGCTCTTGGGGCCGCAGGTGTTGGGGGTGTAGTGATAAGTGCGGCTGCGGCTTAGCCGTGGCTGACGTGACGGTCCGCCTCGGTGATGAGGCCGTATATGAAGCCCTCGGCCTCACGGAGTTTCAAGGCGCAAGTGGACCGGGGTTAACCTAAGAAGGAGTTAGTCGCGGTCGATTGGGCGCCGGCCCTGCCGGCTACGTTGCCGCTGGATGACCCGAGTCCGCAGTTCCTCGAATAAACCTTGCGGCAGAAGGCCGTATTCGATGGTTCCACGACCTGGAATTGGTTTCAGGTCGTAGCCGGGCCAAGAAAATCGGTTCAGTTCATCGACCCGAAGCCAATGCTCCTGACCATCAAGCCCAAGCTGGCGGCAAACGCCAGCGGATATCTCGATCGAAGCGGTAGTATCCGCTGGAGGTCGGTGCGTAATCGGGGCGACGATCACACGTAAGTCGTCGTCGTTCCCCCGTTGAGTAGCAACAATAATCGCGCAGGGTCGATCTTTTGCCGCCTCGTCCGCCCCGTTGTCAGCCTCGTGGCTCCAAAGAAAACCATATCTTATCACGAGGCCCGGGCGCGGCGTTGGAAGCCTCACGGGGCCTTATTGAATTCGGCAGCTTCGATATCCGAGACCACGTCGTCGGGAAGTTCTCCAACAACAAGATTCTCACGCTCACGACGCTTCAGCCGCCGATATTCCTCAAGTTGCCGTGCGGAAAGAAAGCCCCCGATGATGCGGCCGCGATTCGTCACGTTGACGACATCACCAGCCGCCGCTTCATCGCGATAGCGTCCGAAGTTCCGGGCAAACTCGCTAGCTGTCACGGTCTTTTCAGCCACGTTTCGGCGCTCCTCTTACCTCATACGCAAAATACGCATTTTGCGAAAATCATTCAAGGATGCCGACTCGCTGAAGAAGTCCCCTACTTCCGCAGCAGGAACTCCCGTCCCAGCTTCACGCTGGGCTTGCCGTCGTATTCCACGACGTCGGCGGTGGCGTAGGTCTCGGTCCATTTTTCGGGGAGGTAGCTGCCGGTGCCGATGGTATTCACCGGCGCGCGGGCGTCGGCCATGACCTTGCACTTCGCGGGGCCGAAGCCGGAGGAGGCGACGATCTTCACCCGGTCGAAGCCGGCCTCGTCCAGCGCCTCGCGCATCGCCCAGACCGCCGCGGCGGAGGTGCCGGCGCCCACCAGATAGCGCAGCTCGTCCTCGGTCCGATAGCCGCGAATCGCCGCCGGGCAGTTGCGCTCCAGCACGGCGTAGGACTTCGCCGGGTCCAGCCCCTCCATGAAGCGGCTGCCGGCGATGTCCAGGCGGACGGCCAGCTTCCCCGCCGCCGCCTTTTCGGGAAAGGCGCGGCAGACCGCAAGGCTGTCGGTAACTTCCTTGCCGAAGTAGTCCACGAGGACGGTCATCGGCTCGTCCGGGAAGACCTCGTGGAACATCTCCGCCGCGCGCAGGGTGGAGCCGGCATAGCCGATGAAGGCGTGCGGCATCGTGCCCTTGCCGCCGGACTGCCCGAAATAGTGCGCGGTCGCGTCCGTCGCGTTGCCGACGAAGCCGACGGCCCCGACCTCCCGTTTCGC
This sequence comes from Ferruginivarius sediminum, assembly GCF_003344765.1. Lineage (GTDB taxonomy): Bacteria > Pseudomonadota > Alphaproteobacteria > Kiloniellales > Rhodovibrionaceae > Ferruginivarius > Ferruginivarius sediminum. Next base: position 19,947 of record NZ_QPMH01000010.1, on the reverse strand, counting down.
GCGTTCCGAGCCGACATAGGCGCCATAGGCCATCATGTCGGCCATCTCGGTGCCGGCGCAGTGGCGCGCGTCCATCGCCAGGAAGGCCACGCGCGGCAGGTCCGCGCACATCGTATAGGCGTTATAGGCCGCGACGCACGGCGGGCCCAGCTTGCCCAGCAGGATCGTCTCCAGGTCGACAAGCTGATAGAGCGAGCCGGTGACGTACATGATCGCCTCGCCGGCACCGACCCACTTGCCTTCGGGATAGCGGCAGTCGATCTCCACCTCGAACCCGCGTTGCCGGGCGACCGACCGCAGCCAATCCACCGCCAGGCGCGGGGCGGACACCACCGGCCGGCGCATGAACAGCGCATAGGTGACGCGGCAGTCCCCGAAATGCCCGACGGCATCCTTCGTCCGCCGGAAATACACGTCGGTCCAGGCGGCGATGTCCGCCTCGTCGCTGGGCCAATCGCCGCCCCGGCGTCCGCCGCTGTCGCCGCCATCCTTGCGGTATCTCGTGCCGTCAGCCACGCCGCCCTGCCGCGCTATTTACCCCAGGCTCAGGATGCCGCCGCCAAGCCGCCGCCCTGCTTGCTCTCGCGCTCGGCCTTCAGCTCCTGCGCGGTCAGGAACGCCAGCTCCAGCGCCTGGTTCGCGTTCAGGCGCGGATCGCAGAAGGTGTGGTAGCGGTCGCCCAGCCGCTCCTCGCTGATCGCCTGCGCGCCGCCGATGCACTCGGTCACGTCCTGGCCGGTCATCTCGAAGTGAACGCCGCCGGCATAGCTGCCCTCGGCCCGGTGAACGGCGAAAAAGCCGCGCACCTCCTGCAGGATGCGGTCGAACGAGCGGGTCTTGAAGCCGGTGCCGGCCTTCACCGTGTTGCCGTGCATCGGATCGCAGGACCAGACCACCTTGTGCCCGGCCCGCTCCACCGCGCGGATCAGCGGCGGCAGCTTCTCCGCCACCTTGTCCGCGCCCATGCGGCTGATCAGCGTGATCCGCCCCGCCTCGTTCTGCGGGTTCAGCGTGTCCAGCAGCTTCAGCAGGTCGTCCGGGTCCAGCTTCGGCCCGCACTTGATGCCGATCGGGTTGCGCACGCCGCGCAGGAACTCGACATGCGCCTCGTCCGGGTTGCGGGTGCGGTCGCCGATCCAGATGAAGTGGGCGGAGCAGTCGTACCACTCGTTCGTCAGGCTATCCACGCGGGTCAGCGCCTGCTCGTAGTTCAGCAGCAGCGCCTCGTGGCTGGTGTAGAAGTCCGTCTCGTGCATCTGCGGCACCCGGCCGCTGTTGATGCCGCAGGCGCCCATGAAGGCCAGCGCCTCGTCGATGCGCGCGGCCAACTCTTCGTAACGCTCGCTCTGCGGGCTGCCGGCGACGAACTGAAGGTTCCAGCGGTGCACCTGATGCAGGTCCGCCAGGCCGCCCTGGGCGAAGGCGCGCAGCAGGTTCAGCGTGGCCGCCGACTGGTTGTAGGCGCGCATCAGCCGCTGCGGGTCCGGGTTGCGGGCCTCGGCATTGAACTCGATGGCGTTGATGATGTCGCCGCGATAGCTCGGCAGTTCCACGTCGCCCTGCGTCTCGGTCCCGCTTGAGCGGGGCTTCGCGAACTGGCCGGCCATTCGGCCCACCTTAACCACCGGACAGGCGGCGCCGAAGGTCAGCACCACCGCCATCTGCAACAGCACCTTGAAGGTGTCGCGGATGGTGTTGGCGTTGAAATCGGCGAAGCTTTCGGCGCAGTCGCCGCCCTGCAGCAGGAACGCCCGCCCCTCGGCCACATCGCCGAGCTGCTTCTTGAGCTGCCGCGCCTCGCCGGCGAAGACCAGCGGCGGATAGCCCGTAAGCTCCCGCTCCACCTCCGTAAGGGCCGCGGCGTCCGGGTATTCCGGCACCTGCTGGATCGGGCGGTCGCGCCAGCTATCGGGTGTCCACTTCGCAGTCATTGCCTTGCGCCTCTTCAGTCCGGTGTTGGCCCGCGCCGGCGAAAGAGAGGCCGGTGCGGGCGGCGTGTCTCAGTCCTAACTCAAAGCAGTTGTAACGGCCGCGGGCGCGCGAATCCAGGGCCGCAATGCCGCAAGGGCCGTCAAGCCCGCGCCGCACCCCCTGAAATGGCGGAATTACTCCGCCGCCTGCTTCTCCACGGTGCGCGTCGGGGCGCGCATGGTGACGAACTCCTCCGCCGCCGTGGGGTGGATGCCGACGGTGGCGTCGAAGATCTCCTTCGTCGCCCCCGCCTTTACGGCAACGGCCATGCCCTGCACAATCTCCGGCGCGTCCATGCCGACCATGTGAACGCCCAGAACGAGCCGTGTCTCGGCATCGACGACCAGCTTCATCATCGTCTTCTCGTCGCGCCCGGACAGCGTGTGCTTCATCGGGCGGAAGGCAGCGCGGAAGATCTCCAGCCGGTGGCCACGCCGCGCGGCCTCGGCCTCGCTCAAGCCGACCGAGCCGATGGGCGGCTGGCTGAACACGGCGGAGGGCACGTTCGCGTGGTCCATCGCGCGCGGCCGGCCGTGATAGACGGTGTCCACGAAGGCCATCGCCTCCGCGATGGCGACGGGCGTGAGCTGGATGCGGTTGGTGACGTCGCCCACGGCATAGATGTTGTCCGCCGTGGTCTTGCTGTAATCGTCCACCTTTATCGCGCCGTCGTGCGTCATCTCCACGCCCGCTCGGTCCAGGCCAAGTCCGGTGGTGTTCGGCCGACGGCCGGTGGCGAACATCACCGCGTCGGTCTCGATGGTGCTGCCGTCCTTCAGCACGACCACGAGGGTGCCGTCGTCCCTGCGCTCGATCCCCGCCGGGTCGGCGTTGACGCGCAGGGCGACGCCCTTCTTGCGGATTTCCTCGGTCAGCGTGTCCCGCACGTCCTCGTCGAAGCCGCGCAGGATCTTGTCGCGGCGGTAAAGCTGCGTCACCTCGGCGCCCAGGCCGTTGAAGATGCCGGCGAACTCCACCGCGATATAGCCGCCGCCGACCACCACGACCCGCCGGGGCAGGCTTTTCAGGTGGAAGGCCTCGCGCGAGGTGATGCCGTGCTCGTGACCGGGAATGTCGGGCACCACGGCGTGGCCGCCGACGGCAATCAGCACCGTCTCCGCCGTCACCGAGACCTGGTTGCCCTGCTCGTCGTCGATGGCGACGGTGTGCGCGTCGATCATCCGCGCGCGGCCGAGATAGACCGAGACCCCGGCATCGGCCAGCAGCTTCTGGTAGATGCCCTCCAGCCGGTCGATCTCGCGGTCCTTGTTGGCGATCAGCGTCGGCCAGTCGAACACCGGCTCGGCAATGGACCAGCCATAGCCGGCGGCGTCCTCGACCTCCTCATGAACGTGAGCGGCATAGCTGAGCAACTTCTTCGGCACGCAGCCGCGAATGACGCAGGTGCCGCCGAAGCGGTCGCTCTCCGCCAGCGCGACCCGCGCCCCGGCCGCCGATGCCATCCGCGCCCCCCGAACCCCGCCGGAGCCCGCGCCGATCACGAAAAGGTCGTAGTCGTAGGCCATCGTGTGTCCCTTCCATCGTGCCGCGCTTAACTTAGTGGCCGATGGGGTGAAACGAAAGCCGGTGGGGTGGTGAATTTGGTGTGAGGAGGGCTTGGCGCTCATGTGTCGATGCGACGCTTAGCCCCAATAACGCATCAAAGTGACAAACATCCTCTCATGCCCCGAGGCGGCCGCAGCACGTTGACTGATATCGGACCGATCGCAATCCCGGCTGACCATCGGCAACTTTAAGAGGCCGACCTGCGTTGCGGGGGACGGGCGGCTTCCGTCCGAAAAACATACCGCTTCTTCAAAGTTATTGAAGCAACTATATACCCACGATGATTTACAAAATTGCACCTATCTATTAGGGAAATACATCTAATTTGGTTTATTTCTTTTGTACATTACGTTCTGAACGCAAATAATGAGATAATATCGAGTTCCCCAAAATAATGTGCCTCCGTAGAGCGCGGTGCACAGTCATTCGATTGGGAGATGGCAATGAAACAGCACCTAATCCCGGCGACATTTGCCACTATCGGAATCCTGTTCGGCGCAGGAACTGCCTGGGCTGACGGCACGGAAACGCTAGGGCCGCCATCTATTCCTATCGCATCCGGAACCGGAGTGACCGGCGCGGGAGTCGGTCTGAGAGATGGGCCGGGAACGATCAACATCGACGTGCCGGTGGGCGCCTCGGTCGAACAGGCCATACTTTACTGGAGTTGCATGTCGAGCGAGGGGTCCGCCCCTGACGACATGCTTTCGGTGAATGGCACCGCCGTGACGGGAACGCTGATCGGCGGGCCAACGACGTTTTTCAGTAATATCCAGGGTTCCGCGTACCGAGCGGACATCACAGGCCTGAACGCCGTCATCGACGGCATGAACAGTCTCAGCATCAGCGACCTCGCGGCCTGCGATTCCATCAATAACGGGGCCGGCGTGCTGGTGATATTCGACGACGGCTCGTCACCGGAAGCGGGAATCGAAGTTCGGGATGGCGCTGATCTCGCCTTCGTCAACTTCTCGCCGCCGCTTGATACCACGGTTCCCCAAACATTCACCTTCGATGCGAGCGCCTTCGACCGTGTAGCGGACCTCGTCATGTTCTTCGGCAGTGTGGCAGACGACCGTTTCCGGCCAAGCGCCGTCGACATCACGGTATCGCCGGGTGGCGTCACGACGGAGTTGGTGAATCTGTTGGGCAGCAATGACGGTAGCGAGCACGATACCGTGGTGATCTCGGTTGCGGTGCCCGCGGGCGCGACCATGATAACCGTGCAGGCCTTCTCGGAAGACCGGGAATCGACTGGGGCCTTGCCCGCGTCATTTATCTGGAATACCGCCGGCGTTGCCGTTCGCGGCGAAGAGCCTCCGGGCCTCGACGGCCGCATCACCGGCGGCGGCAGCAACATCACGGTTGACGGCCTTCGGATAACCAAGGGGCTGCAATTGCACTGCGATCTGCGCAACCCGAACAACTTCCAGATCAACTGGCCCGGCGCCGCGTTCCATTTGGAGGCGTTGACGGTCGCGAACTGTACGGAGGACCCGGATATCATCCAGCAGCCGCCGATGTCGTCGCCGTTTGACACCTTCCAGGCCGAGGGCACCGGCAGGCTTCGGATCAATGGGGAAAGGGACGAGAATGCCACCGTCCGCTTCATCCTCGTCGATGCGGGGGAACCGGGCACCGCCGACACGGCGCGTATCGTGATCAGGGATGGCGACGGCAACATCGTGCTCGATCTGCCGGAAACCGTACTTACGCACGGAAACTTCCAGACGCACAAGGACTGACAAAGCGATACCGGCAACAGTCTTGGCGTGTTGGGAGCCTAAAACTCGAATCGGGAGCCGCGCACCGCGGCTCCCGGCGGATTCCCGCCCGACAGACATCGGACGTTCGCCCCGAACGCCGCACGCGACGCCCCCGCAAGTCTACGATCGGTGAGCCAGCGCCCAGAGGTCGCGCGTGATGGAGTGCAGCAACGCGCCTTCAAGCACCACGCGCTCGCCGTGGCGCAGCGTGTCGTCGCTGTAGCGGCTGCGCAGCTTGCTCAGCACCCCGGCGACGCTGTCGGCCGAGGTCGCCGCAATCTCTGCATTGCGCCACATGAGCAGGCGGATCAGCGCATACCGCCTCTCGATGATGCGCTCGCCGCCCTTCATGCCGGTGGCGCGGACGGTCTCCGGCGTCGGAATGTCGAGTAGTTGCAGCCGGATCGCGCGCGCGTCCTTCATCAACTCGTACAGCCGGACATCGTTCCACGCCTCGGCCCCCGGCCCGGCCGCGGACGCGGTTTTCGAGAAAACCCCACCGGCCACCGCGCCGCCAATGCCAGCCAGCAGGGAACGGCGCGCGCAACCCGCCGACCCGCCACCGTTCGCTTCGCCCATACCCTGTTCCCGCTGCGCTGGACAGAAGACACGCCTCCCCCGTTGGCGCACACTTGTCCCGCGCCCCGGTGAGTGGCTAAATGCACACGCTTCGTACCCTTTGGAACACTGCGAGTCAATACATACAATGACACTAACGGGTCGTTTCGTGCCTATTTCGCCCGCACAGTGCCGTGCCGCCCGAGGCATGCTCGACTGGTCCAGGGACGAACTGGCCAACCGCGCCCACGTCGGCCGCCGCACCGTCGTCGATTTCGAACGCGAGGCACGGCAGTGCCAGTACAGCACGCTGCTGGCGATACGGACGGCGTTCGAGGCGGCGGGACTGGCGTTTACAGATGATGGTGGGGTGAAGCCGAGGGGTATGATGTGATGGTTTTCACTTGGCAAGAAGCACCGCACACACAACAAGGCGTTTTTCGAAGGTAATCCAAAACAAGACGCAAGGAGTCGCCTAGACCAGACCCCACCCGCCTCCACTCACGAGGCGGACTTGTTACGCGATAACTATCACTGTACAAACAGCCCGCTACGGCAGCACTGTCCATCTAAAACAGAAAATATTAATATATATTGCAAATATATATTGTTATACTTGTTACGTTTCAAATGCTTATATAATGTTACATAAAAAATATAGACAATATCAAATTAAACCACGTTTTATTAATTCCACATCACCAATTATTTTTTTTATTATATTACATTGATTTTCGTTTATTATGAACTTTTCATTTTTAGGTTCAGTCGCTTCCATCAATTCGGCCATTCCTGCTTTGATGATATCCCGTGCTACTCCATTCTCGATTACACCCTCTACATTTTCATAGGAAAATGATCGCGGAATCTCGACCATCGGTTCGATCCGCAGACCATGGGCGCAAGCACTCGCCAGCAAGGCAAACGCGCACCGCTTTGTTGGCCGCCTTGGTTGCGTGTGTGGTCTAGTCGGACGAATCCAAGAGATTTGAGACGCAGGCTTTACTGGTACGCTTTTTACTGGCCCGATACCTTGTAAATATCGGTTCAACGTAGCGCGCTCTGGGTTATTGTCTGGCTCTCCCGATAATGTGGCAGCGTGTGCCTTAATGGAATGTGGAGCGAGCCCAGAGGAATTTCCACCGCCAGGCGCCAAATTGCTGAGCGTCCCTCCCTCGTGAAGCCGCTTTAATTTTCGAATCAGTTGCGCTTCACGATCCAAGCACGCCTTCTCATTTTCACGACTATAAACACTATCTACACGATACAGTATGTGCTGCCCTATATTATCCATTTTCCTAATAATATTGTTTTTAATTGGGTTTGTTTCGCCAACTGAATGATGTTGACGAGCCTCCATTTCATGATCAAAAATTCGCCGATGAATTCCCTTTCCAACATAAAAGCACGTACCATTCGGCTTACAAAGCAAATATACATAAAATTTCCCAGATATATCTGCTATTTTTTGTTCTATTTCTTTCTTATACCCTTCGAATATCGCCATATCATGCCCCCATTTGCTCTATTTTCAAGATAAATTTTTTAATTATTATGAATTGAAGTTTCATTTGGCAAGGCTATATTTTCATTCTGGCAACCAGTAATCCAAAAAATCTAGATTCCCCCACCGACTGGCATCCCCCTCACGCCAGCCGGTGGGAAACGATCCGAGGGTTCCTACAACCCACCCATGCACATGTACTTGATTTCCAGGAACTCCTCGATGCCGTACTTGGAGCCCTCGCGGCCGATGCCGCTTTCCTTGATGCCGCCGAAGGGGGCGACCTCGTTGGAGATGATGCCGGTGTTGATGCCGACGATGCCATATTCCAGCGCCTCGCCGACGCGCCAGACGCGGCCCAGGTCGCGGGCGTAGAAGTAGGCGGCCAGGCCGTATTGCGTGGCGTTGGCGAGTTCGATCGCCTCTTCTTCGCTCTTGAAGCGGAACAGCGGGGCGACCGGGCCGAAGGTCTCCTCGTCGGTCACCTTCATCTGCGGCGTCACGCCGGTCAGCACGGTGGGCTCGTAGAAGGTGCCGCCCAGTTCGTGGCGCTTGCCGCCGACGGCGACCTTCGCGCCCTTGGCGGTGGCGTCGGCGACGTGCTCCTCCACCTTGGCCAGCGCCTCGGGCCCGATCAGCGGCCCCTGGCCCACGCCCTCCTCGAAGCCGGAGCCGACCTTGAGTTCCTTCACCTTCGCCGTCAGCTTCTCGGCGAAGGCGTCATAGACCGCGTCGTGCACGAAGATGCGGTTGGCGCAGACGCAGGTCTGGCCGGTGTTGCGGAACTTGCACATCATCGCGCCCTCGACCGCCGCGTCGAGGTCGGCATCGTCGAACACGATGAAGGGCGCGTTACCGCCCAGCTCCAGGCTCAGCTTCTTCACCGTGCCCGCGCACTGCTCCATCAGCAGCTTGCCGACCTCGGTAGAGCCGGTGAACGACAGCTTGCGCACCGTCGGGTTACTGGTCAGCTCGCCGCCGATCTCCTTCGCCGGGCCGGTGACGACGTTGAGGATGCCGGCCGGCACGCCGGCGCGCTCCGCCAACTCGGCCAGCGCCAGGGCGCAGAACGGTGTCTCCGCCGCCGGCTTGATCACCACCGGGCAGCCCGCCGCCAGCGCCGGCGCGCACTTGCGGGTGATCATCGCGATGGGGAAGTTCCACGGCGTGATCGACGCGGTGACGCCGATCGGCTGCTTCACCACGACAAGCCGCTTGTCGCCCTGGTGCGGCGGGATGATGTCGCCGTAGACGCGCTTCGCCTCCTCGGCGAACCACTCCACGAAGGAAGCGCCATAGGCCACCTCGCCCCGGCTCTCGGCCAGCGGCTTGCCCTGCTCCGTCGTCATCAGGGCCGCCAGGTCCTCCTGCGCCTGCATGATCAGGTTGAACCAGGTGCGCAGGATGTTCGCCCGCTCCTTCGCGGTCTTGGCGCGCCACGCCGGCCAGGCGCGGTCCGCCGCCTCGATGGCCTCGCGCGTCTCGGCCGCGCCCATGCTGGGAATCGTGCCGATGACCTCGCCGCTGGCCGGGTTCGTCACCTGGATCGTCTCGCCGGAAGCGGCGTCGCGCCACTTCCCGTTCACGTAAGCCTGCTGGCGGAACAGCTTCGCGTCCTGAAGCTTCGGCGCGGCTTTCTCCGCCACGGTCGCATCCGGGCTCATCGTTGCCCTCCTGCTTTGCTGATAGAAATCCGGTATCTCGGTTCGAAGCCAGTATAACGGGCCGAGGGCGGGCGCGAAAAGGCCGCTGGTCGCCCTCACCCTCGACCTGAGGGACGCGAGCCCTACTCCACCGTCACCGACTTCGCGAGGTTGCGCGGCTGATCCACGTCGGTGCCCTTGATGACGGCCGTGTGGTAGGCCAGAAGCTGCACCGGGATCGCATAGAGGATCGGCGCGACGAAGGGATCGACCTCCGGCAGTTCGACGGTATAGGCCGCCTCGTCGCCCAGCCGCTCCAGCCCGGCCTTGTCGGAGAACAGGATCACGCGGCCGCCACGGGCGTTCGTCTCCTGCACGTTGGAGGCGATCTTGTCGAACAGCGGGCCGGAGGGCGCGCAGACCACCACCGGGACGTTCTCGTCGATGAGCGCGATGGGACCGTGCTTCATCTCGCCGGCGGCATAGCCCTCGGCGTGGATATAGCTGATCTCCTTCAGCTTCAGCGCGCCTTCCAGCGCCAGCGGATACATATTGCCCCGGCCCAGGTAGAGCACGTCGCGCGCCTCGGCGACCCAGTTCGCGATCTCGCGCATCTTGCCGTCGTGGTTCAGCACCTCCGAAGCGCGCGAGGGCACCTCGATCAACGCCTCGGTCAGCGCCGCCTCGCGCGCCGGATCGATGGTGCCGCGTGCCCGGCCGATGCCGATGGCAAGGCAGGCCAGCACCGTAAGCTGGGTCGTGAACGCCTTGGTGGACGCCACGCCGATCTCCGGCCCGGCCAGCGTTTGCAGCACGCCGTCGGAATCGCGGGCGATGCTGCTCTCCGCCGCGTTGACGACCGAGAGCGTGCGCTGGCCGTGATCGCGGGCGTACTGCAACGCGCCAAGAGTGTCGGCGGTCTCGCCCGACTGCGAGATGAACAGCGACAGGCCGCCCTCGGGCAGCGGCGGCTCGCGGTAGCGCAGTTCGGAGGCGATATCCAGTTCCACCGGCTGCCGCGCCACCTGCTCCAGCCAGTACTTGGCGACCATGCCGGCGTAGAACGCGGTGCCGCAGGCGGTGATAGTGACGCGCGGCAGATTGCCCAGGTCAAACGACAGCTCCGGCAGCGTGACCTTGCGGCCCAGCGGGTTCAGGAAGGCGTGCAGCGTGTCGCCGATGACCGCCGGCTGCTCGAAGATCTCCTTCAGCATGAAGTGGCGGTACTCGCCCTTGCCGATCATGGCGCCGGAGAGCGCGGTCTGCTTCACCGGGCGGTCGACGGCCGCACCCGTCTCGTCGTGAACTTGCGCGCCGCCGGGCGTCAGCTCAACCCAGTCGCCTTCCTCCAGATAGCAGATGCGGTTGGTGAGCGGGGCAAGCGCCAGCGCGTCGGAGCCCAGGTACATCTCGCCGTCGCCATAGCCGACCGCCAGCGGGCTGCCCCGCCGTGCGCCGATCATGATGTCGTGCCGGCCGGCGAACACGATGGCCAGTGCGAAGGCCCCCTCCAGCCGCTTCAGGGCGCCGGACACGGCCTCGGACGGGGATTTCTGCTGTTGCAGTTCATCGGTGATGAGATGGACCACGACCTCGGTGTCGGTCTCGGTCTCGAAGGCGTAGCCCTTGGCCTCCAACTCGCCGCGCAGGTCGCGGAAGTTCTCGATGATGCCGTTGTGGACGACGGCGACGCGGTCGTTCGCGTGGGGATGCGCGTTGGATACGGTGGGACGCCCGTGCGTCGCCCAGCGCGTGTGGCCGATGCCCAGCGTGCCGTCGATGGGCTCGCGCTCCACCCGCTCGCGCAGGTTGGCCAGCTTGCCCTCCGCCCGGCGCCGCTCGATCCGGCCGTTCACCAGCGTCGCGATGCCGGCGGAATCGTAGCCGCGGTACTCCAGGCGATGCAGCCCGTCCAGCAGCAGCGGCGCGACCGGCTTGTCGCCGATGATCCCGATGATTCCGCACATCCCCGTCTACCCCTTAGCCGATGTCGTCTTGCGCGCCGCCTTTTCCGCATTTCGCATTTCACGGAAGCGTTTGGCGGCGCCGTCCCGGTTGCTCTGCTGTCCTCGCGCGACAGCGATGGCGTCGTCGGGCACGTCCTGCGTTACCGTACTGCCGGCCCCGACGATGGCGCCCGCGCCGATCCGCACCGGCGCCACCAGCGCCGTGTTGGAGCCGATGAAGGCGCCAGCCCCGATGGTCGTGCGGTGCTTGCCGAAGCCGTCGTAGTTGCAGGTGATGGTGCCGGCCCCGATGTTCGCCTCCTCGCCAACCTCGGTATCACCAAGATAGCTCAGGTGATTGGCCTTTGCGCCTCGCCCAAGAGAGGCATTCTTGATCTCCACGAAATTGCCGACGCGCGCGCCCTCTCCCACCATCGCGCCGGGGCGCAGCCGGGCATAGGGCCCGACGACGGCGCCGGCGGACAGCGTCGCGCCCTCCAGGTGCGAGAACGATTTGATCTCGGCGCCCTCGCCGACGCTGACACCGGGGCCGAAAACGACATGCGGGTGGACGATCACGTCGGGCGCGATGGCGGTATCGTGGCAGAAAAACACGGTCTCTGGTGCCACCAGCGTCACGCCGTTCCTCATGTGCCGGGTGCGTAGCCGCGTTTGCATGGCGGCCTCGGCTTGCGCCAGTTCGGCGCGGGTGTTGATGCCCTGCACCTCGCTCTCGGCCGCAAGCCGCAGCGCACAGTGCTCCCCGCCGGTGCGGGCGAGGCCGACGACGTCGGTCAGGTAGTACTCGCCCTTGGCGTTGTCGTTGCCGACCCGCTCCAGCAGGCGGAACAGCAGCGGCGCCCCGACGCACAGCATGCCGGCGTTGCAGATATCAACCGCCAGCTCTTCCGTCGTGGCGTCCTTGGCCTCGACGATGCGGGCGACGTCGCCGCCGTCGTCACGGATCAGGCGGCCGTAGCTGCCGGGCTCAGCCGCCTGGAAGCCCAGGACGGCCAGCCCGTGCCGCTCGTCGCGCGCCTCACGAAGGCTATGAAGCGCCGCCGGCGTGATCAACGGCGTGTCCCCGCAGACCACAAGGACGTCAGCGTCCGGATCGTCCGCCAAGTCGCCCAGCGCCGGCCGCGCGGCCATCACGGCATGGCCGGTGCCCAGCCGCTCTTCCTGCACGACCGTCGTGTGCGGCGCGGCCGCCGCCTCGACCTGCGTCATGCCGGGGCCGATGACGACGGCAACCCTGTCTGGAGAGAGTTCGGCGACGGCGTCGAGCACGTGGTTCACCATCGCCTTGCCCGCGACGGCGTGCAAAACCTTCGGCATGCTGGAACGCATGCGCGTGCCGAGCCCAGCCGCGAGCACGACGACAGCGAGTTTTCTGGTGGTCATCTGAGAATCGACCGCGCCTGAATGTTGTCAACCGGAACGAATCGCGGCGCAGTCTGGCACGCAGCCGGCAACGCCGCAAATCACGGCGTGTTTCACCATGTTGCGGGCCGCGATTCAAACCAGCGTCAAAGTATCCGGCCAGGTCGTCAATCCTGTTCGGTGGGCCGCTCGTTGGCAGTGCTCGGCGGCGCCTCGCCCAGGCGCTTTTTCAGGGCCGACCAGGATTCGTCGAACTCCTTTTTGGCCTTGTCCCAGGCCTCGCCGGTGGCGTCCTGCAAGTCGCTCCAGTCCTCCTTGGCGTTCTGCCAGAGCTGCTGGACGGACATGTCGCCGGATTCGCCGCTGGCGGCCGTATCCTTGCCCTGGCCGGTGCCGTCGGCGTCGCCCTCGGCGGCGATCGCGGTGCCGGACAGACCGAGCGCCAGGATCAGGGCGATGGCTGAAAGGCGTTGCATGCGTTCCTCCTTGTCGTTGCCATCACAAATCGATCAAGTGCCGCCTGTTAGATGGGGCGTGCGAAAGTGCGCTGCTCGTGTCAAAAGCGTGCAGCCTGGAAACGCCATGACACACCGGCCCGAGTATAAGGAATGGAGACGCGCCCTATGGCTCCCGTGCTGCTTTGCGACCTGGACGGCACGCTCGTCGACACCGTGGCGGATCTGACGGTGGCGTTGAACCGCCTCCTGACCGAGCGCGGGCTTGGTACGCTGCCGCAGCGGCGCGTGCGCGGTCTCGTCGGCCGTGGCGCCGCGCGGCTGGTCGAATCCGGCCTCGCGGAGATGGGCGGCGCCGTCGGCCCGGACGGGCTATCGGCGTGCGTCGCCCGGTTTCTGGAGATCTACGAGGCCGCGCCTGCGGTGCACAGCCGTCCGTACCCCGGCGTCATCGAGACGCTGACTTCGCTGCGCGCCGCCGGCTGGCGCCTTGGCGTCTGCACCAACAAGCCGCAGGCGCCCAGCGAGGCGATCCTGGACGCGTTCGAGCTGTCGCCCTTCTTCGAGGCCGTCGGCGGCGGCGACCGCTTTCCCGTGCGCAAGCCGGACGGCGGCCATCTGCATGCGACGCTGGAGTTGATCATGGGCGGCGACGCCAAGGCGGCGCGAGCCGTGCTGGTGGGCGACAGCCGCACCGACCTGGACGCGGCACGAAACGCCAGGCTGCCCGTGGTGCTGGTGGATTACGGCTATACCGACGTTCCAGCGGCCGAACTGGGCGGTGATGCGGTTATATCCAGCTTCGCCGCGCTGCCGGAGGCGCTGGAGGGAATTGTAGCCGATGGCCCGTCTACTTTGCCCAGGACCATTCCGCCGATGCAGTGAACCCGCCCACGGCGGGTGCGGTCTCGGCAATTAAGGAAGAAATCATAATCGATCAATGCGGTTGGCGCCTGCCTATTCATTTCGATATTGGATACTCGTCTCTACAACGTTAACGGCCCGTGAGCGGCGAAGAGGTACACCGCCGTCGCCGAAGCGACAGTCGTTACAAGTCCGATTCGCTTGGCCACGGGAAAGAGCAGAAAGAGAGCCGCCACGCCGGCGCCCCCGACGATTGGCCGCGCCGCGATCTCCGACACAGCGCAATAGGCGCCGAGGTTGATGAACACCGCCACCGGCAACAGGGTATCGATCTTCTCGATCGTACGGTTCGACACTGGCAGCGGAATAAAAGCTGGTGCAACGCGAACAATGAGACTGACAGCCACCAGCATGACGATACCTATCACAACGACGGTGCTCATTGCGATTTCTCCCATACATAGCTCAAAATTCCGAATGACACGGCTATGCTGGGAATCCAGAAGTAACGCATGCCGAGGACAGCCATAAGGACCAGCGCTATCGCGATTCCTGCAGCCACCGCCGCCACACGTCCGGTGACCGGCCACCCTTCATTCGGCTTGAGGAACGCAACGACGTTGAATGCACTCAGCATGAAGAGCAGCGCACTGATGGGAAACGTAAGGCCGATGAAATAGGGGCGGAGGGTCTCGGGAATCAGTCCCGCGGCAAGAACCCCGACGACCGTCGAACCGGTCCAGGCCGCCACGATGGTCAAGCGCACGGCAAGACGCTGTGTGACGTCGTCTTCCCGCGATTCAGCGGCGTAGGATTCATCGCTTACGCAGTGCGCCATCGCCGCTTTCGGCAACGCCTTCAGCTTGAGTGGCCGCGAGGCCGAAAGAGACATCGGTATATAGCGTAGGTTCATGCACAGGATGATGAAGAAGATTACCGGATAGCCGACGTCTTCTTGAATGAATCGAAGGAATGCGAACTGCCCGCTGCCGGTGAAGGCGAGAACGCCCATAACAAGGAGTTCGTGGGCGCGCCAGTTGACCTGGTCCGCCAGGACGCCGAACAGCATGCCGACGGGGAACAGGGCGATACCGACGGGCACCGCCCTCCCAAGCGCCTGACTTACCCGCAATCTCGCGGAAACCGCCTGCGACTGTACCGACATCCGTCGTCCCTTCTCGATTCGCGAGTTCTTCGCATCATCTGATATGGCATGACCTCGGAACATGCAACCGCATGGTGCGTCAGGCACCGCGGAATCCCACAGAACAAGGCATCACGGGCAGAAATGCCGTGCCGACAAGGTATACCCTGCGGCTTCGATCCTGGGACACCCGGAAGGCCGCGGGGCAGCAGGACGCATGCGGGCTCTAGTACCCGGTGTCCGCACTTGCGGGATTATCCCTCCAGGCACGCGCAGCCGGCATTCCTGTTCCGGCTCATACCCGTGCCCGGTTTACGAGGCGCCAATCCGGCGATCAGGGTCTCGTCCTTGTTCGTGAGGACGCTCGTGTTCGGGCAGATTATATCCAAGTGATACTGTGTGTACGGCGTCAGTCCGAGCCCGAAGTGCAACGTTCCGCCATTGCCGCCGAAGGTTTCGTTCATCGCCACGTTGCCCGGGAACATTGTCAGCGTCGTGTTGATGGCGAAACCAAGCTCCCATACCTTCCGGTAACGCGAATCGGTTTCGAACATCGCGTTCAGGACATCCGCGGCGTCTTGCGCCTCCTTGCCGGGCACGTCGATTTTTTCGACGACGCCATCGGCTACCGTAGCGATGACGGGCGTGTTCTCCATGGTGGCGAGCTTCTTATGGAGCCTGGCCTGGTCCGCGCGCGTGTACGATGGCGCTCCGTTGTGAAGGATCGGATACCCCTGGAGCGCGATCGTCCCGTTGACGGCGAGGTTCAGCTCGTCATCGAAATCCATGATCCTTAGCGGAAGAACGCTGATCTCGCCTGGAGGGGCAAGCTGCTGCTCGCCGGATCCGATCGGGCCGGCCTGCTCGCTCCAGAAGTAACTCTCGTCCTGATGGTCGAAGCGAGCCTCCGTGCCGTTGACCGGATCGACAATCCGCAGGTATTCCGCCTCACTGCCGATGTCGAAGAACCGGTCGGCGAAAGCTTGCTGCGCGTCCGGATCGGTTCGCTCCAGAACGCCCAGGAAATGCTTGATGGTTTCGAAATCCGTAGGCGTCGAATTACAGGCCATTGCAATTAGCTTGCGCTGTGCGCCGAGCCTATCTTGCGGCGGGGATTTAAAGAATGCGAATGGCGACACCACCAGGACATGTGCCTTCTCAGGTATTCGGGAGTCCAGTAGGTCCTCGAAGGTGTCCTCGGAGGTGAAGGGGATAATCTGAAAGCCGGCGTAACCCTCACTCTCGACAACGTCGAATTTGTCAAGTATGTCCGGGTTCGTGATCAGGCAGAAGACGGCGCCGTCGGGTTCGCCGAACTGGCGGATGTTGGATGGGGTGATCTGTATCTCACTCAATGTTCCACCTCGTGAGTCCGTATTTCAGGCGGCGCGAGCGGTGGGTCGGCCACCCTCGCCTGTCGCGGGAGCGGGAAGGGGCAATGCCCCTTCCCGTCAGTCTGTCGGATTAGCCCAGCAGGGTGCCGAGGTACTCCGCGTTCTTCTTACGGTTCTTCATCGGAAAACTCCGTATTCAAGATGAGTTGTGCCTCATTGGCACGGGCAGGAATGCCCTAACGAATGCGGTTTCGCGCCACTCTTTTCGACGCAATATTTTTGTGGTTTTCTGCAACTATTGCGCGCTTTTCATTATTTCCTGTCGACAGAAGGTAGCGTGCCTACAGCTCGCATTAGTTGCAATACTTGTTCTGTCGACTATCACAAAAATGTGATTTCAAACGAATGCCGACACGCACGAGACAGCCTATGTGAGGCCGCACTTCAGGAGATGCGTCCGGGGGGGGGGGGCCAACGACCGGCCGTTCGGTTCTGTTTACAGGGAACGTCAGGCGGCAATACCGTTAAACAGCGAACAGCCCTTGACACCCTGCCGCCGCCTCACCTAGATAAGCGGCGCCGTCGGCGGCGGGCGTAAGGGCGCGTAGCTCAGCGGGAGAGCGCCTCGTTCACACCGAGGAGGTCCCTGGTTCAATCCCAGGCGCGCCCACCATCAAAGTTTCCTGGCTGGTCAACCACTTAGCCAGGTTCTGGTCTAGCCGAAAGCACGAGCGAAACTCAGGCGGTCCCACTGTGGTCACACCGTCGAAGGGACACGCTCGTCATGGCCAGCATCCGTAAGCACCGCGAGAAGTGGCAGGTTCAGGTTCGCCGCCAGGGCTCCAAGCCGATCAGCAAGACATTCCACCGCAAGGCCGACGCGCAAGCCTGGGCACGGAAGATGGAGCAGGAAGCCGACCAGGAGGGCATCCTGGTAGACCGGAGGTCGCTGAAGACCACCACGGTCAGTGACCTTCTGGACCGCTACGGCCGCGAGATCACCCCCCGTAAGAAGGCTGCCAAGACTGAGAGGGGGCTTGTGGACGGCCTTAAGCGGCGCAGCTTTGCGAGCGTCAACCTGCTATCAGCCACACCACAGGTCTTCTCTGGCTACCGTGACAGCCGTTTGAGCGAAGTGTCAGGAGCCACGGTTCGCCGCGAGTTTGACATTCTGCACCACGTGTTCGCCGTGGCCATGAAGGAGTGGGGCATCCCCTTATCCGCGAACCCACTGGCAACTGTCCGTAAGCCTTCACTCGGCAGCCTCTTCGTCTTCTCCGTTATCAGGTAATCCAAGTTCTTGAGGGGCAGGAAGCTGAGGTTGTTTTTCACGCTCCTCACCAGTCCGCCATAGCTTACTGATCGATCCTGTTACGCGCTCCATCAGGGCGACAGCAGGTCTTAGATTCTTGGCGCTCTGACCAACCGCCTCAGTCATTGTCGTCAGAGCCTCACTGGCAGAGGCAACACGGGTCCTGTTTCGGTCTACCTCGTTCTGTAGCTGGTTGAGTTTTGCAAAAATTCGTTCCTTCAGCGCCTCATCGACTTCGGCTGCGTCCACATGCTTACGAATATTCGCTATGTATGACGAGACTTTCTGCTTCCAACTCTCGTCAAGAGATACGAACTGATTCCTGAGGCTGTTATCGAGATCGAAGATGTTTCGATTGTACATCTTAATCATGAATCTCTCGACCTGGAATAAGTTCTCCCGAATTTCCTCGATGTCCGCTTCCCTTGGGTTCTCCGGTATCTGAATGTCCGGGAAGCCATCGATTTCAAGAGTATCCGCTAGGAGCTTCGCTTGCTCCATGTACAACACGGCCTGATAGGCCCTTTGTGGATTAAGATCACTCACGTTAACACGCTGATTCAGGGCCCTTTGGTAGAAAAGCGCTTCTCGATTCATGACCATTTCACCCTCAGCTCGTCCCCTTCCACGATACGGCTCAGAGAGCGCAGCGAAGAATTAGAACTACAGCACACGTTTTACCAAAAACTAAGCCGTCATGGCGCGTTTAGCCTTGTTATCAGTTCTCTCAGATTTGCCTATACCGAAACCAAGTGTGATTGCCACTAGATAGGCACGGGTAGCATAGCGGGATGTGGGACTCCAGAGGACCCACGGGTCTAGGCACCCCGGGGTACGGCGGGCGCCACCCCACGACTTCGAGCTTCTCGGCTTTCGCCCCCATTGTTGCTGTTGGTGGTGCCTCGGGGCCCGCGTGTCTTGAATGGGGCCCCAACGCCACCTCACCACCCCCGGGGCCCACGCCTCCACGGGTGCCCGCCCGTGCCCTTCGCGGGTCCCATAGAGCCCCCGCAGGAGTCCCGTTCCAGGCGGACTCGGGCGGCGCCCAATGTGGCTCACTCAGCGGCCTGAGCGGCCCTGTCGCGGGCCTGTTGGCTCCGCTCCTCGTTCAGCTTCATGAGCCGCGCAAGCGCGTCCTCATCGCTGATGTCCTCTGGCCATCCGTAGGCCACAGCGACCGCCCGGTCCAACTCCCGGTGCGCGTTGTCGAGCCACGTTGGCCGCTCGGCATACAAGCGCCCTAGCGTCCGCTTCCTATAGTCGATTTCGGCCTTCTCACTAAGAGGCACCAGTCGTGGGGGATAGCCTGAAACCACCTCCGGTTCCTCCCTGACTAGCTCTGGAGGATAAAGCCACCGGCGTCTCAACTGGAGCAGACGCTCGGCTGCCTCGGACACCCGTGCCCCTCGCGGATCATTCTCGCACGTGGCACTGGGCATCTGAGGCGTCAGCCCCTCCGGAAAAGGATAAGTAAGGAAAACTGACTGATTTGAGTAGGTCATGTCATTTCCTTGACCTATCCAGCTACACGTACGCCTAGTCCAATACTCGTGAAAGCGAGAACTCAGCAAACCGAAGAAAAATAAGTCACCCCTCGCGAAAGCTACCAATTTTTGGTCCGGAAGAAAGGCAATGTCCAGGATGTCAAAAATCCGATAGCTTGATACCATTGGGGTTGCGATAAAATGAGTTAACCCTCTAAAAGCTCTACGCATCGCGGGCCTTGGTCTAGCGTGTCGCCACCAAATCTCTCTTTCGTTTTTCGCACGTACAGCATACTCTCCGTCTTCATTAAGGCGAAATCTGAAAGGTTTGACGTTGTTCTTTACGTACTCAAATGGCACCTCATAGCAAGCGGCTTCCTCTTCGGTCATCTCTGCGCCGAAATCTACAACCCACTTATCCCCTCTGTTTCCGTTAAAATCATCACCATTGAAGGTGCGTTTTAAGACGTCAGAGTTTGGTTGGCCGTTTACATTAAGCGGCTCTTGCAGCCACTCCCTGGCAGTATTTGCAGACACCTCGAATGGACCATTTAGTATAACCCCAACAAAAGAGACGTTCTTATTCTCTTCTAGCTTCTCTCTTTTGGTAACGTCTACTGTGCCCGATGTAAGATCGGAAAAAATGAAGCCTACGTATTTACCATTGAGCCGAGCGCTAACACTGCTCTTGTTGGAAAAACAGATCAAAGATACCCGAACAGCAGCACCATCAATAACCCAAGGTTCGTCCGAATACGCATCATAGATAGACGCATTTTCGGCAATCCCGTCCAGGACTTCACGATTTGCGCCCATTCTCACGGAGTTGGTCGCTACCAGACCCGCACGTTTGCAGTGACCAGACTTAATCAGGTCGAGTGACTTCTGAAACCAGTAGAGAACTAACAGGACGCTGAAAAAGTAGCTGACGCCGGCGGTTTGGCGTGATTCCCTCCGGCATGGACGAACGCGGGAGGGACGGATGCGCGGGGACGACGGCCGGTCGGGCAGCCTGTT
>NZ_QPMH01000001.1 GCF_003344765.1 Ferruginivarius sediminum | reverse complement strand
CCTTCTCCCGAGCCTCCTTCGACAGCTTCGCCCTGGCAATCCGATCCTCAAGCTCCTGAAGCTCGTCCTGGCCCTCCTCGCCCTCGCCAAGCTCCTTCCGGATCGCCTTCAACTGCTCGTTCAGGTAGTACTCGCGCTGCGTCTTCTCCATCTGCTTCTTGACGCGGTTGCGGATCCGCTTCTCGACCTGGAGTACGCCAATCTCGCTTTCCATTACGGCGTAAATCTTCTCAAGCCGGCGGCCAATGGCGGCGGTTTCGAGGATGTCCTGACGCTCAGCGATCCCCAGGGATAGATGCGAGGCAATCGTGTCGGCAAGCTTGCCGGGCTCCTCGATCTGGTTCAGGGAAACCACGACCTCGGAAGGCGTGTTCTTGTCCAGCTTGATATACCGCTCGAACTGGCGGAGCGTCGTGCGGGCCAGCGCATCGACATCCGAGTCCGCCTCCCGGATTTCCTCGATGCGGCTGGCACTGGCCTGAAAGCATGGGCCACCATCGACGAACTCCTCCAGAGCCATGCGCTCGCCGCCCTCCACCAGCACTTTCACTGTCCGATCAGGAAGGTTCAGCACTTGCAGCACCGTGCCAAGAACGCCGACCCGATATATATCCTCGGGTGTTGGATCGTCCTGCGACGCATTCTTCTGGGTGACGAGCAGGATCTGCTTTTCGTAATGCATCGCCTCGTCGAGGGCCTTCACCGAGCGCTCGCGGCCCACGAACAGCGGCACGATCATGTGGGGAAAGACCACGATGTCGCGCAGCGGCAATACCGGGTACTGCTTGGCGGCCTGAGTATCCTGCATCTGACCTCGGCGGGTTACGGAGTGACCAGACCGACATGGGTAAGCGCGGGCCGCCCCGCCCGACCACGCGGTGTCGCCACCACTGCTTGACGATGGAAGCCGGTCCGGGGAGGCCGCCCGTCGCCGGTCACGCGCTGCTACCCAGGTCCTCGCGCCGATCGGCGTAGATGTAGAGCGGGCGCGAACGGCCTTCGACCACCTCGCGGTTGATCACCATCTCCTCGACGGAGTCGAGACCGGGGAGGTCGAACATCGGCTCCAGCAGGATGCTTTCCATGATGGAGCGGAGGCCACGGGCCCCTGTTTTCCGCGCGATGGCCTTCTCCGCGATGGCCTTCAGCGCGTCCTCCGTGAACTCCAGGTTCACGTTCTCCATCTCGAACAGCCGCTGATACTGCTTGACCAACGCATTGCGCGGCTTTGTCAGGATATCGATCAGCGCGTCCTCGTCCAGGTCGTTCAGCGTGGCGATCACGGGCACGCGGCCGACGAACTCGGGGATCAGGCCGAACTTGAGCAGGTCCTCCGGCTCGACGTCCTTGAAGATCTCGCCGGTTGCCCGCTCCTCGGGCGCGCGCACATCCGCGCCGAAACCGATGGACGACCCCTGATGGCGCTGCGAGATGATCTTCTCCAGCCCGGCAAAGGCACCGCCGCAGATGAACAGGATGTTCGTCGTATCGACCTGCAGGAATTCCTGCTGCGGATGCTTGCGCCCGCCCTGCGGGGGAACCGAGGCAACCGTGCCCTCCATGATCTTGAGGAGCGCCTGCTGCACACCCTCGCCCGACACATCGCGGGTGATGGAGGGGTTGTCCGACTTGCGGGAAACCTTGTCGATCTCGTCGATGTAGACGATGCCGCGCTGGGCCCTTTCAACGTTGTAGTCGGCCGCCTGCAGCAGCTTCAGGATAATGTTCTCGACATCCTCGCCGACATAGCCGGCCTCGGTCAGGGTCGTGGCGTCAGCCATCGTAAAGGGCACGTCGAGAATCCGCGCCAGCGTCTGCGCAAGCAGCGTCTTGCCACAGCCAGTGGGGCCGATCAGCAGGATATTGGACTTGGAAAGCTCGACGTCGTTGTTCTTCGACGCATGCGCAAGACGCTTGTAGTGGTTGTGCACCGCGACCGAGAGAACCCGCTTCGCATGTCCCTGGCCGATCACGTAGTCCTGCAGGATCTTGGAGATGTCCTGGGGTGTCGGCACGCCGTCGCGGGACTTCACCAGCGTGGTCTTGTGCTCTTCCTTGATGATGTCCATGCACAGTTCAACGCATTCATCGCAGATGAACACCGTCGGTCCGGCAATGAGTTTCCGGACTTCGTGCTGGCTTTTCCCGCAGAAGGAGCAGTAGAGGGTATTTTTCGAGTCGCTGCCGGTGGACTTGCTCATAGCGCCGTCGTCAAACCTGCTCTGTTGCGATTATGTTAGCCACGGCAAGCCCCGCGGCACAACGCAAAATTCCGGCGGCAGCGAAACGCAAGGGCTTCCGCGCCTCCGCGCAGTTCGCCGCCCCGTTTCCCTGCCGCCGGAAATTGTCGCCGTACTCGGTTGAATAGTATCTTAAAGTCCTCGCCAAACGGCTGTGTCGGGCTCAGTCCTTATCGCTCGCCGTCGTCGGCCGCTGCTGAACCACCGCGTCGATAAGACCGAATTCCTTGCTGTCCTCGGCGGACATGAACTTGTCGCGCTCCATCGCCTCCTCGACCGTCTTCAACGGCTGGCCGGTGTGATGGGCGTAGATCTCGTTCAGCCGCTGACGGGTAGCCAGGATCTCGCGGGCATGGATCTCGATATCCGTCGCCTGACCCTGGAAGCCGCCGGAGGGCTGATGGATCATGATCTTGGAATTCGGCAGGGAATAGCGTTTGCCCTTCGCGCCCGCCATCAGCAACAGTGAGCCCGCCGAAGCCGCCTGCCCGACGCAGACCGTCGAGACGTCGGGTCGGATATACTGCATGGTATCGTACATCGCGAGGCCGGCGGACACCACGCCACCCGGCGAGTTGATGTAGAAGGAGATGTCCTTGTTCGGATTCTCCGACTCCAGATAGAGGAGCTGCGCGCAAATCAGGCTGGCGACCCCATCATGGATCGGGCCGGTCAGGAAGACGATGCGCTCCTTCAACAGCCTGGAATAGATGTCGTAGGCGCGCTCTCCACGGTTGGTCTGCTCGACCACCATGGGGACAAGCGTGTTCATGTAAGTTTCGGTCGGATCGCTCATCGTCGATTCGGTCCCATGCCGTCCCGGGTTCGCGGCTTCGTCTTCCTTCAGGATTCGCCGCTGGTATCGCTGTCGGCGCCCTTGTCGGAAGCCCCGTCAGACTCCGCCTTCGCGGTTTTCGCCTTGGCCTTCGAGCCGCCGCCGCTCTTCTTCGCGGTGGACTTGCCGGACGCCTTCTTCGCGCCGGACTTCTTCTTCGCGGCCTTATTCTCGCCCGCACCCTCGGCCTCGTCGCCGTCACCGCTTGCGCCGGCTTCCTCTTCGATCATCTTGCGAAGCTCGTCGGTCGTCACCTCGCGCTCGGTGACATTGGCGAGTTCGAGGATGTAGTCGACGGCCTTGTCCTCGTAGAGCGGGGCACGAAGCTGGCTCAGCGCCTCGGGATTGTTCTGGTAGAACTCGAAGACCTCACGCTCGTGACCCGGATGGCGCTGTACCTCCTGGATCAGCGCCTGGTTCATCTCCTCCTGCGAGATCTCGAGGTTGGCGCGGCGGCCGATCTCCGAGAGCAGCAGGCCGAGGCGCACCCGGCGCACCGCGATGTCGCGGTAATCCTGCTTGAGCTGCTCCTCGTCCTTGTCCGCGTCCTCGGCATCGAGCTGGCCCTGCTCGCGGTCGTGCTGGATCTGGTGCCAGATCTGCTGGAACTCCTGCTCCACCATCGACGGCGGCACGTCGAAGTCGTGACTCTCAGACAACTTGTCGAGTAGTTCGCGCTTCACCCGCTGACGGGCGAGGCCGGCGTAATCGTTCTCGATCTGCTCGCGCACGCGCTGCTTGAGCGCCTCCAGATCCTCCTCGCCGAACTTCTTGGCGAACTCGTCGTCGATGGTTACCGGCTGGGTTTCCCGGATCTCCTTCACGGTGACCTCGAAGTCCGCGTCCTTCCCGGCAAGCTTCTCGTTCTGATAGGTACCGGGGAAGGTGACACGGATATGCCGGGTCTCACCCTGCTCGGCACCGACGAGCTGCTCCTCGAAGCCCTCGACGAAGCGGTTCGAGCCAAGCTCCAGATGGTGGTCCTCGCCGGACATGCCCGGCAGTTCCTCGCCATCGACGGACCCCTTGAAGTCGACGACCAGAACGTCGCCCTTCTCGGCCGGGCGCGCTTCCTCCAGAGGCTGCGTGTCCTTGTGATGGGAGGCCAGACGCTCCAGCGCCTCGTCGACCTCCGAATCGGGGACCTGAACCTTCAGGCGCTCCAGCGAAAGCTCGGAGAATTCCACCGGCTCGATGTCGGGCAGGATCTCCATCGACATCTTGTATTCGAGGTCCTGGTCCTCATCGAAGGATTCCACCTCGATCTGCGGCTGCTGGATCGGCCGGAGCCCGCGCTCCTCCATTGCCTGCTGCGAGCTGTCGTTGACCGCCCGCTCGAGAACCTCTCCCAGCACGGCCTTGCCGAAGCGCTGGCGCAGGATACTCATCGGCGCCTTGCCCGGGCGAAACCCGGGAATGCGTGCCTGCTGCCCAACCTCTTTCAGCCGGTCCTGGACCTTCTGATCGATCTCGTCCTTCTCGACGCGGACCTTGTACTCGCGCTTCAGGCCCTCGGCGTTTGTTTCAGTCACCTGCATGGACCGCTCGGCCCCTTCTCTTCGCGTCTAGTTTTCCGGATCGGCGGCGTCCGCGCGAAACGTCTTTGCAGCGCCGCGCCCGCGTTGGTGCGGGCGGAGGGACTTGAACCCCCACGGGTTACCCCACTGGTACCTAAAACCAGCGCGTCTACCAATTCCGCCACGCCCGCAGACGCCGGTGCGGAGGCCTCGTGTATCCCATCGCACAGGGCAACGCAACAGCCGGGCGGCGAGATAAGTGATCCAATCGCGTCCTCATGGCTCACTCAGCGCGCCAACCCACACCGTCGGGCCACCAGGGCAGCGGCACAGGCATCGAGGATCGCCTCCTCGTCAATGCGATAGTGACGATGAAGATCGCTCAGAGCCCCGGACTGGCCGAAATGCTCCACGCCAAGCCCCTCCACGCGGTGCCCGCGCACCGAGCCGAGCCACGACAGCGTCGCCGGGTGGCCGTCCAACACGGTCACGAGCGAGGCGTCGGCCGCGAGCGGTGCCAGCAGTTCCTCGACGGCCGAGGGCGCCGTCCCCGCCCCGGTCTGGCGCGCCTTCTCCGCGGCGCCCCATCCCGCGTTCAGCCGGTCAGCCGAGGTGATGGCCAGCAAGCCCGCGCCCGGCACTTCCTCCAGCAGCGATTCGTAGGCCGCGATGGCCTGCGGCGCCACCGCGCCGGTATAGACGATGGCCAGTTCCGCCCCAGGCGCCGGCTCGCGCAGCCAGTAGCCACCGGAAATTACGGCGGATTTCAACTCGGCCGTCATCTCGCGACGGGGCTGCTCGACCGGCCGGGTCGACAGTCGTAGATAGACTGAGCCGCCCTCGACGTCACGCAGCCAGTCGCTGCCTGGGTCGCCGGAGCCGTCGCGCTGCAGGTAGTCGAAGCCCCATCCCATGATGGCCGCGAGTTCGTCGACGAACGCCGGCTCGAAGGCGGCGAGGCCGTCCTGACTCATGCCGATGAGCGGCGTGCCGACGGACTGGTGCGCCCCGCCCTCCGGCGCCAGCGAGATACCGGACGGCGTCGCCACCAGCATGAAGCGGGCGTTCTGGTAACAGGCGTAGTTCAAGGCATCCAGCCCGCGGAGGATGAAGGGATCGTAGAGCGTCGCCACCGGCAGCAGACGCTCGCCGAACAGTTCGTGCGACAGCCCCGCCGCGGCCAGCAGGGTGAAGAGGTTGTTCTCGGCGATGCCAAGCTCCAGATGCTGGCCGTCGGGCGACATCCCCCACTGATGGGCGGAGACGACTTTCTCGTCCCGGAACGTATCGGCCCGGCGATGCCGGCTCCAGATTCCCCGCCGGTTCACCCAGCCCGCCAGATTGGTGGACACGGTGACATCGGGGGAGGTCGTGACGATGCGCCGGGCCAGATCGTCGTCCGCCCGCGCCAGTTCCGCCAGGATTTTGCCGAAGCCTTCCTGCGTCGACATCCGCTCGCCCGAGGGACAGGGCAGACTCTGCGGCACCGCCACACGCTCGGCCTTGAAGCGGCGGCGGCCACGCGCGGCGAATGGAACGTCGGACAGCAGCGCCTGAATATCCTCCGCCGGCGCCTCCAGCCCCGCAAATCGGTCCCACTCCGCGCCCTCGGGCACCCGGTGACGGCGCCGGAACTCGGCCATCTGCTCGTCATTCATGATGCCGGCGTGATTGTCCTTGTGGCCGGCGAACGGCAGACCGTGACCCTTGATGGTATAGGCGATGATGCACTTCGGCCGGTCGCCTTCAAGACCGTGCAACGTCTCCAGCACCACCTCCATGTCGTGCCCGGCCAGGTTCGTCATCAAATCGTGAAGCTGGGCATCGTCATACCGGGCCAGCAGATCGCGCACGCCCGGGACGTCGAGAAGATCGGCTTCCAGGTGCGAGCGCCATGCCGCGCCGCCCTTGAACACCAGGGCGGAATAGAGCGAGTTCGGGCAGGCGTCGATCCACTCGCGCAGCGCTTCGCCGCCGGGCTTCTCGAAGGCAGCCTGCAGCTTCTTGCCGTACTTTAGCGTGACGACGTCCCAGCCCATCGTGTCGAACAGGCGATCGATCTGGCCGAACAGACGGTCCGTCACCACGCTGTCCAGGCTCTGGCGGTTGTAGTCGATGATCCACCAGACATTGCGGACGTCGTGCTTCCAGCCCTCCAGCAAGCACTCGTAGATGTTGCCTTCGTCCAGTTCGGCGTCGCCCACCAGCGCCACCATCCGGCCCGCCGGACGCTCGCCCAGCCAGCCCTTGAGCTGCACGTAGTCCTGCACGAGGCTGGCAAACGAGGTCACCGCCACGCCAAGGCCCACCGAGCCGGTGGAGAAGTCGACGTCGTCGGTGTCCTTGGTCCGGGACGGATAGGACTGCGCGCCGCCGTAACCGCGGAAAGCCTTCAGCTTCTCCACGTCCTGCTGGCCCAGCAGGTACTGAATCGCATGGAATACCGGGCTTGCGTGAGGCTTGACGGCAACTCGGTCCTCGGGCCGAAGCACATCGAAATAAAGCGCGGTCATCAGGGTATTGAGCGAGGCGCAGGAAGCCTGGTGCCCGCCAACCTTGATGCCGTCCGGGTTCTCGCGGATGTTGTTTGCGTTGTGGACTGTCCAGGACGAGAGCCAGAGAACCTTCTTCTCAAGCTCCCGAAGGAGGCCTATCCGATCCGCCACCCGCGCAGGCGCCCCACCCGCCGCGCTTTCCTGCCGCTTCGCACCGTCTGCCATGCCCGCACGCCGCTCCTAGTCCGGTCCGCTTCGTGAACCGCCATACCTTCCTCACCCGGCAGCGGCTTTGCAAGGGGTGTCGGCATGGTAACAGAAGCGATTAAACCGCATTCGACGCGAATACGGTGCGATGCATGGTGCATGTGGATGCGGACAAGAGTGTTGTTCACCCGCGTGGCTGGGCGGCCCGGCAAATCGCCGGCCTGCGCGAAGAATTCAGCCGTCGACCCGCTCGCGGTAACGCTCGGCAAAGCATTCCTGGCTGAGAATGCGCTCCTCGTCGACGTAGGCGATCTCCGCGCGGCGGATACTGACGCGGAAGCGCACGTGTGGAATACCCTGGATGTCTTCTCCGATGGACAGGACACGGGCGGTCTCAACGGTGTTGTCCGCGCCCAACCGGCGATAGACGGCCCCTGCGGCGACCGGCTGGCGTCGATAGCGGCGGCCGAAAATATCGAGCCTTTCTGCCAACATGACGCGTTTGCCTCTCTCGCTACATGAAGACGTGAGCCCAGTGACTTCACGCCAAGTTCACACAAAGAATGAAGGCAGCGTATTAAAGGCGGGTTAAAACTGCATGCAGGGCGGTTACGACTGTACCTCAATTTGGCGAAGCGCCGTGGGCAGGCGATCCGGCAAGTCCTCGGCAATCAAGCCCGGCCCGAAACCCTGCGCCGACTGGCCGTGAAGCCATGCCGCCGCGCAGGCCGCGTCGAACGGCGCCATTCCCTGCGCCAGACAACCCAGCAGGATACCGGCCAGCACGTCGCCCGCCCCGGCTGTCGCAAGCTCCGCCGGCGCGTTGGTGTTGATGGCGGCGCGGCCGTCGGGCGCGGCGATGACCGTATCGTATCCCTTCAGAAGCACGACGGCCCCGGTCGCGTAAGCGGCCTTGCGCGCACGAGTCAGCTTGTCGCCCCGCAGGTCGGGGAAAATCCGGCGGAACTCCCCTTCGTGGGGAGTAAGAACCGTCGGCCCCCGGATCGCCGCCGCAAGGGCCGCCGGCTCGTCACGAAATACGGTGAGCGCGTCAGCGTCGAGCACCACGGCGCGCCCCGTATCCAACAGCGATTCGGCCCGCCAGCGGGTCGTCGCGGTGACCCCGGCTCCTGGTCCGATCAGGAAGGCGTTCTTGCGGGTGTCGGAGATCAACTCGCCGAACGCTTCCTCGCCGTCCAGCGCCATCGTGATCAAGCTCGGCATGCCCGTCGCGTAGACAGGCAACACCGCGGACGGCACCGCGACACTCACCAAGCCGGCGCCGCCACGCAGGGCGGCCCGGCAGGCCAGCCGGCCGGCCCCGGTCGCTTCCACACCGCCGAACACCACGGCATGGCCGTAGTCGTACTTGTGCGTGTCTGGCCGCCGCCAGGGCCAGCGTGCCCGCCACAATGCCGCGACGTTCTCAAAGGTGGCGGGGACGATGTCGTGCAGGACATTCTGCGGGATGCCGATGTCGGCCAGGATGACCTCGCCACAAAGCTTCCGGCCCGGCATCAGAAGGTGACCGGGCTTCTTGCGAAAGAAAGTGACGGTCGCGCGCGCCTCCACGGCGACATCGCCCAGGGTCTGCCCGTCGTCGCCCTTGACGCCGCTGGGGACATCGACGGCGAAGACCGGAACACGCCGCCTCCTGACGGCCTGCACGACATCTCGAACGGCACCGTGCAGCCCACGGCTGAGGCCAGCGCCGAACAGCGCATCGATTACCGCGTCGGCGCCGTCGAGCGCGGCAGGCGAGAGTTCCTCCACCGTTCCATGCCACTGCCGGGCATGGTGCGCCGCGTCGCCCTTCAGTTTCTCCCGATCCACCATGGACGCGAGCCGGACCTGCCAGCCCTTCCGCTGCAGGTGCCGTGCCGCGACCCAGCCGTCGCCGCCGTTGTTGCCCGGCCCACAGAGCACCGCGACGCAGCCGCGTTCCATGCGTTTGTCGAGTGCCTCCGCGACCGCGCGGCCGGCATTCTCCATAAGCTGGAAGCCCTGCACACCCGCCTGTATCGCTGCCTGATCGGCGCGGTATGTTTCCTCGACGGTCAGGACCTCCACGGGACCGGACATCCCCGCGCCTCAGTCGCCGTGCCCATGGCCGCCGGTCAGGCGGCGAAATGCAGCGGTTCTCTCCTCGGCGGCCGTACGCAGGAGGGCGACATCGGAGTCTGGAATCACGAGATCGTAGCCGGCCTTGACCAGCGCCGCCACGTCACGGCCAGGCGTGCTGATTCCGCCAAGCAGCTTACCAGCCCCCTTCGCGGCGCGTTCGGCCCGCTCGATTGCGGCGGCGACCGCCGGATGGTCGGGCTGCCCCAGGTAGCCGAGATTAGCCGAGAGATCGAATGGGCCGACGAACAGCATATCGACACCCTCGACCGCGGCGATGGCCTCCACGGCCTCCAGCCCCCGTGGCGTCTCAATCTGGCAGATGCGCAGCAGGCGAGCGTCGATTTCGGCGACATAGCTCTGCCAGTGCGCGCCATAGCCGGTCGCACGCGCCACGGACGCCGCCATCCCGCGCACGCCAGCGGGCGGGTAGCGACATGCCGCGACAGCGGCCTCGGCCTCCTCGACCGATGAAACCTGAGGGATCATCACGCCCGTAATGCCGGTATCGAGCGCACGCTTCAGGTAGACGGGATCATTGGCTGGAACGCGCATGAAAGCGTCCGCACCCTGCCCCGTGACGGCGCGGACGAGTTCCGTTGCCTCGGAAAAGCCAGCGGGCCCATGCTCCAGATCGATCATCACGGCGTCGTAGCCGGCGGCGGCCAGGATCTCCGCCGCTCCCTGCGAGGGCAGCATGGCCCAGGCCGAAATCGCCGGGCGTCCCGCCAGCAAGCGTTCCTTCAGGTGTTCCAATCCGTCGTGCCTCCCTGCCCATAACCGTCCGCGCTTACGATAGCGGCGGCAAATCTACATGACGAGAGGGTCAGTAGCGGAATCCGTGGTAACGCCGCCGCGGCGTGTGGCTGACCTCGTCATAGTCGTCCGGCAGGAAGTCGTCCGGCAGGTCCGGTCCCTCGTCGCGCGGTACGGCCATCTCCTGCAGCTTGCGCACACGCTCCTCGGTCTTGGGATGGGTGCGCAGGATCGACGGCTGGTTCAGTACGCCCTGGCGGCCGAACACGTTTTCCCAATAGCGCTGCTGCTGCGCATCCATTTTTTGCAGCGCGGTCGCGATCCCCTCGGGGTCGCCGGTGAGCAGCGCCGCTCCGGCATCGGCGTCGTATTCGCGCGAGCGCGACAGGCCGAGCTGCAGCAACAGACTGAGAATTGGCGCGAATGCAAGAAGCGCAATCGGCGGCCAGGGGATGGCAACCTCGCCTTCCGCGATGTAGGGCAGATTGATGAGAATGAGCAGCATGGCGATGAAAGCCAGCGTGCGCGTCACCTTGGTGATGAAATCGGCCAGCGCCATCAGCTTCAGGTCGCCGTGCGCCACATGGCTCAATTCGTGCGCCATCACACCGGCGATCTCGCGGCCGGTCAGGCGGCGCAGCAACCCGTCGCTCAACGCCAGGCTGACCTCGTTGCGCCCGCCCACGGTGAAGGCCAGCATCAAGCGGCTTGGGATGTAAAACAAGCTGACCTTCGCGGTGATGCCGGAGCGTTCGCACAGGTCGTTGACGACGTCATAGAGCATCGGCACCTGACGCCGGTCCAGGGGCGTGGCGGAATAGATCTGCAGCATCAGCCGCTGCGAAACCTGCGGACCGAAATAAAGGACCAATACGGCGAAGGTCGCGATCCAGACCAGGCCGACGACGCCGGCGATAAACCACCCCACCGCGGCAAGCAACGCGGCGAGCGCACCGATCAGGATGCCGGCATGGACAAGGTTTCGGCGGCGGTTGGCGGCGATGCGGTCGGGATCGACGGTGTAGCGCAGCATCATGCCACTTCAATTGGGGCCGGCGGACGCCGACGCAAGACGCTAGAATATCGGCCGGAAGGTCAGTTGCCCCCAGCCATGACTTTGCAGAAGGCCGACGGCTCCCTGGCACGCAGGGTCTGGCAGGCTCGCCCTGCCGCCTCGGGGTGCGGGTATCCAACCGCCAGCACACGGTAGAAGGTGCCGTTGTCGCCCAGGTCGACCTCGGAGTAGCTGGGCGAGGCGCCGCGCAAGGCTTCCGGGAAACGCCGCAGCATGTCGCGCCAGTGCTGTCGCGCCTTGGCCCTGGTCCTGAGGGAGCCGAGCCAAATGCGAGCGGCGTCGGCGCGGACGCCCTGGCCGCTGCCTGTCGTTCCGGATCCCGCCGGACTGCTTCGTTCCGCCGAGCGCACGGAGCCGTCAGGCGAGGCGCGGCCGACGGCCTGCTGCTTCGGAACGACGGGCGATGCCTCCACCTTCGCATCACCGGTGGCCGGCACATCCAGCTTTGCAGCCTCCCATCCGTCGTCTGCAAGGGCTTGCGCCAAGCTTTCGGCCTTCCCGTGCCCCTGCGCGGCAGCCCGGCGATACCACGCCAAAGCCTTCGCATTGTCCTGCGCGACCACGACGCCGAGGCGATACATCTGTCCCATTGCATACTGGCCGTCCGGCAGGCCACTCCGGGCGGCCCGGCGGAACCAGCGCAGCGCCGTTTTGTTGTCGCGCTCAAGTCCCTCGCCCCGATAGTACGCGAGACCGAGGTTGTATTGCGCCATAAGATGCCCGGCCTCGGCCGCCGACTGCCACAGTTTGGTCGCTCGTACCGGGGCTCGCTGCACCCCGCGGCCCTGCGCGAACATCAGACCGAGGTTGTTCTGTGCAGAGGGATGACCCTGGCCCACGGCACGCGCGTACCAATGCGCCGCCCGACCCAGGTCGGCGGCGATGGCGCCGGCCCCGCGTTCGTACATTACACCCAGGCCGTATTGCGCCTGTGCATCGCCGGCATCGGCAAGCGGCCGCCAAATACCCCTGGCCTGCGCATAATTGCCGGCCTGAAACGCCTTGAAGCCAGCTTCGTAGTCCTGCGCTGACGCCCCGCCAAGGCACGCGAGCAACACCCATACCGCAGGCAGAATCCGAAAGACACATTGCATGACGGCAGTCAGCATCGCCGGTTCTCCCGCCTCGTGCAAGCGTTGAGACGTGCACACGTAATAAGGGATTTATCAGTACAATCAGTTTCTTAAGGGTTGGACTGTCCTTTGGACTCCCTTGAATGCGCTCCCGCCCCCAACCATGTCCTTCCAGGGCGCAGGGAAAGACTGCCGGGTGTCATCGAATACCATTCAGGAGGGGAGATCGCATCATGGCCGATCAGGACTACGAGACCCTGCGCAGCGAGGTGCAGCAGCTCCGCGCCGACATTGGCAACATCACCGAGACGTTGAAGGGCCTGGCCTCCAGCCAGGGTGAACAGGCCTATGAGCGGCTGCGCGCAGGCGTCGGCTCCGCCCGGCAGCGGGCGACCCAAGCCGGCCACGCAGTCGAGCATCAGGTGGAGGAGCACCCCTTGGCCAGCCTCCTCGTCGTGTTCGTTGGCGGGCTTCTGACCGGCTTGTTGCTGCAGTCCCGCCGCCGCTGACCCCAGGCAACGGGCACGCGACATGCGAGAGCGTCTTGCGCAAGTCCTAACCGGGCTTGCCGTGGTCTGCCTGGCGTTGACGGTGTTCCTGGGTGGCCTCGGCTTTCTCATCGCGGCCGGCTACT
Source organism: Ferruginivarius sediminum (assembly GCF_003344765.1). GTDB lineage: Bacteria > Pseudomonadota > Alphaproteobacteria > Kiloniellales > Rhodovibrionaceae > Ferruginivarius > Ferruginivarius sediminum. The sequence continues at coordinate 392,709 of NZ_QPMH01000001.1, read as the reverse complement.
TGGCCCTGGCCGAGGTCCTGCCGCCCGCCGCCGCCGCCGCGTTGACCGGACTGGGCGCGCTTCTACTCGCTGTCCTGCTACTCGTCGTCGCCCGCGCCGTGATGCTGCCACGCCGACACCGCGCATCTCCGACAGAGGCGGAGACGGGCGAAGCAAAAACCGGGCGCGCAAGCAGCGGCCTTGGCGCCGCACTTGTCCCGCTGCTGCGCGAGAACCTAGCCCTCACTATCGGGAGCGTTTTCGCCGCCGGTGTCATTCTGGGTGTCAGTCCCCGCGCCCGCCGGACGCTCTGGAACATCATTGAACGACAGCTATAACGCACGGGCTTACCGCGCCCTCAAGTGATCGTGACTTAACCCTGGTATCCTGCCGGCCTAGCTCTCCGGATATTCACACCATTCGGAGTCGACCCTTGGAGATGATCGCGAATCCGCTGGCACTGGCCGATTGGCGGCGCCAGGTGGCCGAGCTTTACGGCGAGGTCCGGCGTTACGAGGATCCGGCGGCCGGCTGGCAGCATTGGCGAGCGGCACGCGACCGGCTGATCCGACACCATCCACAGTCGCCGCTATCCACCGCGCAGAGGCCGCGTTTCAAGGGCCTCCCGTTCTTCGAGTACGATCCGCGCTATCGCTTCCAGGTTTCCCTGGACCAGCCAGAGACGGCGGAAACGCAGGCCTGGCACCTCGGCGCCGACGGCACCATCATGCTCCAGCCCATCGCCCGCACATTTGGACTTGCCGAGGTGCTGGGCGGCGAGCTGACAGTATTCTGGATCGGCGGATACGGTGGCGGCGTATTCCTGCCCTTCGCCGACGCGCACGAAGCGACCTACGCCGGCGGACGCTACCTTCTGGATGGTATCAAGGGCGCCGATCTCGGCTCGGCGGGCGGCGGCAAGCTGATCTGCGATTTCAACTTCGCCTACAACCCGTCCTGCGCCTACGCGGACACCTGGACCTGCCCCCTGGCGCCGCCGGAGAACCGCTTACCCGGCCCCGTTCCGGCCGGCGAGCGGGCGGAGCCGATCCTGGCCTCGGCCTGAGCGGACCGACGAAACCCGGTCACGAAATTGTTGCTCGTCACCTATGTGCTTTCCCGGCAGAGTAGGTCGCCATGAAACGGATACTCATCGCGACTGCCGCGACTCTCGCTCTGGCCGCCGGCACCGCGGCGGCGGGCGAAGCCGATGTCCTCGACGTGAAGGCCGAGAAGACGGGTGAGCGGACCTGGCGGTTCGAGGTGACGGTCGAGCACGCCGACGAGGGCTGGGAGCACTACGCCGACCAGTGGCAGGTGCTGGCCCCGGACGGCGGCGTCCTCGGCACGCGGACGCTATATCATCCGCACGTCAACGAGCAGCCCTTCACCCGTTCGCTCGGCGGCGTCCGCGTTCCCGCGGACGTGACTTCGGTAACGGTCCGCGCCCGCGACAAGGTTCACGGCCACGGCGGCAAGGCCGTGACCGTGGAATTGCCGCGATAGCCTAGTCGCTGGTTGCAGCCAAGGCCTTCATATAGGCGATGATGTCGCAGTCCTTGGCCGCATCGGTAAGGCCATGCGTTTCGAGGAAGGTGCACAGGTTCGCCTCGGGCGCCGCATCCTCCCCGTAGACGGTCGTTACGAGGTCGCTCGCCTTGTGGCAGCCCGCGCAATGCCGGGCGAAGAGGTCACGGCCCTGCCGGGGGCTGCCGTAGCGTCCGCCGCCGATGGACAGCTTTTCCGGCAGTTTCGGAGCGGCCTCGCGGCCCTCGTCCTTGGCGGCGCGGCGAAGCTGAGCCGGCTCGTACTTCTTGTACAGGGAGAAGGCGCCGCGCAGGTCGCCGGTCTGAAAGCCTGTCGCCCGGTCATTGGGATAGTGCTTCTCGATCGCCGCCTCGACGTCCTGCGGGATGTCCTCCCCATGGCAAACAAGGCATGGCTCGAAGGTCGGAATGGCGCGCATGTAATGAACGTAGCGCCTACCGTCGCGCTCGATCAGGCGAACGCTGTCCATCGCCTCCATGCTCTGCCCCGCCATCGCGCGGGTTTCGAAGCTTAGAAGAACGCCGCGCTCGGCCTCGGTGGGCGCGTTTTCCGGATTGCGCACGCGAAGTGCGGTGCGGCGGATCTCCCACCCGGTGTCGGCTTCGATACGGTTGGAGATTTCCGGCGCCAGATGCCGACAGACGCGCGTCGCCTCGGCCGGTCCCTTGTCCTTCATCTCGGTTTGCAGATGCTGCATCATCTCGCCGCGCAGCTCGCGGATCGCTTCCTGTGCGTCCCGCTCGTACGCGTCCAGCGGTTGGGCGGATGCGCCAAATGCGGTGAACACACCGGCGCATATCAGGCTCAAGAGTCCAATTTGTCTGACCATGGCGTTCGCTCCTGCCTGTAGTCCGGCAAGCCGTCCGACTGGAGAGCCGACCTATTCCTCGTCCTCGCCGTATTCACCTTCGCTGTGTGCCGGTGGCCAGGTGACGAGCTGGCTATAGGCGACGAACTCATAAGCCAGCACGGCGACCACCAGCGCCACGGCCACGGCCCGCCAGGGCCGCACCGGCGGCGTTTCCCGGCTTGCCTCGGCGTCCGGTAGCTCCTTCCATCCCGTGACCATGGCCCGCGTGAGGTTTTCCCCAGTCAGTAGCCAGTCCGCCAGGACGCCTGCTACATGAATGGCGGCCAGAATGATGACAAGGTTCCCAAGCGTTTCGTGCAGATCGCTCTCGCCTCCGCCACTGGCAAGACCGGTCCATACGGTCCCGATCAGGACAGCCAGAAGCGCGAAGATCATGATCGCGCCAAGCGGGTTGTGACCGACATGATGCGGCGGATCGAGTCGCAGCAAGCCGCGAACATAGTCCCGCACCATCGACCAGCCATAGATGAAATCCGCAAAGCGCGCGTGGCGGCTGCCGACGAATCCCCACAGGACGCGGAACGCCAGGAGCAGGGCGACGCCATAGCCGCAGAGCACGTGAACCTGATAAGCCAGCCCATCGTCCTCGGCCGTCACATAGGCCAGTGCCACCAACGCGACGAGCGCCCAGTGGAAGACACGTGTCGGCAGATCCCAAACGACGACGCGGCGCATTCCAAGCCTCCAACGGTTATTCCCGCCAGAGGCGATAGCGCACGAAGCACTATCCGGCCTTGATCCAGCGCATGGCTACATGGAAGAAGGGCCGCACTCACTGGGCGCGGCCCCTCCACTCAGGCCGAAAGCTATGTTTTCAGCCAGTCCCAGCCCCTAGACCGAGTAGTACATGTGGAACTCGATCGGGTGCGGCGCGGTCTCGAAAGTCATGACCTCGTCCCACTTGAGTTCCAGGTAGCTTTCGATCTGGTCCTTGGTGAAGACATCGCCGGCCTGCAGGAACTCGTTGTCCTCGGACAGCGCCGTCAGCGCTTGACGCAGCGAGCCGGACACGGTCGGCACGCCCTCCAGTTCTTCCGGCGGCAGGTCGTAAAGGTTCTTGTCCATCGCCTCGCCCGGATGGATCTTGTTGCGGATGCCGTCCAAGCCCGCCATCAGCAGCGCGGAGAACGCCAGGTAAGGGTTCGCTGCCGGATCGGGGAACCGCACCTCCACGCGCTTCGACTTCGGGCTGGTGCCGTGGGGGATGCGGCACGACGCCGAGCGGTTGCGCGAGGAATAGGCCAGCAGCACCGGCGCCTCGAAGCCCGGAACCAGCCGCTTGTAGCTGTTCGTGCTGGGATTCGTGAAAGCGTTCAGGGCACGGGCGTGCTTGATGACACCGCCGATGTAGTAGAGCGCCGTCTCGCTGAGACCGGCATAGCCGTCGCCGGCGAAGGTGGGCTTGCCCTCCTTCCAGATCGACTGATGGACATGCATGCCCGAGCCGTTGTCGCCGAACACGGGCTTCGGCATGAATGTCGCCGTCTTGCCGTAGGCGTGCGCGACGTTGTGGACCACGTACTTGTAGGTCTGCATCTCATCGGCGGACTTGACCAGCGTGTTGAAGGCGACGCCAAGCTCGTGCTGCGAGGGGGCGACCTCGTGGTGATGCTTCTCCACGCGGACGCCCATCTCCTCCATGACGGTGACCATCTCCGCGCGCATGTCGGTACCGCTGTCCACCGGCGGGACCGGGAAGTAGCCGCCCTTGATGCGCGGGCGGTGGCCCAGGTTGCCGCCCTCGAAGTCGGCGCCCGACATGTACGGGCCTTCCTCGGATTCGAACTTGTAGAAACAGTGGTTCATCTCCGTGCCGAAGCGGATGTCGTCGAACACGAAGAACTCCGCCTCGGGGCCGAAGTAGGCGGTGTCGCCAATCCCCGACTGCTCCATGAAGGCCTGCGCGCGCTTCGCGGTGGAGCGCGGGTCGCGGTCATACGGCTGGCCGGTCGAGGGCTCGACCACGTCGCAGCACAGGATCATCTGCGGCTGCGCGGCGAAGGGATCCATCACGGCGGTGGAGAGGTCCGGCAGCAGGGTCATATCCGACTCCTGGATGCCCTTCCACCCCTCGATGGACGAGCCGTCGAACATGATGCCCTCTTCCAGAAGGTCCTCGTCCACGGTGCTGGTGTGCTGGGCCAGGTGCTGCCACTTGCCCTTCGGGTCGGTGAAGCGGAAGTCCACGTACTTCACCTCGTTGTCCTTGATCATCTGCAGGACTTTGTCGGAATCGCTCATAGCTCCAATCCCCGTGTTCATCGCTTCGAGGGTGTCTCTTGCGGGCGCGTTCCGCGCATGCGGGCTTCGTCAGACTTGACGCCGGGCGATGCGAAACGGTTCCCGGCGCGGAGGTCTATACGGCGTCCGCGCCGCGCTCGCCGGTGCGAATGCGGATCGCTTCGTCGATGCTGGAGACGAAGATCTTGCCGTCGCCGATGCGTCCGGTGTGCGCGGCTTGCTGGATGGCTTCAACCGCCCGCTCGACCAGGTTGTCGTCCAGCACGACCTCGACCTTCACCTTCGGCAGGAAGTCGACGACGTACTCGGCCCCGCGGTAAAGCTCGGTATGGCCCTTCTGCCGGCCGAAGCCCTTGGCCTCGGTCACGGTGATGCCCTTGATCCCGACTTCGTGCAGCGCTTCCTTCACCTCGTCGAGTTTGAAGGGTTTGATAATCGCCTCGATCTTCTTCATGGCCTCTGGTTCGCTGTTCGCATTCGTTGTCACGCCGGACGATCGCGGGCGGGCCGACGCGCCCCAACCTCTTCCCAAGCATATCCCGTGCCAAGACGCCCGAGGTGCTGAAGCAACCGATATTCCGCTGCCTCGGAGCCCTTATGTCCGCTGCGCAAGCGGTAGACCTGCTCAATTATTAGGCAACCTGCCGCCATTAAAGGCAACCGGCTGCCTCGTCCAGCCTCACGCGGCCTGCTGCGCGGCCAGCCAGTCGCGGATCCGTGCCGCCGCATCCAGGCAGTTCTCCTTGGAGTTGGCGTAGGAAAGGCGCAGGTAGCCCTCGCCCTCCCTGCCAAACGACGTGCCCGCAACGGTGGCAACGCCCGCTTCCTCCAGCAGTCGGCCCTCCAGTTCCTTCGCCGAAAACCCGGTGCCGGTGATGTTCGGGAACACATAGAAGGCGCCCCCTGGCTCCACGCAGGAGATGCCGGGGATGGCATTCAACGCGTCGACCAGTGCGCGGCGGCGGTCGTCGAATGCGCGCACCATCTCCTCCACCGAATCCTGCGGCCCCTGCAGAGCGGCGATGCCCGCCCACTGGGTGGCGGCGTTGACGCAGCTATGGTCGTTGATGGCAAGCCGCGTGGCATGCTCGACAAGCTGCCGCGGCCAGACGGCATACCCCAGGCGCCAGCCGGTCATGGCGTAGGTCTTGCTCCACCCGTCCAGCATGATGACCCGGTCGCGAAGCTCGGGGTAGGCCAGCATGGTGGCGTGCTCGCGGCCGTCATAGATGATTCGGCTGTAAATCTCGTCGGAGAGCAGGGCCACATTCGGATAGTTCGCAAGCCCGGCCGCAAGCTTGTCCATCTCTGCCTTCGAGGTCACACCCCCGGTGGGATTCGCCGGCGAATTCAGGATGATCAGCCGCGTCCGATCAGTGATACGCGAAAGCAGGTCGTCCGCCGAGAAGGCGAAGCCGTTCTCCTCGCGAAGCGGCAGGGATACCGGCGTGGCGCCCGAGAATCGGATGACGGACTCGTAGATCGGGAAACCGGGATTGGGATAAATGATCTCAGCCCCCGGCTCGCCGAACATCAGCACGGCGAAGAACATCGTCACCTTGCCGCCGGGGACCACGACCACGCAATCCGGATCGACGTCCACGCCGTGGCGCGCGTTCAGATCGTCGGCGACGGCGCGGCGCAGCTCCGGAATGCCGTTGGCGGGCGTATAGCCGTGGTGCCCGTCGCGCAGCGCCTTCACGCCCGCCTCGACGACATGGTCGGGGGTCTTAAAGTCGGGCTGCCCGATCCCCAGGTTGATGATCGAGTGTCCGGAGGCCTCCAGCGCCTTGGCGCGGGCAAGAACCTCGAATGCACTTTCGGTGCCAAGGCGATCCATTCCGGCGGCGAGGGTAAGCATGGCGGCGGTTCCCGTCAGACGTGTTGAAGCAGTGCTGCGGCGGAGCGTAGACGCAGCGCTGCCAGGCGGGCAAGAGCGCACATGCACCGCGCTTGACGGGGGCCGGACGGCGGGTTAATTACGGCACCACCGGCAGCGAACGATGCTTGGCCGGATCCGCCTTGTGGTGGGCATAGCTCAGTTGGTTAGAGCGCATGGTTGTGGTCCATGAGGTCGCCGGTTCAAATCCGGCTGTCCACCCCACTTTCCTCCATACTTATCTACCGTAAGTTATCCGGCCGGGCGTCCAAGCTCTCGCACCGGAAACGCGTCATCAGCCCGAGCGCAGAAACCGCACCGCCTGATCGCGCTCGAAAAGATACAGAAGGACGCGCAGCGCCCGCCCCCGCTCGCCCTGTAATTCGGGGTCGCGCTCAAGCACCAGCTTTGCGTCGTCCCGCGCGGCGGCCAGCAGCTCGCCGTGAACGGCAAGATCGGCCAGGCGGAATTCCGGAAAACCGCTCTGGCGCGTCCCCAGCAGCTCGCCAGCGCCGCGCAGGCGCATGTCTTCCTCGGCAATGCGGAAACCGTCGTCGGTCTCGCGCATGATGCGCAGGCGCGCCCGTGCGGTCTCGCCCAGCGGTCCCTGGTAGAGCAGCAGGCAGGACGAGCGCTCGCTGCCGCGCCCGATACGGCCGCGAAGCTGATGGAGCTGGGCCAAGCCGAAGCGTTCGGCATGCTCGATCACCATAACCGTGGCCGACGGGACATCGACGCCGACCTCGATGACCGTCGTGGCGACCAGTAGATCAATGTCGCCCTCCTTGAAATCGGCCATCGCCCGGTCCTTCTCGGCGGCCTTCATGCGGCCGTGAACCAGGCCGACCCGCGCGCCGAAGCGGGTCTTGAGCGCGGCAAAGCGCTCCTCCGCGGCGGCGAGGTCGCTCTTGTCGGATTCCTCGACCAGGGGACAGACCCAATAGACCTTCCGCCCCTGCTCGATCGCCCGTGCGACGCCGTCCACCACGTCGCCCAACCGGTCCAGCGAGATCGAGCGCGTATCCACCGGCTGCCGCCCCGCCGGCTTCTCGGTCAGACGCGAGGCTTCCATGTCACCGTAGGACGTCAGCATCAGCGTGCGCGGGATCGGTGTCGCCGTCATCACCAGGACATCCACGCCCCTGCCCTTCGACTGCAGCGACATTCGCTGATGCACGCCGAAGCGATGCTGCTCGTCGATGACGGCGAGGCCGAGATCCTGGAACTCCACATCCTGTTGGAACAGCGCATGCGTGCCAATGGCCAGCTTGACCTCGCCGGCCTTCAGCCGTTCCAGCGCCCGCGCGCGGCCCTTGCCCTTGTCGCGCCCGGTCAGCAGCAGCACCTCCACCCCGGCGGCCTCGGCCAGCGGGCGGATGGTGGCGTCATGCTGGCGCGCCAGGATCTCCGTCGGCGCCATCAGCGCGGCCTGACAGCCGGCCTCCACCGCCGCCAGCATGGACAGGAGCGCCACCACGGTCTTGCCGCTGCCGACATCGCCCTGCAACAACCGCAGCATGCGGTGGGGCGCGGCCATGTCGTCCAGGATCTCCGACAGCGCCTTGCGCTGAGAGCCGGTGAGCGCGAATGGCAGCGCGGCAATCGCCTGGTCGCGAAGGTGCCCGTCACCCTCGACGGCGCGGCCCTTCATTCGAGTCTGCGAGCGGCGGACCAGCGCCAGAGCAAGCTGGTTCGCCAGAAGTTCGTCATAGGCCAGTCGCTGGCGTGGTGTGGCCAGGGCCGAGAGATCGTCCTCTCCCTGCGGCGCGTGCGCGGCCAGCAAAGCCTCCCGCCACGCCGTCCAGCCCTGTTGCCGCCAAAAACCGAAATCCTGCCACTCCGGCAGTTCCGGCGCCTGCGCCAGGGCCGCCCGCACGGCCTTGCCGACGACCTTGAGGGTCAATCCGGCCGTCAGGGGGTAAACCGGCTCCACGCCCTGGATCGTGTCCTGCTCCTCGACGGAGGCAATATGGTCGGGATGGCTGATCTGCGGCCAGCCGTGGAAGTATTCGATCTTGCCGCTGACGACGCGGGTCTCGCCGATGGGCAGGATGCGGTGCAGGTAGTCCGGCCGGGCATGAAAGAACACGAGGTCGAGCGTCCCCGAATCGTCATGGCAGCGCACGCGGTAAGGTTGGCGCCGGCTGCGCGGCTGCTGATGCTCGCCCACCGTGACCGTTAGCGTGGCGACGCGGCCCGGCTGCGCCTCCATCACCTTCGGGGCATAGCTGCGGTCGATGATGCCGCTTGGCAGGTGCCAGCACAGGTCGACCACATGCGGGCCGGCCAGCGTCTGGAACGCCTTCACCGTTCGCGGCCCGATGCCGGGCAGCGATTCCACCGGCGCGAACAGGGAATAGAGGACTTCCGGTCGCAGGGCTGCCAAACCTCCGGTCGATACGCGGCGAAAGCCGCTGGCCGCTCAATAGCAGGGTGCGGCGCGCGCGGCCAGAGTCCAGCCCTCGACACGGAAAAAGCAGAAGCCGCCCGCACGGATGCGGACGGCTTCCGGGCTTCCGTCAGTAAGTAGGCTTACTTGGCGGCGTCCATAAAGCCGACGACCGACCACAGGAAGTCGAGCTGCAGGTTGCCGTCGAAGACCGAGTCATCCCGCGCCAGATAGAAGTCCGATGCATAGGGAGCTTCGCGCGGTCCGCCGCCATCGGAATAATCGGCGGTCGGATCGTACATCGCCAGGCTGTGACAGGTCATGCAGTTGGACTGCACGCCATAGCGCGTCGCGACGGGACCGGCGTTGGTCTGCACCGTGCGCTTCTCCTGGAACACCGCCGGGTCGAAGCCGGCCTCCAGGTAGGGATTGAAGACGGTCACAAGCTCGCCGACGTTGACGCCGCCGTTGACCGGCTGCGCCGGGCTCAGCATCTGGTAGCCGATGGACATGGCGTAGTGCGCGGGCGCGCCCGATAGCGCGTCCGGCATGTCGGATGCCACCGCATTGGAACTGGGCAGCGGCGGGTTCGACGGGTCGGGCGTCCACCAGAAGGTCTGCCAGGTCCAGCGCTCGATCTCCCGGCTGGTGACGTGCATGCCGACCAGGATGATATAGTCGCCCTTGTGAAGCTGCTGCTCGCCGGTGACGTCCTTCAGGACCGCCAGGTCCGGCTGCGTCACCTTGATATTGATGAAATCATCGACGTTGTAGGTCGTATCCGACGTCGCGCCCGAACAGTCCGCGTCCACGCTGCCGTCGCCTTTGCCGGCATTGTTGACGTCGACATAAACGCAGTTGCCCCACTCGGGTCCCTCGGGAAACACCTTCGCCGGATGCGGGGTACCGGGCCAGGTGTACATCGCGTAGGGTTTGTCATTCTGCGGTCGGATGACCTTGTAGACTGGCTTCACGACCACCGAGTAGGTCGGGAACGTCGGGATCTGGTCGTAGCCGAAGTTGGCATAGGCGCGCAGGGTGCTCTGCAGGAACAGCTTGTTGCCATAGGCGTGCTCCGCAGCGCCGGGGCTGTAGCTGACCGCCACCTTGATGCACTCGTTCGGCGAGGTCGTGAAGTCGCACCCCTGCGCTGCTTTCGCGGCCTTCGCCCCCAATGCATGGAACTGGCCCGGCGTCTGCAGGACCAGCGCCCGCCGCGCGCTCTTCAACATCGCCGATTCGGGGGCCTCGATGGCCTGGACGATGCTGTCCGGCGTCAGCCAGGTCTGGTAGACACGCGCATCCGCGATGCCGCCCACCGTCTGGCCGGTCGGCTGCGTCAGCGCGGCCCACAGGCCCCAGCCGTGCCGGTTGATAAGCGTCTCGTCGGCATCCGTCGCGCCGCGGATCCACTTGTTGAGAGTCGTTTCCGGCTCGGGAAAATGGTAGCCCTCGATACCGGGATCGGGCATCTCGGCCCCGAAGTCCACGGCCCCGGCGGGACCGGCAGTCAAGCCGGCACTCAGCACGCCGGCCATGAACGCGAGTCCCGCGCGGACACGGATCAGTGGTCGATTCATGCAATTCCCCTCTACACAAAGTTGCATCTTCGAGTGGAAATAACTTATTAGTTGCTTCAATTGCAAGATGTGCCACCGCTACATGTTGAAGCCGAGCAGTATCGGGCCGCGGGCGAGCTGTCGAGACCCGGAATTTGTACAAAATAACAATGACTTCCATCCATTGCCGACGATCTCGCCTGACAGCGCGGCCAATACGCCCTATATCCGCTGGGCACACCGCCGGGAGACACAGATGGCCGAAGCCGACCTTCAGACCCGCCGCAAACGCGCCTACTTCATGAGCTGGCATCGCGGCACGCGCGAGATGGACCTTCTGATCGGCGGCTTCGCCGACAAGCACCTTGCCGGCTTGACCGAGGCGCAGTTGGAGCGCTACGAGACGCTGCTTCAGGTGAGCGACACCGACCTGTACAACTGGATAACCGGCCGCGCGGTGCCGCCGGACGAACTCGACAGCGATATACTAAGGCTGCTGTGCAACTTCCGAATAGACCCAGTCAACGGCTAGGCGCGCTGGAGCGCGCATTCGCCCAAGCGGGGCGCAGCCTCGTCTCGCGCGCGCCCGAAGGTTACGACGCCTGGCTGCTGGCCGAGGCCGCCGCCGCGCGCGCGGGTGCGCCGATCCTTCATGTGGCGCGCGACGACGCGCGGATGACGCGGACGGCGGAGGCGCTGGCCTTCTTCGCGCCCGAGTGCCGCGTCCTCACCTTCCCCGCCTGGGACTGCCTGCCTTACGACCGGGTCAGTCCACACCGCGACATCGTGGCGGAGCGCGTGGATACGCTGACCCGCCTGATGACGGAGCCGGCACACCCCGGCGGGCTTGTCGTGCTGACCACGGTGAACGCGCTGCTGCAGCGGCTGCCGCCGGCGGAAGCACTGCGCCCGCGCATGCTGACCGCAAAGGCCGGGGAGCAAATCGCGCCGGAGAAGCTGACCGCCTTCTTCGCCGAGAACGGCTATGTGCGCAGCGACACCGTGGGCGAGGCCGGCGAATACGCCATTCGCGGCGGCATCGTCGACGTGTTCCCGCCGGGCGAGCCGGAGCCGTTGCGCCTGGACTTCTTCGGCGACGAATTGGAGACGGTGCGCACCTTCGACCCGCTGTCCCAGCGCACCACCGGGAAGCACGAAGGCCTGACGCTGAAGCCGGTGAACGAGGTGATCCTGCAAGAGGACACCATCCACCGCTTCCGCACGCGCTATCGCGAGACCTTCGGCACGCCGCCCAAGGACGATCCGCTCTACGCGGCCGTCAGCGAGGGCCGGCCACACCCCGGCATGGAGCACTGGCTGCCGCTGTTCTACGAGCGGCTGGAGACGCTGCTCGACTATCTGCCCGCCGACGCGCCGGTGACGCTGGACCGCCAGGCGGAAGAAGCGCGCGACCAGCGCCTGGAAACCATCCGCGACTTCTTTGAGGCGCGGCAGACCGTGCAGCACGGCAACGAGTTGGACACCTGGTCGTACAAACCGCTGCAGCCTGAACTCCTCTATCAGACCGCCGCCGATTGGGATGCAGCGCTCGATCCGCGCCCCGTCGCGTCCTTCTCGCCCTTCGCCGCGCCGGGCGATGCCGGCTATGTCGTGGACGCGGGGGGACGGCCCGGGCACGACTTCGCCGCCGCCCGCAAGAAAGGCGACGAGGGCGAGCCCTACATGTCGCTGCGCACCACCATCCGCGAGGAGCAGGAGGCCGGGCGGCGCGTCGCCATCGCGGGCTACACCCAGGGCTCGCGGGAACGGCTGAAGTCCGTGCTCGCCGACCACGGCCTCGAACGCCTTGCCCTGGCCGATAGCTGGGCCGAGGCGCAGGCACTGGAACCGAAATCGGTCGCGCTGGTGACGCTGGCGCTGGAGCACGGCTTCACCTCGGAATCCGCGGCGATCATCTCCGAGCAGGACATCCTGGGTGAGCGCATCGCCCGGCCGGCCCGCCGCAAGCGCCGGGCCGAGAACTTCCTGACCGAGGTGTCCAGCCTCTACGAGGGCGACTTGGTCGTCCACGTTGAACACGGCGTTGGGCGCTACGAGGGGCTGGAGACGCTGGATGTCGGCGGCGCCGCCCACGACATGCTGCGCGTCACCTATGCCGGCAACGACCGGCTGTTCGTACCCGTCGAGAACCTGGAAGTGCTATCCCGCTTCGGTTCCGAGGAAGCGGGCGTACATCTGGACCGCCTGGGGCAGGGCAATTGGCAGGCACGCAAGGCCAAGGTCAAGGAACGGGTCAAGGAGATTGCCGACCGGCTTATCCGCGTCGCCGCCCAGCGGCAGGTGAAGACGCTGGACCCAATGGAGGTGCCCGCCGGTTCCTTCGAGGAATTCTGCGCCCGCTTTCCTTATCCCGAGACCGACGACCAGCTTCGCGCCATCGAGGATACACTGGCCGACATGGCGTCGGGCAAGCCGATGGACCGGCTGATCTGCGGCGACGTCGGCTTCGGCAAGACGGAGGTGGCGCTGCGCGCGGCCTTCGTCGCGGCGATGAGCGGCAAACAGGTCGCCGTGATCGTCCCCACGACCCTGTTGGCGCGCCAGCACTACCAGACGCTCGTGCAGCGCTTTTCCGGCTATCCCGTGGTGATCCGGCAGCTTTCGCGGCTTGTTGGCACGAAGGACACGGCGGACATCAAGCGCGACCTGAAGGACGGCAAGGTCGACATCGTCGTCGGCACCCATACGCTGCTGGGCCAGAACGTCGAGTTCCGCGAGCTTGGCCTCATCATCGTGGACGAGGAGCAGCACTTCGGCGTCAAACAGAAGGAAAAGCTGAAGGCGCTGCGCGGTGATCTGCACGTCCTCACGCTGACGGCGACACCGATTCCGCGCACGCTGCAACTTGCCCTGTCCGGCGTGCGGGAGATGAGCATCATCTCCACGCCACCGGTGGACCGGCTGGCGGTGCGCACCTTTGTCCTGCCCTTCGATCCCGTCGTCGTGCGCGAGGCCGTGCTGCGCGAACACTGGCGCGGCGGGCAGACCTTCTACGTCTGCCCACGCATCGAGGACCTGAACGAGGTCGAGGAACGGCTGACGAAGCTGGTGCCCGAAGTGAAGCTGGCGGTCGCGCACGGACGCGTCGGCGCGCGCGAGCTTGAAAACGTCATGACCGATTTCTACGAGGGCAAGTACGACGTACTGCTCTCGACCCATATCGTCGAAAGCGGTCTCGACATTCCCACCGCCAACACGCTCATTATCCACCGCGCCGACATGTTCGGGCTGGCCCAGCTCTATCAGCTTCGCGGCCGCATTGGCCGGTCGAAGGTACGCGGCTATGCCTATCTGACCCTGCGCGCGGGACAGCGCCTGACCGACGCGGCGGAGAAGCGCCTGCACGTGATGCAGACGCTGGACCACCTGGGCGCGGGATTCAGCCTGGCCAGCCACGACCTCGACATCCGCGGCGCCGGCAACCTGGTCGGCGAGGAGCAGTCCGGCCACATCCGCGAGGTCGGTATCGAGCTTTATCAGCAGATGCTGGAGGAAGCCGTGGCCGAGGCGCGCGGCGGCGGCCCGGAAGAGAAGGAGGCAGCCGAGGCGTTCACCCCGCAGATCAACATCGGCACCTCCGTCCTGATCCCGGAGCGCTATGTCGCCGACCTGAACGTCCGCCTGGGCCTGTACCGCCGCATCGCGCATCTGGTGGACCGGCAGGAGATCGAGGGCTTCGCCGCCGAGCTGATCGACCGCTTCGGCCCCCTGCCGCAGGAAGTCGAGAACCTGTTGCAGACGGTCGCCATCAAACAGCTTTGCCGCGATGCCAACGTGGAAAAGGTGGAGGCCGGCCCGAAGGGTGCCGTGCTGCAGTTCCACAACGACACCTTCCCGGATCCGCAGGGCCTTGTCCGCTTTATCGGTCAGCAGGTCGGGAAAGTGCAGCTTCGCCCGGACCACAAGCTCGTCTACCGTCGCCGCTGGGACGAGCCGCAAGACCGTGTGCAGGGCATCCGCGGTCTGCTAGACAAGCTCTCAAAGGTAGCGCGGGGTGCCGAGGCTGCTTAGGCCTCGGCGCTCGCCCGCACGTCCCGCAGGAAACTGTCGACCTCGGCTCGAAGAAGCTCGGCGTCCTGGGACAGCGAGCCGGAGGATGTCTGCACCTGCTGTGCCGCCGAACTGGTCTCGGCCGCGCCAGCATTCAGTTGCTCGATGGTGCGAGCCACCTCGTTACTGCGGCCGGCCGAATCCTGGACATTGCCGGAGATATCGCCGGCTGTCGCTTCCTGCTGCTGAACGGCGGAGGCGATGGTGCCGGCGACCGAGTTCACGTCGTCGATGGTCGCGATGATGGCGTCGATGGCCGACACGGCCGTCCGGGTTTCGCCCTGAATCGAGGACACCTGACCCTGGATCTCCTCGATGGCGCTGGAGGTCTGGTTGGCCAGGCTTTTGACCTCATTCGCCACGACCGCGAAACCCTTGCCCGCCTCGCCCGCACGCGCCGCCTCGATAGTCGCGTTGAGCGCCAGCAGGTTGGTCTGCTCGGCGATGTTCGTGACAAGCGTTATCACCTCGCCGATCCGCTCGGCCGACTGCGACAGCTTGCGCATCGCCTCGCCCGTGTCCCTGGCGCTGCTCGCGGCCTTCCGGGTGATATCGTTCGAGTGCTCGGCCTGGCTGGCGATCTCGCGCATGGACGAGGTCAACTCCTCGGTCGCGCCGGCGATTGTCTGCACGTTGCTGGACACGTCCGACGATGCGACGGACACCGTCCGTGAATGATCGTTCGTCTGCGCGGCCGTGGCGGTGAGGCTTTCCGCGCTTGAATGCAACTCCGTCGCGGCCGAGCCAAGGCGCGAGACCACGCCGTCGCATGTGTTCTGGAAGCCCTTGACCGCCGCCTCCAGGGCCGCCAGCCGCCGCTCACCACGCTCGCGCTCGCGTTCCTGCTGCTCTTCGAGGGCAAAGCGCTGGATGGCATTGTCCTTGAACACCTGAACCGCGCCGGCCATATCGCCAAGCTCGTCCTTGCGCCCCTTGGCGGGAACATCGATCTCGACATCGTTGTCGGCGAGGCGGCGCATCGCTGTCGTCATCGATGCCAGCGGCCGCACGATCGACCGGCCGATCAGCCAGGCAATCATTCCCCCCAGCGCGACGGCGGCAAGTGCGCCGAGGATAAGGATCAGGCTGGCGGTGCTGCGGGTCTCCTCGGCCCAGGCGATAACAGTATCGGCAGCCTCGCTCAGGGCTGCATCCGCCTCGGACCGGGCAGCCGCCATGCTGCGGACGGCCTGCTTCTCGCCAGCCACGGCCGCCACAAGGCCGTCGAGTTCCTCACTAAAAGCAGCGAAGGCCGGTTCCAGCTTGTCGCCGATTTCTCCGGCCGCGGCCGGATCCTCCTGTTTCAGCGCTGCCAGGAAACCGTCCTTTGCCCGGATCGCGCCCGCCAGCGCTGCATCGGCGCTTTCGCGTGCCCCACTGTCGCGACGTTGGACAAATTCGGCTATTTCCGCATTCAGGCTGGCAACGCCACGGGACAGGGTGTTCGCTGCCAGGACCGTGTCCTCGGCCCTAATCACAGAATCGTCGACCTCGCGTTCCACCTCCAGGGAAGCCTCGAATGCTTGCGCCGCCGTCCCGCGGGAATCGCCGGCAAGCGCGATGAGCTTCGCCGATGCTTTGGCGAGCTTGCGGTCCGCCTCGTCTACCGCTGCGAGCGCCGCCCGCTGGCGTGCTTCCAACTCGATTACGCGCTCGAACGACTTGCGATAGGTCTGGACGGCTTTCAACAATCGTCTCGTCATCGCCTGACTGGCGCCGTCGTCGAAGGATCGCCGCAGACTCAGCACCTGCCGGAACACAGCCTTGACGTGCTTGGCGACAGCCTGGGCGTCCTTCGGATCGGAAAGGCGCAGGTATCTCTGCTCGGCGACGCGTGCTTTCGCCTGGCGCCCCGCGATGTCCGTCAGTGCCACGATGGTACCGGCCCGCTCGGCAACGGCCTCCGCCCCGGCGTCATTGGCCTTGGCAGCCTTCAAACGGGCTTGCTGGAAACCGTTCAGGCGTCCGCCCGCTTCCTGCAGTGTCGTGGATGCGGCATCCATCCGGGCAAGCGTGTCCCGCCGTTCCGCAGCCACTGCCGCGATCTCGTCCTGGGACTCCGTCAGATTGGCGAAAGCAGCGCGGAACGACTGCATCGTCTTCGCAAGCCCGGTGGCATCGATCCCACTATCCTCGTCGGCCACCTTGCGCAGCTTGATCACCGAGATGAACAGACGCTTCAAGGCGCTTTCGGCTTCTTCCCGCTCGGCGGCCGCGGCGCTGCGCTGGTAGCGGGCAATCCGGGCGAGCGCTGCCTTCGAGTCGGACTCGATGGCATTCGCGCGGTCCGCGATAAGCCGCGCCTGCGCCCTGGCCTTCGACAGATGGTCAAGCTCCTCACGCGCGTCCTCCAGGGCCGCCGCCCGCGAGGCCAGCACATTGTCGACCAGCGCGCGTGTTTCCGCACCCGCCGTTTCCATCGCTTCGAGTGAGCGCCGAAGCGCTTGCCGGCGATCCTGCTCAAGCGCAAGACCGTAGCGGTAGGCCTCGATTGCCGACCGCGTCCGCCCGACGTGGTCGGCGTCCTCGCCGCCTCGCGCGGACCGGGAGGCGCTTTCGACGACACTCGTCAGATGTTCGCGCGCGTCGGAAAGCAGGGCCGCATCGCCCTCGATGCGGAACGCCAGTTCCTTTCGTGCGGCAATCGCCATATCGGCCATTGCACCGCGCATCAGGCGCTCGCGCTCGGTGCTTTCGCGCGTCCGGTCGAGGGCGAACCACCCCACCGCGCTGACAGCCATTGTCAGAACGAGAACGACTGAAAAGCCGAGAACGAGCCGAAGCGATGTCCTCACGACGGTCCCCTGTCAGATCCTGGAAAATCAGTCAGTTATGCGGAATATCGATGACGCGTTCAGAACAGTTCCTCGACGTTG
Source organism: Ferruginivarius sediminum (assembly GCF_003344765.1). GTDB lineage: Bacteria > Pseudomonadota > Alphaproteobacteria > Kiloniellales > Rhodovibrionaceae > Ferruginivarius > Ferruginivarius sediminum. The sequence continues at coordinate 375,296 of NZ_QPMH01000001.1, read as the reverse complement.
ACGCCGAGTGTGATCGCGCCGATCGCCTCGCCGGACGAAGGATCCTCGATCGGCAGGCTGACCTGCGACAGGAACGCCTCCGCACTATCGTCGAACTCGACCTCGCCGATGTGCATGCGCCCGGTCCCGTACGATTCCTGCCATTTCGCTTCGTCGCCCTGATAATAGTCGGAGGTTAGATTCGAGGCGCCGACATTGAGGCCTTTATTGTCCATCACGAAGACTTCCGACACGCGCCCGCCGAGTTCCGATTTTTTCGTGGAGAGAAAATCGGACAGGGCATTGTCCATCACCTTGTCGACCAGCGGCCCCTCCCCCTCATCAACCTCGGCCCCCCACTGCTCGTCCAGCTCCTCGATCTGCTCTGGATCAAGGGACGCATGCCGCTTGTTCTGCGCCGCAATGGCATCCACCACAGCCGCGTCATTCAACCATGGACGGACTTCGTCCTCGATCAGGGACCTGATCTGCGGCTCGAATTCATTGGCGGTTGCCGTGAACGGAAGAACCAGGGTTGCCGCCGCGAGAAGAACAGGCAGAAAGCGCGCCATCGTGCTGCACCATTTGATTGCATTTAAGAGTTCTAATGCGCGCTTGCTAACATCGAGATATAAGCATTCGCCAGTCACAATCTTGTGAACAAAAATCTTTAGGTTAATATTTTATTTATTAAACCTTCAGAATAGTAATACTGTTAGTATTTCGACTTATTATGCGCTTCGCGCCAAACATACAAAGACCAACGATATGTCATCCTTTTGTTCGCATCGGAGATATACATTAGCCTTATTTCCATATATCCCCAGAATTTATTTAGAAATTACGGCGTAAAATCACTGCCGACATTCGGTCAATATGCTATCACAGGTTGTGTATCGGCACCCAGGGAGGCGCCGGGCAAATAATCTGCGGAATGACGGACCACGCGCTCAGCCGGCCAGCCTATCCAGCGCGTGGGCCAACTTGTCGCGCGCCGCCGCCGCGTCGGCCCGGCGCTGACGCTGTTCCTCGACGACCTCGGCCGGTGCCTTGTTCAGGAACTGCTCGTTGGACAGCTTCTTGTCGTATTTCGACAGATCGCTTTCCAGCTTCTCGATTTCCTTCTGAAGGCGCTGCTGCTCCTGGTCGATGTCGATAATTCCCTGCAGCGGCAGGATTGCCGTGGCTTCGTCGAGCAGGAACTGCGCGGCGCCATGCGGCACTGCCGCGTCGGTCAGATCAACGGACTCCAGCCGCGCCAGACGCTTGATAAGCGGCGCATGGGCGTCCAGACGGCGCCGCGTCTCGGCGTTTGCGCCTTTCAGCAGCAGTGGCGCCTCGGCGTTGCTGGGGACGTTCATTTCGCCCCGGACGGTGCGTATCTCGCCGACAACGCGGGAAACCCAGTCGATCTCCGCCTCCGCTGCCTCATCCAGAAGGTCGTCGCCAAAAGCAGGCCAGGTACCGGTGATGAGGCGATCCCCCTCGCCGCCGCCGAACTGCTCCCAGAGTTCCTCCGTCACGAACGGCATGAAGGGATGCAGCAGATGCAACAGGCGCTGCATGACCCAGGCGATGGTGGCCCGCGTCTCGGCGCGCGATTCGTCGTCGCCGCTTTGCAGGATCGGCTTGGCGAACTCGACGTACCAATCGCAGAATTGATGCCAAGTGAACTGATAAAGCGCGCCCGCCGCATCGTTGAAACGATAGGCCTCCAGCGCGGCATCGACGGCCAGCCCGGCGCGCACGGTCTTCGCGATAGCCCAGCGGTTGAGCGTCTGCTTCACGGCGCGCGGATCGAAGGCCGGATCCGGCGCGACCTCGTTCATCAGGCAGAAGCGCGCGGCGTTCCACAGCTTCGTCGCAAAGTTGCGGTAACCCTCCACCCGCTGCTCCGACATCTTGATGTCGCGGCCCTGGGCCGACAGCGCGACCAGGGTGAAGCGAAGCGCATCGGCGCCGAACCGTTCGATCAGGTCGAGCGGATCGATCACGTTGCCCTTCGACTTCGACATCTTCTGGCCCTTGGCGTCACGGACCAACGCATGGATGTAGACGGTATGGAACGGCACTTCGTCCATGAAGTGCAGGCCCATCATCATCATCCGGGCAACCCAGAAAAAGATGATGTCGAAGCCTGTTACCAGGACATCCGTGGGATAGTACCGCCGCAGTTCCGGCGTTTCGTCGGGCCATCCAAGCGTCGAGAACGGCCACAGGCCGGATGAGAACCAGGTGTCCAGCACGTCCTCGTCGCGGCGCAGCAGGACCAGCTTCCCCTCGGCGACGCGGGCGGCCTGATCCGCGCTGGCTTCCTCCTCGGCTCCCAGCGTCTCGACCGCCACGCCGTAGTGCGCCTCGGCCTCGGTGCGCGCCGCCTCTTCCGTCGTCTCGACGAAGATATCGCCATCGCGGCCGTACCAGGCCGGGATCTGATGTCCCCACCAGATCTGGCGCGAAATGCACCACGGCTGGATGTTGCGCATCCACTCGAAGTAGACGTTTTCCCACTGCTGCGGGACAAAGCGGGTGCGGCCCTGCTCCACCGCCTCGATGGCGGGCTTCGCCAGGGTCTTGGCATCGACGTACCACTGGTCCGTCAGCCACGGCTCGATCGCCACGCCGGAGCGGTCGCCGTGCGGGACCATGTGGACGTGGTCCTCGATCTCGGCCACAAGGCCCTGCGCTTCGAGATCGGCGACAACCCGCTTGCGGGCCTCGTAACGGTCGAGACCGCGGTAGGCTTCCGGCACGTTGTCGTTCAGGCGGGCGTTGCGGTCCAGGATGTTGACTGTCTCCAGGCCCCGCCGCCGGCCCACCTCGAAATCGTTGAAGTCATGCGCGGGCGTGATCTTCACGGCGCCGCTGCCGGTTTCGGGATCGGCCCACTCGTCCGCCACGATGGGAATGCGCCGGCCCACCAGCGGCAGAATGACGTGCTTGCCGACCAGATGCGTGTAGCGTTCGTCCTCGGGGTGCACGGCCACGCCGGTATCGCCCAGCATGGTTTCCGGCCGCGTCGTGGCGACGGTGATGAAGACACCGTTCTCACCCTCGACGGGGTACTTGAAGTGCCAAAGCTTGCCGTTCACCTCGACCTGCTCGACCTCCAGGTCGGAGATCGCGGTGTGCAGCTTCGGATCCCAGTTCACCAAACGCTGGTCGCGGTAGATCAGCCCCTGCCGGTAAAGGTCCACGAAGGTCTTGCGCACCGCCTTGGACAGGCCGTCGTCCATGGTGAAGCGCTCGCGCGCCCAATCCGGCGAAGCGCCCAGATTGGTGAGCTGACGCGAGATCGCACCGCCGGATTCCGCCTTCCACTGCCAGACCTTCTCCAGGAAACCCGGTCGCCCCAGGTCGTAACGGCTGATTCCCTCGGCGGCGAGGTTGCGTTCCACGACCATCTGGGTGGCAATGCCCGCGTGGTCCATGCCCGGCTGCCACAGCGCATCGCGTCCCTGCATGCGCTTGTAGCGAATCAGCACGTCCTGCAGCGTGAACGTCAGCGCGTGGCCCATGTGCAGGCTGCCGGTCACGTTCGGTGGCGGCATCATGATGGTATAGGGCCGGGCCGCGCTGTCGGGATGGCAGGCGAACGCGCCGTCTTGACGCCATATATCGTAGAATTTCGCTTCGACCTCGGCCGGGCGATAGGTCTTGTCCAGCATGGACGGTCGCACCCTCTTTACGTCCTTCGCGAGGGCGCAAACTAGCCAATTCACCGGATGAAGCAAGGGGCGAGCCGGTGCATGGCCGTCATGCGCGGCGCGGCCGCTTACGCGGAACGGCACATACGACGTGGGATCCGCCAGCGCGGCGGATCCCACGATCGGGTTCAATCGGGTTTAAAGGTAGATGAGCTGCCGCCTGGCCGTGTCGTCCGGCGTAGGCGCAAAGGCCCGATACCTAGTCGTCGCTCTCACTTTCCGCCGTGGCCTCGGCCCGCTGGCTGATCCGGCGGATCTCCTGGCGCACCACCTTCTCGACGAGTCCCGGCAGGTTCTCGTCCAGCCAGGCCTTGAGCTGCGGGCGAAGCGCCTCGCGGACAAGCTGCTCAAGAATTCGGTCCGCGTCGGATTTCGGCTTGTCGTCGCCGTAGTCGCGGGCGTTCGCGGCACGCGCAAGCTCGGTGAGCGCCGCGGTGGCCGTCGTGGAAGTCTCTTCGGAGATCACGGAGTCGCGCGTCCCAGCATCGATGCCGCCGGTGTCAGGCGTCATGGCTGACGTTTCCTTCTGTTCGGGTGGCTCGACCGCAGCGGCCCCCGCCTCCGCTGCGCTGGCGTCCTCGGCGTCCGGCCTGTCGGCCGGTCCCGGCAGGGTTTCCTCCCCACCGGCGTCCGTTTCGCCCGTGTGCGCGATCGGTTCAGCTTCTTGCGACGCCGTCTCGGCCCGCGCCGGCACAGCCTCATCGTCCACAGTCTCTTCTTCCGCGGGCGCGGCCTCTTCCGCCGGCATGGCCTCGTCCTCCACCTCGACCTCTTCGGTCAGGTCCAGGACCTCTTCCTCGGCTTCCGACTCATCGGCTGTGTCGGCGGCGGTGTGCTCTTCCGTAGCGGAGTCGCCCTCCGACGCCTTGCTATCCGCCGACGATTCGGACGGCCGCGAAGATTGTGACGGCTGCGGCGACTCGTCGCCTTCCTCGGAAATAATCTTCCGGATGGAGGCGAGTATCTCCTCCATCGACGGATCGCCGCCGTCGCGATGCTGCTGATCACTCATGGTTCACCCGGTCCCGCACCGTCGCGAAACGCAGCCTGCACTCTGCACCCCGAAGGTAAAGAAACAGAAAACGCGCAACTCAGGTGCAATTATTCATTTCCGTCGTCGCCCTCGCTCGGAATTCCCCACCCCCATATCTTATCCCGAACAGCGTTGTACCCTCTTTCGACGTCATAGTACTCGACCGGAAGGCCAAGGGCACGAGCACGGAGCTTGCCAATAGCGGAAAGAAGTTGGTGACTGGCGAAAATCTCGTCGCGTTGGGCGCGAACGAGACTGACCTGGCCGTCGAGCAACTCCTGTTCCGCGTCTAGGACGTCGAGCACTGTACGTGCACCGACCTGGTTCTCCTGGCGCACGCCCTCCAGGGCGATATCGGCTGCGCGCACCTGCTCGCGGAACGACTCGATCTGGGCGCGGGCGGCCTGCAGGTCCTCCCAGGCGCTGACCGCCTGCTGCTCGGCGGTGCGCTCGGCGCTGCGCACCTCCAGCCGGCGCTGGTTGGCGGTCTGCTTCGCCTCGCGCACCCGGCTGAAGACAGCGCCCTGCTGATACAGCGGGATCGTCACCTGCGCCAGGATCTCGGCGGACTGCGTGGAGGAGTCCTCGGTCGTGGTGTTTTCCCGCTGGCTCAGCCGTCCGACCAACTCGGCCTCGGGCAGGAGCTCGCCGGCAACCTCCCGCACCTGACGGCGGGCCGCACCCTCGTTGAAGCGGTTGGCGACGACGTCGGGATTGTTGCCGATCGCCAGTTCCTTTGCGCCTTCAATTGTACCAGGCAGAATGTCCGGCACCGGCGGCTGCTCCAGATCCTCCGGCGGATGCCCGATGACCTCTACATAGTTGGCGCGGCTCGATTCAAGCTGGCCGCGCGCCGCCTCCCTGTCGGCGATCGCCCGAGACAGGCGCGATTCCGCCTGGGCAACGTCGGTTCGCGTGACCTCGCCGACCGTAAAACGATCCTGCGTTGCCTCGAGCTGGCGGCGCAGCACCTTCACGTTGTTGTCGTTCAATCCCAGTACCGCTTGGTCCCGCCAAACGTCGACGTAGGCCTGAACGCCGCGCAGCAGCACGTCCTGCTCGGTCCCGGCCAGACGCGCGCGCTCCGCCCGCACCTCGTTCTCGGCCCGCTCCGTGCCGGCGACCGTGCGGCCGCCGCGATAGAGCGGCTGACTTACCTCGAACTGGGCGGTGAGCGGCGACGTCGTGGTATCGGTGTTGGTGAACTCGCCTTCCTGGTCCAGCTTCTGCCGGCCGGCGGAACCACTTATGCTGACCTCCGGCCGCCAGTTCGACAGCGCCTGCGGCACCCGTTCGTTGGTAGCGCCCAACTGCCGGCGGGCGGCTTTCAAGTTCGGATTGGTGGCGTAGGCGTCGGCCAGGGCCTCTTTCAGCGTTTCGGCATCAGCGGCCGACGGCAGCGCGACGGCGAGCGAAAGCCCGGCAAGAGCAGTAGCGGCGAGTAGTCGCGGTCGCAGGCGGCGCTTGCAATTCATCATGACGCAGTAAGCCTCGCTTTCGATGGCGCGCAGGTCAATCGCCCCGTTGCGTTTGTATGATGGAAGGATACGGCCTGACTAGAACACGAACCCTTTCTCGCGAGTAAAGCCCGGAAGGACGGGTGTCGCCGCATCGAATAGCGTGCGCCGGCCGACGGCGTCGCCGATGCGCTCCATCAGCACCGCCTTGCCCATGCCCGGGCCGTTCTTGACGACCGTCAGCAGCCGCCCCCCGTCGGCGAGCTGATCGGTGATCCGCTCGGGAACGTCCTCGACCGCGCCGTTGATTAGAATCACGTTGTAGGGCGCTTGCTTGGGATAACCCTTGGCGAGGTCGCCTTTGACGATGACGGCGTTGTCGGTGACCTGATCGCTCAGCATCGCCTCCGCCTGCTTCGCCAGGTCCTTGTCGCTTTCCAGCCCGACGACGGTGGCGGCAATCCGCGCCGTCAGCGCGCAGGCATAGCCCGTGGCCGCGCCCACGATCAGAACCACGTCCGAAGCATCGATCCGCGCGGCGTCCAGCAGTCGCGCCAGGACCATCGGCTCCATCAGATAGCGCCCATCCGCGATCTTCAGGTCTTCGTCGACATAGGCGATGGAGCGTAGATGCTCCGGCACGAAGCGCTCGCGCGGCACGGTCTCGAACGCGCCGAGAACGCGCGGGTCGGTCACGCGATTCGTGCGCAACTGGCTATCGACCATGTTCATGCGGGCGGCGGTGAAATCGACCATCAATCCCCCCAGGACGGTACCTCGGCGCGCACAAGCAGCGCGGCCACGGCACGGGCAACGCGGCATTTCCCGCTTTATATGCGGGATGCCCGCGCGAGACAACGCCGCAACATGGCAACAAAAGGGTGCGCCAACAAGAGAACGTGGTAACAAGCCGAGCCGCTTGACCACCCCCGCATGGCTCTTTATATCTCGCGCGCCGTCGCTTACCTATCCCGTCCAGGCGGCCGGCGGCCCGGTGGCAGAGTGGTCATGCAGGGGACTGCAAATCCCCGTACGTCGGTTCGATTCCGGCCCGGGCCTCCAAGGACTTGGCTGGCGCGCCTCTCCCCTTTTCCCGTGACAATACCGGGCCCGCGTTGCCGGTCGCGGACGCCGATGGTATGTTTTCTTGCAGACAGTCTATTGCAGGCGAGGCGCGGTATGTCCGCGGAAGTTGCGTTTCAGCGCCTTTATGACCGGATCGAGTTGATCACCGGCGTTGGGGACGCCCGGCTTGGCAAACTCTGCATCATGTCCTTCGTTTCGCTGCTGGCCGGCGAAAACTTTGGCGACCGACCAAAATCGGCCTCGCAGGTGATTCGCAAGTTCGCGATTCCGGTGAACGACCGCATGGGTTCGCCGGAGCGGCAGCGGCTGAAGCCGTTCGCACCGCGCATTGTCGGCACCAACGACGGCCGCGACCGGGAGCGGGCCGTACTCCTCTACCGCGCCATTGTGGAGGAGGTGTTGCCGGTGCTGCCGCTTACGGGGGTCAACCTCAACGACCAGGCGGCCGTGGAGGCGGCGATCGGCTATCGCGCGGGACAGAACCTCAAGTATATCCGCCATGCCTGGGAAGAAGCGCGATACGACGTCCTCGCCAAGGAATGCGGCCACCTGATCGCCGCGCTTTCCGAACGCGCGGGCGATTCCCGGCGGCAGGCGTGGTTCTGGGACAAGGCAATCGACCTGCTGGATCGCCTTTGCGACATCGGGGCGGAGGAGCGTCGCCGCGCCAGCAATCGCTGCGCCAGTACCCGCTCCGCCTGACTGCAACATTCCCCAAGCCGGCCGCGGCGAGCCGGCAGCATTGAAGCGCGCGGTCGAAACTTGTAGGCTTTCGCGTCATAAGTCTGGCGAGGCTGAAACGTTGCTGGGAGACGGCGAGAATCGCGGCCCGCCGGGCGATAACCGGGAGGGCGCATGACGCCTGATCTGACGATCTGTTTACCGGACCGCCTGCATCCGGTCAGTCGAATGTTTCTTGAGGCGTGGCTTGCGGGCGATATGTCCACGTCCTCGTTCCTGCGGTGGTTTCATATGCCGAATTCCGACTACCTGGAGGTTGGGCAATGTCTTCTGACCGTGGTCGCGGGCGGTTGACGCCGGCCAGTGTGACGACGACATCAAAATCCGGTTGTAAAGGGGTTTGCAGCGGGCAAATGGCTTTGCTATAACCTCGCTCGCCGACGGCGACGCAGGGTTGCGGCGCCGTTTCTGATCCCCGGTAGCTCAGTTGGTAGAGCAAGCGGCTGTTAACCGCTGGGTCGCTGGTTCGAGTCCGGCCCGGGGAGCCAACAAAGACAGGGGCTTGGGTCCAGGGGACTCAAGCCCCTTTCCTTTTCATGCGCACGGCGGTCGCAAGTTCATGCGCACGTTGGTCGCAAGCCCAACCCGGCAAGGCGGCTGGACTACTGGATCCCGGCGCGCGCGAGGCCGGCGAGATACAGGTCGCGTTGCTCGCGCTTCTTCACATAGAACAGTCGTTCCTCAACAAATGCCCGACTGAAATCCGGCCGCGCGTGTAGCAACTCGGCACGTTCCCGGCGCGCCTGTTCCTTATCGCCCAGATGGCCCAGAGCTGCGACCAGATGGGCTCGCGCCCAGTAATGCGCGTTCGGCACCTCCGTCGCGCGTCGCGCCCAATGCGCCGCAGCGGCGAAATCGGTCGCGAAGAGATGCGCCAGCGACCGGTAGGCGTAGAACGCCCAGCGGAAGGGGTCGTGCGGACTCAGTTCCACCGCGGCGTCGAAATGCCTGATCGCCTCGTCGATCCGGTCCTCGCAGGCGAAGCTCTCGCCCAGCCCGCAGTGCGTGAGCGCGAGACAGGGGTTCAGCTCCAGACCATGTTCGAGTGCAGCGATCGCCCGATCGTATTCGCATCGGGCCAGATGCACGCGGCCAAGAACGAAATACGAGTTGGCGTCCTGATCATCGAGGGCGACAGCGTGGCGCGCCACACGGAGGGCTTCATCGAAGCGGCTCTGATCCAGTCCGCCATCGAAATAGACCATCTCAAGGATAATCGCATAGGCGAGGCGCGAATGTGCGGCGGCGAAGTCGGGGTCCTGCGCAATCGCCTCGCGAAGCAGTGCTTGGCAGCGCCGGTTGCCATCGTCCGTGAAACGGTAGAATTCCGCTGAACCGAGTTGGTAGCGTTCCCACGCCCCGACATCTTCGCCGGATTGCGCCTGGGCGCGGCGCTGCTCGGCGACGCCGAGCTCCGTCGCCAAGCGCCCCGAGATCAAGGAAGAGACCTTTTCCTCGAGCGCGAAAATATCGGCAAGCTCGCGGGTCAGCCGCTCCGACCAAAGGCAGTGACCGCTTTGCGCGTCAGCAAGCTGAACGGCGATGCGCACGTGGCAATCGGCGCGACGCACGCTGCCAGTGACCAGATAGCGCGCGCCGAGCTGCTCGCCGATTTCGGTAAACCCGAGATCCGCGTCGCGGAAGCTGAAGGCCGGATTTCGTGCTATCACCGCCAGCCAGCGGGTCTTGGCGAGCGATGTGATGATGTCCTCGCTCAAGCAATCGGCAAAGAAATCCCTGTCTTCCGACTGGCCAAGATCCGCGAAGGGAAGGACCGCGACGACCGGGCGGCCGCGCGCGAGGCGTTCGGGCCCCGATCGGAAGTGCGCGGGCGGCGCCGCGGCGCCGCGGCACGTAACCTCTCGAACGAAGCGAAAGCCGCGCGCATGTACCGTGGCGATTGTATGCTGCGCCGCGCCATGGTCGCCGACCGCGCGCCGGGCCGCCTTGACCTGGCTGCTAAGGGCGGCGTCCGAGACGATTCGCTCACCCCAGAGCGCCGTGAAAACCTCGTGGCGGCTGACGGTGCGATAGGCGTTGCGCGCAAGCAGCGCAAGCAGGTCGAACGTCATCGGCTCGACCGGCACCCGGCTCCCCTCATGGCGCAGCTCGAAGAGCTGGGTATCCAGCTCGTAAGCGCCGAAGCACAGGATCTCACCGCCGCCGTCGAGGCGATTCGGCTCGTCGGCTCGGAAAACCTCCACCGGCCGTGCGCCAACCCGAGGGGTGAGCGTGCCCACAGGCCGCATGATCCGGGACAGCGCCCCCGCCATAGCGGCAAGGGCTGTACCCGAAGCCACGATGCCACCACCATGCGCGAAATTTGCCAGTCGCCTGGCGATACTCGCAGCCTCGTCCACGCTGCCGAAATCCCGTCCGGTGGCGGGCTTGACGTCATGCAGGCCGATGGCGGGGGCCGGCCCGTTTGGCATTTGCTCCAGGACGTGGCTGGCGATATCCGAGGCGAAGCCGAAAGCAGTATCAGGCGCATCAAACCCGCAGACCCATGCTTCTCTGTCCTCGGCGTACGCCCGTCCGCCATATCGCGTCACCGCGTCGCGCGCGAACGTGTCCGGCATCTCCAGCCAGTCCTGCACTCCGCCGGGTGCCGAGCGCAGCACCGCCACCATTACCGCGTTCTGGGCCGCAACACCGCGATCCCCATCCAAGGGCCTCTCCGAAACCTGGACCCGGGACATGGGGCCTGAAATTGCCCGCTCCCCTTCCAAAGATCCGGAAGGGAGCCTGAACTACCGTGCCCGGGCCGTTCTTTGGCAGCTGACAACGCCGGGCCTCTCCAGTCGAAGATAAGATGTGCTGCGCGGCGTATCAGCGCCGTCATGCGACAAAATGTAGCACAGCCGTCAGTGGTGGAAAATATGGCACCGGTTCTTGCCCGAGTCGCCGACGGTCCTCCGCCCGATCAGCCCGCCGGATTGCGTGCGCTGATAACCCACGAGGAGCTGTCCATGACGATGCCGTCTGTCTGCGTTGTCTGACGCCGAATGGCCTCGGCAAGCGCGCCCTCGATTTCGCCTCGCTTCTTCTCCGCTTCCTCGCCGGCCTCCCTGTAGACCTCGCCGGCGGGGCCGAGGGCGAGCTGGAACTCGATCGCGTCCTGGACATCATGGCCGATCAGCACGGGCGCATCGACGCGGCGAAACTCGATCTGCTCGTAGCCCGCAATTTCCATCATCTTGCGTACCGTCGGCTCGTCGGCCATCGAGAACGGGCCGGGACCGCATGTGCGCGCGTCCTCGCCAGGCGCCGGCAGAAACTGCAGGACGATGTCCTTGGCCATCGACAGCCAAGGGTTGTCTTTGGGATCGCGCCAGACGATGTGGGCCATTCGCCCGCCGGGGCGCAGCGCGCGCCGCATATTCCGCAGGCCCGCCGTCGGATTGGCGAAGAACATCGTGCCGAAGCGAGCGAAGACGAAATCGAACTCCCCTTCAGGCAGCGCAACCTCCGCGTCGCCCCGCATGAAGCGCACGTTCTTCAGCCCGGTTTCGGCGATCTCGGCTTGGGCGATGTCGAGAAAGGCATCGCAGCAGTCGATGCCGACGACCTCACCCTCCGGTCCAACCATCTCGGCGAACCTTGCGGCCGTATCGCCGAAGCCGCAGCCGACATCGAGTACCCGGTCACCGTGATAGACAGGCAATTGGGGGAAGACGGCCTCGCTGTGATGAGTCAGCCCGCCGACCAGGATGTGCCGGAACCGGATGAACTTCGGCGCCAGAACCTCGTTCCAGAACTGCACGAACTCGGTGTCCTGGTTCTCTGACCGGGTCGTTTCGTCAGCCTGTGCCATGCTCGAATCTCCAAAATTGGCGCCCGCGGCGCATCGAAGTGCATAAACCAGTCTAACGAAATCCGGGCGCCGCACTTGGATAGATCGCAGAGAGAATCTGAGGATTTCATGATGTCGGGTGCCCGCAGGTGAACACAATTGACCGTCTGCGTGACCTTGGTCGTCAGAAAATCTCCAGATGCGGGCGGGGATATCCTCAAGCAGTAGGGAACGACCCAGTCTAATCTATTGCTATCCGCGTAGTCGAGACATCCCACCGGCGCAATACGAACGATCGCCATCACATCGACTGCCACTGCAAGAGGAGCTTCGCATGGCCGAAACACAAGAACTCGTTGTCGTAATGACACATGGGCCTGAAGACGAGCAAACCTCGGTCGCCTTCACCGTCGCCAACGGCGCCATGACAGCCGACCTGTCCGTCTCCGTCTTCCTGACTGGTTCGGCCGTCGACATCGTTCGCCGCGGCGCCGCAGACCATGCACACTTTCAGCCGCTTGAGCCCTTGAACTCGCTGGTCAACGATTTCCTCGCACGCGGTGGCACGCTTTGGGCATGCACTCCCTGCGTCAAAGCCCGCGGCTATGGCGAGAGCGACTTGCTCGCAGGCGTGATTGTCACGGGGGCGAGCGCGATGCACGAGCGCATCAAGGCCGGTGCCGCGACGCTGAGCTTCTGACCCGGGGCACCGACAACCTCTGCCGGTGTCGAACCTGCGAACCGCAGCACGCGCGGTCAGCACTCGCTGCCGTCGAGAAGGCCACGCGCGATGCCACGCTTCCAGAGATTCGGGCGGATAGCCGTCGTAACTGCCACCGCCCGCCGGCCTTCGGCCGATCGAACAGTAGCAGCGCTGATATGCCACCGGCGCGCGTGGCATCACCCGGCGGCCGGCGCTCACACCCGCCAGCCAAGCACCTGATAGCCAAACACAGCCAGCACAATGGCGATGCCGGCAACGACGAGACCCACGCCCTGCCGGCGCCGTGTGGTCTTCGCGGCGGCGTAGCGGGAATCGAATTCAGCATCGTGAAACTCCGGATCCTGGCGGAAGCTCTCGACCGCGCCGAGTCGGTCCGCCTTCTGCATGATCCAGGGCAGTGCCTCCCAGCGCTGCGGATGAGTCCGGCGCAGCCAGAAAGCCAGATCGCGGATCCTGCGGTCTTCGTTGAACTTGAGCACGGTGACATAGCCGGCCGCGAATACCGCGATCAGCACCAAGCCTTGCAGCATCACGCCGCCATTCACACCCGGTCCTCCCCTATCGTTACGCGACACCGTCGCTATACTGCGCAGCATGTCCAAGGTCCTCGCGGTCGGCAACCTGAAGGGTGGAACCGGCAAGACCACGCTGGCCGTCAATCTTGCCTGCGCCTACGCGCGCCGGCGGCGCGTGGCGCTCGTCGACTCCGACAGCCAGGGCGCGGCGGCCGCTTGGACCGGTACGGGCAAGTCGCCGCTGGCCGCGCGGCACCTTCCGCTTGACGCCAAGCACGGCGGCGTCACGGATACGGAGGACCGCCGCCGCGACTGGGTGGCGGAGATGCTGTCCCTGCGGACGGGCCACGATCTCGTCGTCCTCGACCTGCCGCCGCAGTTCGAGGACAGTGTCGCAGGCGCCCTTGCGCTGGCCGACCTGCTGGTTGTGCCGGTGACGCCCGGCGGGGCCGAACTGGCGGCCACGCGGCGGGCAAGGCAAGTCCTGGAACGCGCCCGCGCCGCGCGGCCGTCACGCGCGCTCGACTGCGTTCTCGTGCCGAATCGGGTCGACCGGCGCACCGCCATCGGCCGGGCCCTGACCCACACCCTCGGCGACCTTGGCGAAAGCGTCGGCCCGGCCCTGCGCCAGCGCGCTGATCAGATGAGCGCCTATACCTCGGGCACCTGGGTGGGCGGACATGCGCCCGATTCGGAGGCTCACAAGGAGATCGAGGCGCTGGCGAGGTTCCTCGCCGAACGCCTCTGGTCTCCGTCGTCCTCGTAAGTGGCTCACCCTGGCAAGTCGCGACAAGTTACTCCGCGGCCGGCGAGCCTTCCGCCTCTTTCTTCGCGCCGGCCTTTTCCGCCGCCTGCTTGTTGGCGTCGGTCATGACGATAACCGGCTCCATCTGCTTCAACTCGTCGAGCGGGATATGACAGGCGACCTGATGGCCCGGCGTCGGCTCCACCACCGGCGGCGCTTCGGTTTCGCACACCCTGCCGATCTTGCGCGGGCAGCGCGTGTGGAACACGCAACCCTTCGGCGGGTTCATCACGCTGGGCAGATTCCCTTCCAGGATGATCCGCTTCTTTTCGATCGAGGTGTCCGCAATCGGCACGGCGGATAGCAGCGCCTCGGTATACGGGTGGTACGGCGGCGCGAAGACCTCGTCCGTCGTACCCTGCTCCACGATATGGCCCAGGTACATCACCACCACGCGGTCCGCCAGATAACGCACCAGGCTGAGGTCATGGCTGATAAACAGGAGTGTCGTGCGGTAGGTGCGCTGGATCTCCATCAAGAGCCCGGTCACCGCCGCCGCCACCGAGACGTCGAGAGCCGACACCGGCTCGTCCGCAACGACCATCGAGGGGCGCCCTGCGAACGCGCGGGCGATGCCGATGCGCTGCTTCTGACCGCCGGAGAGCTGACGCGGCCGACGGTGGGCAAAATCACGTGGCAGCTTCACCAGGTCCAGAAGCTCCAGCACCCGCTGCTCGACCTTCGACTTGTCCTTCTCCACGCCGAACTTGCGGATCACGCGGGCGATCTGACCACCCACGGAGTGGCTGGGGTTCAGCGTGTCGAAGGGGTTCTGGAAAATCATCTGCAGCGAGCCGAGCTGCTTCGGGCTGCGGTCGTGTACTGACTTCTCGGCCAGTTCGTCGCCGTTGAAGTTGACCGTGCCGTCGGTCGCGGTCTCCAGGCCCATCAGCACCTTGGCGAAGGTCGACTTGCCGCAGCCCGACTCCCCGACGATGGCGACGGTCTGGGCCTCGCGCGCATCCATGTTGATGCGCTCGTTCGCCTTCACGTACTTGACGCGATTGCCCTTGATCATGGCGGCGATGGAGTTGTCGGTGAGTTCGTAGTACTTCCGCATTCCATCGACGTGCAGGACCCTGTCGCCGAACTCGCTCTGTTCGGTGGAGACACCTTCCGGACGATACGACGCCCAGTCGATCTCGTTCCAGCGAAGGCAGCGCACCTTGTGGCCCTGCTCGCCCGCCACGTTGTGCATGGCGATGGTGTCGGCATCGCAGCGTCCGGCCTGGAAGAAGTCGCAACGCGGCCCGAAGTTGCAGCCCCTGGGTCGCTCGTGCGGCAGCGGCAATTGCCCGCGGATCGGCACCAGCGGCCGCTCGTTCTTGTCGGCGCCGGGCAGCGGGATGCACCCGAACAACCCCTTCGTGTAGGGGTGACGCATCCGGTCGAACACCTCCTTCACCGTGCCGGTCTCCACGGCCTCGCCCGAGTACATCACGTTCACCCGGTCGCAGGTTTCGAGGATCAGGCCCAGGTTGTGGGAGATGTAGACCATCGAGGTGTCGTACTTCTCGGCAATCTGGCCGATCAGTTCGACGATGCCGGCCTCCACCGTGACGTCCAGCGCCGTCGTCGGCTCGTCCAGCAGCAGCAGGGTGGGATTGGACAACAGCGCCATCGCGATGACCACGCGCTGCTGCTGGCCGCCGGAGATCTGATGCGGATAGGAGGCCATGACGCGTTCCGGGTCGGGCAGATTGACGTCCGCCAGGATCTGTACCGCCCGGTCGTAGGCCTCTTTCTCACTGATCCGCTCGTGGCAGATCGGTACTTCCACAAGCTGCCGGCCCAGCGTCAGGCTCGGGTTCAGCGAGGCCATCGGCTCCTGATAGACCATCGCGATCTCGGAGCCGCGGAGCTGCCGGAGCTCTTCCTCCGACATCTCCGCCATGTCCCGGCCCTTGTAGAGGATCTGACCACCGACAATGGCCCCGTTGGAGCCGAGGTAACGCATGATCGCCATCGCCACCGTCGACTTGCCGCAGCCGGATTCCCCCACGAGACCGATGCTGCCCCCGCGGTGGAGCGTCATGTTGAAGTCCACCACCGCGGGAATCTCGCCGGCCCGCGTGAAGTAGGAGAGGCAAAGGTCCTTGCACTCCAAGATGGGCGTTTCGCCGCCCGAACCATTGGTCGTCATCGCGACCTCCTAGTCACGCAGGGATATCTCGCGCAGTCCATCCGCTACCAAGTTGAACCCAAGCACCAGCGAGGAGATCGCAATGCAGGGGAACACCGCCATGTGCGGGAAGGTCATGGCAAGCTGACGGGTCTCGTTGATCATCCCGCCCCAGTCCGGGTCCGGGGGCGGCAGTCCCAGGCCAAGGAAGCCGAGAACGCCGATGGTGATGATCACGTAACCCAACCTGAGGCAGGCGTCGACGATGATCGGCCCGCGCGCGTTCGGCAGAATCTCGATGAACATGATGTAGAGCCCGCTTTCCCCGCGCGTCTGCGCGGCGGCCACGTACTCACGGTTACGCAGGTCCAGCACCAGCCCCCGGACGATACGCATGATGCCCGGCGCGCTGGCGAAGGTGATGGCGATCAGGATGTTCACCGCCGAGGCGCCGATCGTGGCGATGATGATCACGTAAAGCACCAGCACCGGGAAGCTTAGGATGACGTTGGCGATGAACGACAGCACGTCGTCCCAGCGACCGCGCAGGTAACCGGCGGCCAGCCCCATGGGAATGCCGACGATGTAGGCGCAGAGCGTGGCCAGCGGCGCCAGGATCAACACCCGCCGTGAGCCGTGGATGATCCGCGAGAGGATGTCCCGGCCCAGGTGATCCGTCCCCAGCAGGAACATATTGCCGCTTGCGTCCGTGTCGCCCGGGAACATCATGGGCGAGATCGTCGCGTTCGGCGGGTACGGGGCAAGCACGTCCGCGAAAAGTGCCAGCACCGCCCAGAACACGATGATCGCAACCCCCACGATCCCGACCGGGCTTTCGCGCAACAATCCGATGGATCGGAACATGCGCCACGCCTTCGAGGGCGGCTTCGGCATGCTGACTGTTTGTTCTGCCATGACGAATGCCCTCTAGCTGAAGCGGATCCGCGGGTTCAGGTAGGTGTAGCCGACGTCGGCCGCGAACTGCGTGCCGACGGCCACGAACACGGCAACCATGGCGCATGCCTCGATCAGGAAGATGTCCTGGTTCAGCGAAGCCTCCAGCAGCAGTGCCCCGAAGCCCTTGTATGCAAAGAAGAACTCCACAACGATCACGCCCGAGAGCAGCCAGTTGATCTGCAGCATGATCACTGTGAACGGCGCGATGAGCGCGTTACGCAGCGCATGCTTCAGGATCACCGAACGATACGGCAAGCCCTTTAAAACGGCCGTGCGGATATAATTGGTGAGCATCACCTCGGCCATTGAGGCGCGTGTCATTCGCGCCACGTAGCCGAAGTCGTAAAGCACCAACACCATGACCGGCAGCACGAGTTGCGCGAGGTCGAAGCCACTCGCCATCCCGCTCGTGCCCGGCAACAGACCCAGGTAGAAGACGAAGATCGCCGACAACAGCACGGCGCTGGCGAACTCGGGAATCGAGGTGAAGACGATGGAGCCAACCGAGATCGAGCGGTCCAGCTTCGAGCCTTCCTTCATTCCCGCCAGCACACCCAGCGTCAACGACAGCGGCACTACGACGACCATAACGGCAAACCCCAGGATTGCCGTGTTCCACAGCCGCGGCCACAGAACGTCGCCGACCGGCACCTTGAAGCGGGTCGATTCCCCGAAATTGCCGATGATGAAATCGCCAAGCCACCGGAAATAGCGGATGTGGATGGGATCGAAGTAGCCGTGCGCCTCAAGCCAGAGGCGGCGCTGCTCTTCCGAGGAATAGGGCCCCAGCACCTTGGTCGCGACGTTGCCGGGTGTGAGTTCCAAAAGGATGAACAGTAGGATCGAAACCACGATCATGGTCAGCGCCATGGTCCCGACCCGTCGCGTTACGAATAAAAGCATGACCTAGCGTATCTCCCATCCCGCCCAGGGACTGGCTAGCGGGCCGGCCGCGGGGCGATGAAAATACCCCGCGGCCGCCGTCGGCATTACTTGTCCAGCCAGACGTTCTGGAACTGATGGTACTGGGTTGGGTGGGTAGCGAAACCCTTCACGTAATCGCGGGTCGCGACGTACTGGCTGCGCCAGAACGGCTGCGAGATCACGTGATCGCCCTGCAGGATGGCCTCGACTTCTTCCATCTTCTTGCGGCGCTCGTTCGGATCGAGGATGCCGTTTGCTTCGTCCAGGGCCTTGTCGAACTCCGGATTGGCATAGTTGCTCTCATTCCACGCCTGGCCAGAGCGATAGGCTAGGTTCAGCACCATCACGCCCAGCGGCCTGTGCGTCCAGGACGTCAGGCCGAACGGCGTGGTCGTCCAAATCTCCCAGTATTGTGCGGCCGGCATGGTGTTGATCTTCAGGTTGATGCCCGACGGCGCGAGCTGCTCCTTCATGGCCTGCACGGTGGCAAGCTCCCACGGACCCTGGGTCTGGCCAACGTCGATCTGGATGTCGATGCCGTCGGGATAGCCAGCCTCCTTGAGAAGCTGCTTCGCCTTCTCGTGGTCCTGTTTGCGCCAGGGAATCTCGGCGTATTCAGGATGCATCGGGCCGACGTGATGGTTCTCTGCGGTGACGCCGCGGCCGCGATAGCCGAGTTCCAGCAGCTTCTGGTGGTCGAGCGATACCGTCACCGCCTCGCGAACACGCGGATCGTCGAACGGCTTCTTGTCCACCTGCATGCGGCAGATGCCCGTGCGCGCGGTATTCACGGAATGGATAGTAACACCCGGCATCCGCTCGACCACATCGAGTTGTGTGACATCGACCTCGAAGATGCCATCCACCTGATCAGAGGCGATAGCCGCCATCATCGCCGAGCGGTCCGAGCCGGTATCGATGTAGTGGATACCATCCAGGTAGGGTTCGTCACCCCAGTAGCCGTGCGGATCGGTACGGCGCACCAGCTTCGCTTCCTCGCCGACAGAGAAGGCCGCAAGCTCATACGGTCCGGTGCCGATCGGGTTCTTGGACAGGTCGCCGCCCATCTCGTCAAACTTCCGATGCACGATTCCGGTCGGGTAGTTGTACAGGTTCTCCGGAATCGACAAATTCGGTGTGCTGAGGTGGAGACGCACCGTATGGCTGTCCACCTTCTCGACCGCGCCCTCGCGCATGCGCTGCTGCTTGACGGTCTCGCCCGCGTCGTTCGTCGTCTCAACCGTCTCCGTCAGGCCGGAGAACAGGCTGAGGTTGGACGAGCCGATCTTCGGGTCCAGCCAGCGCTTGAAGTTGTAGACGACATCGTCGGCGTTGAAGTCATCGCCGTTCGACCACTTCACGCCCTTGCGCAGCTTGAACGTCCAGGTCTTGAGATCATCGGACGCCTCCCAGCTTTCCGCCAGATAGGGCACGGTGACGTTGTCGGGCTTGGTGCGGGTCAGGTACTCGACCATCCAGCGCGAGACATTGGACTTCTGCGTCCAGTCATAGGTCGCCGGGTCGGTGATCTCCTGCACCTCCATCGCGAAGCGCAGGATACCGCCCTTCTTTGGCGTCTCCGCCGCGGCTTCCGGGATCAGGCTCTGGCCCGTCGCCCGGCCGGCGAAGGCGTAGGCCGCCGACGCCGAGACGCCCAGAAGCGTCGCGGTGCGCAGGAATTCGCGGCGATCCACTTCGCCCTTGACGAACTTGTCGGCAAGTTCCGGCACATAGCTGTGCGCGTGCTTTCCATCCGGTTTCTTGAGGATGGCCTCGAGATCTTTTTTCATTCTACGGCTCCCTGACACAATTCGGACCGGTGAAGCGGCCTTTTGGCCGTTATTTGGAGAAAACGACGAGACACGGACTGTCGTCGTCACAGCCGCCGAATAGGCGACAGCACCGAAGTTCGCACATTACGACCGAATTCGCCGATGCCACGCGCAGACGCCAGAAGCTGCCTGTCCTGTCGCCAGTCGTCTAGGTATTGCACGGCATTTCCGATGGACGTCTTGTCCGACGCCTCGCACTCTCCCGCTTTCCCCGTGACCCCGCTTCAGCGGGGATATTGATGCCTGCCCTGTTGCAGTTCGTTGATAGCAACTTTGCTTTATTTTTGATGTTATCAGACTTTGACTCGGAGCGTCACCAGCAAGTTTCCCGCGTCCGACCGCCACTGTCCCACGTGCGACGCGCACTTGCATGAAACCCACGTATACAGTCCATTGAAATTCGCGTCAGTGGCTATCGGGTTCGGTGTGAATCCGAACCTCGCTGGTCAAGGTGCGGTGAACGGGGCATTTGTCGGCGATCTCGAGAAGGCGTTTGCGTTGCGTCTCGTCGAGTGCGCCATCGAAGGCGATTCGGCGATGGATGACGTCGACCTTGCCCTCCCGCGTCTCGCAATCGGCGCAATCGTCGGCATGGATCTTGTCGTGGGTCAGGCGCACGGTGACGCGCTCGACCGGCCAACCCTTCCGCTCGGCGTAAAGACGCACGGTCATCGCGCTGCACGCGCCCAGCCCCGCAAGTAGATAGTCATAGGGCGACGGGCCCGTATCGGTGCCGCCGACCTCCACCGGCTCGTCGGCGCGCAGGCGGTGCCGGCCGGCGACAACGGCATTGGTGAAGCGCCCCTCCCCGGTTTCCTGCACGACGACGCCGCCTTCCATCGCCGGCGGCACCTCCGTCCGGCGTTCCGCCGGCGGCACCTCGATGTAGCGTGCGGCCCAGGCACCCAGCACCTGCGCGACATAGCTCGCATCGGCCTTGCGGCTCAACAGGTGGTCGGCATCGTCCAGGGACACAAAGCTCTTCGGGTGCTTCGCCGCCGTGAAGATGTGCGTGGCGTTGTCGATGCCGACGATAGCGTCGCGCGGCCCGTGGAACACCATCAGCGCCTTGCGAAGGCCGCCCAGGGCATCGTCGAGCGACTGCACCTGGATATCGTCGAGGAACTGTTTGCGTATCCTGAACTTGCGGCCGGCCAGATCGACCTCGGCCTCCCCCTCGCTCTCGATCGCGGCACGCTCGGCGGTGAACAGCTTGCCCACGTGCTCGGGGTCAGCCGGAGCCGCGATGGTCGCCACGGCCCTGGCTTCCGGCATCTTGGGCGCCGCTGCAATCACGGCCGCGCCGCCCAGGCTGTGGCCGATCAGAAGCTGCGGCGCCGCATATTCCCGGCGCAGATGGTCCGCCGCCGCGACAAGATCGGCCACGTTGGAGGAGAAGTTCGTGTTCGCGAACTCACCGTCACTGTGGCCCAGGCCGGTGAAATCGAACCGCAGGACGGCGATGCCTCGCTCGGCAAGGGTTGTGGCGATGCGCTGGGCGGCGAAGACGTCCTTGCCGCAGGTGAAGCAATGCGCGAACAGGGCATAGGCTGCCGGCTCCACCTCGGGGCGATCGAGACGCGCGGCCAGGCCATGGCCCTGGCTCCCTGGAAAAGTCAGCTTCTCGGATTTGACGGTCATGGCGGCGGTTCTCCTTGGCGCGGCCCGTCGAGGCGACGATGGCAGTGAAACGCTC
Source organism: Ferruginivarius sediminum (assembly GCF_003344765.1). Classification (GTDB taxonomy): domain Bacteria; phylum Pseudomonadota; class Alphaproteobacteria; order Kiloniellales; family Rhodovibrionaceae; genus Ferruginivarius; species Ferruginivarius sediminum. The sequence goes on along the minus strand of NZ_QPMH01000001.1, from coordinate 353,925 downwards.
CAACATCGTATGTACAACAACGCGCGTGCCAATGATGTTGTTCAGCCCCGCCCCGCCCTGCGGCGGGGCGGTATCAGGCCCGGAGGCCCAAAATGCCGAGAAGCGGTCCGCTGAAAAACCAAGACGTACCTGAAGACGTGGAGATCATCGAATCCGATACCCCTTTCCAGGGTTATTTCCGCATCGACCGCTATCGCCTTCGCCATCGCCGGCATGACGGCGGCTGGACGGGCGAGATAGGCCGCGAGATCTTCGAGCGCGGCGACGCGGTGGCGGTCGTCCCCTACGACCCGGTTCGCGACGAGGTCGTGCTGCTGGAGCAGTTCCGTATCGGCGCCCTGGCCGCCGGTAAGGCGCCGTGGCAGATCGAAATCGTTGCCGGCATCGTCGAGGCCGGCGAGGCGCCGGAAGATGTGGCAACGCGGGAGACGCACGAAGAATCGGGCCACGAGTTGCAAGAGCTGATCGAGCTTTATCACTATCTCGTGAGTCCCGGCGGGACGAGCGAAACGGTGCGCGTCTATTGCGGGATCGTCGACAGCTCCGAGGCAGGCGGCACCCACGGCCTCGACGAAGAGGAAGAGGACATCCGCGTTTTCGCGGTTTCCTTCGATGAAGCATGGCAGATGGTCGAGGATGGCCGTATCGACAACGCCCCCAGCCTGATCGGATTGCAGTGGCTGGCGCTCAATCGAGAGCGTTTGCGCGCGCGTTTCGCCACGGTCTGAACGCGGGGGAAACGCTGCACGCGAGACTGACCGCCGGATGCTTGTGTGGCGCGCAGCGGGCGTCTAGTCTCACGGCCAACCTGTCTGTGATAACCAGTATAACCAGCGAAGAATCCCATGGAGTTCCGCGACGGCTTTGTCGGTACGATCGGTCGTACCCCCCTTATCCGCCTGAACCGCGCCTCGGAGGAGACCGGGTGCGAGATCTACGGCAAGGCGGAGTTTCTCAACCCCGGTGGCTCGGTGAAAGACCGCGCGGCCTGGGCCATCGTGAAGGATGCCGAGGAGCGCGGCGCGCTTCGCAAGGACGGTGTCATCGTCGAGGGAACGGCCGGTAACACCGGTATCGGCCTCGCCCTCGTCGGCAATGCGCGCGGGTATCGCACGGTCATCGTGATCCCCGAGACGCAGAGCCAGGAAAAGAAGGATATGCTGCGGATCTGCGGCGCCGAGCTGCGCGAGGTACCGGCGGTGCCGTATAAGGATCCGAACAACTATGTCCACGTTTCCGGACGGCTGGCCGAAGAACTCGCCGCAAGCGACCCGAACGGCGCCATCTGGGCCCAGCAATTCGATAATCAGGCCAACCGCCGGGGCCACTTCGAAACCACCGGTCCGGAGATCTGGGAGCAGACCGACGGCAAGGTCGATGGCTTCATCTGCGCGGTTGGTACCGGCGGAACGCTGGCTGGCGTGGCAATGGCCCTTCGCGAGCGCAATCCCGGCATCAAGATCGGCCTCGCAGATCCACCGGGCGCCGGACTCTACAACTACTACAAGTACGGTGAGCTGAAGGGCGAAGGCAGCTCGATCACCGAGGGCATCGGACAGAACCGGATCACGGGCAATCTGGAAGGCCTTTCGGTCGATTTCCCGTATCAGGTCCGCGACGAGGAGAGCCTGCCCGTCGTCTTCGACATGCTACAGCATGAAGGCCTGCTTCTGGGCGCGTCGAGCGGTGTCAACGTCGCCGGAGCGATCCGTATGGCCAGGGACCTGGGCCCCGGGCACACCATCGTTACCATCTTGTGCGACTGGGGTACGCGCTATACAAGTCGGCTTTACAATCCTGCATTCCTGCACGAGAAAGGCCTGCCTGCCCCGCAGTGGCTGGAAGCGGCCGAGTAGACGAGCAAGGGGGGTCCGGCCAATGGAGCTGGTGTTTCGCGACGATCCCTACGCCGAGAGCTGCGAGGCGGAGGTCGTCGATGCAAGTCCCGACGGCATCCGCCTGACGCGCACAGTGTTCTATCCGATGGGCGGCGGGCAGCCGGGTGACACCGGCCGGCTGATCTGGGACGGCGGCAGCGTCGAGATCGGCGATGCCCGCAAGGGCGACAGCCATGACGAGGTATTGCACATCCCGGCGGAGGGTGTGGATCTTCCCGCCCCCGGCACCCGGGTGACCGCGCGGATCGACTGGGAACGCAGGCACCGCTTGATGCGCATGCACACGACGATGCACTTGCTGTGCAGCCTGCTTGAAGGCGACGTGACCGGCGGGCAGGTCGGCGAAAGCAAAAGCCGGCTGGATTTCAACGTCGCCGGCGATCAGATCGACAAGGAAGTCCTGACGCAGCGTCTGAACGAGCTTGTTCGGCAGGATCGCGCCGTCCGCAGCCGATGGGTGGACGACGCCGAGTTGGACACCAATCCGGGCCTTGTGCGGACGATGTCGGTGAAGCCGCCGAGGGGAAGCGGCAAGGTCCGCCTGATCGAGATCGACGGCGTGGACCTGCAACCCTGCGGCGGCACGCACGTCCGCTCGACCGGCGAGATCGGCCCCGTGCGCATTGGCAAGGTCGAGAACAAGGGGCGGCAGAACCGCCGCATCAACATCCATCTGTCCGAATAGTTTCAACGGTAACCGGTCCGCTCAGATGCCTCGATACAACACGGATGCCCTCGTCAGCACCGAATGGCTTGCCGACCACCTGCGCTCGCCCGACGTGCGGATCGTGGATGCAACCTACTACCTGCCCCACGAGGGTAAGAACGGCCGCGAGGAGTTCGAGCGCGCGCACATTCCGGGTGCGGTATTCTTCGACATCGACGATATCGCGGACACCGGCAGCGAGCTGCCGCACATGGTGCCCTCGGCGGAGAAATTCTCGTCCAAGGTCCGGAAGCTGGGCCTGGGCGACGGCAGCCGCATCGTGGTGTACGACCAGAAGGGGATCGCTTCGTCACCGCGGGCATGGTGGATGTTCCGCCTGTTCGGGCACCAGGACGTGACGGTGCTTGACGGCGGCCTGCCCAAATGGCTTGCCGAAAACCGCCCGACCGAGGAGGGTCCCGTGCAGGTCAGGGACGAACGCCACTTCACTGCACGCTTCAACCACACCATGCTGCGCGACGTCGATCAGATGCGGCGCAACCTTTCCAGTGGCCGCGATCAGGTGCTGGACGCCCGTTCGCCCAGCCGTTTCGAGGGATCCGAGGAACTCTGGCCCGGTCGTCGACTGGGCCATATTCCCGGAAGCCTCAACCTTCCCTTCAATGCACTTATCGATCCCGACACGCAGACGCTGAAGGCGCCGGAAGAGCTGGAGCGGCTATTCGATGAGGCCGGGGTACAGCCACGCAAGCCCGTCGTGACCACTTGCGGTTCCGGCTTGACGGCTGCGATCCTCGCGCTTGGCCTGCATGTGACCGGGCATCGCGATGTCGCGGTCTATGACGGCTCCTGGGCCGAATGGGGGCTGCCGGGCGATACGCCCGTCGAGACCGGGTCGCCAGGACGGTCGAGCGACTGACGTCAGGATGGGAGAGCGGCTTTGACAGCATCCGAGCCCACCGTGGATCTGACGATCCGCCCGGCCCGTGCCGAAGACGCCGAAACCCTGATCGACCTCTGGAACATCTGCGCGCTGACGCGGTGGTGGAACGACCCGCGCCAGGATTTCCAAAGGTTCACTGACTCCGCGAATGCCGATATCCTTGTCGGAGAAGACGACGGTCAGGTGGTCGCCGGCGTCTGCGTCGGCCATGATGGTCATCGCGGCTGGTACTACTACTTGGCAGTCCACCCAGGGTGCCGGAATCGTGGCTATGGCCGCCAGATCGTGCGCGCCGCCGAGTTGTGGCTGTCGGAGCGGGAGATTCCGAAAGCCCAGGCGATGATCCGCCAACAGAATCAGGAAGCCGCCGGCTTCTACGAAGCACTGGGTTACGGGCATGACGCGGTCGGCGTTGTCAGCCGCTGGCTCCGCGATCCGGGTCTGCCCCCGGACAGCAGCGTCTCCCCGGATTCCGAAGGCAACCTCGACGTCACGATCACCTATCTCGAGATGACCTCGCCGCCGCAGGACGCCCCGCCGCACCCGCCGGCGGGGCAGCGTGTCGCCTTGATGCGGGCGGAACGGCCACCAGTGTCGTTCTATCGGTTCCTTTACAACACTATCGGTGCGGCCTGGCTGTGGTGGGAGCGCCGGGCGCTCGATGACGAGGCGCTGGCCCGGGTGATCCAGGACGATCGGGTGGAGATCTACGTTCTCTATGTCGATGGCGTGCCGGCGGGCTACGCGGAACTTGATCGGCGCGCCGAGCCCGAGATCGATCTCGCCTACTTCGGTGTCATGCCCGAGTACATCGGACGCGGGTTCGGACGCTATCTGCTGGGCTCGGCGATCCACATGGCGTGGTCCTATGCACCGGAAAGGTTGACCGTCAACACCAATACGCTGGACCACCCCCGCGCCCTATCCCTTTACCAGAAGGCCGGCTTCACGCCTGTCGGACAGGAAAGCCGCACGATCATCGACCCCAGACTGACCGGGCTGATCCCGACGCGTTGATGGGCTGGCCCGGTGCGGACAGCCGCAGACCCTGCCGCGCCGCCTAGTGCTTCAGGATCTGGCTGAGGAACATCTTCGTGCGCTCGGACTGCGGGTTGTGGAAGAACTCTTCGGGCTCGTTCTGCTCGATGATCTCGCCGCCATCCATGAAGATAACCCGGTCCGCCACGGTTCGCGCGAAGCCCATCTCGTGAGTGACGACAAGCATCGTCATGCCGGTTTCAGCAAGCTCGATCATCACGTCGAGAACTTCCTTGATCATTTCAGGATCGAGGGCCGAGGTTGGCTCATCGAACAGCATGACCTTGGGGTTCATGCACAACGACCGGGCGATGGCTACGCGCTGCTGCTGGCCGCCGGAAAGCTGGCCGGGATACTTGTCCGCCTGCTCCGGAATCTTCACGCGCTCCAAGTAGTTCATGGCCGTCTCCTCGGCCTCCGCCTTGGGCGTCTTTTTTACCCAGATCGGACCGAGAGTCAGGTTCTCCAGCACGGTGAGGTGCGGGAACAGATTGAAGTGCTGGAAGACCATGCCGACTTCGCGGCGGATCGTTTCGATCTTCTTGATGTCGTTCGTGAGTTCGACGCCATCGACGATAATCTGCCCGCGCTGGTGTTCCTCCAGGCGGTTGATGCAACGGATCAAGGTGGACTTGCCGGAGCCCGAAGGACCGCAAATGACGATTCGTTCCTTCTGGTTCACCGAGAGATTGATGTCGCGCAGCACATGGAACTGGCCGAACCACTTGTGGACATCGATCATTTCGATGATCGCATTGGCATCCGGTGCAGGCATCCGCCGGGCCGCTTCCCTCGACTTGGATTCGGCGCTGACACCTTCGGTTTGGCTCATCCGATTGGCTCCTTCTCGCGGCGGCCTAGCGTTTGTGGCCCGTATCCAGGACGCGTTCGAGGTGCTGGCTGTACTTCGACATGAAGAAGCAGAAGCACCAGTAGATGATGGCGATGAAGACGTAGCCCTCCACGAAGAAGGACCGCCATTCCGGATCGGCGAATGCCTGCCGGGTCGCCAGCAACAGGTCGGTGAGGCTGACGATGGCGACCAGCGAGGTGTCCTTGAACATGCCGAGGTAGGTATTGACGATCGGCGGAATGGATATCTTCAAGGCCTGCGGCAGGATGATCTTGCGCTGCGTCTGCCAGTAGGTCAGCCCCAGCGATTCAGCGCCCTCGTACTGCCCTTTCGGCAGCGCCTGCAGGCCGCCGCGGATCACCTCGGCCAAGTAAGACGACACAAAGATGATGATCGCGACCTGCGCGCGTAGCAGGGCGTCGATACTTACTCCTGTCGGCATGAAGAGCGGGAGCATGAACGACGCCATGAACAGCAACGTAATCAGCGGCACGCCGCGCACCAGCTCGATATACCCGATGCAGATCGACTTCACGATCGGCATATTCGAGCGTCGGCCGAGCGCCAACAGAATCGATAGCGGGAAAGCGACGACGATGCCGACGACCGCCAGCAGCAGGGTCAGCGGCAGGCCGCCCCACAGTTCCGTGCGAACCGGCGTCAGGCCAAGCACTCCGCCGCCCAGCAACATCAGATAGATCAGCAGCGTGGCCAGCCAGACCGCGCCCAGCCAGGGATGCCAGAAACGCCGGTTGCAGCTGAAGCCCACCACCGTCAGCAGAAGCAGCACGCCGACAAGCGGCCGCCATTGCTCGTTGAAGGGGTAGGTCCCGAACAGGATCAGGCGGTACTTCTCCCGGATGAATGTCCAGCAGGCGCCTTCCGCCTGTTTGCACACCTCGGGATCGACCATCCCCCAGACGGCGTCGAGGAACAGCCAGTCAATCAGGGGCGGCACGGTCGAGATCAGGATGTAGCCAGCGATCAGCGTCAACAGTGTATTGAACCAACCGTTGAACAGGTTCGCGCGGAGCCAGCCAATCACGCCGACCTGGGTCTTCGGCGGGGGCAGCTCGGTCTTTTCGCCGCTGTTTGGTACCGACACGTCCCTAGCGCTCCACCAACGCGATGTGCTTGTTGTACCAGTTCATGAAGAAGCTGATCGAAAGGCTGATGGTCAGGTAGCAGGCCATCATGATGGAGATGCACTCGATCGCCTGTCCGGTCTGGTTCAACGTGGTATTGCCGACGGACACGAGGTCCGGGTAGCCGATCGCCACGGCAAGCGAAGAGTTCTTCGTCAGGTTCAGGTACTGGCTCGTCGTCGGCGGCACAATGATGCGCAACGCTTGCGGCAGAAGGACGAGGCGCAGCACCAGCGTGCGCGACAGGCCGATGGCCGACGCGGCTTCCGTCTGCCCCCAGGCCACCGCGACGATGCCGCTTCGCACAATCTCCGCGATAAAGCCGGCCGTATAGAATGTCAGACCCAGCAACAGCGCCAGGAACTCCGGCGTCACACTGGTGCCGCCGACATAGCGGAAGGTCGCCAGTTCGGGCACGTCCATCTGGGTCGGGGCACCGCCCGCGAGCCAAACGAGCGCCGGCAGACCGATCAGCATCCCCAAACTGGGCAGCAGCAGGTTGGGCTCGCGACCCGTCTCCGCCTGATGGCGCTTGGCCCATTTATAATAGACGACGCACGCGGCGATAGCGGCCAGGAAGGCCAGCCCCATCCACGGATGGATCGGATGGCTGACCGGCACGGCGTATTGCAGCCCACTCTTGCTGAGGAACACCCCCGGTATGACCGTTATGGCATCGCGCACGGAAGGCAGCAGGAAGCTGATGGCGCCGTACCAGAAGAAAAGTTGCAGTAACAACGGGATGTTCCGCATGACCTCGACATACACCGAAGCCAGCTTGGCGATCAGCCAGTTGCTGGACAGCCGCGCGATGCCGACGATCGCTCCGATGATGGTCGACAGCACGATACCCAGCAACGCAACGCGCAAAGTGTTCAGCAGGCCGACGACGAATGCCTGGCCATAGCTGTCCGACGCCTCGTAGGCGACGAAGGTGGTTTCGCCAATGTAGAAGCCAGCTTCGTTGCTGAGGAATCCGAAGCCCGTGCGGATCGACCGTTCCTCCAGATTGTCCATCGTGTTCGACACGAGATAGGCAACAAGAAGGATGACGCCGCCAAGCACCAGGATCTGATACAGAACTGCCCGGACGCGAGGATCGCGGAGGAAGGCGCCTGCCTCCCGACGCGGCGGTGCCGCGGAATCCCCGGCCTTTCGCGCGACTTGCTCTGCCATCGCACGTGCCCTTGCTTTAGAGATAGGACCGCTGCCGCCCCGCTCTCGTGCATGAGAGCGGGGCGGCAGGTTCAGGCAAGGTCCGTTATTAGCGGATCGGCGGGGCGTACATCAGGCCGCCGTCGGTCCACTGGGCGTTGAGGCCACGGTCCAGCCCCAGCGGCGATTCCATGCCGACATTACGATCGTACATCTCGCCGTAGTTGCCCATCTGCTTGATGGCGCGATAGGCCCACTCGGGATCGAGGCCGAGCTTCTCGCCCATGTCGCCGGAGGCGCCGAGCACCCGCTTGACCATCGGGTTGTCGGAATTCGCCTTCATGTCGTCGATGTTATCCGACGTGATGCCCGACTCCTCGGCCTGGACCAGCGCGATCAGGACCCACTTCGCAATGGCGAACCACGCGTCGTCGCCACGGCGCACCGACGGGCCCAGCGGCTCTTTCGAAATGGTTTCGGGCAGGATCTTGTAGTCGTCCGGGTTCGGGGCATCGACGGACTTGATCGCCGCAAGGCCGGACTTGTCCGTCGTATAGACCTGGCAGCGGCCTGCGAAGAACGCACTCAGCGATTCCTCGAAGCCCTCGAACACCACCGGCTTGAACGACATGTTCTGTGCCCGGAAATAGTCGGCGAGGTTCAACTCGGTTGTGGTGCCGGTCTGCACGCATACTTCTGCGCCGTCGAGCTGCTTGGCGCTGTCAACGCCAAGATCGGCGGGGACCATGAAACCCTGGCCGTCGTAGAAGTTGATGCCGGCAAAATGGATGCCGAGCGACACGTCGCGTGTCAGGGTCCAGGTGGTATTACGCGACAGCACGTCGACCTCGCCCGACTGAAGCGCGGTGAAACGCTGCTGCGCGGAGAGCGGAACGAACTCCACCTTGTCCGAGTCGCCGACCACGGCCGCCGCAACCGCGCGGCAGTAATCGACGTCGAGGCCGGTCCAGTTGCCCTGGTCGTCGGCAATGGAGAAGCCAGCCAAGCCAGTGTTCACGCCACAGCGAACGGTTCCCCGTTCCATGACGGAATCGAACGTGTCACCCGCCTGGGCTACACCGGCTGCACCGACAAACGCCGCCACCGTCGCGGCGGCAAACCATTTCGTTCGCCTCATGGAAGCCTTCCCTGTCTTCTGTTCAGTTCGAATCTGCGTTCTTATGTCGCTTCGCTCGGTTCCGCAGCAGGTTTTGGAGCAGCCAGGGAGTTGCCTGGCCCTCGGCCACCTTCGTGCGAACCGATAGGCGAACGATGTCGCATTAGAGGGACAAACGCAACAATTCCGACATGCGAACACCAACTATCGCACCGCGTCATAACATGGACATGCGCGCTGAAGTGGCGGAATCAAGCAAATTTGCCCGGGTATAGCGCGAAGGATATAACGCGTTGCCACATGCGTTGTCGCGCACCAGAACCGAGATGAATCGGGGCAAGAGAGGGGACGGATGGCAAGGGATCGACGCAAACCAACCACGCGGCTCACCCACCTGGGGCGCGATCCGAAGCGATTCGCCGGGGCGGTTAACCCACCAGTCTTCCACGCATCGACCATCCTGTCACCGGACCTCGCCGGCTATCAGGCGGGAGGGCAGCGCCGATTCGAGAAGGGCGCCACGGTCTACGGACGCTTCGGCACGCCGACGCAGCACGCCTTGCAGGACGCCCTGACGGATCTTGAAGGCGGCGCGGATACGCTGCTCTTTCCATCCGGGCTGGCCGCCATCACGACGGCATTGATGACCGTGCTCGCAAGCGGCGATCACGTTCTGGTGGCGGATAGCGCTTATCGTCCGACGCGCTCCCTGTGCGACGGGCTGCTGCGCCGGTTCGGCGTCGAGACCACCTATTTCGATCCGACCCTGGATGGGGACGCCCTCATGGGCCTGATCCGGCCGGAGACGAAAGCGATCCTGCTGGAATCGCCAGGGTCCATGACATTCGAGGTCCAGGATGTCCCGGCCCTCGCCGCCGCGGCGAAAAGCAAGGGGCTCGCGGTGCTGATGGACAACACCTGGGCCACGCCGTTGTTCTTCCGCCCCCTGGAGCATGGTGTCGACCTCTCGATCCAGGCGGCGACGAAGTACATCGTCGGCCACGCCGACGCCATGCTGGGCGCCGTGACGGCCAACGACGAGTGGGCGAGTGCCCTGCGCAAGACCACGTTCGAACTGGGCATGGCCGCGGCGCCCGACGACGCTTACCTCGGCATGCGTGGCCTGCGGACGCTCGACGTGCGTTTACGGCGTCATTGGCAAAACGCGCTGGAACTGGCGGCGTGGCTGCAGGCACGGGACGAGGTCGCCAGCGTGCTCTACCCGCCGCTTGAACAGCATCCGCAGCACGGTTTGTGGAAGCGCGACTTCGATGGTGCCAGCGGACTTTTCGGCGTCGTCCTTTCACACCCCTATTCCGACGCCGCCGTTGCCTCGATGTGCGACGGCTACGAGCTGTTCGGAATCGGCGCAAGCTGGGGCGGCTTCGAAAGCCTCGTCATCGCCGGCCGGCCCCACCGCACCGCCACGGCATGGAAGGCCGCCGCCCCTGTTCTGAGGTTCCACGCCGGGCTGGAGGACGCCGGCGACCTGATCGCGGACCTGGAGGCGGGCTTCCAGCGGCTCAATGCCGCCACGGACGAGTAGGAGCCTCACCATGGCTGCCCCGCGACTGCGTGTCCTGCTTGGAGAGGCCGTGGCGATCGGGCCGGGCAAGGCCGATCTGCTGGAGGCGATCGGGCGCGAAGGCTCGATCTCGGCGGCGGCGCGCAGCATGGGGATGTCGTACCGCCGCGCCTGGCTTCTGGTGGATACGATGAATCGCAGCTTCAAGGCCCCGCTGGTGGAGTCGGCGGCCGGCGGGCGGGGCGGCGGCGGCGCGGCGTTGAGCGCGATGGGCCAGCAGGTGTTGTCCCGCTATCGCGCCATGGAGGCCAAGGCTGAGCGCTTGCTGGCCGACGACCTTGCCTGCTTCCACGACCTTATGTCGGGCGTTGACGGTGGCGAGTCCCCATCCGGTTGACCCAGAACACCCGTCACTGTCTCTCCCTCTTGCAAGTAGCGCTATATTTCGCCAAACATAACGCATGCTGACCGAGTGGGAGTCCACGCAATGTTCCGGCACGCCGTTGCAGCCGCTTTCGCGCTATTGTGCGTTCAAGCCGACGTAGCCGAGGCGGAGGAGCCTGTGACGGTATTCGCCGCCGCCAGCACGACGGACGCCATGTCCGCGGTTATCGAGGCGTACGAGGCCGAGGGAATCGGCCCGGTCCGCGCATCGTTCGCGGCATCCTCCACCCTGGCGAAGCAACTGGCCGCCGGCGCGCCGGGGGAGATTTACCTTTCCGCCAACACGGCCTGGATGGATTGGCTGGAGGACCGCGGCGGAATCGCCGCCGAAAGCCGGATGATACTTTTGAGTAACGAATTGGTTCTGGTGATTCCTTCGGATGCTCCGGCGCCGAAATCGCTGACCGACCTGCCGGCCTATCTGGGGGACCGGCGGCTTGCGATGGGAGATCCCACGCATGTCCCGGCCGGTCGCTATGCCAAGGCGGCGCTGGAACATCTTGGGTTATGGAGCGATCTTCGGGACAAGACGGCGTTCGGCAGCGATGTTCGCGTGGCGCTGGCCCTTGTCGCGCGTGGGGAAGCGGCCGCCGGCGTCGTCTACTCGACTGACGCCCGAGTGAGCGACGCCGTGCGTATCGCCGAGCGGTTCCCGAGCGACAGCCATCCACCCATAAGCTACCCGCTGGCCCTCGTCGACGGTCGGGACAGGTCGGCGGCTCGCGCTTTCTACAAGTTCCTGCGGAGCCCTAAAGCGGCCGAGATATTCCGTTCGCACGGCTTCCGCACGGATCGGCCCGAACCCGCATCCTGAAGCCGGCATGTTCGCACTCTCCGACCTCGAAGCCGAAGCCCTGACCCTCAGCCTCCAGGTTTCGATCTGGGCGGTCGGGATCGGATTGCCGGCGGCGCTCTTCGTCGCGTGGCTTCTGGCGCGGCGCGAGTTTCCCGGCAAGACCCTGCTGAACGGCTTGGTCCACCTTCCGCTGGTGTTGCCGCCGGTCGTGGTCGGCTATGCACTGCTGCTGCTTTTCGGGCGCAACGGCCCAATCGGCGCTTGGCTCGACAGCGCGTTCGGCCTGACGGTCGCCTTCACCTGGCAAGGCGCGGCGCTTGCGGCGGCGGTGATGGCTTTCCCGCTCATGGTCCGCGCCATACGGCTGTCCATCGAAGCTGTCGACACGCGACTGGAATCGGCGGCCCGGACGCTCGGTGCCGGGCGGGCGGAAGTATTCTTCACGGTGACCCTTCCGCTCACGGCCCCGGGCATCCTCGTTGGTGCGATTCTCGGATTCGCCCGCAGCCTGGGCGAGTTCGGCGCCACCATCACCTTCGTTTCCAACATTCCTGGCGAGACTCGCACCCTGCCGCTCGCGCTCTACAGCCTTGTGCAGACACCCGAGGGGGAGGCCGGCGCGTTGAGGCTTGCGGCGATTTCCGTAATCCTGGCGCTCGCCGCCCTGGCCGGCTCGGAACTACTGGCCCGGCAGCTCAAGGCCAGGGTCGGCGGCTGAGACCATGCTTGAAGTCTCGATCGTAAAACGCCTCGGCGACTTCGACCTGGACGCCGAGTTCGCCTGCGAGACGCATGGTGTCGTCGCCCTTTTCGGCCGCTCGGGCGTGGGCAAGACCACGGTGGTCAATGCGCTGGCGGGCCTCGTGCGACCGGACAGCGGACGGATCGCCATCAACGGTACGACGCTGTTCGATTCCAGCCAGGGCATCGATGTCCCGCCGGAGCGGCGACGCATCGGCTACGTCTTTCAGGAAGCGCGCCTGTTTCCGCATTACTCCGTGCGGGGCAACCTGCGTTATGGCCTGCGCAGGGCGCCGCGTGGCGAGGGGGCCATCGACTTCAGTCATGTGGTCGAGCTGCTGGGACTGGAGGGTCTGCTCCATCGCCGTCCGCGCGACCTTTCCGGGGGCGAGCGGCAGCGGGTCGCTCTTGGCCGCGCCCTGCTGGCCAATCCCCGCGTGCTGCTTATGGACGAGCCGCTGGCCTCGCTGGATCAGCCACGCAAGGACGAGATCCTGCCGTTTATCGAGCGGCTACGTGACGACCTGCAAGTTCCCATCGTCTACGTCAGCCACGCGATGGACGAGATCATCCGCCTCGCCGACACGCTCGTGCTGATGAACGCGGGGCACGTGGCCGCCGCTGGCCCGGTGGAGGACTTGACCGGCCGGCTGGACCTGCGCCCACTTACCGGCCGCTACGAAGCCGGCGCCGCATTGCCCGCCGCGGTGGTCGGTCACGAGCGCGAATACGGTCTGACGCAACTTGGTTTTGCCGGGGGCGTGCTTCGGGTACCCGCCCTCGACCTTCCGATCGGCGCGCAACTGCGGGTGCGGATCCGTGCCCGCGACGTTGCCCTTGCTCTTCGGCCGCCCGAAGAATGCAGTATTCTCAATGTATTCCAGGGCACGGTTGCGGAGGTCGGCGAGGACGGCGGCGCGCTGGTCGACCTGCGGCTGGATGTGGGAGACGCACCACTGTGGGCACGGATCACCGCCAAGTCGCTGGCGGAACTCGGGCTGTGTCCGGGCCGAAAGGTTTTTGCGATGGTGAAGGCCGTCGCTGTCGACCGGCACAGCCTTGGCAGGCGCGCGGCCAATGCCCGCTTCGTGCCCGCCGGGGCCTCGCTGCCACCCGATGCGGGGTCGGGGGACTGACATCGCCGCCAACGCCACGCCCTACCATTCCAGCGCGTAGGAAAGGCGAAGCCGCGTTTCCTCTTCGCTGACGTGCCGGCCGTTGGCCAGCACGCGGCCCACCGGCAGCGGCAGGCTGTAAGAACCGGACAACGTCGGCGCAAAATCTCCGGTCTCGGCGACGTCCTGATCAAGCCCGAAGGAGAATTTATCGCCCGCAAACATCGGTTCCCGGATGCTTGCGGCAAGGCCGAGGGATCGGCTGGGCAACGGCCCTGCCCTCTCGACCCGAGTTCGACCCTCGTGCCAACCCATCGACACATCTAGGCGCCGGATGGGCGCGACACCGATCATCATGCCCGCGAAGGCGGTTTTCGCGGTCCCTTCCGCGCGACCGTCGAGTGCGCTGTCGTCCTCGCGAAGAACGCCGCCTTGCATGACAATTCGCAGACGATCGACATCGACCGCCGCCTCGCCGGCCGCGATTCCGCCGTCCCTGCCCTGAAGGAACGTTGCAGCCAGTGCCGCGCTCCCGAAATCGTGGCGCAGGAAGAACCCGTCGCCACGCCCGGCAAGGCCAATGTAGGGAGAGCGCCGAAGGCTGCCCCGCCCTACCCCGCCGAATCGGCCTGAAGCTTGGTCGCCGGCAAAACCCACCGCATCCAATGGGCCCAGACGAACCACCAATCGTGCCCTTTCGGGGCTTGGCAGTGAAAGCTCCGTCGGTTGAAAGCCAAGCTCGGCCTCGACGCTTGCTGTCTGGAAACGCACACCGTCGCCAGTCGGCCGCAAGTTCTCAACCAATGCCTCGGCCATCCCGCCAATCGCCGGACCAGTCACCGCCAGCAGCAGCACCACAGCCGCCATCAGGGAGCGCACCTCGCCCCTCCGCTCGCCAAAACCCCGGAGCGGAAACTACTGACTGAAGGTAAATAAAGGCTTTCGGCGCAGGGAAGAAGCCGCAAGCATAGCCAGATACAAAATGGGGTGTTCGCGTTTTAATCGATATCCTTAGCCCGTTTTGCGAGCATTCTATTGGGATATTACAACTTTTTGGCGCGCACGTCCGTGTTGGAATTTCAATCTAACTTTTAACTAAAATTGATTTTATTGATTCTCGTATTTCTTGAAATAGCCTGCCTTGCAATGAGCCACAGATAGAAATCAAAAAACCAGGGCAAGGGTGAGATGCGCCGGATACTTCTTGTAGAAGACAACCACACCATACGGCATCTGCTAAGCGAAGCTTTGAGAGAAGGTGGCTGCGATGTCGTGACCGTTGCGGGCGGGCTTGAGGGTCTGCGCGCCCTGCAAGCAAAGAGGTTCGATGCACTGGTTAGCGACATTGTGATGCCGGACATGGACGGCCTCGAACTCATTCGATTTGCCCGTCGCAGCTTTCCGCGTCTTCATATCGTCGCAATCACGGCTGGCACGTACACGCTCAATTCCGACCTGCTCCTTCGTGCGGCAGCGGCCGCTGGCGCCGATGCTACCTTACGGAAGCCCTTCGAGATGGAAGAACTGATCGCTGCTGTTGCCGGCGAGAGCGCGACCATTGCCAGCGAAAACGACGAATCGAGTGGGTCCTGAAACCGGGAAAAGCGTGGCGCGCCCGGCAGGGCTTGAACCTGCAACCACCGGCTTAGAAGGCCGGTGCTCTATCCAATTGAGCTACGGGCGCCCACAGGCGCCGCGGCGTCCTAGTGGGTCCAGATGCCGAGGCGCTTGTACTTGAAGTTGTCGGCGTAGGATTTCGGCCTGACATTGCGGGTGCGCGGATCCTCGACCGTGTACATATAGCCCTCGCGCTCGCAGTGGCGGATGGCGTCTTCCTTGCTGTCGAACCAGATCCGAACCTGCGTCTGGGTGTCCGAGCTGGACGTCCAGCCCATCAGCGGCTCGACCTCGCGCTTGTTGGCCGCCTCGAACTCCAGCACCCACCGGCCGGTGTTCGCCCGGCCCGACTGCATGGCCGTCTTCGGCATCTGGTAGATCCGCGCTTGCATCGAGTCCTCGCCGGTTTCCCTTTATCCGTCGCACCTGGTCGGGGCGGCAGGATTCGAACCTGCGGCCTCCTGCTCCCAAAGCAGGCGCTCTGCCAGGCTGAGCTACGCCCCGACACGGCCAATGGTGCAGACGGGTGGAATATACGAACATCCACGCAGACCGCAACCATAGGCGCTTGAGCAGGCTTTCCCGCAGGGCCTATCATGCGCTGCCCGCCAAGCGCGCGGAACCCCGCCCGCACCGGAAGGAGCCAAGCCGCGATGACGCGCCGCACCCTGAATCTCGACGAGCGCCTGCATCGGTACCTGCAGGAGATGTCGCTGCGCGAGCCCCAGGTTCTCGCCCGGCTGCGCCAGGAAACCGCGCGACTCGACGACCCGGACATGCAGATCGGCCCCGAACAGGGGCAGTTCATGCACCTTCTGGTCCAGCTAACAGGTGCGCGGCGGCTGATCGAGATCGGCACCTTCACCGGCTATTCCAGCACCTGGATGGCCCTTGCAATGCCCGAAGGCGGCCGCATCGTCACCTGCGACGTCAGCGAGGACTACACCCGAATCGCCCGCCGCTATTGGGCCGAGGCGGGCGTGACGAACAAGATCGACCTGCGGCTCGCACCAGCCCTGCAGACGCTTGACGGCCTGATCGCTGAAGGCGGGCGCGAACGCTACGACTTCGCCTTCATAGACGCCGACAAGGAGAACTACGACGGCTATTACGAGCGCTGCCTGACGCTCATTCGCCCGGGCGGCCTCGTCGCCGTGGACAACGTCCTGTGGGGCGGCTCGGTGGTCGACCCGGACCGGCACGAGGAGTCTGTCGAGGCCATCCGCGCCTTCAACGCCAAGCTGCGCGACGACGAGCGCATCACGCTGTCCATGCTCCCCATCGGCGACGGCCTTACGCTGGCTCGGAAGCGGTAGGCAGCCGGCTACTCAGCGTTCTCGAATACGCGGTGACGCACCTCGTCGCCGTCGGAGAGTCCGAGTCGGTCGGCGCTGCCGCCGCGCAGCTCCAGTACGGCCAGCACCGGCTTACCGGAAGAGATAGTCTGAAGCGATTCGGGTACGGTGCGCTCTGCTATCCGCACCACACGGCCGTCTTCGTCGATGAACAGCATGTCGAGCGGGATGAAGGTGTTCTTCATCCACATGGAGACATCCCTGGGTCGGCGATAGACGAACAGCATGCCACGATCCGCCGCCAGGTCCCGGCGGTACATCAATCCCTGCGCCCGCTGCCGGGGCGTCGTCGCCAGCTCGACGGTGAAGCCGTGCCGGGCGCCGTCCGCGGTAACGATCGTCAGGCTGTCCGTCTCGAACTTCTGCATGATCTGCGCGGCCCCGGAAAACGGCGCCGCCACGGCCATCAGAACCAACAGAGCCGTACCCAGGACCAGCTTGAACGCCATGCGCACACCGAACTCCCTCTCCGGTTTCAAGGCGCCAGGACGGAGGCGACGGCATTGCGGACCTCCGACCGGACGGGGCCGTGCCGCGGTGCGTCCGCCAGCGTCGTGAACCAATGCTCCGGCGGGTTTCGCCCCCGGCTATGCCGCCAGGACAGACCGCGCAATACCCGTTCCGCGGCGTCAGGCAGCCGGTCCGGAACCGTCAGGCCGTTCAGCGTCGCCCAGACTCCGGCCCAGCAACGTCCCACGGACCAGGGATTATACCCGCCGCCACCCAGGCACAACACCCGCGGCGCCAACCTCGCCGTATTGGCGACAACGTGCCAGAGGGCGCCATTGGACAGCTCCAACCGGCTCAGCGGGTCCTCGCTCAGGGCATCGCTGCCACACTGGATCACTATCGCGTCCGGCTCAAAAGCCTCGCCCAGCGGCAGCAAGGCCGCCTCCAGCACGTAATCCATCTCACTGTCGTTGAAGCCGGGAGGCACCGGGATATTCCGGGCCATGCCACCGGCGCGGTCGCTGGCGGCCCCCCTCCCGCCACCCGTCATCGGCCAACGGCCGGATTCGTGCACCGACATGGTGAGGACGCGCGAATCGTCGTGAAAGGCGTCCTGCACGCCGTCGCCATGGTGCGCATCGACGTCGACGTAAAGTACGCGGCCAATTCCGCCGTCCAGCAGCGTCAGGATGGCAAGAACGGGATCGTTGAAGTAGCAGAAGCCGCTGGCCCGGTCCGGGCGCCCGTGATGCGTTCCGCCCGCCGGATTGTAGACCGTTCCGGCACCGCCGAGCAGCAGCCGTGCCGCCAGGATGGAGCCGCCCGACGCGGTGGCCGGCCGGCGGAAGACTTCCGGGAACACCGGATTCCCGTTCGCGCCAAGGCCGTGGCGCGCTCTCACCTCGTCTGATACCGCCTGTTCGCGCTCGGCCGCCTGCACCGCCGCGACATAAGCGGAGTCATGGAAGTGGGCAAGTTGCGCCGGCGTGGCGCGCGGGCTGTCTTGATAAACTTCGTCCGGCAGCCAGCCCATGGCCCGGCACAGGTCGATGCAGGTGGAGACGCGGGGAATCGCCAGCGGATGCTTCCGGCCATAGCTGGAATGCCGGTAGATCTCGCTGCCGATGAACCGCGGCCGCATCGCCGCATCCGGAAAGGCGGCTTGCGTCGTCTCGGGCATCGCGGCTCGGTCGGGGTCACAAAGCGTCATGCCAGGGATGGTAACGCCCCCGCACTGCCCGGCAAGGGCAGGAACGGCGGTCGCCCCTTGGCGCGGTGGGCGAAGCGTGCCATCGTCCCGGCCACTCACCGGGGGAGCCGAACTGACGGCTGAGAGGTCTCGGACTTGTGGGACGACCCCTTGAACCTGCACCGGCTGATACCGGCGAAGGAAGCGTGACGAAGTGGAACATTACGGCAAAGCCCCGGCAGTGCGCATCCAGGGCGCGCGTCTGGCGTACGGCGGGCATCTTCTCTTCGACAAGCTGAACCTCGAAATTCCGGCCGCCAGGACGACCTGCCTTCTCGGCCCCAGCGGAGTGGGCAAGACGAGCCTGCTGCGCCTCGTGGCGGGACTCGCCGCAGACTCTGAGGGCACGGTTGCCGATGCCGCCGGCAGACCGCTCGACGGGCGGATCGCCTACATGGCGCAGCAGGACCTCTTGCTGCCGTGGCTGAGCGCGCTCGACAACGTCCTGATCGGATCGCGCCTGCGCGGCGAGACGGTGGGAGAGGCGGAGCGGCGGCGCGCTCATGATCTGCTGGTCCGTGTCGGGCTTGGGGGCCGGACAGACGCACGGCCCGCCGCACTTTCCGGCGGCATGCGCCAGCGCGTGGCCTTGGCACGAACGTTGATGGAGGATCGGCCGGTTGTGCTGATGGACGAGCCCTTCTCCGGCCTCGACGCCATCACCCGTTACGAGTTGCAGGCGCTGGCGGCCGAGGTGCTAACCGGGCGCACGGTCCTCGTGGTGACGCACGATCCGCTGGAGGCGTTGCGCCTGGGCCACCGGCTCCTCGTTCTCGCCGGGCGGCCCGCCGTGCTCGACGACAGCGTGCAGCCGCCGGACGACGCACCGCCGCGCGATGCGGCGCGGCAGGATGTGCTGGCGCTCCAGGCGCGGCTGCTCGACCGCCTCTCCCTCGCGCTGGAGGCGACACGATGAGTGCGCTGCGCCCCCTCGTCATCCTGGCCGGCCTGCTGGCACTCTGGCAGGCAGTCGTCTGGTCCAGCGGCGTCGCACCCTACATCCTGCCGGGACCCGCAAGCGTGGCCGAGGTGCTGGCGCAGCGTTGGACATCCCTGCTGCGCCATGCCGGCGTGACGGTTGCCGAAGTCGTGCTGGGCCTTGGTTTCGGAACCATCCTGGGCGTAGCCAGCGCGACCCTGATCGCCTCGTTCCGGCCGATGCGGCGCTGGCTGCTGCCGGTGCTGGTGGTGAGCCAGGCGATCCCGGTGTTCGCACTGGCGCCGATCCTGACGCTCTGGCTTGGCTACGGCATCGCTTCAAAAGTCGCGATGGCGACGTTGATCATCTATTTCCCCGTGACCTCGGCGTTCTTCGACGGCCTGCGCCGGACCGAGCCCGGCTGGATCGACCTTGCGCGGACGATGAATGGCGGACGGCTGCGAACGCTGCTTCGTCTGCGGGTTCCCGCAGCCTTGCCGGCCCTGGCGTCCGGCCTGCGGGTCGCGACGGCGGTGGCCCCCATCGGGGCCGTAGTCGGCGAATGGGTCGGGGCCAGCGCGGGGCTGGGTTATCTGATGCTGCACGCCAACGCCCGCATGCAGGTGGACGTGATGTTCGCGGCCCTGTTTGTCCTCGGCCTATTCGCCGTCGGCCTCTACTTCGCCGTGGATCGCACGCTGCGCTGGGCAATTCCCTGGCAGCCGGAGGAGCACGCTTGAAAGTTACATGAGCTCACGTGCTTATTGTTTTGTTTTTGAACGATTTTCGCCACCATTGACGGGCTCGTTACCTGCCGACAGGTAATGCGTTTCCGGGTCGTAGTGCCCCTTAAGTTCGTCGATCCAGGTGCCACGCCACGGCGGCACCCCGCAGATATAAGCCGCGCGGCCCAGCAGGTGCGCGGCCACCGGCGTGGTCGCGATCAGGAAGACGACCGCCGCCAGCGCCCGCATGATGATATCCACCTCGCCCGACTGGATCGCCACACCGATCAGCATCAGTCCCGAGCCAAGGGTTCCCGATTTCGTTGCCGCGTGCATGCGCACATAGACGTCGGGCATCCGCACCACGCCAACCGCGGCGACCAGGACGAAGAACGCGCCAATCAGAACGGCGACGCCGGCGAGGATGTCGAAGAATGTCGCGACCATCTAGCGCTTCTCCCTGCCGCCCGGCGCGGCGCCGTCGTCGTCCGGCACGTCATAGCCGTGATCCAGTTCCCCCGCCCGGGTTTCGATCAGCCGGGCGAAGAAGACCGTGGCAAGAAACGAGACAAGCCCAAGGGCTATCGCGATTTCCAGGAACAAGGCCTGGCCTGTCGCGATGACGCGCAGCGCGATGAAGCCCATGGCCAGCACCGTCAGCATGTCCAGCGCGACCACCCGGTCGGCCAGGCTGGGCCCGCGCAGCAAACGAATGAACGTCATAAGCAGCGCAATTCCCAGCATAACGAAGGCAATCGTCACCGCTACGCCCAGAAATCCGCCGACCTCGAACATTGGGGTCATTCCAGCGCCTCCGCGATGTTCTCCTCGAAGGCTTCCTTCATGCTCTTCTTATCGGCTTCGGGATCTTCCGTCGCCATCGCGTGCACATAGAGGGTTCTGCGATCCGCCGACACATCGATGCTCAGCGTGCCGGGCGTCAGCGAAATCAGGTTGGCGAACAGCGTGATCTCAAAATCGTTCCGGGCGTCGAGGGGGATGGCGATAATGCCCGAGCGAAAATTCAGGCCCGGTGTCATAACCATCCTGGCGACCGTGAAACCGGATATGGCCAGTTCATAAAAGAAGATGCCAATGAGGCGCAGAATCAGCCACAGCCGGCGGAAGTACTTAACGTCGCCCCACAGCCGGCTCGGCAGCCACAGCGCGATGTAAGCCAGGACGAAGCCCGCCAGAAGATTGACGAATGCGAAACTGCCGGTGACAAAGCCCCAGGCTATCGTCAACAGGACATGGAAGACGAAGAGGTTGATCCAATTGGCCTCGGCCTGCCGCGTTTCCGCGGCGCACGGGTTTCCGCCCTGCTGCTGATCCTTTGCCTGGCGCGCCATCGCCTAGCCCTCCTCATCCAGGACCGTGGTGATGTAGGCATCCGGAGCCATCAGGGCGACGGCAGCGCGCTCTGATATCGAGAGCAGCGGCTGGGCGAACAACCCGATCGCCAGGGTGAGCACCGCCAGCAAGGCCACCGGCGTCAATAGCACCGCCTTGCGACCGGCGCCCAATGGGCCGGGGTCCAGAATGCCGGGCGCGGCCTGCGGCGCGACCTCCGGCTTGGCGCGCCAGAACGCCAGCGACCAGATCTTCGACATCGAGTAGAGGGTCAGCAACCCGGTCACCAACGCCGCCGCGGCCACGATGTAAGCCTCCGCCTCAAGGCTGGCCTGCACCAGGATGACCTTCGGCCAGAAGCCGGAGAGCGGTGGGACGCCGGCGAGCGACATCGCCACGATGAAGAACAGCACGGCGACCAGCGGTTGCGAGCGGTAAAGGCCGCCCAGTGCGTCCAGGCCCTGCGCGTGCGCCACCCGCTGCGCCACGCCCGCCACCAGGAACAACCCGGACATCACGACGATATGATGCACCGTGTAGTAGATCGCCCCGGCCAACCCCAGGACAGTGCCGAGGCCCAGCCCGATCAGGATGAAGCCGATCCCGCTGACGAGGTTGAACGACAGCACGCGCCGGACATCGTTCTGCGCGATCGCGCCCAGCACACCAATCAGCATCGTCAGAACGCCGACGGCGAGGATGGCGCTGTAGGTGTAGGCCTGCCCCACGGTGAAGATCAGCGTGAAGGTGCGGATCATGGCGTAGACGCCCACCTTGGTGAGCAAGGCGGCAAAGATGGCGGAGACCGCCGCAGGCGGCGTGTGATAGCTGGCCGGCAGCCAGAAATAGAGCGGGAACACGGCCGCCTTCATGCCGAAGGCAAGCAGGAACAGCGCGGCGATCACGATCAGCCGCCCCTGCTCGGCGTGCTGCGGCACCACCTGGGCCAGATCGGCCATGTTCAGTGTGCCGGTGACGCCGTAGAGCAGGCCGATGGCCACCAGTAACACCGTCGTGGCGATCAGGTTCAAGATGACGTACTTCACGCCGCCGTCGATCTGCGCGCGCTCGCAACCCAGCGCCATCAGTCCGAACGAGGCGATCACCATCACCTCGAACCAGACATAGAGATTGAAGATGTCGCCGGTCATGAAGGCGCCGCCAACGCCGGTGAGAAGCGCGTGGAACAGCGGGTGGAAGCCGGTCGTCTCCCGCTCCACCCCGATATCGCCGAGGGCGAACACCGCCACGCCCAGGCCGATCAACGCGGTGAGGACGACAAGCGTCGCGCTCAACGTATCGGCGACGATGGTGATGCCGTAGGGCGCCGGCCACTCGCCCATCTGGACGGACTGGACGCCGCCTTCCCAGACGCCGGCGAAGAGGTAAAGGTCGCCGATCAGCAGGACGAACGTGCCGAGGAACGACAGCGTGCGCTGCAACCCTGGCGCGTTCCAGGCGAGCAGGCAAAGGGCGGCCGTGAGAACGGGTATCAGGATAGGCCAGACGAGCAACCAGTTCACTGCGCCGCCTCCCGCGTCGGGGTGCCGGCAGCGCCGCGGCGCCGGAGGGGGGTCTGTCGGCCGTCCTCTCCCGTGGGCGGCGATTGGTCCGGGTATGGCGGTTCGGCCTCGCGCATCGCATCGACGTCGACGGTCCGCATCGCGACGTAGGCGCGATAGGACAGCACCAGCGCAAATGCCAGCAGCCCGAAGCCGATGACGATGGCCGTGAGGATCAGCGCCTGCGGCAGCGGATTCGCATACGCGCCGGCGGGCACCTCCAGATCGCCGGGCACCAATGGCGGCGCGTCTCGTGTCACTCGGCCCGCCGTGAAGATCAATAGGTTCGCGGCGTTCGACAGGATGGCGATTCCCAGCAAGATCCGGATCAGATCGCGGCTGAGGATCAGGAAGGTCGCGCAGGCGACGAGAATGCCGACGACGATGGCGAGGACGTTCTCCATCTCAGTCCTCCGCCTCTTCCATTTCCAGGGCGATGGTGACGATGGCCCCGATCACCACGAGGTAGACGCCAATATCGAACAGCAGCGGCGTCGACAGCGCCAGATGAACCTCGATATTCAGATGCGGGATCCACCACAGACCCGTGAGGAACGGCGAACCGGCAAACGCCGAGAACACCCCGGAGATCGCTGCAAAGAACAGGCCACAGCCCGCAATCGACATGCTGGGCACCCTGAGAGCCTGCCGTGCCCAAGTGGCGCCGAAGGCCGCCGAGTAAAGCACGATGGCGCTGGCCGCGATCAGCCCGCCGATGAAGCCGCCGCCCGGTTCGTTGTGGCCCCGGAACATGATGTAGACGGAGAACATCAGGATCAGGCTCATCAACAGCCGCGTGGCGGTGTGCAGAATGACGGAGTTCATGCGCCGCCTCCCTCGCCGGCCCCGCCCTTGCGCTTGAAAAGCGCGAGACGTACCAGCGCGAAAGTGGACAGGCCGGCCACCGTGACGACAAAAATCTCGCCAAGCGTATCCAGCGCCCGGAAGTCAACCAGGATGACGTTCACGATGTTATGGCCGTGCGCGACTGGCACCGACGTCTCGGCGAAATACTCGCTCAGCCTCAGGTCCAGGTCGCCCTGCACGACGCCCATGAGGACAAGCGTGAACACGACCCCGACCGCAATCGAGATCACGGCGTCCCGGATACGTGCCCCCAAACCGCGAAAGGCCCGCACTTCCAGCGGCACGCGCATCAGGACGAGCACCAGGATGACGACCGTCAGCGTCTCCACCATGAACTGCGTGAAGGCGAGATCGGGCGCCGAGAACATCACGAAGATCAACGCGACGGCGTAGCCGACGACACCGATTGCGGCGATTGCGGCAATGCGGCTGTAGACGAGCGTCGCCGCGCCGGCGCCCATGACCATCAGGCCTAGCGCCACCCACTCCGTAAGACGCACCGCCGGCATCTCGAAGGCCGAGGGTCCGCCGCCGACCGTCATCAGAGTCCACACGACGAAGGCCGCGAAGACGGTGAAGGTGACGATGAGATAGTGCCGCAGATAGCCGGTCTGCTGAACCCGTACCTGCCGGAACGACAGCCATTCCACACCCGCAATGACCTGGTCGTAACCAAGGTCCGGCCCCCAGCCGATAGCCCGGAGGGTCGCTGCCAGCGATTCGCGGATGCGGTCCCAATAAACATAACCGGCAATCCCAAGCCCCAATGTCAGCAGGCTGAGGAACAGCGGCAGCTTCAGCCCGTGCCAGAGGTAGAGTTCGGCGGCGCGATGGTCGGGCATCGTACCGGCCATGCTGCCCATCATCGGCGCCGTCAGCGAGTCCTGAGTCAGCGGATACGCGATGCCCGCGAGCAGACCGAGGCCGGCCAGCACGCAGGGCCCCAGATACAGCTCGACCGGCGCTTCGTGCGGATGCTTGGGCGTCTTCCGGCGCTCACCGAAGAAAGGCCGCAGGACGACGACACCGGCGGCCACGATTGTCAGCGCATTGCCGGCGATGGTGGCAATCGTCAGGACCACACCGCCCACGGGGCCGAGGTGCAGCGTGGCCTCATACATGACTTCCTTGCCGATGAAGCCGATGAAGGGAACGATGCCCGACATCGACAGTCCGGCCAGCGCCGCCGCGGCGAAGGTGATGGGCATTGCCCCACGCAACCCGCCAAGCTCCAACGGATTGCGCGTCCCGGTCTCGTGATCCACCGCGCCCGCGCTCATGAACAGGCAGCCCTTATAAAGCGCGTGAGTGATCAGGAAAACGGCCGCCGCCTTGTAGCCCAGCGGAGCGCTTAGCCCGATCAGCATCACCAGCGTGCCCAGCCCCGCCACCGTCGTATAGGCCAGAACCAGCTTCAGGTCGGTCTGCCGCAGCGCCAGGAGCGCGCCGGTGAGCATGGTAACCGCGCCGAAGATGACGAGCGCATAGAACCACAACTCGCTGCCGCCGAGGCCCGGCGACATCCGGGCCACCAGATAGACGCCCGCCTTCACCATCGTGGAACTGTGCAGATAGGCGCTCACCGGGGTGGGCGCCTCCATCGCGTTCGGCAGCCAGAAGTGCAGCGGGAACTGCGCCGACTTCGAGAAAGCGCCCGCCAGCACCAGGATGACCATCGCCGTGTAGAGCGGGCTGCCGTGCAGCACCTCGGGCTGGGTCATCAGCTCCGAGATCTCCAGGGTGCCGCCGACCGCGCCCATCAGGAGCAGGCCCGCAAGGAGCGCCAGGCCACCGCCGCCCGTCACGATCAACGCCTGCACCGCCGCGCGGCGCGAGCGGCTCTCTTCGTGGTTGAAGCCGATCAGCAGGAAGGAGGTGAGCGATGTCAGCTCCCAGAACACGAACAGCGTGATCGCGTTGTCGGCCAGCACAACGCCAAGCATCGAGGCCATGAAGCTGAGCAGATAGACGTAGAACCGGCCGATCTGCTCATGCCCGTGCAGGTAGCCGCCCGTATAGATCACGATGAAGGTGCCGATGCCGCTGATCAGCAGCGCGAACAGCAAAGCCAGGCCGTCGACGTAGAACGACAGCGTGACGCCGAGGCCCGGCACCCATTCGGTCGCGAATCGATAGACCTGCCCCTCCGCGACGCCCGGAAGAAAGCCGGCGAAGTAGACGAACAACACGGCCGGTAGCACCGCCAGCAGCCAGTGGGCGCGCGCGCCGACGGCGCGTACGACCCACGGCGCCACAGCACCCAGCGCGAATCCCGAAATGACGGCCGGTAACATCATGGTTGGCGACACGCGGCCCTGTTCGTTGGTGTAACCCCCTGCTCACCGCGAGCACCGCAGCCTAATGAGCGCTGAACGCCCGACGCAAGCAATTCCGCTTCCCGCAGCACGGCGAATCCCGATTTCCCTCCGCAATACCACGCAACCGCACGGCATGTGGATCGGTTTACCAACTCTCATCGTTTAAAATCTGTCAAAGCGCATCATCGACTCGCGCATTACACTGACGTTTACGCCTTGGAGGTCCGGAAGCCATCGCCGCCGAACCCCGTGGCGCGATCGCAGCGACCTTTCATTGGAGACGGCACGTGGCGACAACGACAAAGCAGCGGAACTTGCACGTCGTCGTGACATCGGAACTGCCCTGGTACACTTCGGGCGCCAAACGCTTCTTCGAGGCCGTCGCCCCTGGCCACCAGATCCGCGCCGCCAGCGAGCCGGACGAGCTGGGCCGCCAGATCCAGGACGGCTGGGCCGATGTGGTCGTTGTTGCCGCGCCCACCACGAACCCCCGGCACGAGCGGCTTCTCGCCCGGATCCGGCGGCGCTGGCCGAAGACACCCCTGATCCTCATGACCTCGGAGCGCCATCCCGACATGGCCCAGCGCGCCCAGGCAATCGGGGCCAATGGGTACCTACATTCAGAGAGTACGCCCGGCGAGGTGGATCAGGCATTGCGCGCCGCGGTGGAGGGCGAATCCCACTTCCCACCCGACCTGATGGCCCCGGAGCTGAGCGACACCGGCGCCCGTCCCTTCCCGCCGGATATCCAGCAGCGGCTGTCGCGGCTGACCCGCCGGGAGCGGCAGGTCATGGAGATGCTGGGGCGTGGACACTCCAATCGCGAGATCGCCGATGCGCTGGGGCTGCGCGAGGGCACCGTGCGAATCTACGTTCACCGCGTGATTCGCCAACTCGGACTGCGCAATCGCGTCGATGTCGCCCTTTGCGCCAGCCGTCTGGCCAGCCAGAGCGGCCAGGGTTGAGCCGCACGTCACTGTCGCACTTGTTTCCCCGCGCTACTGCCGATAACGTTCTCACAATCAAGAAGGGCCGGTCCGGATGGCGGAACCGGTTCCCAGGACCCGCCGCCGGCCAGTGGCGGCAGGCTCACAAAAGACGGGGAGGCGACTGACCCATGAAATCCATCAAAAATCTTGGCTTGTGCCTGACCAGTGCCGCGGCACTCGGTATGGCCGCCTCGGCAGCCTCGGCCGCCGAGTTCGACGGCACCATCACCCTTGGCGCGGCGGTTTCACTGACCGGTAAGTACTCGACGAACGGCGGGCACACGAAGAATGGCTACGACCTCGCTGTCGAGCGGGTGAACTCGATGGGCGGCGTCGAGGTCGGCGACAAGACCTACCGCATCGAGGTCAAGTACTACGACGACGAATCGACCCCGGCGCGTGGCGCCCAGCTTGCCGAACGCCTGATCAAGCAGGACGGCGTGAAGTACGTCCTCGGCCCCTACTCCTCGGGCATGACCAAGGCGATGGCGCCGGTCACCGAGAAGTACGAGGTGCCGATGGTCGAGGCGAACGGCGCATCGCGTTCGTTGTTCACCCAGGGCTATGAGTACCTCTTCGCCGTGCTATCGACCTCCGAGCAGTATCTCGCCAGTGCCGTCGACCTGCGCGCCGAGCTGGCCGAGAAGGAAGGCGAGAAGCCGAGCGACATGACGGTCGGCGGTGCCTTCGAGAACGATCCCTTCAGCCAGGATATCCGTGCCGGCGTGCTGGCCGACGCCGAGGGTTACGGCATGGAGATGGTGATCGACGACAAGCTGCCGCCCGAGATCAACGACATGTCGTCGACCCTCATCAAGGCGAAGGCGAAGAATCCGGACCTGTTCGTGGTTTCCGGCCACTCCAAGGGTGCGGCACTGGCGATTCGGCAGATGGCCGATATGCAGGTGAACGTGCCGATGCTGGCGATGACGCACTGCGATGCGGCGCAGATTATCCAGAAGTTCGGGTCGGACGCCGAATACACGCTGTGCGCCTCGCAGTGGGCACCGAGCCTCAGCTATTCGGACGACTACCTGGGCAAGGCGAGTGAGTTCGCCGCCGACTTCGAGGCCGAGTACGACTACGCCCCGCCCTATCAGGCCGCCGAGTCGGCCGCGGCGGTACTGGTCTATGTCGACGCCTTCGAGCGCGCCGGCAGCCTGGAGCCGAAGGCGGTGCGCGACGCTCTGGCGGAAACCGACCTGATGACCTTCTATGGTCCGGTACGCTTCGACGAGACCGGCAAGAACGTCGCCAAGCCGATGGTTCTCTATCAGGTGCAGGACGGCGAGTACGTCGTGGTCGCGCCGACCAAGTGGGCGGCAGCGGACGTGCGCTATCCGATCCCGCCGTGGTCGGAGCGTAAGTAAGCTCTAAGAGCCGGCAATGCCCGCTTCCAGCTACGTCTGTCGGCTGGAAGCGGGTGCCTTTTTGCCTTGCGTCGGAACGCGCGAGGCGACACGTCAACCGCACGGCAAGCGGTCGCGTTCATGGAAAACCTACTGTTAATCTTCGAAGCGCCCGCGCTCGGCGTGCAGCTCGTGGTCGAGGGCATCCTGCTCGGCGCGATCTTCGCCCTGGCAGCCTACGGCATGGCTCTCGTGTGGGGCGTGATGAACATCATCAACATCGTCCAGGGCGAATGGGTCATCCTGGGCGGCTTCGTGGCACTGGGCGTCTCTCAAGCGGGCGCGCCCGAGCTGCTCGGCATTCCCGCCGCGGCCGTGGTGCTATTTGCGATCGGCTGGCTGTGCTACCGGCTGGTGATATTCCGCATCGTCGATCGCGACCTCTTCACCTCGATCCTGGCGACCTTCGGGTTGTCCATCCTGCTGCAGCAGTTGATGAACGAACTGTTCGGCTCCGACGTGCGCACCCTGGATCCGGGGCTTGGCACCTGGTTCATGATGGGCGGCATGGTATCGATCTCGCAGGTCAAGGTGCTGGGGTTCGTGCTCGCCGGTGTGATCGCGGTGGCACTGACGCTGTTCATGCGTAACTCCCGCATGGGTCAGGCGATCCGGGCGACCGCGCAGGACGCGCGGGCGGCGCGTATCCTCGGCATCGACACCGATCGTGTGTATGCCTTCACCTACGGTTTGAACGCGGCGATCTGCGGGGCGGCCGGTGCGCTGGTGGTGATGGCGTTTACCATCCATCCCTACCAGGGTCTGATCTATACCGTGCGGTCATTCACGATCGTCGTGGTGGCGGGCCTGGGCAACCTGCCGGGGGTCATCGCCTCGGCCTTTGGCCTGGGCGTGGCCGAGCAGTTCGCCGGCTTCACGCTGGGGGCGGAATATCAGAACGCCTTCGTGTTCCTGCTTCTGGTCGCCATCCTGATCAGCCGCAACATGCTCCTGCAGCGCCAGCGGAAGTACCTGAAATGAGCGAGGCGACGCAAACGACCGGCGCGGCCGTAAAGACCCGGAAATCAATGGGCTACCTAGCGATCCTGATTGTCTCGGTGATCGCGCCGCTGCTGTTCCCGGCCTATCAAACCCAGATGGCCTTCCTCTGGATCATGGTCGTGCTGGCGCTAACCTGGGACATCCTGGGTGGCCAGATGGGCTACAATTCCTTCGGCAACATCCTGTTCTTCGGCGTCGGCATGTATGTGACGGCCGTGCTGCAGGTTGGGCTGTTCACCGATGTTACAGCCTACAATGCCGCGAAGGGCGGCGAGGTTCTGGACCCAACGCTGGGCGAATACCTGCTGGGCCTGGGCGTCGGCCTGGGTATCGCGGCAATCGCGGCAACCGCCTGCGCGGCGGTGTTCGGTTTCGGCATGTTGGGCTTGCGCGGGCACTATTTCGCCATTGGAACACTGGGCCTCGGGATCGCGGCGGGCGAGATCGCCGCCGGCTGGGACTACATCGGCGCCGGCAGCGGCATGGTGCCACCGCGCTTCCCGGGGGAGACGGGCGCGCGGGAGGAGTTCTTCTATTACCTCAGCTTCGCCCTGGCCATCGTCACCTTCTTCGCCCTTAAGCGCATCTACGCCGGACGCTTCGGGCTTGCGATCAACGCGATCCGCGACGACGAGGACAAGGCGGAGGCGATGGGCATCCACACGACGCGCTACAAGGCGGTCGGCTGGTGCATCGCCGCGTTCTTCCTGGGTATCGCGGGGGGCATCGTCGGCAATATCGTCGGCTTCATCGCCCCGCGCGACGTCGCGTTCGCCGGCGTCACCTACGGTGTCTGGATGGTCCTGATGGCCATTCTCGGCGGCAAGGGAACGCTCTGGGGGCCAGTGATCGGCGCGGCCGTGTTCCACATCACGCAGGAGCTGTTCTGGACTTATCTGCTCGGCTGGCAGCGCGTGGCGCTGGGTCTCTTGATCGTGGTGATCGTCGTGTTCTTCCCGCAAGGCATCCTCGGCTTCCTGCGCGAGAAGTTTCCCGAGCGCTTCGGCTACAAGGTACAGCCCAAGGAGGCCGGCGGCAGTGCCGACCCGGCGGAGGGAGGTGCGCGATGACCCCGATCCTCCAGGTTGAGAAGGTTTCCAAGAGCTTTGGCGGCATCGTCGCCAACTCCGACATCTCGCTGCGCGTGAACGAAGGCGAGATCGTCGGCGTCATCGGGCCAAACGGCTCGGGCAAGACGACGCTGTTCAACTCCATCGTCGGCAGCCATCCGGTCGATTCCGGCTCGGTACGCTTCGAGGGTGCGGAAATCTCCAGGCTGCGGGTGCCGCAGATCGCCCGGCTGGGCATGCTGCGTACGTTCCAGCAGACCCGGATCTATGGCGAGATGACCTGCATGGACAACATGCTGATCTCGGTGCCACATCGCCATGAAAGCCTGTTCAGCATACTGGCCGGCTTCCCGCGCGAAACCCACGACGAAGCGGAGGAACTACTCGACTTCGTCGGCCTCTACGCCAAGCGCCACCTGCGGGCCGGCGAGTTGTCGTTCGGCCAGCAGAAGCTGCTGGAGTTCGCCATGGCGCTGATGAACCGGCCGAAGATGCTGCTCCTCGACGAGCCGACGGCGGGTATCAACCCCACGCTCATCAACGGACTCCTGGACCGCCTGAACCGTGCCAACAAGCAGCTAGGCATCACCCTCCTCGTGATCGAGCACAACATGCGCGTCATCATGAACCTCGCGGAACGGATATACTGCCTCGCCCACGGCCAGCTCCTGGCGGAAGGCGATCCGGAGGCCGTGCGCAACGACCAACGCGTCATCGACGCTTACCTGGGAGGCCAGTAATGGCCGAGGACCGCCGCAAGGGCCGGGCGACCAGCGGCTATGGATTCGGCGACGTCGACACGGTGCTCTCCGTCGACGATGTCGCCCGCCAAGCCCAGGAAATCGCCGCCGAGGGACCGGGCCGGGAGACACTGGAGGAACTCTGCAACGGCGACCCGCTGTTGCGGATCGACGGGCTGCGCGCCGGCTATGGCAAGATGGAGATCCTGCACGAGATCGACCTGCTGTGCGGCGCGGGACAATCGATCTGCCTGATCGGCCCGAACGGCGCGGGCAAGTCGACCGTGCTGCATTCGGTGTTCGGCTTCACCAACATCTTCGACGGCCGGATCTCGGTGAACGGCACCGAGGTCACGCACCTCTCGCCGAAAGATAAGCTTAAGCGCGCCGGCATCGCCTACATTCTGCAGGACAACTCGGTTTTCCCGGACCTGACGGTGGAGGAGAACCTGCTGATGGGCGGCTACCTCCTCGACAGCCGCAAGGACGCCAGGGACGCCGCCCAGCGCGTGTTCGACAAGTACAGCCGCCTGGCCGAACGCCGGCATCAGCGCGCCGGCGTCCTCTCCGGCGGCGAGCGGCGGCTGCTGGAAATCTCCCGCGCGCTGGTGATGGACCCGAAAATCCTGCTGGTCGACGAGCCCTCCATCGGACTGGAGCCCCGCTTCATCGACATGGTGTTCGAGATCCTCGACGACCTGCAGCACGCCGAGCGCAAGACCATCCTGATGGTGGAGCAGAACGCCAAGAAGGGACTGGAGTTCGCCGACATCGGCTATGTCCTGGTCTCCGGCCAGATCGCGATGGCTGGCCGCGGCGACGATCTCTTGCGGGACGAGAACGTCGGGCGTCTGTTCCTGGGCGGCTGATGCGGTCATACGTGCGTACGCGACGGTTGCGCGCACGGCGGGAATGGCGTTTTAAGGAACGCGGACGTCGACGTCAGCCAACTTAAAGGAGACATTCGCCATGGAAATGTCCGGCGAACAGCAGATCGCCGCGCCCCGCCAGACGGTGTGGGAGGCGCTGAATGATCCGGAAATCCTCAAGCAGTGCATTCCCGGCTGCCAGCATATCGAGAAGTCGGGCGACAATGCTTTCAATGCCAAGGTGAAGGCGAAGGTCGGACCGGTTAACGCCACCTTCTCGGGACGGGTGACGCTTTCCGACCTGAACCCGCCCGAGAGCTACACGATCTCTGGCGAGGGCACGGGCGGGGCCGCCGGCTTTGCCAAGGGCGGCGCCCACGTCAAGCTGGAGGACCAGGGCGACTCGACGCTGCTGAAGTACGACGTGGATGCGCAGGTGGGCGGCAAGCTGGCGCAGCTCGGCCAGCGGCTGATCAAATCCACGGCCAACAAGTACGCCAGACAGTTCTTCGAGAAGTTCACCGAGGTGGTCGGCAAGCCGGAGGCGGCAAAAGCGCCTGCGGAGGCCGAGGCGAAACCAGAGGCGGCCGAAGCCACGCCGGAGCCGGCAGTCGCCGAATCGGCCACGCCCCCGAACGAGGCCGCGGCACCGGCCGAGCCGTCGAGGCCGGCGGAGAAGCCCGCCGAGCCGGCCGAGGCGTCCAGGCCCGCACCGGCGGAAGCTGAGAGCCGCGGATTAAGCCCGGCCGTCTGGGTCGGCGGCCTGATCGTGGTTGTCCTTGTCCTGCTTGCCATCTTCGCTTTTTGATTGCGCTTACGAAATGACACCCAGGCGGCCCGCATACCGGCCTGTGCGGCGGAAAATGGCGGCCGGCGCGCTTGACCAAACCGGGGCCGCCCCACACACTCGCATTTGACCGACAACCCGTTTCGTATTCGGGTCCAACATGCTTGGCGTACGTCCGGACGGACCGGACGGCCATGCCGGCCAACGGGGAGGAGAGAGATGCCCACCGTGACGATGACGGTGAACGGGCAGCAAGTGTCGCGGGACGTCGAGCCGCGCACCCTGCTCGTTCAGTTTCTGCGCGAAGAGTTGGGACTGACCGGCACGCATGTCGGCTGCGACACCAGCCAGTGCGGTGCCTGTGTGGTGCACGTCGACGGCACTTCTGTGAAGGCCTGCACGGCACTGGCGATGCAGGCGGACGGTTCCGAGGTGACGACCATCGAGGGGCTGGCCAATAATGGCGAGCTGCACCCGATGCAGGCCGCTTTCAAGGAGCATCACGGCCTGCAGTGCGGCTTCTGCACGCCCGGCATGGTGATGAGCGCCGTCGATCTGCTGAAGCGCAACCCTGATCCGGACGAGGACACGATCCGCCACTGGCTGGAAGGCAACATCTGCCGTTGCACCGGCTACCACAACATCGTCAAGGCGATTCAACACGCCGCCAAGGAGATGAGGGGGTGAGGCTATGCCGGACTCTGGCGTATCGCGCGTTCTGCGCAAGGAAGATCAGCGCTTCCTGACCGGTCGCGGTCACTACACCGACGACCTCAACCGGCCCGGACAGCTTCATGCCGTCTTCGTCCGTTCAGAGATGGCGCATGCCACCGTCAAGTCGGTGAGCACCGACGCGGCGAAGCAGGCGCCCGGCGTTGTCGCCGTCTTTACCGGCCAGGACATGGCCGATGACGGCGTTGGCTCCCTGCCCTGCGGCTGGGTCGTCACCGACAAGCACGGCGAGGCGCACAAGGCGCCGCCGCATTTCCCGCTGGTTCGCGACAAGGTGCGCTATGTCGGCGACCACGTCGCGGTGGTTATCGCCGAGACTCGCGCCCAGGCGGCCGATGCGGCAGAACTGGTTGAGGTCGACTACGAGGGGCTGGACGCCAATGCCGACCCCGCGAAGGCCCTCGAAGGCGCGCCGCAGATCCACGACGAGGCTCCGGGCAACCTGTGCTTCGACTGGGAACTGGGCGACAAGGCTGCAGTCGACGAGGCGTTCTCCAAGGCCCACCATGTCTCCAGGCTGGAGCTGCGGAACAACCGCCTGATCCCGAACGCGCTGGAGCCACGCGCGGCGATCGGCGAGTACGATCCCGGGACTGACGAGTACACGCTGTATTCGACCAGCCAGAACCCGCACCTGCTGCGGCTGATCCTGTGCGCCTTCGTGCTCAACCTGCCGGAGCACAAGGTCCGCATCGTCGCGCCGGACGTGGGTGGCGGCTTCGGCTCCAAGATCTACTGCTATGCCGAGGAGACCGTCTGCACCTGGGCGTCGAAGAAGCTGAACGGCAAGCCGGTGAAGTGGACTGCGGAGCGCAGCGAAAGCTTCTCCTCAGACGCCCACGGCCGCGACCACGTCACCCATGCCGAGCTGGCGCTGGACGAGAACGGCAAGTTCCTGGCGTTGAAGGTGGACACGATTGCCAACCTCGGCGCCTATCTGTCCAGCTTCGCGACGGCCGTGCCGACCTATCTCTACGGCACGTTGCTGGCCGGGCAGTACAAGACGCCGGCGGTCCATTGCAACGTCCGCGCCGTGTTCACCAATACCGCACCCGTCGACGCCTATCGCGGCGCCGGCCGGCCGGAAGCGACCTACGTTGTCGAGCGCATGGTGGAGCGCGCCGCGCGCGATATGAACATGGACCCGGCGGAGATCCGGCGGCGCAACTTCGTCCAGCCCGACGAGTTCCCGTACCAGACGCCGGTCGCACTGACCTACGACAGCGGCCAGTACGAGAAGGCGCTGGACGAGGCGCTGGCGATGATCGACTACAAGAACTTCGGCCAGCGCCGTCAGGAATCGGAGCGTAACGGCAAGCTGCGCGGCATCGGCCTGTCGGCCTATATCGAGGCCTGCGGCATCGCACCCTCGCAGGTGGTCGGCGCACTGGGGGCCGGCGTCGGCCTGTGGGAATCCGCCCAGGTCCGCTTCAACGCCACCGGCAGCATCTCGGTCTTCACCGGCTCGCACAGCCACGGCCAGGGGCACGAGACCACCTTCGCCCAGCTCGTGGCCGACCGCTTTGGCGTGCCGGTCGAGAACGTGGACGTGGTGCACGGCGATACCGGCCGCATCCCGATGGGCATGGGCACCTACGGCTCGCGCTCGCTAGCTGTCGGCGGCTCGGCCATCGTCCGCGCCTGCGACAAGGTGATCGAGAAGGGAAAGAAAATCGCCGCCCATCTGCTGGAGGCCTCGGTCGACGACATCGAGTTCGACAGCGGCAATTTCCGCGTCGCAGGCACCGACAAGCAGAAGTCGATCGGTGAGATCGCCTTCACCGCCTATGTCCCGCACAATTACCCGGAGGGCGTGGAGCCTGGCCTGGACGAGACGGCATTCTACGACCCGGCGAACTTCACCTATCCCGCC
This sequence comes from Ferruginivarius sediminum, assembly GCF_003344765.1. Classification (GTDB taxonomy): domain Bacteria; phylum Pseudomonadota; class Alphaproteobacteria; order Kiloniellales; family Rhodovibrionaceae; genus Ferruginivarius; species Ferruginivarius sediminum. The sequence goes on along the minus strand of NZ_QPMH01000001.1, from coordinate 318,602 downwards.
GGCGTACATATCGCGGAAGTCGAGATCGATCCGGAGACCGGCACGACCCGCATCGCCGACTGGGTCGCGGTGGACGACTTCGGCAAGGTCATCAACCCGATGATCGTCGAGGGCCAGGTGCATGGCGGCATCGCCCAGGGCATCGGCCAGGCGCTACTGGAGGAAGGTGTCTACGACGAGGCCGGTCAGCTCGTCACGGGCTCGTACCAGGACTACTGCATGCCGCGGGCGGACGACCTGCCATCCTACCGCGTCGGTATGATCGAGACGCCCTGCCCGCACAATCCGGTCGGTGCGAAGGGTTGCGGCGAGGCTGGCGCGATTGCCGCCCCGCCCGCGTTGATGAACGCGATCACCGACGCGCTGGGTACGGAGGAGATCTCCATGCCCGCGACCCGCGAGAAGGTCTGGCGAATCGCCCGGGGCCGACTGGCCCAGGCCGCCGAATAACGGAGGCGATCCGATGTACGGATTCGAATACCACAAGCCAAGCAGTCTGGACGAAGCGGCGAAGCTGCTGGCCGACAACGAGGAGGCGTCGCTGATCGCCGGCGGCCACACCCTGCTGCCGACCATGAAGCAGCGCCTCGCCGCGCCGTCCGCCATTGTCGACCTCGGCGGCATCGCCGACCTGAAGGGCATCCGCGAGGAGGGCGGCAACATCGTCGTGGGCGCCATCACCACGCACGATGCGGTTGCCGGCAGCGATGTCGTGCAGGCCAAGATCCCCGCCATGGCAAGGCTGGCCGGCGGCATCGGCGACCCGCAGGTGCGCAACCGGGGCACCATCGGCGGCTCGATCGCCAACAACGACCCGGCGGCCGACTATCCGGCGGGCCTCGTCGGTTTGGGCGCCATCGTGCGCACCAACAAGCGGGAAATCCCGGCCGACGACTTCTTCGTGGCGCTGTTCGAGACGGCGCTGGAGGAAGGCGAGATCGTCAAGGAGGTAAGCTTCCCCGTCCCCGAGAAGGCGGGATACGCGAAGTTCCACAACCCGGCCTCGCGCTATGCCATCGTCGGCGTCTTCGTCAGCCGGGGACCGCAGGGTGTCCGTGTGGCCGTGACCGGGGCCGGGCCCTGCGTCTTCCGGGTGAAGGAGATGGAGGACGCACTGTCCGGCAACTGGTCGGCGGACGCGCTGAAGGGCATCACCGTGCCGGAGGACGAACTGAACGCAGACCTGCACGCAAGTGCGGAGTATCGTGCCCACCTCGTCGGTGTCATGGCGAGGCGGGCCGTCCAGGCCGCAACCGCCTAGCGGCCGGGATCGGCGCTGTTCCGCAGTGCCCAACAAGACCAATAACGAGAGCGTCCAAACAAGCCAGCGGTCGGGTCGCCCATGCGGCCCGGCCGTTTGCGTTCGAGAAGCGGCGACGCCAAGCTACTCAGGTGATGAGAACGCCCGAAGGTTCCGGATAACCGGCCATGCGCGTGCTGCTGTGGAGCTTGCTGATCGCTGTCGTCCTCGTCGCCGCGCTCGCGACTGGCGGCATCCTCTGGCGCACCGAGCTTGCCGAGGCGGCCGCGCGCCGCTGGCTGGCACACCAGGGGTTCGGGCAAGCGCGCCTGGAAGTGACGGCCCTGACGCTGGAACGCGTGGAGGTGCGTGGCCTCGATCTCGGCGACGATGGTCCCTCGGCCAGATCCCTCACGGTCATGTACCAGCCGAGTCAGGTTCTGGCTGGGCGAGTCGAACGCATCGACCTTGACGGCCTTCGCCTCAAACTCGACCTCGGTTCGGACAGGCCGCTCGGGCGGCTTCAAGACCTGCTTGCCGGGGACACCGGGCAGGCAGAAGCAGCAGCCTCGCCGAGCCTTCCCGAGGTCTACCTGCAGGACGCCGTCGTCACGGCGGCAAGTCCGCATGGCACGGTGGACGTTGCATTCGACGGGCGTCTGCACGAAGCCGAGGATGGCCTGCGCGCAACGCTTCGCGGCAAGGCCGACACGCCATATACCGCCATCGAGATTAGCCTGGAAGCAACAGGCCTTCCGCAAGACCCGACGATACGACTGGACGCGCGGGGCTGGAGCGACGTTGCCAAAGTGCCCTGGCCCGCGTCCTGGCCAGCAACACCGAAATCAGGGCGCGCCGAGTTCCACCTGACCTACGACGGCACGCTGCCGACAACGCTGCCCGAAGGCCCGCAAGCCGCCTTGCGCCAATCGGCGGCGGCCGAGATTTCCCTGTCATTACAGGGCGCCGATGTGACGCCTTACGCCCGCGGCGTCGATGCGGGGATCGAGGCCACTCTCGATGTGCGGCAAGGCGAGATCCTGCTGCGCCTGCGCGAGCCCGCCACGGCGGCGGCAACCGAGGTCAACGCGGAGGCCCTTTCGGAATTCGGCCTCGGCCAGGACTTTGCCTCCATGCTCGCCCGCCTCGAGCAGGTCACCCTGTCTCCCTGGACCGAAGCGGGTGAGCTTCTGCAAGCAGCCTATCGGGACGGCGAATGGCGTTGGGATGGCCGTGCCAGCCTGCGCGCAACGCTCGGCAAGGGTTACGCCAGCGCGCAGTTCGCCGCCGACGGCACGCACGCGGCCGATTTCGCCATGTCCGGAATCACGCTCGCACCGCTGAAGCTTGAGGCAGAGAAACTGCGCTATGGCGATGTCGAATTGGGCCGCCTCGCCTTCGATGGGAACGCCAGCTTGGATCCCGGCGCCATGACGGCGGAGGGGCAGCTTGAGGTGCAACTGGCGCGGCTGCGCGCGGGCCCCCAAGTGCTGGAAAATGTCGGATTCGACGGCCCGGTCGTCATTGAGCGTGAAGGAACGGAAACCGCGGTTCGCCTATCGAAGGCGGGACGCCTGCGCCTGCCGGAGCCTCCCAGGACGGGCGTGGTCGACGTTGAAGGTCCGATCGAAGTGACGATCCGTTCCGGCATGGCAATAATGCAGGATGGAACCCTCTCGGCCGAGCTAGTAGCCGATCCCGGCACGCTTAGCGGTACCATACGCCGGGTGGATGCACCGGACGTCACCGCGAGTACCGCGCCAGGGCCGATAGACCTCAAGATCCGCCAGGACGATTCGCTCGTTGCCGCCGCAGCAATGAAAGGTGCTCGAATCCGCGTGCCCGACATGAAGCTGAGCGCCAGCGAACTCGACGCGGACATCACCTACGGCACGCCAGACGCGCCACTAGCGAGGCTCTCTCTGGGAAATCTGGTGCATGAAGCGCAGCCGGCCGCTTTCGCCCCGCTGTCCGTCGACCTCACTGTTCGACGGGACGGACAGCGCCTGACGGCGACAGGCGCCGCCGGCGTGCGTGGCACCGACATCTCAGTCCCCCTCGACCTACACCACAACCTGGCAACCCAAAGTGGGGACATGATGTTCGGCCCTTCTACGGCCCGGTTCAGTCCCGGCGGCTTGCAGCCGCGAGCGCTCAGTCCGTTGCTGCGCGACATCGAGAGCGCCGAGGGCAGCGTTGAAGTCGGCGGCGATCTCACCTGGCAGCCCGGCGGCTTCAACAGCGGGGGCGTCGCCCGCATCGATGCCTTGAGCTTCGAGACACCGCAAGCGCGCGTCGAGGAGTTATCTGGCACTGTGACCGCCTCGCGCCTGATCCCGACCACGACACCGCCCGGTCAGGAACTGACGGCCAAAAGCGTTGTGGCGGGCGTGCCATTGACGGACGTCCGCCTTCGGTTCCAGCTTGTTCCGGACGACGAGGCCAGGCCGGTCCTTCGTGTCGCGCGCATCGAGGGCACGCTTTCCGACGGCCTTCTGTATGCAGAGGATCTGGCCCTAAAAGGGCTCGACACGGAAACCGACGCCACAGTCCACGTGCGCGGCCTGTCCTTGCGAAAGCTGTTCGAGGAACTGGACGTCGAGGGGTTGAGCGCGGAAGGCGTCCTTTCGGGACAGATTCCCCTGCGCTTCGGCGGTAACGGCTTCGTCGTCGACCAGGGGCAGATCTCGGCCGAATCAGACGGCGTGATCCGGGTCCAGATCCAAAGCGCCAAACAGGCCCTGGCCGGCAGGGGCGAACAGGTGCAATTGATGATGCGTGCACTGGAGAACTTCCAGTACAAGGAGCTGAAAGCGACCCTGAATCGCCCGTCAGATGGCGATTTGGAACTTGGTATCGTCATGGAAGGACGGAACCCGGACGTGCTGGATGGCTATCCGTTCCGCTTCAACATCAACCTTACCGGCGATATCGAGCCGTTGCTGGCTGCGCTGCAGGAAGGGCGCCGCCTGACGACCGAATTGCTGGAACGCGCGGTCGAGCTGGAATAGGCCGCCGGCCCATGTCCGCCGCACGAAGGCCTTGTTCTCGCCGCACGCATGACGCAGCATGCGCTTCGATCAGGAGGTCACCGTGCGCCTGCAGATTCGTTTTCCCGCCGCCGCCGTCCTCGTACTTGGGGTCGTTGCCTGCCAGCCCACCGTCAAGGTCGAGGCGCCGGACAAGCCGATCACCATCAACCTTAACGTCAAGCTGGATGCGGAAGTCCGCGTGAAGCTGGAAAAGCAGGCCGAGGAAGACATCCAGCAAAACCCCGACATCTTCTAGCGCGGAGCGCGAGCCATGCCGATACTGCGTCGATTCCTGTTCCCGATATTGGCCGCCCTCGCCCTTCTGGCCGTCCTGCCCGGCCCGGCGCTGGCGAAGTCGCTCGATGAATACCGCGCCGAAGGCGTCATCGCCGAACGCTTCGACGGATTCGTTGAGGTACGCGAGCAGAACGCGCCCGCCGAAGCCAAGCAGATCGTCTCGGAAGTCAACGCCAAGCGCCGCCAGTTGTACGAGCAGCGCGCAAAGGAGCAGAACATCTCCGCCGACGCCGTCGGGAAGGTCTATGCCCAGCAAATCCTGGAAAGCGCGCCCAAGGGGACATATTTCAAGCAGCCAAGCGGCGCCTACACGCGTAAATAAGTGAGAGCGCCTTGTCTGCGCCTGTCGCGGTCTGCTAGCAAGCAACGCGATCAGCTTGGGAGACCGCGCGTATGGCCAAATTGCCGCAATCCGTCGACGAAACGCAGGCGCTGCTGTCCGACGGCAAGTACGTATCCGACCGCAGCCTTGCGACCGTCCTCTATCTCTCGCTGAGCCTGGGGCGACCGCTGTTCCTTGAGGGCGAGGCCGGAACCGGCAAGACCGAGATCGCCAAGGTCCTGGCGGAGACCCTGAACCGCAGCCTGCTGCGCCTGCAATGCTACGAGGGGCTGGACGTCGCCTCGGCGGTGTACGAGTGGAACTATGCCCGGCAGATGGTGGAGATTCGCCTGTCCGAGGCCACCGGCGACCGCGACAGGGAGCAACTCGCCTCGGACATCTTCTCCGAGCAGTTCCTGATTGAGCGGCCGATCCTGAAGGCGCTGCGCCCCGACGTGCTGGGCCCGCCGGTGCTGCTGATCGACGAGCTGGACCGCACGGACGAGCCGTTCGAGGCCTTCCTGCTGGAAGTGCTGGCGGACTATCAGGTCACGATTCCCGAGCTTGGCACCATCAAGGCGCCACAGCCGCCCATCGTCATCATCACCTCGAATCGCACCCGCGAGATTCACGACGCGCTGAAGCGGCGCTGCTATTACCACTGGGTCGACTACCCCACGGCCGAGCGCGAGTTGCAAATCCTCAAGGTGAAAGCACCCAAGGCGTCAGAGGAACTGTCGCACCAGGTCGTCGCCTTCGTGCAGAAGCTGCGAGGCATGGACCTGTTCAAGCTGCCGGGCGTAGCCGAGACGATCGACTGGGCCGACGCGCTGACCCAGCTCGACAAGGTGGCGCTGACCCCCGACGCCATCGACGATACTTTGGGCATCCTGCTGAAATACCAGGACGATATCGCCAAGGTCGAAGGCAGCGAGGCGCGGCGCATCCTGGATCAGGTGAAACAGGAAATGGCCACCGAGGCGGCGCGCCAATCGATCTGAACGCCTGGAAGGCGTAACCCATGACGGATGAAACCCAGGGCCGCGAAAGCGACGGGGACGGCAAGCTCGCCATGGCCGAGGGCCGGCTGGTCGAGAACCTGATGCTGTTCGCCCGCACGCTGCGCGCGGCCGGCATGCCGGTCGGGCCGGGGCGCGTGCTGGAGGCGATCCGAGCCATGCAGGCCGTGGGGCTGGAGCGGCGAGACGACCTCTATTGGGCGCTGCACGCTGTGTTCGTAAATCGCAAGGACCAGCAGCCCTTGTTCGATCAGGCCTTTCATGTGTTCTGGCGCAATCCGCGCATCCTGGAACGCCTGACGCAAATGCTCCTGCCCGAGGTGCGCGCCGAACTTGACCGCACCAAGCAGGAAGAGATGTCGCGCCGCCTGGCCGAGGCGATGCAGCAGGAGTTCCCCGGCGAGCAACAGGAGGAGGAGGCGCCGGAGGAGGAGTACGAGTTCGACGCGGCGCTGACATGGTCGAACAAGGATGTGCTCCAGACCATGGACTTCGAAAAGATGTCGCGCGCGGAAATGGAAGAAGCCAAGCGCGCCATCGAGCGGCTTCGCCTGCCCGTGAACCAGATCCGCACGCGCCGCTTCCGCCCGCACCACGCGCCCGGCCGCGCCGACATGCGCCGCAGCTTGCGAGAGGCCCTGCGCGCCGGGCGCGACAGCATCCCCATCAAGTGGCGGCGGCAGCGGCGGCGCCCGCCGCCGCTGGTCATCATCTGCGACGTCTCGGGCTCGATGGCGCAGTATTCGCGGATGGTGCTGCACTTCATGCACGCGGTCACGAACGACCGCGACCGCGTGCACGCTTTCGTCTTCGGCACGCGGCTGACCAACATCACCCGCTATCTGCGCACCAAGGACGTGGACGAGGCGTTGGAGAAGGTCGGTCAGGCGGTCACCGACTGGCAGGGCGGCACCCGCATCGGCCAGTGCCTGCATTTTTTCAACCGCGACTGGTCGCGGCGGGTGCTGGGCCAGGGCGCGGTGGTGCTGCTCATCACAGACGGCCTCGACCGCGACAACGCCGAGGGCCTGCAACGCGAGATGGAACGCCTGCACAAGTCTTGCCGGCGACTGATCTGGCTGAACCCACTCTTGCGGTACGAGGGCTATGCGCCAAAATCTCAAGGAGCGCAGGCGATGATGCCGCATGTGGACGAGTTCCGCTCGGTGCATAACCTGGAAAGCCTCCGCGAACTCGCCGATGCGCTGAGCCGCCCGATTTCGCGCCGCCAGGAAGGGGTAAGCGAATGGCTACAGATGATCGAGTGACGGCCGGTGAAAGCGCCAGCACCGTCGCGCCGGCGGACGAGTTGGCGGCGGCGATGGACTGGCTGAAGGCGGGCCACAAGGTCGCCCGCGCCACGGTGGTGTCCACCTGGGGCTCCTCGCCCCGCCCGGTCGGCAGCCAGCTTGTCGTGGACGAGAACGCCAATATGGTGGGTTCCGTCTCCGGCGGCTGCATCGAGGGCGCGGTGGTCCACGAGGCCAAGCAAGTGATGGAAAACGGCGCGCCGAAGCTGCTGGAATTCGGCGTCAGCGACGAGCAGGCCTGGGAAGTCGGCCTCGCCTGCGGCGGCACCGTGCAAGTCTACGTCGAGAAGATGGAATGAAGCGCGCAACGCTGGAGCGCCTGCAGGACGCCCGCGCGCACAAGCGGGCCGTGGCGCTCGTCACCGACCTGGAAAACGGCAGCGAGGCCCTGATCGACGAGGGCGAGGCGGTCGCTGGCGCGCTTGTCCTCTCCGCCCCCGCTCTCCACGGCATCGAGGACGCCATCCGCCACGACAAGAGCGGCCGTCTGCCGGAACCGAACGGGCATCTGTTCGTGCAGGTGTTCAACCCGCCGCTGCGGCTCGTCCTTGTCGGCGCGGTGCACATCGCCCAGGCCCTGGCGCCAATGGCCGAGATCGCGGGCTACGACGTCACCATCATCGACCCGCGCCGCGCCTTTGGCAGCGATCAGCGCTTCCCGAACGTCACCCTGTTGAGCGACTGGCCGGACGATGCGATGCGCGCGTTGCAGCTCGACCATCGCACGGCCGTCGTGACGCTGACGCACGACCCGAAGCTGGATGACCCCGCGCTGCAGGTCGCGCTCGACAGCGATGCCTTCTACATCGGCGCCCTGGGCTCGACCCGCACCCACGCCAAGCGGCTGGAGCGGCTTGCCGAGGCCGGCATTCCCGACGACAAGCTGTCACGCATCCACGGGCCGCTGGGTCTGCCGCTGGGCGGACGCTCGCCGGCGGAGATCGCCATCGCCACGCTGGCGCAGATGACCCAGGTCCTGCACGGCGCGCCGCCGCTGGAAAAGCGTCCGCCGGAGCAGAAGGCCGCGGCGGTCTAGGCGGCGGGGCACATGTTCTTCGGCACGGTGCCGGTGGGCGAAGCGGCCGGCGCGATTCTCGCGCACAGCCAGGAAGCAGGCGGCAAGACCTACAAGAAGGGGACTCGTCTGGGTGAGGCCGACGTCGCGGCGCTGACCGCCGCCGGCGTGGAAACCGTGATCGTCGCGCGGCTTGAGCCGGGCGACCTGGGCGAGGACGAAGCCGCCCGGCGCTTGGCAGCCGCCTGCACCGGCGCGCACGTCGAGGCCGGTACGGCCGCGACCGGGCGCGTCAATCTTTTCGCTCGCGCCGATGGCCTGTTGCTGTTCGATCAAGAGCGCCTGAACGCCGTCAATTCCGTCGACGAATCGGTGACGGTGGCGACGCTGGAACCCTACGCCCGCGTCGAGGAAGGCCAGCTTGTCGCCACCATCAAGATCATCCCGCTGGGCGTGGCCGAAACCACCGTCGAGAGCGCAGCCGCACGCGCGAAAGAGGCCGGTTCCGCCCTGGTCTCCGTCGCGCCGTTCCGGCCCCGCAAGGTCGGGCTGCTGCAAACCGTGCTGCCTGGAACGCGGGACAAGGTGCTGGCAAAAACGGTGGAAACTGTTTCCGCCCGCCTGCGAACACTTGGCAGCGAGCTGCTGCGGGAAACCCGCGTCGAGCACACCGAAGCGGCGGTTCATCGCGGCCTGACCGAGTTGCGGGACGGCGGCTGTGACCTGATCCTGATTGTCGGCGCCTCGGCGACGACCGACCGGCGGGACTGCATCCCGGCCGGGCTGGCGGCCGCGGGGGGCACGGTCGAGCACTACGGCATGCCAGTAGATCCAGGAAATCTGCTGGTCACCGGGCACCTCGGCGACGTTCCGGTGCTCGCGCTGCCGGGCTCCGCCCGCTCGCCCAAGGTGGGCGGCAACGATTGGGTGCTGTGGCGCATCTGCGCCGGTCTGCCTGTGACGTCGGAGGACATCATGCGCATGGGCGCCGGCGGCCTGTTGAAGGAGATCCCCGCCCGCCCCCTGCCCCGCGCCGAAGCCGCGCCGCAGCATCCACCGGCGGCGGCCGGACATCGGCGCATCGCCGCGCTGGTTTTGGCGGCGGGACAGTCACGGCGCATGGGCGGGCGGAACAAGCTGCTGGAGGAAGTCGGCGGCCGGCCGATGCTGCTGCATGCCCTAGACGCGGCGGAAAAGTCGAAGGCCGCACCGGTCATCGTCGTCACCGGGCATCAACGCGAGCAGGTCGAAAGCCTGCTGGGCGGGCGCAGGGTGAAGACGGTGCATAACCCGGACTTCGCTGATGGGCTGTCCACGTCGCTGCGCACAGGTGTCAAGGCGCTGCCGGCGGACATCGACGGCGTGGTGGTCCTGCTGGGCGACATGCCGGGCATCCATTCGACAGTGATCGACCGCCTGATCGACGCCTTCGATCCGGCTGGCGGACACACGATCTGCGTGCCGACATGGAATGGCAAGCGGGGCAACCCTGTACTGCTAGCCCGGCGCTTCTTCCCGGAGATGCAGGAGATCGCCGGCGACGTCGGCGCCAAGCCGCTGCTCAGCGAATACAGCGATCAGGTCATGGCTGTGGAGATGCCGGACGATACCATCCTGGTCGATCTGGATACGCCGGAAAAGCTTGCCGACTATCGCAACGGCAACCGCGGCTAAGCCGGCTCCGCCACCCTCCCCGGCTGCTTGGCCAGGTGCTCTTCAAGGAAACCGATCACGGTGGCGCCCGCGCCCCGGTCCCACAGGTCGAGATGATCCGCTTCTTCGAAGAAGGCCCATCTCTTGGGATCCGGTGCCGCGGCGTAAAGGCGCTCGCCGAAGCGCGGCGGAATCGTCCGGTCCTGTCCGCCGTGGAGGATCAAAAGCGGCGCCTGGATTCGCTCTATTCGCATCAGCGAGTCGAAGCGGTCGCGCACCAGCCATTTCGCCGGGACGTACCAGTATTGCGCCTGCGCAATATCGGCGATGGAGGTGAATGGCGCCTCCAGCACCGTGGCGCGGACCTGCCGTTCGCCCGCCATGGCAACAGCAACGCCGGTTCCCAGCGACTCGCCATAGACCGCAATGCGGGCATCCGGCACATCCTGGGCATTGAGCCAGTCCAGAACCGCCCTGGCGTCCGCCAACAGGCCCTGCTCGCTGGGCTTTCCCGGATTGCCGCCGAAGCCCCGATACTCGGCAAGCAGCAGGCCGAAGCCCGCCGCCGCCAGCGGTGCATACTTCCCGGCGCGCCCACCGATGTCGCCGGCATTGCCGTGAAAAACTGCCACAACCGGCGCGCCCGGCGGGCCAGGAATGTACCAGTGGCGCAGCACCAGCCCATCCGAGGTTTTCGTCTCGATGACCCGCAGGCCATCCAGACCGGCCTTTGCCGGATCGGGCGCCGGGCCACCGCCCCGATAGAGCAGCCGCCGCTGTCCGGCGTAAAGCCCGCCGGTCAACGCCAGGTAACCGCCCGCGAGAATACCTACGAATGCACTGAAACCAGCCATGGCGGCGCAGAATAACGAACCGTTCGCGTTTCGCCAGGGTCAAAACTGGCAATATCCGGGCTAAATGGTCTAATGTCGCGTCCATGACGGATACGCGAAGCGTTGGAGACCTCGATAAGCGGGCACTCAAGGCGCTGGCGCGACGTTCCGACCTCAAGGGCCTGCTGCAACTCGCCCAGCACGCCACGGCGCTCGGCGCAACCGGGGTGTTGATCTGGATGGCGCGCGGCACGGTCTACCTGCCGGCCGCGTGGCTGGCGCACGGCCTTTTGCTGATCTTCCTTTTCGCCCCGCTGCATGAGTGCATCCACCGGACAGCGTTCCGGACGCGATGGCTTAACGACGCCGTCGCCTGGCTGTGCGCCGCGCCCTTGCTGTTACCGCCCGCCTATTTCCGCGCCTTCCACTTGGCGCACCACCGCTGGACGCAAGACAGCGCGCGCGACCCCGAGCTGATCAGCGGTAAGCCGCACACGCGCGCACAGTACGCGTGGCACCTGACCGGCCTGCCCTACTGGTGGGAGCGGATCGAAACGACGGCCCGACAGGCGATGGGGCGGGCCTCATCGCCGTTCCTGTCCCCGCGCGACAAGCCCATGGTGATCCGTGAGGCCAGAGTGCTGATTGCCGTCATCGCGCTGGCGGTCGGCGGCAGCGTGTGGCTCGCAAGCGACGCCGTGTTTGTCTACGTCGCGATTCCCGCCCTGCTGGGACAGCCGTTCCTGCGTGCCTACCTGCTGGCGGAGCATACCGGCTGCCCCTTTGTCCCGCAGATGCTGCGCAACAGCCGGACCACGCACACCAGCGCCCTCGTCAGGCGGCTGGCGTGGAACATGCCCTATCACTCCGAGCACCACGCCTATCCGGCAATCCCGTTCCACGCCCTGCCGGACGCACACCGACTGTTGCGGGAACGGATAGAAACGCAGGCGGACGGCTACGTCGCCGTCCACCACAATATCATTTCAGACCTGAAATAATCTGAAAGCCGTATCCAGCGATTAACAGGTCCGTTTAGGGCGCCTTTCCGGACTCATCGCTTTCGGCAAGTTCCGGCACGGCTTCTCGCAAGCGCTCCCCGACCGACCTGTGGGCAGCGCTGCCCTTATCTTCGGCCACCTTATCGGTAGACGCCTTATCAGTGGATGCCTTCCCGGTAGCGGCCTTGCCCTGACCGGCCTTGCCCTGATCAGCCTTGTCGTTTGTCACCGACGATTTCGTCTCGGCGGCGGCCTTCGCCGTCTCCGCCGGGACCTGCTGCTCCAGAAGCTGGATATCGCCGGTGATCTGCCCACCGGCGGCGATCTCCAACTCGGCATAGCGGATCGTGCCCTTGACCCGGCCGGTGGCCGCGATGGTCAGGCGCTGGCGTACCGTCAAGTTGCCGTCGAAGTTCCCGGCAATCACCGCCTCGTCGACCTCGGCCGTGCCCTGATAGTCACCGCCCTCGGCGACCTGGATGGCGCGAGCCGGAAGCGAGGCCTCGACCTGGCCATACACGATCAGGGTGTCGCACGCCGTTATTTCGCCTTTGAAACGAATCCCCTTGCCGACGACGAGCTGTCCCTCGTTCGAGAGGGGATCGGAAACCTCGGACTCGCGCGGCGGAGTAACCGTCTTGTCCTGGCGCTTCACCACGCCGCTGGGATCCACCACGCGCGAGGGGATGCCGGGCACCAGCGGACGCGTCATGCGCGGTCCGGGTGTGCCCCCGCCACCATGATCGGCGGCCCATGCACGTCGAGCGGCTTGCGTCTTCCAATCCACGGCGACCTCCTTCCCGTTGCGAACCGACCGCGACTCGGCGCCACCTTCCGCGGTTCGGCAGCGACGGTAGTCATGACCACAGGGTCCGGGTACGGCAATGCTGTGGCGAATATATGGCGCAAGGCCACACCAGCCACCCCAATATCCTATACGGTCCCGGCCTCCGGCGCCGTCTCGCCATGCCATCGCTCCGCGAGCCGCTCCACAGCCGGGCCAAGCGGCTGCGGATCGATTACCGGCGGTACCTCGGCGCGTATCTCCGCAAGGAGTTCGTCGAGCGCCGGCGCCGGCCCATGGCCATTTGCACGGAAGGCCTGGCTGCAAACCACCGCAAGCGTCGCCACGGCCGATTCCAGTGCCGTCGCCGCCTCCCGATGGCGACGCCAGGCGTGCATCACGGGCACCGCCACATCGTTCTGGCCGAAGCCGCCGCCCTCGCTTCCCGGCAGCAATGTCGTCCGCGCGGCCTGCCGCGCCTGCTCCGCCCAGCCGGCGGCCGCGAAGCCCAGCGTGCCGAGATAGGCTTCCCCCACTTGAAGCTGGTGCGGCAGCAACGAGGTTTTGCCGTCCAGCAGTTTGGTAACATGCCGGTCCGCCAGAAGCGCAAGGTCGGCATAGACCGCCGTCAGTGCGTCGAGTGCCGGATAGGCGCGGGCGTTATGATAGCCGCCGTTGGAGATCACCCTCCCCAGTGGGTGCCCATCGTCCGGCGGCAGGTAGATCGGATTGTCGGTGACAGCGCCCAGACTGGCCTCGGCTACCTCTTCCGCCTGCCGCAGCGCGCGGCGCGCCTGACCCAGCACGCGAGGCAGGATGCGCCAGCTTACGGGTGCCTGATAGGGACGCCGTCCGCCCGGCGCACTCTCCAGCCAGCCGGCCAGCGAGCGAAGCGCCGCCGCCTCGTCAGGATCGTTCCAGAGGACCGTCAGCGCCGAATCATAGGCCTCGAGCGGGGCCTGCAGCGCCTCTATCGACAGCGCGAAAACCCCCTCCAGAAGTGTCTGCCGATGGCGCGCGCCAAGCACGGCGTCGGCCACTAGCGCGGCCGCCGTCGGGCTGCCGTTGATAAGCGCCAGCGCCTCCTTCTCCGCCAGCGGGAACCCCGAGGCGAGCGGCGCGAAAAGGTGCGACAGCGGCTGGATCTCACCAGCGCAGCCGGTGCCGTCCATCGGCACCACCGGCAGCTTCCCGCTGTCGAGCATCGCCGCGACCGCGCGGCCAAGCTCCGGTGTGACGGCGGCGTGTCCCTCGACGAAATTGGCCAAGCGTGCCAGCACGATACCGCGTACGACGCGCCCCGGCAGCGGTCGGCCGAAGCTGGTCATTGGCGCGATCGACGGCTTGCGTGCGTGCGCCCTGCGTTCCTCAAGGGTGAAGCGTTGGTATGCATTCTGGCCATAGCCCGAGGTCACACCGTAGACGACGATATCCGGATCGCTGTCGAGCAAGGCCAGAAAACTCTCGCGCGCCCGGCTCATCCTGCTCTCGGCGTTTTCGTCCAGGCAAATTCCCTCGCCGCGGCGCGTCACGCGCTCGAAGGCGTCGAGGTCTATGTCGCTGCGTCCATGCAGCCTCACGGTCATTCTGGTCCCCCCGATTATCGCAGGCTCGTCCCCGCGGCAGCGCGCTTACGCTTAGAATCCCATCGGCAGCGGCACATGCATTACTTTCGTGTAGTTTTGCATACAACTAATGACAAGCCTCTACTTCCTTCTTGTGAATCCATGACTAGCGTTTTATCGCAGCATTGAGGTTGTGACACTTTTCATCCCGTTCGAATTCTCGCGACTGTCACGACAAAACGGCTTGCGGCAGCGATTTACCTGAGCCACGCTAGAGTTGCCGCGAGGCCTTGGCGACAGCCGCCGCATCGTGGCGTGTAAAGCGCGGACGAGGCATTGCGGCCCAGCCCCAATGGAGTCCACGGCCAGAGTGTTCCCGACGATGCAGAACCAGCAAGTCCCGGCCGCTTCGATGACCGGCACCATCAAGTGGTTCAACACCGAGAAGGGATATGGCTTCGTACGTCCCGACGACGGGTCCTCGGACATCTTCCTTCATATCACGGCGCTGAAGCGTGCCAACCTCGACAATGTGCCAGAAGGTGCGGCGATCACCTTCGAAATGGTTGAGGCACAGAAGGGACGGCAGGTGTCGAAGGTCGTGACCGTCGACCCCAGCACCGCGCCCGCCAAGACGCCGCAAGGCGCGCCTCGCGGCCGTCCGAACGGCGGGTGAAGCATCCCGCCGGCGAACGCCCGGGCCCGGATTCGCGAGACCCTCCGGGCCATTGTCGTGCGGCTGCGGAATGCGCCATCGATAGTGCGCGCGTCTGCGCCGCGAAAACGCCCCCTTTTGCCCTGATTCCGGTGACAAACCCATGCGTTGATTGAGCCAACGGTTTACAGCCACTGGCCCAACTGTTTAGGGGTGCAAGTTCGTCCACGATCGCTCTACCTACGTGCTTAAAGGAGCAGCCATATGATCGATCGAATTAGACGGGTCACCGGCGCTGTCGCGGCGGCGGCGGTGCTTACCTTTACCGCCGTGGGCATCCCCTCGGCCGCGCACGCCCAGCAATCCGAGGGCTCCACCTCGGCACAGGCCGGCGCCCAGGAGTTTAGTGACGCGAAGCTGGACGCCTACGTCGACGCCGTCGTTCAGGTTTCCCAGCTTGTCCAGAAGTGGCAGCCGAAGATTCAGACGGCTCAGCAGCAGCAAGACAAGGAAAAGGCTCGAAGCCTTCAGAAGGAGGCGAATGCGGAGTTGGTCAAGGCGATCCAGGACGCCAAGGGCATTTCCCTGAAAGAGTATAAGGAAATCTCGCTGGCGGCCCGGCAAGACAAGGAACTCTACAACCAACTCAACACGATGGTTCAAGAACGCCGCAACGGCGAATAAGCCGCCCGCGCTCGACAGCGGCCACTTGACCCCGAGGACAAATATCGCTTGCAACGGCGGTCGGATGCCAGCGGATAGCGAACTCCGCCGGTACCGATCGTGCGTTGCATGCGACCGCCACCGTTCCGTCCGCCGAGCCGGCGAGGTGCGCACCGATACTGCCAACAGGCACTGCGCGATTGCAGATACTCCTGCCGGGAACTCACCTGACGCAAGTCCTCGCGCAATCTTGCCGTGATGCCGATCGGCGTTTTCTCGATTGCCGGCGGAACTCGCCATCGTGCCCGCTCCAGGTCGATCAGCACGAGAAAAACTGCGAATCTTTTTAGGCCTATATGACAACTTGAACGTTATTCCATGAGACCGGCCTCTCGCAAGGCAACATAATTTTAACGTTTTTTTACCTCATTGCGCGCAATCTAGGATGTAGCGGCCGGGCATGGAGCCGCGGCCGAAGGGCTTGGATATGCGGCGATATATTGAGACGATAAGGAACGGCATACGTCACACGCGCGCCTGCAGCCTGCGTCTTATCGCAGGCTTTGTGGTGCTGTACGGTCTTGCCGCGAATGCGGCGGCGGACGGCGCACCGTCTCCGGGATCGGTCATCCGTCTTTCCACGCTGAACTGGCCGCCCTACACCAACCGCGATCTGCCGGAGGGCGGCGCGAGCAGCGCCATCGTCAGGGCCATCTTCGCAAAGGCGGGATACCCGGTCGAAATCCGCTTCTGGCCCTGGAACCGTGCGATTGCCAAGGCCAAGTCGGGCGCGCAGGACGTCGTGGCGTACTTTCCCGGTTATCATTGCCATCACGACCCGAATTCAGACTTCATCGCATCCGATCCGATGGGCACCGCGCCGCTTGGGTTTGCCGAGCATGTCATGGCCACCCATGCCTGGGGCGACCTTGACGACCTTGCCCGACTGCGCATCGGCACCGTGGTCGGTTACGCCAACACCAAGAAATTCGATGCCCGTGCGCGAAACGGCGACCTGCGTATCATCAAGTCCCACAACGATAAGGTGAATCTATTAAAGTTATTGCAACGACAGATTGATTATGCCGTAATCGACAAGTACGTGATGCAATACCTGCTGAAGACCGATGCCACGCTGCGCCAGCACCGGGATTCGCTTCGGTTTGATAAGAAAGAACTGGAGTTGAAAGATTTGTACCTCTGCTTCCGCAACGACGAAAAGGGCCGCGCGCTTCGTCGTACTTTCAATCGTGGATTGAAAACTATCGAGGCGGAGGACATGCTGCAAACTTATGTCGAGAAACTGGTGCAGGAATGAGTGGGCGCTTGCAATGCCCGCTAGATAACAAGCTTGCAGCGCGTGCCAGAACGCGGCGCCGTGCATGCGGAGCCGGATTCGGGCGTCGGCCCGAATTGTCGAAGGCCAATTGCTAGGGACTTCCGCGATGCGCTTGCGCCCGCCCAGGATGCGATCGGTCCGCGCCAGTTTCCTGGCGATCAACGTCCCCCTCGTCTTGATGGCGATGATGGCCCTGTTCGGCGTGTTCGAGTACACGGCACACAAGCAGGCCATGGAAGACCTGCACCTGAAACTGCGGCGCATCGCCAGCAATCAGTCGGCGGTGCTTGCCGAATCGGTGTGGAACCTCGACCACGAGCGCGTGAAACTCATCCTGGCCGCGACGGCCGACGATCCCGACATCCGTGGCATCGCCGTCTATGACGACATGGGCAACCTGATCGGCGCGGTCGGCACCTTCGACAAGTCGCGCATGCCCGGCCTTATCGCCGAGCGCGATATCGTCTTCTCCACGCGGGAGCAGGTTGAAGTAATCGGGCGTCTCATTGTCGCATTGACGGATGCACGCGTGACCGCAGGTACCCATCACCGCGTCCTCCTCGCCGGGGCGCTGGCTGTGTTGCTTCTCATGTCGGTCGTCGTCAGTGCCCTGATTGCCAATCGCTGGACCATTGGCATTCCCCTGCAGCGGCTTCTCGATTCCATCGACCGGACCGAAAGCGGCGGCGTGCGCCATCCGGTACAGTGGGACAGCCACGACGAGATCGGCGCCGTGGCCCGGGCGTTCAACCGCATGCAAGCCCGCCAGCAGCGATATGAGACCGAGCTGCGCCAGGCGCGGGACAATCTTGAGCGCCGCGTGGCCGAGCGAACGGCGGAACTGGCGCGGGCGCGCGACGCCGCCGAGGCCGCCAACAAGGCGAAGACCGGCTTCCTGGCGAATATGAGCCATGAGCTTCGAACCCCGCTGAACGCCGTCATCGGCTTCGCCGAGGTACTGGAAGGCGAGGTGCTCGGCCCGATGGCCCAGCCGCGCTACAAGGACTATGCCAAGGACATCGCCGAGAGCGGCCGCCACCTTCTGTCGCTCATCAACGATTTGCTGGACCTCTCGAAAGCGGAGGCCGGCAAGCTGGAGCTCGACGAAGGCGAAGTGGATCTGGCCGAAGCCGTCGAACAAAGTCTTGCGATGGTGCAGCCTCGCGCCGAGGCGGCGGGTGTCAGCCTTCACCGCGGCGTTCCGGAGGAACTGCCCGGCCTTTACGCGGACGAGCGGAAGATCAAGCAGGTCCTGCTGAACCTGCTGACGAACGCGATCAAGTTCACCCCCGCCGGCGGTGAGGTCGGCGCCTTGATCGAGTGGGATGGCACGCATCTCAGGTTTTCCGTGACCGATACAGGCATTGGCATCGCGCGCGAGGACCTGGAAAAGGTCATGCAGCCTTTCGCGCAGGTCGACAGCTCGCTCAACCGGAAATACGAGGGCACCGGCCTCGGGCTGCCGCTGGTGAAATCACTCGTCGAATTGCACGGCGGCGAATTGAACATCCATAGCGAACCGGGACGTGGCACGCGCGTGGTGGTTCAGCTTCCCTTCGAACGCGTGCGACGCCCCGCGACCGCCGCCCGCCAAGCGTCCTGACGTCCCCCGGCCCTGAATTCGTAACGGCCATGTGCTAGGCTCCAAATCATGTTACGCGCATCGATCGTTTTGGGCCTTTGCCTGCTTGCGGCGCCGGCGGCGGCAGCGGAGACGCCGCCTCCCCTCTTCACGCATACGGACGACGGCCCAGTCCGTGTGATGCACGGCGATAGCAAAGAGAAACTGCCGCTGGAGTCCGCATCGCCCGCCGTCCGGGATTTCGTCGGCCGCGCCAACTCGCTTCTGAACAAGGAGGGCATGGCCGAAAGCGCGGCACTGTTATCCGCCATCGAGGAGGGCCGCAGGCTGCAGGAGGAGCTGGACACGAAGCTCGTCGGCACGCTCTACCTGGAAGAAGCCGTCCGCCGGCTGAAACAATCGCGCCTGGGACAGGTCCCCGTGAGCAGCACGAACGTTGTTGCCGCCGCCCGGGAACAGTATCCGGATCGCCTGGACAAATCGCTCTACGTGCGCCAGGGCGTCGACGATCTCGGTGTCGATTACGCGACCTTCGCCGCCTGCCTGGAACTGGCGGAGTTCCCCTCCGACTCGGGCCCGCGCGAGGTTCACGTCGAGGCGGGCGGCGCCATCTGGACCCGCACGAACGGCCAGCCGCTTGCTTTCGACATCGTCACCTACGGGGAGAACAGGCTGCTTGTCCGGTCGGTGGTGATCGGAGCGACGCGCAGCCTCGGCTTCAAGGACAAGCTGAAGATTGCCCGTCTCGTCCTCGATTTCTGCATCTAGGCTGGCGCGGAACTTGAGAAGTCGATCAAGCGCGTTGCCGCCCCTCATGCTGGCGAGTCCATCCGAGGGCTGCTAAACCCCGTCCGTCATGGACATCACGCTTGCAATGGATGGGACCGGCCTGCTGCTCCTCGCAGCGGCCATGCTGGCGGCCGGCTTACTGGCGGGTTTCGTTGCCGGCCTGCTTGGTGTCGGCGGCGGTATCGTCGTCGTGCCCGTGCTGTTCCAGGCCTTTACCATGCTGGACGTCGACCCGGCGGTGCGGATGCATCTGGCCGTGGGTACATCGCTTGCCACCATTATTCCGACCGGGCTGCGTTCGGCCCGCGCGCATCAAAGGCGCGGCGCCGTCGACATGGAGCTTTTGCGCGCCTGGGGCGTGCCCGTCCTCCTCGGTGTCCTCCTGGGCAGCGCACTTTCCAGTGTGGTGGGCGGCGACGTTCTCAGCGGCGTCTTCGCGGTGGTCGCCCTCGTCGTTGCCGTACAGATGGCGGTGTTCGGTCCGCAGGCCAAGCTGGCCGACCAGCTCCCGGGGCAGCCGGCGAAGTCGCTGATGGCCGGCGTCATCGGCACGATCTCGGCCATGATGGGGATTGGTGGCGGCACGCTCTCCGTACCAATCCTCAGCCTCTTCAACTACCCGATCCGTTATGCGGTGGGCACGGCCTCCGCCATCGGCCTGATCATCGCGGTGCCGGGGACCGCCGGGTTCGTGATCGCCGGCTGGGGCGCGGCGGGTCTGCCGCCACTCTCGGTCGGGTACGTCAACCTGCTGGCATTTGCCGTCATCGTGCCGACGACCATCCTGACCGCGCCATTGGGCGCGAAGGCGGCGCACACCATCCCGCAGCGCGCCCTGCGCCTGTCCTTCGCGGCATTCCTTTTCATCACCTCGCTCCGGATGTTCTACGGCATCGCCGCGTCCTGACCCGGAGACTGCTGCCTGCCCCTTCCATGGCTCCGTCACGCGTCTGCCTGGAATGAAGCGCTGCTCTACGCTTATAAGGCTTGGTGTAATTGCACATGCATGTTTGATGGTGCGTAAATTACAACGCTTCATTTCTTATTGAACTATGAGCAGACATAACTCACCGTACTGGGAACGCGAGAGCGACAACCCGTACGAGCCAGGATGGACAACTTCGGCGCCGCCTTCGAAACAGCCTTCGCGCTGATCCTCCAACTCGATTCCGAGTTGGTGGAGATCGTTGCGTTGTCTCTGCAGGTCAGCCTGCTGGCGGTGGCGTGCTCGGCGTTGATCGGGCTTCCGGCTGGTGCCGTGCTGGCGGTCGTCCGCTTTCCCGGCCGGCAGGGCGTGATCGTGCTTCTGAATGCACTGATGGGCCTGCCGCCGGTGGTGGCGGGGCTCGTCATCTATCTGCTGCTTTCGCGGGCCGGGCCGCTTGGCGAGTACGGGCTTCTGTTCACGCCGACCGCGATGGTGATCGCGCAGACCGTCCTGGTCACGCCCATCGTCGCCGCCCTGACGCGGCAGACCATCGAGGACCTGCACAGCGAGTACGACGAGCAGCTTCGCTCCCTGGGCGTGCGGCGGACACAGTCGATCTGGACGCTGCTGTGGGACGGCCGCTACAGCCTGTTCACCGGGCTGCTCGCCGGTTTCGGGCGGGCCATCGCGGAGGTCGGCGCCGTCATCATTGTCGGCGGCAACATCAACCATGTCACGCGGGTGATGACGACCACCATCGCGCTGGAGACCTCCAAGGGCAACCTGGAGCTGGCCTTGGCGCTGGGCATCATCCTGATTTCGCTGGCCATCCTGGTGAATGCCGCCGTGATGAGCCTGCGCGGCGTCACCGCGCGGGCGAACTGGTGAGGGTGCCGGCCATGCCGTTCGACGCGAGCCCGAGGACGCGCCTCACCGACCGCCCCTCCGTCCTGCCCCTGCGGCTCGACGCGGTGGCTTTGGAGGCCGGCAGGCACACCCTGATCGATAGCCTGAACCTGGAACTGGATCGCGGCCCCCGGACGATCATCATCGGTCCCAACGGTGCGGGCAAAAGCCTGACACTTCGCCTGATGCACGGCCTCATCAAGCCCACGCGGGGAGCGGTCACCTGGGCGGGCGCCGCACCGGGCCGGCGCAGGCGCATGCGTCAGGCGATGGTATTCCAGCAGCCGGTGCTTCTGCGCCGGTCGGTTGCCGCCAACGTGCGCTACGTCCTGCGCGTGCATGGCGTGGCGAGGGCCGAGCGCGCCGCCCGCGTGGCCGATGCCTTGGAGCGGGCGGGCCTCGCCCATCTGGCAAGACGTTCGGCGCGCGTGCTTTCCGGGGGAGAGCAGCAACGCCTCGCCATCGCGCGTGCCCACGCAATCCAGCCCGAGGTGCTGTTTCTCGACGAGCCGACATCCAACCTGGACCCGGCGGCGGCCCTGGCCGTCGAGCGGATGATCGACGAGATCCACGCCGCCGGAACAAAGATCGTCATGACGACGCACGACATGGGCCAGGCCCGCAGGCTGGCCGACGAGATCGTTTTCATGCACCGCGGCCGCCTGATCGAGCGCACGCCGGCAGCGGCGTTCTTCGCCGATCCGCAAACCCAGGCCGCCCGGGACTTCGTGGCCGGGCAACTGCTGGTCTGAAGGAATCGAAGAGGAGGGTTCTCCCGATGGCTTCGAGGCTTTTCCGTCGCCTGACCTTCATTGCCGCGCTTGCGTTCGCGGCGCTCGGCGCCATCGCCGCCGGACCGGCACAGGCGCAGGACGGGAACTTCATCATCGTCCAGTCGACGACCTCGACAGAAGCCTCCGGCCTGTTCGAGCACCTGCTTCCGAAGTTCGAGAACATGACGGACATCGACGTCCGCGTCGTCGCGGTCGGCACCGGCCAGGCGATTCGTAATGCCCGCAACGGCGACGGCGACGTGCTGTTCGTCCACCACACGCCGTCGGAGTTCCAGTTCGTGGCCGAGGGCTTCGGCGTGCGGCGCTTCGACGTGATGTACAACGACTTCATCATCGTCGGCCCGAAGGACGATCCGGCCAGTATCTCGGGGATGGAGGATGTCACGGCGGCGCTCACCAGGATCGGCGAAAGCGAGGCGGCTTTTGCCTCTCGCGGCGACGACAGCGGCACCAACAAGAAGGAACTGGGCCTCTGGGCGAAGACCGACGTGAACCCGCGGGCCGCCAGCGGTAGCTGGTATCGCGAGACGGGCGCCGGCATGGGCGCGACACTGAACACCGCTGTCTCGATGGGCGCATACACCATGAGCGACCGGGCCACCTGGCTGAACTTCCAGAACAAGGGCGACTTCGAGATTCTGGTTGAGGGCGACCGCCGGTTGTTCAACCAGTATGGCGTCATCCTGGTGAACCCTGAGAAGTACCCGCATGTGAAGAAGCAGAAGGGCCAGGCCTTCATCGACTGGCTGGTCTCCGCCGCCGGTCAGGCCGCCATCGCCGACTACCGGATCAAGGGGCAGCAAGCTTTCTTCCCAAATGCGCGGTAAGTCCGCCAGGCCCCCTCGCCTGCAATGATACGGTGAAGAGCTGGGCGAGCACGCCAACCGCCTATCGGCCGAGCGTGAGGCCCGGCACCGCCGTGCGCCGCTCGACGATGTGAAGGATCTGGGCGACCGTCGCCGTCAGCACGAAATAGACGGCGGCGACGATCAGGAAAATCTCGAAGAAGCGGAAGGTCTTGAAGCCGATGGTCTCGGCTCGGGCCGTAATCTCGGTGACGCCGATGGCGAAGGCGATGGAGGTGAATTTAAGTTCCAGGATCGCCTCGTTCGACCACTGCGGGATCACGCGGCGAAGCGCCTGCGGCAGCACGATGAAGATCAGCCCTTGCAGGTCGCTCATCCCCATGGCACGCGCGGCAGTCATCTGCCCCTGCGGGATGGACTGGATGGCGCCGCGGAAATACTCGGCCTGATAGGCGGAGGTGTTGAGGCCGATGGCGATCACTGCCGCCGTGAAGGGATCGAACGTCAGCCCCACCTCCGGCAGCCCCAGGTAGATGAACAGCATCTGCACCAGCATGGGCGTGCCGCGAAAGATCTCGATATACCCGGTCGACGCCCAATACGCCGGCTTCTTGCCGTAGATCCGGCACCACGCCAGCACCAGGCCGAAGAAGAAGCCGAAGGTGATCGCCAGTATCCACAGTGCCAGCGTCGTCGGGACGCCCGCCAGGATGTAGGGCAGATGCTCCGCGGCGAAATCCAGGAAGTCGCTCACGCCCCCTCCCCGGCGGCCGCGGCGTCGCCCACCTGATCCCCGATCATGCGCAGGAAGCGGCGCGTGCGCTCGTGCTGCGGCGCGTCGAAAAGCTGCGCCGGCGGCCCCTGCTCAAGGATGTGGCCGCCGTCCATGAACACGATCTCGTCGGCGGCCGAACGGGCGAAGCCGATCTCGTGGCTGACCACCAGCATGGTCATGCCCTCCGAGGCCAGCCGCTTCATGACGTTCACCACCTCCCCCGTCAGTTCGGGGTCCAGGGCGGAGGTCGGCTCGTCGAACAGGATAACCTTGGGCTCCATCGCCAGCGCGCGGGCGATGGAAACGCGCTGCTGCTGGCCGCCGGAGAGTTCGGCCGGATAAGCGCGCACCTTGTCGGCCAGTCCCACCCGCTCCAGCTCGCGCATGGCGCGGTCCCTGGCCTCGGTCTTCGACAGCCCCAGGATGCGGCGCGGCCCGATGGTGATGTTGTCGATGACGCGCAGATGCGTGAACAGGTTGAAGTCCTGGAACACGAAGGCAACCTGCTGGCGGATCCGATTGAGGTTGCGCGGCACCACCTCTTCGCCGTCAAGGCGAACCGTCCCGGCATCCGGCGGCGTCAGGTAGTTGATGCAGCGCAGCAGCGTCGACTTGCCAGTGCCGGACGGGCCCATCACCACCTTCGCCTGCCCGCGCTCAAGCTGCAGCGAGACGCCTTTCAGCACCTCGAACTGGCCGTATTTCTTGCGGATGCCCTCGACTTCCAAGAGCGCGCTCAAGCGGCCCTCCTTTCGAATCCGGGCACGGTGATCCGGCCCTCGAACTTGTAGAGCGCCCAGTTCCCCAGGCGGTTCACCACGAAATACATCAGCGCCACCACGCCGAAGACGATCAGCACGTTACCCTGCGTACTTGAGACGATGTACTTGCCCTGCCGCGTCAGTTCGACCACGCCGATGACATAGGCCAGCGACGTCGCCTTCAATTCAGAGGAGAACTCGTTCGTCCAGGGTCCGATGGCATGGCGCAGCGCCTGCGGCAGGATGATCCAGCCGACCGCGCGCGCCCTGCCCATCCCCATCGCCTGCGCGGCCATCATCTGGCCCTGCGGCACCGACTGGATGGCGCCACGGAAGATCTGCGACTGATAGGCGGTGGAGCGCAGGCCCAGCGCCAGCACCGCGGCCATGAAGGACGACATCTCGATGAAGTCGGTGACGCCGTAATAGAACAACAGCAGCAGCACGACCGCCGGCACGCCGCGAAAGACGCGCTCGAACAGGATGCCCGTCCAGCGCAGCGTCCAGTGGCCGTAGATCTCGATAAGCGCGAGTGCCAGGCCCAGCACCAGGCCGAGCGACAGCAGCGCCGCGAGAAGCTGCAGGGCGATCCAGAGGCCGTGCAGCAGGTACGGCATCTGATTCCAGATAATCTCCCAGATCATCGGCGGAAATCACCCCGCAGCTTGCAATTGCGCGTTTCGCGGCAGCCTTATTCCGAGTAGCCCGGAATCGGCTTCTTATAGGAATCGACGTAGTCCGGCATCGTCGTTGGAATAATCCGGATCGACGCCTGCGGCTGGTACTTGTGGACGATCTGCTCCCACTGGCCGGACTTGTAGATGTTCATGATGCCAGCGTTCAGCTTGCCCAGCAGTTCGTTCGGATCGCCCTCCTGGACGGCCAGCGCCTGCGGCTGGTTCTGCTGGATGGTGCCGACGATCTTCACCGGCTGGCCCTTGGAGATCAGTGTCTCGGCCGTGTCGGTGCTGGTGACGACGGAATCGATGCGGCCGGTGTTCATGTCCTCCACCGCCGTCACGTAATCTTCATAGCCGCGCAGCTCGACGCCGGTGTCGGCCTCGACCAGGTTCGCCTCGATCCAGCCGAACTGAGTGGAGCCGCCCTGCGCGCCCACCGTGGCGCCGCAGCACAGCGCGGTGACGACATTGAGGTCGGAATCCGCGCTGACCAGTACCTCGTCGTCGTTTTCCCACCAGGGGATAGAGAAATCCAGGACCTCCGCGCGCTCCTTCGTCACGTTGAGGCCGGTCACCAGCAAATCGATCTTGCCCTTGGCCAGCGCCGGGATCAGCGACGGCCACGGCAGATCCTTGAATTCGACGTCCAGGCCCTGGTCCTCGGCGATGGCGCGCATCGCGTCGATGGCGATGCCCTTGTACTCACCCTCCTCGACGTAGGCCCAAGGCGGGAAGGCCGCCTCAACCCCGGCGGTGAGCGTCTCGGCCGACGCGCTCGACGCGCCCAGCATTCCGGCGGCACATACCGCCCCCATGACAAATTTCCGCATGCGACGAACCCCCTGTTCTGAATGGGTCGAATACTGCCGGTTTGTATTGGCAGTCGGACGAGCCTAACGACCGGTCGCCACATCAGGCAACAGTGTTGCTTCGATTCGCGCAAGGGGTGCATTCATCTTTCCGGGAAGGTCCGCTATACGCAAATTGCAGACAGTTCGACTGTCACGCGGCGCAAGCGCCGCGCTATTCTCGGCTTGATAGCAGTTGGTACGGCAGGAGAACCGCTTCAGCGCACCACCATACAGTGGCAGGGTGCGGCGTGGCTGACCTTGTAGGAGACGCTACCGACGACGAGGCGCTCGACCTGGCTGAGGCCACGTGTGCCCATGGCGATCAGGTCGACGTTGCGGTCCTTCGCCAGTTCCAGGATTGCCTTGCTGGCGTTGCCGTCGACGATCTCGGTCTGAACGTCCTGGGCGCCTTCCGCCTCTGCCTTTTCCTTGGCGCGTTCCAGGATCTGCTCGCCCACCTCGCGCAGCGCGTCGTCGGACAGGCTGGAGGACAGCATGTCGGTCAGCGCCATCCGCCGCTCGCCCAGGTGCAGCGCGGCGCGGGTGCTTTCGCTCAGTTTGTCGGGATCGACACTCTCGCGCAGCTTGTCCAGGTTGGCGTGGCGCAGCAGAGAGTGCACCAGCGTCATCTTGGCGCCGAACTTGGCCGCGATGTCTCCTGCGAAGGTCACGGCCTTCTCCGCGTGGTCCGAGCCGTCGGTGGGAACCAGGATATGGCTCACGCCCTCGAACCCCGGCCGGTCCTCGCTCTGATGCACGGTGATGGCGGTACACGGCGCATAGTGGACGACGGCGTGGGAGGCGCTGCCCAGCACGAAGTTCGCCCATTCCCCGTGCCCGCGTGAGCCCATGACGATCAGGTCGGCGGACAGCCGGCGCGCGTGCTGCAGGATGCGCTCGCTGCTGGCGCCGAAGTCGTTGATAGTCTCCACCCGGCTCGCACCCTGCTCCTCGGCCCGGGCCTTCGCCTCGTCCAGTAGCATACGGCCGGCAAATTCCTCGATCTGATGCTCGGGCGCCCACTCCGGATGATCGCTGGTCCAGTCACCCGACTTCCCGGCCGCCTCGAACCCTTGCTTTGCCCGGCCGAACAGGTCCCCCGGCAAGTCGCTGCCGAAGACGACGTGCAGCAACACCAGCCGCGCATCGTACTTCCCGGCGACAGCTGCTCCCAGATCCACGGCCGCCCGCGCGTGCGCCGAACCGTCCGTGGCAACCAGAACCGTCCCAATCATGCCGAAGCCTCCCAGGGCCGTTGATCATGCCGTTATGGCGTTTCCAACAGTCCTATCGGAGGTCGCGCGCGGGTTCGTTGATTGAGGTCAAGGGGTGGGACAGTAATGGGACAAGGCGTGTGGATCAGCGTTCAAAAGAGGCGGTGCTATTCGAGGCTGCCTCTCACTGGCACGGCGCGATTTAGGCGCTGTCATGGGAATCGTTGCCGGCCGATGTGGTGCGGGGTAGCGTCGAGCATGACCAGCCCGTTTCGCTACTTCAAAACCTCGCCGGAGGTGATCCGCTCTGCGGTGCTGATGTACGTCCGCTATCCGCTTTCCCTACGCAGCGTCGAGGACCTGCTGTTCGAGCGCGGCATCGACGTGACCTACGAGACGGTGCGGCAGTGGTGGAACCGCTTCGGGCTGATCTTCGCCGTCGAGATCCGCCGCCGACGGGCAGCCAGCCACCGCACCTACATCCAATGGCGCTGGCACCTGGACGAGGTGTTCGTGCGGATCAACGGCGAGACGTGCTTTCTCTGGCGGGCGGTCGACCACGAGGGCGAGATGCTGGAGGTCTTTGTGACTAAGCGCCGGGACCGCAAGGCGGCCAAGGCGTTCCTGAAACGCGCCATGAAGCGCTATGGCCGGCCGCGGACGATCGTCACGGATCGCCTGCGCCCGTATCGCGCGGGGATGCGCGAGATCGGCAACGCCAGCCGCCAGGACTGCGGGCGCTGGCGCAACAACCGCGCCGAAAACGCCCACCAGCCGCTGCGAAGACGCGAACATGCGATGATCCGGTTTCGAAGGCCGGCCACCCTCCAGAAATTCGCCGCCGTTCACGCCGCCGTCCACAACCATTTCAACCACGACCGCTACCTGACCAGCCGGACGATTTTCAAGGAAAGCCGCTCAGCTGCCCTCGCTGAATGGCAGCAGCTTGCCGCCTGAAGCCGGGCGCGAACCTGCCATTCACGGAGCCGTTCGCATCGCCCTGACAGCACCGGTCGACACGGTGCTCGCGACCGCAGTGCCCCATAATGACCGCGCGGCGATCGCCGCCAGTGTCGCCTTTGTCGGCATGCTTGGAAGGACAACGGCCTCCGACGACGGGAAGGTTCATAATCTCACGATGCGGGCACAAAGACGGTTCATGGCACGGCCATAATACCGAGCGAATGGTGTCGGAGGGCGCTTGCGGACGACACCGGAAAATCAGCGCTGCCTTCATCAGGGGAAGACAGGCTATGGATCGGCGCGTTGTCACGGCGCCGATGGGCTCGCCATCCCTTTGAGTTGAAGAAGTTATCATCGCCTTGATCCTGGCGCTGCGCCGCTTCTGCCATTGACCCAGTTCTCAAACGGACTCTAAGGCCCCAGGGTGCACTGGTAGACGACAGATCATCGGCGCAGGGAGAAATTGCGTTCGAGAATATCCTGACCTCTCATCCAGCCGGCCACAAAGGGAAGAAACCAAGGACGACCAAAATACAGAGGACTTGTGGGCATGCTCAGTTGCTGAAACACGCTCTCCTCTTCATGGCCCGTGAGGGAGCGTGCCAGACGGTGTCCAAGGTAACTGTTCATCGCGACGCCGCTTCCGTTGCAGCCGACAGCGAAAGAGATTCGTCCCTGTTGACCGACGTGGGGAAAGCGATCGAACGTCATGCCGGTCTTGCAGGTCCATGCATGCGCCAGACGGACATTCGCCAGTTCTGGCCAGATACGGGCCATGAGGGTCCGGAGTCGCCGGGCAGCCCGTGCGACCGGAACATCCCAGGGGAACGGTCTTGCGCCGAACAGCACGCGCTCACCGTCTGGGGACAATCGGAAATAGTAGGTATCGCGCTTCGTATCCGAGAACATCCTGTTTTTCGGACTGAGCCGGGACGTCAAATCGGGGGAAAGGCGTTCGGTCGCCACCATGTAGCTTGCGACCGGAATGACGCCGTTGCGCAGGCTGCGCATCATCGCGCCGCCGTAACCGTTGGTCGCGACCACGACCCTGTCAGCCCGTACACCCCCGGAAGAGGTGTGAACCAGAACACCATTGCTTTGGTCTTCGAGACGATCGACCCGTACCCCGCTGTACAATGCCGCCCCGGCGCGCACCGCACGCGATCGCAGGCCTTTATGATACTTGGCGGGATGTAGACTTGCGTAATCCTCGATAAGCAGACCGGCCGGATAATACTGGCTGCCGATCTCCGTGTGCAGGTCATCCCCTTCTATCACGCGAGCGGACATCCCGGTCGCCTCCGGAAAGAGGCCGGCCCACTTCTCCAGCTTGCTCTTATGCTGGGCCGCGTCCGCGAGGATGACCCGGCCCGAACGCGCATAATCGCAATCAATGCCCTCCTCGTCGATCAGCGTCTTCACATGGTCGAACGAACAACGGGATTCCGTCAGGACACGCTGGGCCATCTCGCGGGGGAACCTGTCCAGAGCGCCACTGACCAGGAACTTATGACCCGCAGTCACCATCCCGGCGTTCCGCGTACTTGCCCATTCCCCAAGCCGTTGGGCTTCGAGGACGGCGACGCTGGCGCCGGCGCGTGCCAGTTCGATCGCCGCGTTGAGGCCGCAATAACCGGACCCAACCACGACAAAGTCGACATGATCGGGAAGCGGGCGATCCGAGCTTGCACCAGGGGGCGCTGCCTCCCACCAATAAGGTGACAACTTGATTTGGCTGTCGGCTTGGGGCGCCATCGTGACTTTCTCCTGCTGCTGCTTGTATCCCGTAAATGGCCGAAAAGAGATAGGCGCCCGGCACCTGGGTACCAGCAATTTGCAGGGGCCGGATCTATTGGTTTACAAAGTCTCGATTAATATTCGCAACTGGCCCGCTTTCACTGCCGCCGGTGGAGGGACAGTAGCCGAAGTGTCTCAGACGCGCCCTGTCAACGATGGAAATCGCTCGCGCACGCCGCTTTGCGACAGTCTTGTCCCGCGGTCGATGCCCGTATGCAGGACCAGGTATCGTCGGGCAGCAATCCCTTTGAAATCATTTCCTGCCTTGCGTCCTCGATAGCCCGCTTCCAGGGGCCGATTGCCACCTGCAGGTACGTGGCGAAGTGCTCTTCGATGTTCCGGGGCATATTCTCGCGCTCTTCGTCCTCGACAATTCGCGAGAAAATGGGGCCGGTCGCCTCGCTGGCAGCCAGCAGAGCCGACTGCACGCCTGGTGGCAGGGCCTGGAACTTGCGTTTGTTCATCGCCACCCCGACGACCGGGGACGTGCTGCCAAGACGAGTGACGTACGGCGCGTGCCGGCAGAATCCCATCGGATAGAGGTGCGATCGATATGTCGACACGGCATCAACCTTGCCGTCGCGCAGCGCACCGGCCACCTCGGCCCAGGGAAGGGCAACCGGTTCGGCGCCCAGAAGGCGCCAGAACTGATCAAGAACTTCGAGCTCCTGCACGCGCACCCGCATGCCTGTAACGTCTTCCGGCCGTCTGACGGGTGTCTTGGCACAGACCACCCATTCCAATCCGCGTATCCAGTTCCACTGGGTGTTCAGAAAAAGGATGCCGCGGTCCTCAACACGGCGTTTGACAGCCTCCTCGAAATGCACGCTACGCAGAAACCGCTGCTGGTGGGCATCGTCATCAAAGGTGTAAGGCAGGGCAAGGTGCAGCAGGCCGGGCGCGACCGAGCCGAACACCATGATATCCTCGATCAGGATATCGATGAGCCCGTCGCCCAGTTGGACCGCGTGCTCGCTCGCCAGCCCGAGCTGGGACGGGCGCAATGGCAGCAAGGACATGCGTTGCCCGGTCCGGTCCGCCGTTTCCTCGACGAACGCTTTCACGCCGCGGCTTTCCGGCCCCTCAACCTCGTTGCTCGTGCCGACAACGCCCAGGGTTTTCGGCATTTCGTCATCGCTCTGAAACAGATAGCTCAACGGCCGGTCCAGGATGTCGCAAAGATACGAGAGCGTGCGGATCGATAAAGTCGCCTTGCCTGTCTCGATCTTCGAAAGCTGTCCCTGGGAGATGTTCGCGCGCCGGGCAAGGTCCGCCACGCGGAGTTGCTGAGCCTGCCGCAATTCACGCAGCCTCATGCCCACACGGCGTTGAATTTCGTCCTCGCTCGGCGCGCTATATTCTTCCTGCAACGTCTCGTTCCACCGCCTGATTACTTTTCTGCCGATCGGTTCTTCGGGGCATCCGCAACTCCCGGCCCGCGACCGCTGTCTGGACCGCCACGATTCGCACCTGCGCGACGGTGCAAAGCATTGTAGGTCACGTCTCAACCCGCCGTTTTCCGAATACGCGGGTCGAGCGCATCGCGCAATCCATCGCCGAAAAGGTTGATGGCGAGAATCGTTATCATAATGGCGAGCCCTGGTAACGTCACAAGCCACCACGCCTGGCTGATATAAGCCCGTCCTTCGGCGAGCATCCGTCCCCATGTCGGATCCGGCGGCGGAACGCCCATGCCCAGGAATGACAGACCGCTTTCCCAGATGATGATGTTCGCGATCCGCACCGTGGCCAGCACAAGAACCGGTGACAGGATGTTCGGCAGGATATGACGGAATATCAGCCGCCGATGTCGCGCCCCCAACGCACGGCTGGCCTCCACAAACTCCCGCTGCTTGAGCGACAGGACCGAACCACGCACCGTCCGAGCATAGACAACCCAGTCCGCCAGACCGAGCACGATTACTAGATTGATCAAGGAGCCACCCAGCACTGCTATTACGGAAATCGTCAAAAGCATGAACGGGTAGGCCAGAAAGACATCCGCGACGCGCATGACGACATTGTCGAGACGCCCCCCGAAATACCCGGCGACCAGACCCAGGAGCGTTCCCGCGCTGACGGCAACCGCGACCGCCGCCGTGGCAATCGATAACGAAACTCGGCTTCCGTATAGGATTCGCGCGAGAACATCGCGTCCCAGATTGTCGGTTCCGAGCGGATACGCCCAGCTTCCCCCCTCCTGCCAAACCGGCGGGGTCAGTCGGCTCAGCAGATCCTGCTCCAGAGGGTCGACCTGATAGAAAAGCGGAAAAAAAATGGCGGTGAGGGCAATCAGGACGACCAACGTTCCGCCGATAACGGCACTGGTATGTCCGCCCAGACTCCGGCCCGTCGCAATCGCCAGACGGATACCGGGCGGCAGTGACGTTCTCGCCCGCGATGTATCCGAGATGCTCACTTCATTTCTCCTTCGTCGAACACCCGAATTTGCGGATCCAGGCACCCATAGATCAGATCGACCGCAAGGTTCACCAGCACGAAGATCATTGCGAGCACGAGAACGGAGGCCTGTACGAGCGGGTAGTCCCGATTGAATATGGCTTCGACGACGAGCCGCCCGAGCCCCGGCCAGCCGAAGACCGTCTCGATGACGACGGTCCCGCCCAGCAGAAACCCGAACTCCATTCCCGCCACAGTGACGATTGGAATCAATGCATTCTTGAAGGCGTGCTGACCGATGACCAACGCTTCGCTTAGCCCCTTCGCGCGCGCCGTGCGCACGTAATCCAGACTCAACACCTCCAGCATGACCGAGCGGGTCAGCCTGGCGAACATGGCCATCAGGCTGACGCCCAGCGCCGTGGCAGGCATCACGAGATGGGCAAGCGTCCCCCGTCCCGATGTCGGCAGCCAGCCAAGGGTGACCGAGAAAAGGAGCATCATCATGATGCCCAGCCAGAAATGCGGCATCGAAAGGCCGAAAAGCGCACCCAACATGCTGCCGAAATCGATGAGCGATCCGCGCTTGACCGCGGAAAGCACGCCGACCGGGATTGCCACCAGGAGGGCCACCGCCATCGCCGCAAGGGCGAGTTCGAGACTGGCCGGAAGACGGTCGAGCACCAGTTCCATCACCGGTACGTGGTAGTACAGCGAATTCCCGAGATCGCCCGTCAGCACACCCCCAAGAAAGCGCAGGTACTGAACATGAAGGGGGTCGTCGAAGCCGAGCCGCTCGCGCATCGCCTCAATTTGCTCGGCCGATGCATCCGCGGGAAGCATCAGCATCACCGGGTCGCCGGACAGATGAATGAAAAAGAACGAGATGAGGCTGATCGCGAAAAGCACGAACACCGTGTGCCGCAGACGCCTCAGGAAAAATCGTGCCATGGTGCCCTGGAAAGATTCGTGTGACGTCAGCCGCGCGCCGGGACGGGCGCCCTGCCCGCCCCGGCCGCCGCGTCAGTTGCTGCTGGGCTTGGCGGAGCGCATGTCGAGAAAGCCGTCCCGGCGGCCTTCGTAATCGACATCGTTGGCCACGCCGAACACATCGGGGATGATGTATAGGAAGGCCCAGGGCGCATCCTCGTAAAGGACGTGATCCACCTCGTGATACACCTTCGCCCGCGCCTCACGGTCCAGCGTCCGCCGGCCCTTGTCGAGCAGTTTATCCACCTCCGGGTTCTTGTAGTAGTAGTCCCGGCTTTCCGAATGCAGAAGCGGATAGACGTAACGGTCCGGCTCCGGCGCGTCGTCCCACCAGTAGATGTACATCTGGTGCTTCTGCGCCTTGTAGCGGTCCCACATCACGGCACGCTCGAACGGCTCAAGCTTGACGTCGATGCCGACCTTGGCGAGCTGCGCCTGGATAATCTCCGCCTGCTGCTGGATCTGCGTCATATACGTCGGATACGCGAGCCTGGCCTGGAGCCCGTCGCCATGGCCGGCCTCCTTCAAGAGCTGCTTCGCCTTGTCCGGATCGTAGGGATAGGGCTCAAGGTCGGGCGCGGCACCGAATGTCCGCGGACTGATGACGCCCTCGGCCAGGATCGCCTCACCGTCGAACAGCGCGTCCACGATCAATTTCCGGTTGATCGCATAGTTGACGGCCTGGCGGACACGTTTGTCGTCGAACGGCGCCTCATAGGTATTCAGGCCGAGATAGGGCATCACCCCCATCTGATCGGTGAGATGGGCATTGTCGGATTTGCGGATCCGTTCGCGCTGGTGATAGGCGATGCCGCTGATCACGTCGACCTCCCCGGTCAACAGGGCGGCAACGCGCGCTTCCGGCTCCGGGATCGAGCGGAAGGTGACCGTGTCGTACGCAGGCTTCGGCCCATAGTAATCGTCGTACGCCTTCAGGACGACTTCCTGCCCCTTCTTCCATTCTTCGAGCCGGTAAGGGCCCGAGCCGACAGGATCGACGTTGTATTGTTCGTCGCCCATTTCCTTGACCGCGTGCGGCGGCACGATGGGCAGATAATAAGCGAGCATGTACAGCCCCGGCGCATAGGGCTCCTTCGTCGAGATCCTGACCGTGCGATCGTCCACGACCTCAACCTTGTCGAACGCGGAGAGCTTTCCCCGGTTCGGCGAGTTCAATGCGTCGCTCATGATGCGGTTGAACGAGAACTTGACGGCCTCGGCTGTCACCGGCGTGCCGTCGTGGAACGTCGCGTCCTCGCGCAGCGTCACGCGCCACGTGCGGTCGTCGAGCTGCTTCCATGTCTTGGCGAGCGCCGGCCTTATGCTGGCGTCGCCTTGCGGTCGGAACAGCGTGTCATGGATATTGTAGCTGACACTCATCGTCGTCTGGATGGAACTGCGCATCAGGTCGAGGCCGACGGGTTCCGCCTCCTGTGCCACGACCAGCGTGTTGTCCGCCAAGGCGGACGGTGACCACGCTGCGATCCCCATGAGCGCGGCAAGCGCCACGCCCGCTAATTTCATTCTCATGGGTTACCTCCCTTTCGAATTCCCGCCCCGGGATTGCTTTGGGGCGAATTTTTCCCGACGCTTGCGGGAAACTCTTTCGATGACGTGCTTTTGGCGATCTCCGCGTCATGGAGGTGGCACGCAACGTGCCGCTGATCGGCGACCTCGCGCATCGGCGGGCGCTGCTCACTGCAAATCGGCATCGCGTAGGGGCACCGCGGATGAAAGCGGCATCCGGCCGGCGGGTTCAGGGGCGAGGCAACTTCGCCGCGAAGTCCCTCCCGGCGATGGCGCAGGCGGGGATGCGTGACCGGCACGGCTGAAACCAGGCCTTCCGTGTAGGGATGCAACGGGGACCGGATCAGGTCGTCGACCGGCGCCGTTTCGACGATCTCCCCGAGATACATGACCGCGACGCGGTGACAGATGTAGCGTACGACACCCAGGTCGTGGGCGATCAGCAGATAAGCGAGGCCGAACCTCTCCTGAAGATCCCCCATGAGGTTGAGCACCTGCGCCTGGACAGAGACATCCAGCGCGGACACGGGTTCGTCGGCGACAAGGAGACGCGGATTGAGCATCAGCGCTCTGGCGATGCCAATACGCTGGCGCTGTCCGCCGGAAAATTCGTGTGGAAAGCGGTCGAGGTGCTCGGGGCGTAGTCCGACGGTCGCCAGCATCTCGCCGGCGCGTTCCCGCCGCTCGCTGCCCGTCATCCTTTCATGGATGACGAGAGGCTCCTCCACGATCTGCGCGACCGTCAGCCGTGGATTCAGCGACCCGAAGGGGTCCTGGAAGACCATCTGGGCTTCCCGCCGCATCGCTCTGAGGTTTTCCGAGTCGAATTTCAGAACGTCGCGACCATTGAAACTGATTTCCCCGGAGGTTGGCTCGATCAGGCGTAGAACGGACCGCCCGGCCGTCGACTTGCCGCAGCCCGATTCGCCGACGAGCCCGAGCGTCTCCCGTTCCCGCAAATCGAACGAGATTCCGTCCACGGCATGAACGGTCTGCGTCGTCGGGCGGAGGAGACCCAGCTTCTTCCAATAATACTTCCGGAGATCCCGGACCTGGAGAAGTTCAGGCATCGCCTGCTCGCCAGCATGCTGCCATGTGGGCGCCTTCGTAAGTTTCCAGGGGCGGCTCCTTTTTCCGGCAATAGGCGACTGCAAGGGGACAGCGGGGCTCGAACCGGCAGCCCTCGGGCAGATCTGTCAGATTGGGGACGACGCCCCCGATCTCCGTCAGTCGTGACTGCGCCCGGTCGCCGGCCATGGATGGAACGGCATGCATCAGGCCCCGGGTGTAGGGGTGAAGGGTCCGATCGAACAGCGCCTCGACCTCGGCCGATTCCGCCACGCGACCCGCGTACATCACGCTCACCCGGTCGGCCATCTCGGCAACCACGCCAAGATCGTGCGTGATCAGAATGATGGCCGTCCCCAGACTCTCCCGAAGGTCACGCATCAGATCGAGGATCTGGGCTTGTATGGTGACGTCCAGCGCGGTCGTCGGTTCGTCGGCGATCAACAGCTTGGGGCGGCACGCCAGGGCCATGGCGATCATCACCCTTTGGCGCATCCCGCCGGACAACTGGAACGGATATTCCCGCAGCCGTGCTTCGGGCGCCGGCACGCCGACCAGGGTCAGCATTTCAACGGCCTGACGCCGGGCCGAGCGAGCATCGACTCCCCGGTGCACGCGGTAGACCTCGGTCAGCTGATGGCCGATGGTAAACACGGGGTTCAGGGCCGACATCGGCTCCTGGAAGATCATCGAGATCTCGTTGCCGCGGATGTGCCTGATCTCCGACTGCGACACCTTGAGCAGATCGCGTCCACCGAAACGGATCTCGCCACCCGCGTGGAACGCCGGCGGCTGGGGAAGCAGCCGCAGAATCGAGAGGGAAAGAACGCTCTTCCCACACCCCGATTCGCCCACAATAGCGCGGATCTCGCCCTCTTCGACATCGAGACTGACGTCGTCGACGGCCTTCGCCAGGCCGGCAGGCGTACGAAAATATGTCCTTAGCCCGTCCACTTCCAGGAGAGGCAACTGTCAGGCCCCCTGCTCGTTGAAGGTCCCCTTTGGGGTCCAACTTATGTTCTCGTTGGAAATCTAGGCCGCGTTTTTGAAAGCCTACGGGCCTAATAATATTCTTGTCAAGCAACTCTCGCATGATAGCATCCCCGCAAGAGTGATCGACGTTTTCGGGCAGCGCATTCATGCGCGGGCGCAGGGGGCCTTCCATGACAGGGGATCCAGGACACGTAACGGTCATCGGCTCTGGGATCGTCGGCGTGTCATGCGCATTATTCCTGCAGCGCGAGGGGCATAGCGTAACCATCGTCGATCCCGCGCCGGCGGGCTCGGGTGCATCCTTCGGCAATGCCGGGGCGGTGGCGCGAGGAGCTGTCACGCCCACGAGCACGCCGGGCCTGTGGAAGGACGTGCCGGGCATGCTTCTCGATCCCCTCGGCCCCCTACAGATTCGCTGGGCCTATCTGCCGCGTATCCTTCCCTGGCTGATCCGATTCCTTCGGGCTGGAAGGCCGGCGCGCGTCGAGGAGATTTCCCGTTCCCTGCTCTCGCTTCTGACCATCGTTGATGAAGCCTACGACGAACTTCTAAAGGGAGCGGGCCTTCAAGACATGTTGATCCCGAATGGCTGGCTGAAGGTCTACGAAAGCGAGCACAGCTTCCGCGCGGCCAGTTTTGAACGAGATCTTATGGAGCGCCGGGGCGTTCCCTTTGATGTTTTGGACGCCGCGGCTTTGCGGCAGTTGGAGCCGACGCTGTCGAAGCGGTTCAAGTACGGCGTCTATCAGACCCAAAGCCGGTTCGCCGTGGACCCGGGCGGCATGGTAAAGGGGTTGGCCCGGGATTTCGAGCAACGGGGCGGAACACTGCTGCCGGAGAAAGTCACCGGGATCAGACTAACGGGACGTACAGGCCGAACACTCGTCACGGATGCCGGCGAGCGGGAACTCGATAGACTTGTCATCGCTGCCGGCGCCTGGTCTCGTCCATTGGTTCGCCAGCTTGGCGAAGAAGTCCCGCTCGATACGGAACGAGGTTACCACCTGTCTTTGACGGCTGAAGACCAGCCGCCGCTGCGCCACCCGACATTCGTCGGCGACCACAGATTCGTACTCTCCCCGACGCGGAGCGGGCTTCGCCTTACAAGCGGGGTCGAGTTCGCCGGCCTGCACGCCCGACCGGATTACAGTCGGGTGGAGCGACTTTTGCCCATCGCACAGGAAGTCCTGCCAGGACTAAAGCCGGAGATAACCAGCCGATGGCTTGGTTTCCGGCCGTCGACGCCCGACTCGCTTCCAGTCATATCGAGGTCCCCGAAGCACCCGTGGGCATATTATGCGTTCGGGCACGGCCACCTCGGCATCACACTGGGCCCTGCCACGGGCTATTGCATCTCGCGAATGATTTCCGGTGCAGATCAGGCCGTCGATATGCGCCCCTTCGGGATAGAGCGGTTTCGCAGGTGACCTAAGCTCCCGAGTTATAACCAGCAGGTGACAACCAGGCTGGAACTCTCATTATCTGTTGGGCGGTCAACCGTGAACTGGTCATTCGGGTCTCCCATGCGGCCGCCGACCAGAACGATGTCGATGGGAGAGCTTGACAAACGAGACTGTTCCACATTCATGTTGCACCTCGCCAATCGACATGTCATGAAAGGTAGCGAAAGCAATGGCTTAGGGGTTCGGTCGACTTGGCCGAGAATCCTGGTCCCCCAGCCAACCTTTTCTGTAATTCCCTGAAAACGCTGGTTTCTCGGCTGGCCTGCCCCCGATGACCGTACCACAAGGGTGATCTACGTGGCGGCGAGGCGTGCGATCCGCAGCCGGCGAAGGGCCTGATTTTCCGGGAAAAACGAAAATTGGCGTCCCCAACGGGATTCGAACCCGTGTTGCCGCCTTGAAAGAGGCGTAACTGGACTATTAACGAACACCGACGAACATACGTCTTCCCCGAAAATCCTTGCATTCTGCCGTTCTCGCGTTCACGGTTGTTCGCGATTAATCAAGACCGTCTGTGCAGTAAGTTTGCAGTAAGTTCGATGGGGGCCGAAACATGGCGCGCAGCGTCCGCAACCCGAAACTGGACACCCGCACTGCGCGGGCCAAGCTGACGGCCCGGACAGCGCCGTACTGGGTGACACTCGCGCCCGGCGCGCAACTCGGTTATCTGAAGGGCAAGCGGCTCGGCACCTGGACGGCGAAGTACCGCGACCCGGAGACGGGCGCCCGTCATCAGCGCCGGCTCGGCAGCGCCGACGATTACGTCGAGGCGGACGGTGGCCAGGTGCTGACGTTCTTCCAGGCGCAAGACGCCGCGCGGGCGTTCTTCGCCGAATGCGCCCGTCCGTCCGGTTCGGAAGCCAGCCACACAGGCCCTTATACTATCGCCGACGCGATACAGGACTACCTGACCGACTTCGAGCATCGTGGCGGCAAATCGGTTGACGATGCGCGCACCCGCGCCAACGCCCTTATCCTCCCCCAGCTCGGCGAGATCGAGGTCGTGAAATTGACGCCGAAGCGATTGAAGGACTGGCATCGTGACCTCGCCAAAGAGCCCCCGCGCCTGCGTACCCGGAAGGGAAAGAAACAGCAGTATCGGGACACCAGCGACGATCCGGAGGCGCAGCGGCGCCGGCGAGCCACGGCAAACCGCGTGCTGACGACGCTCAAGGCCGCGCTGAACCATGCCTGGCGGGAGGGCAAGGTTACCAGCGACGACGCCTGGCGCCGTGTGACGCCTTTTCGCGAAGCGGACGCGGCCAGGGTCCGATATCTATCCAATGATGAAATCACGCGGCTGGTGAATGCCTGCGAGGGCGCGTTCCGGCGGCTCGTCCAGGGCGCGCTTTACACGGGCGCCCGGTATGGCGAGTTGATCCGGCTGCAGGTGGCGGACTTCAACCCGGATGCCGGCACCGTAGCAGTGCGGGCCTCGAAAACGGGGAAGCCTCGCCACGTGATCCTGACCGATGAGGGCCGCGTGTTCTTCGAGAACATCACGGCGGGACAGCCCGGCGACGCGCTGATCTTCAAGCGGCCGACCGGCGGGGCCTGGGGGAGGTCGCACCAACAGCGCCCGCTGGGGGAAGCCTGTGCGCGAGCCAAGATCGCGCCGGCCGTGAGCTTCCATATTCTACGACACACCTACGCCTCGCATCTCGCCATGCGCGGCGTGCCGTTGCAGGTGATTGCGACGAACCTGGGCCACACCGACACGCGGATGGTCGAGCGCCATTACGGCCACCTGTCGCCATCGTACGTGGCCGATGCGATACGCGGCGCCGGGCTTGGATTCAAGGTGCCGGGGGAGGAAACGAACGTCGAGCGGTTGCGGCCGGAGAGGGCGTAGCTGCAATATCCAATAGGGCGCGGCTAGGTTTGGCCGCCGAACACCGGGACCCGCACCCGGCCGCCGCGCCCTTTCCTTCATGCGGGCGCACATGCGGGGTGCGGGATGGCAAGCCAGCCTTGGCACGAGGCGGGACCGCCTTACGAGATCGAGCCGCGCGGCGAAGAAAGCCGTCTTGACGAGGCGGTGGAAGTCCTCGGCATCGCGGACCCGACGAAGCGCGCCGAGATCCGCGACCAGCTCCGGCAAGCGGCGGCGGAATTTAATCATCTCGTCGCGACGGACGCGTCTGGACCGCGGCCGAAGCAGATCAACGAGCGCCTGAGCCGCATCGAAGAACTGGCTGGCGAGTTGGCGCGAGCGCTGGAAGGGCTGGATCAGTATTCAGCGGAAGCACTGGCGTTTCCGGGTGGAGTGCCGAGCGAGGCGCCAACACCAGACCTTGCGCACATGCTGCACAACCTGTCCCTGGCGGCGCACCGTGCGGCCGGCGAATACCCGGACCGGGGCGGCCATGCCCGACCGTTCCGCTGGCGGTGGAGCCACCCGAAGGCGCAGTTTGTCGCGATCTGCGGGTGGGTCTTCTACGACTGGAGGCCTAACGATATTTCCGGAACCGCTGATGGCGATTTCGGCCAGCTCGTTCGTACGGTTTACGAGTTTGCGACCGGCAGCGGTGCGGATGACAAGGGCGTGGGGCTTGGCGAGTACATCAAGCGGGCCGGCGCGATCTTCGCGATGCTACGTGATGTTGACGCAGAACTCGATTATTGGCGCGGCCGCCTGGCGATCCGGGTGAATAGCGACCGCCTTGGGCTTGGCCACGATACGGGGATATCCGAGACGCGTGAAGAATTGCAGCGCAAGATCGGCAATCTGCTCGATAGACGGAGCGAGATCGAACGCCAGATCGCGCCGATTTTCGGCCGCCCAGAGTGGGTCGATATTGACCCGTAATTCTCGCATGTGAGTTGGGAAAAGTACCTCGCCTGAATCGGTCCGGGTACTTCGCCTGACTTTTTTATTATGGCCGCAGATGGTCGTTCGCGTGCTTTAAAACGGAGGACGCGATGACCTCGAAAGATCGCTTGGCTTACACAATCCCCGAGTTGGTCGAGGCTTCCGGCCTGGGCCGCACGACGATTTACGGCGAAATTCGCGACGGCCGGCTGCGGGTGATCAAGGTTCGACGCCGGACCTTGGTGCGCGCGGAAGATGCGCGCGCCTGGCTCGCCGCGCTTACGCGCGAGACCGGCGAGGCCGCGTGATCGATGGCGGAGCGAAATAGAAACGCCCGCGACGGCCAGGACGCGGGCGCTTCCGAAGCTGTCCAGCTTGAGCAGGCGGACAGCGGCGAAGTTACCTCAAGCCGTTACCTCAGTCCAGCGGACCCACCGTTGCTGTTTGTACCGGGCGATGGTGACGCCGCGAACATCAACAGCGCCGCCGACGTCGAGGACGCGGCGTGCAGCGCCAACACGGCGCTTACGCGCGCGTGGAGCGCGCTACATTTGGGCCGGGTTCAAGTTGCGTACGCGGAAATCGACCGCTGCGCAGACTTGATAGCGGACATTCATGCGGCGGCTCGATCTCAACAAGAAGACCAACTCCGCACGGCAGCTCGCATGCGAGCTCGGAACGCAATTCCGCCATGGCGGGTTAACGCGGCCGCGGCGAAGCACCTTGACGCCATACTCGCAAGATGGCTGCCCGACGGCGCACGGGTAGGGGCTGATTGGCATGCCCGCACGCCGCAGGGGTGCACCGTTGCCGCATCCTTGATGACGGGCGCGTGGACCTGCCCGGACCCGCATGCAGGCGGTGAGGACATCATCAGCCTGGCCGGCTGGCTTTACGAGATTCCCCGTGCCGAAGCCCTGGACCGTGTGGCCCGGATGCTCGGATTGCGAGGCGATCGATGATGACCGACCGCGAACAACCCGAGCCCACCGCCGGCCCGCTGCCCGAAGAGGCAAGCGAAGATCCCTTCAAGCCTATCGCCAGCGCCGAGACAGCCAAGGTGAACGGCAGTACGCAACCGGGCAAATCGCCCGGACGTCGCCCGTCCCACTTTGAGCCGCTGTCCGATGACACGCTCGCAACCACGTTCACCGAGCGCTACGGCGATGATCTCCGCTACGTCGCGACCTGGGGCCGCTGGCTGGAGTGGGACGGGCGCCGCTGGCAGTTCGATAACACTTATCGGGTCTTCGACCTTGCCCGCGCCGTCTGCCGATCCGCGCGCGAGCTGGCGACCACGCCTAACGAGACGAAAACCGTCACCAGCGCCAAAACCGTCGCCGCGGTCGAACGCCTGGCCCGCGCCGACCGTAAGCACGCGGCCACGGTCGACGTTTGGGACTCGGACCCCTGGCTCTTAAACACACCCGGCGGCGTCGTGGATCTGCGGACCGGCGAGATGCGCGACCACCGCCGCGACGACCACATGACCAAGATGGCGGCCGTCACGCCCGGCGGTGACTGCCCGACGTGGCGCAAGTTCCTCAACACGGTCACGGCCGGCGACAGCCAGCTGCAGGACTACCTGCGTCGCGTGGTCGGGTACAGCCTGACCGGCTCGACGCGCGAGCATGCGCTGTTCTTCAAGCACGGCCGCGGCGCCAACGGCAAATCGGTGTTTCTCAGCACGGTCTCGGGCATAGTCGGCGACTACCACGTTACCGCGCCCATGGAGACGTTCACAGCCTCGCACAACGAGCGCCACCCCACCGAGCTGGCCGCGCTGCGTGGGGCCCGTATGGTGACGGCCGTCGAGACCGAAGAAGGCCGCCGCTGGGCTGAATCCCGCATCAAGGCCCTGACAGGTGGGGACGCCATCAGCGCGCGCTTCATGCGGCAGGACTTCTTCACCTTCCTGCCGCAGTTCAAGCTGCTGATCGCAGGCAACCACAAGCCCCAGCTTCGCAACGTCGACGACGCCATGCGCCGCCGGTTCCACCTGGTGCCGTTCACGGTCACGATCCCGCCCGACGAACGCGACGACCAGCTCACGGACAAGCTGAAACGCGAATGGCCGGGCATCCTGGCGTGGGCGATCGAAGGCGCCGTGGAGTGGGGGATGATGGGCCTCCAACCGCCAGAGGCCGTCCGCGCCGCCACAGACGACTACATGGAGGCCGAAGACGCCCTGGCGCAGTGGCTGGAAGATCGCTGCCACATCGCGCCTGACGCGTCGGCCCTGTCGAGCGCGCTCTACGCCGACTGGAAACAGTGGGCGGAAGCGGCCGGCGAATACCCCGGCAGCGCGAAGCGGTTCGCGCAACGCCTCTTGGATCGCGGCTTCGAGCGCAAGCATACCCGCGCTGGCAAGATGTTCTACGGGTTGCGGCCCGAACCTCGCGACACCTCCGAGGGTATGCTGTGATGGCCCGCCCGTCGAAAAGTTGGGAACTTGTTCCCAACTCGGAGGGCTTCAAAGAGAGTGTGACGGGTTGTGACGCTTTGTCTGGTTCCAGCGTACGCGCGCGCGGGCGCGCGAAACGTACTGAATGGGAAAACGGGTCACATCAGTCACA
This sequence comes from Ferruginivarius sediminum, assembly GCF_003344765.1. Lineage (GTDB taxonomy): Bacteria > Pseudomonadota > Alphaproteobacteria > Kiloniellales > Rhodovibrionaceae > Ferruginivarius > Ferruginivarius sediminum. The sequence goes on along the minus strand of NZ_QPMH01000001.1, from coordinate 275,199 downwards.
TCCGTCACACGGCTGCCAATGGCTCCACGGAGACGGCCCGTTCACGGACGCCGACAAGTGCGGCCGCCCCACTCTCCCGCGCTCCCCCTGGTGCGCAGAACATCACGCCCGCGCCTACCTCCGCCGGGACGGCGACGATGGCTAGCGCCGCCGCCGAACGCATGGCCCGCAAGCGCCAGCGCGAGCGTGCCGGCCTCGTCGTCATCCGGCCGATGGCCGTGCCGCGCGACCTCCAGCACAAACTGGTCATGCTGGATCTGATCGAGCCTCAGGAAATCGCCGACGCCGAAGCCCTGCGCCTCGCCATGGAACGCCTGGCCCACGCCATCGCCGACGAAGACGCGGAGATCGTCTGGCATGTGTGACGCCGTAACGGCCCGCCGAATCGAGGCTGCTACCGTCTCAGAAGCTGGCCGGGCCGGCGAGCGCGAGAGACGCGCTCCGGGCATCTCCCCCGGGCGGAGGCGCCGGCCCGGCCGGTAACGAAACAACGGAGGCGAAGATGACCGAGCAAACGTCAACCGCACGCGGCCGCCCCGCCGCACCGACGGCACCGATCGCTGACGATCCGCACAACTGGAATGCCGCGTTCGCTGCCGCCGCCGCCGAAACCGCCCAGCACCGCAACGACGACCAGCAGGCCCAGCCGACGCACGACGCAGAATGGGCCGATGCCTTCGCCAAGGTTGGAAACTGATGCCATGGCAGACCACGACGCCATAGAGCAGGCCCTCAGCCGCTACCACGCGCTGAAAGACGCGGCGGCCGACACGCACGCAATCACCGTGCGCCTGATGGACGAAGTCCGCGACCTGCGGCAGCAGGTGCAGCGCCTTGTCCGCCAGCTTGACGAGGCCAAACGCGCCCGGCGCCGCGACCGCGCCATGGAACGGCGGCTCGAGTCCGAGATCACGTCGGCCCGCAATGAACTTAAACGCAAAGAAGCCCGCCGCGACGCGAAGGCCGAAGAACAACAGGAGCTCCTGCGCTTGGTCGAACGCTGCCAGGAATTTCTGACCAGCGGCGGCGCCTCGATCAAGGAGATCGAAGCCGGTATCGCCCTGCCGAACGGAAGGTTTTAACCATGGCGAAGGTCAAGCCAGACCACCAGCGCCTCGACGAGATCCGGGGCCGCATCGCCGAGCTAGAGGCGCAGCGCGCGGATATCGAAGCCCAGCCGGTTAGCCGCGACGAAGCCCTGGCCGCGCTGGACCGCTGGATTCACGCCGAGGCGGCCAAGTTCGCCAACGACCTATCAATCGGCAGCCTCCTGAACGGCGACCCCCGCGCCCGCCTTTACGCCATCGGCTGGGGTAGCCAGCACATTGACTGGACACCGACCCTGTGCGCCCTGATGCCGGATACCGTCCGCGCCTATTACGTCGACCAGATCGACGCCGAGCTTGCGGAACGCGAGCCCCTGTCAGCGGAACAGCGACAGCAACGCCGCGCCGAGATCGACGGCGAGCTGTTCAGGCTGGCGCAGGAGGAAGAACGAATCATCACCGCGATGCAGGCCCGCGGCGAGGCCGTCCAGCGTCGCGGCGACGCCGATCCGCGCGCCGTTCTGGGATTGACCGAAGCCCCCGCCCGGCCCGCGCCGCCGACCGAAGCGCCGTCGCGCGGACGCGTGTGGACAAAAGATCCGGGCCAGCGCCAGTGGGAAGACCGTCAGTGATGGCCGCGCCAACGAACACGCCATAGGAGACAAGAGACATGCCTACCACCCTGACCGAAGGCAAACATCGCGGCGAACATCTGGTCAGCGAGGCCAGCGGCCACCGCTCGCGCGCCCTAATCACCATCGCCAACGGCGAGGATCTCAAGGCCGGCCACGTCATCGGCCGGACCGTCGACGGCGCAAGCATCACCACCCAAGCCGATGCCGGCAACACCGGCGACGGCGCTATCACAATGGAGGCCACCGCCGTCGGCGCTGGCGTCGTGTCAGGCGATTACGTTGCCTCCTGCATCGAGCCAGCCACGGATGGCGGGATCTTCGCGGTCCAGGGTCCGGATGGCATCAACGTCGGAACCGCTGTCGTCGGAAGCACCTTCGACGGCCCGGTACGTTTCACGATCAACGATGGCGCGACCGACTTCGCGGCCGGCGACCGCTTCACCATCACCGTGCCCGACGGCGACTGGGCCGAATACGATCCGACTAACACCGACGGCAGCGATACGCCGCGCGGCATCCTCTACGACAACGTCGACGCGACCGGCGGCGCCGAAGAGGCCGTCGCGCACGTACGCGACGCCGAGGTGAACAAGGCCGAACTCGCCTGGTTCGACGGCGCTACCGACGACCAGAAATCCACCGCTCTAAAAGAGTTGGCGAAGCTCGGGATAATCGGGCGATGACCCCACACCACGCCGGCTCGCATGACGGGGCCCCTGGGGCCTGCGGAACAATACGGGTAAGGCGGCAGCCCGATGTTTCTGTGATTTTATTCCCCTAAAAATGGGGTAACTCGATACCGCGAGGTAACGCCATGGCAACGCGTAGGACGCAGCTAGATATCCGCACCAAGGGCGGCGATGCAACCAAGCGAGACTTGCGCGGCATCGGCGACAGCGGCAAGCGTGCGTTTGATCGTATCCGGAAGTCGAGCGAGCCTGTAAATCGCGGCCTGCAGATCCTCAGCCGCACCAGCCAGTCCCTGCAGCGGCGGTTCCGCGAGCTGGCCGGCCCGCGTGGCCTGGCGGCCTTGACGGCCGCCGGCACCGGCTTCGGTTTGATGGCGCAGCGCGCGCTGGCGACGGCGGAGTCGATTTCCGACGTCAGCGACCGTACGGGCGTCGGCATCGAGCGCCTGCAGGAGCTGCGGTTTGCCTCCGACCAGAACGGCGTCAGCTTCGATAATCTCGACGCCGGCCTGCGCCGGTTCCGGCGCCGGCTCGACCTTGCGCGCGACGGCACGGGCGCGGCCGCCGACACTTTGGAGAAGATGGGCGTCAGCCTGGAGCAGGACACCGGCGCGGCGCTGGACGAGGTAATTCGCAAGCTGGGCGAGATGGCCCGGCAGGAGGATATCACCGGCGAGGCCAGCCAGCTTTTCGGTGAGGACGCCGGCCCGGCGATGGCCGTCCTGATCCGGCAGGGCGAGCGGGGCATCGACCGTTATGCCGAGCGCCTGCGCGAGCTCGGCGGCATCATGTCCGACGACATGGTCCGCTCCGCCGCCGAGGCCAGCGCCGAGCTCCGAACTCTGCGACGCGTCACAGGCACCGCATTCCAGTCTGGCCTGATCGAAGGGTTCGTCGGCGAGTTCGACACCTTCGCTGATGCCGTCGGCAGCCAGGAATTTCAGCAGGGCGTCAGGTCGTTCGGCCAAATGCTCGGCGAGACGGCGTCGTTCGTCACCCGCCATGGCGACGACGTTATCCGGGTCATGGGGGCCATTGCGGGTGCGCGCCTGGGCGGCGGCGCCGGCTCGATGATCGGCGGCGCATTCGGCCGCCCCGGCGTCGGGCGCTTCCTGGGCGGCGCCGTGTCCGGCGCCGGCGGCACGCTGGATCCTGAGGCCGTCTGATGTCGATATTCAACGCACTCGTAGCGCCGCACCGCGCCGTGGTCGCCGCCGACACATCGGTGGCGAACTGGCGCGAGGACGGCACTTTCGGCCACATCGGCCACGCGCAGAAATTCTATTCAGTCGCCACCATGCAGGCCGTATTCGTCGGCCGGGGACGCTTGGATTTCGTGGAAGCCGCGAGTTTTCAGCTCGCCATGTCGGGTTACGAGGACATCGCCAAGGTGGCGGCGCCGTTCGCCGAGTTCCTTGAACAGTACATCGAAAACGACAAAGCCACGCGCGACAGCGGCGACGGCGACCTGCCATTCGGCGCGGACCCCGCGGTCTTGAAGTTCAGCGGCGCGCTGGTGGGCTTTAGCCCGTCCCGCGGCGCGTGTGTGGGTGTGAGCTTGATCGAGCCATCCGGCGCGAACTGGGGCAAGATCTACGAGCGCGGGCCCTTCATGGGGGCGGTCGATCAGATCGCCGATTGGGACCGCCTCAAGCGTCTGGCGACCGGAAATCCCTCGCTGGAAGCGGCGCGCGAGCTCGCGCGCATGCAGTTTGACCAGTTGACCCCGGCGCAACAGCAACTCGGGTTCGGCGGGCACCTGACGACGGCCGTAATCGACGAGGGCGGAATCCGCCTCGGCATCGATCGTGATTTCTTCGACGCGGCATCAGCGGGGGCGGCCGCACTGCCTCGTGCCGAACGGCGCCGTCGGGAGCGTGAAGCCAGGAAAGCGGGGCGCGCATGAACATCATCGAGCCCAACGCCGACGGCGTGCAAGTTATCGCCGCCCCGCACCCGCTCCGCGTGGACCGCACGGAAATCCAGATGCGCGCCGGGGATACCCTGGCGGAGATGCTGGAGCGTGCACAGCCGGACCCGGTCCTGCGGCAGCATGCCCGGATCCTGATCGGCGATTGGGAGGTCACGCGGGAACACTGGCACCGCGTCCGCCCCAAGCCCGGCACGACCGTCACCATCCGCGTGGTCCCGCACGGCGGAAGCGGCGGCAAGAACCCGCTCAGAACGGTCTTGCAGATCGCCGTCATTGCGGCGGCTGCGGCGGTGTCGGCAGGTGCACTAGGGCCGGGCGGTGCGTTGCTTGGGGCGTCAGGCATTGCCGGCCTTGGCGCCGGCTCGGTCGGCGCTGCCCTGGCCGGCACCGCCATCGCCGTCGCCGGCCCGCTCATAACCGACGGCCTCACACAACCGGAGACCCCGGCATGACGCTGATCAACACAACACTGAGGCCACGGCGCGGCGCGCTGAGTGCTGATTCGCAGTGGTATATCACCCAATCCCAGCCAGCGCGGTCGACCGGCGACGCGGCGGCGGACACGCGAGCGGCACTGACCGGCGACGGCACGCCGGGCACGGCCATCCCGTACGCGCAGGCGCCGAAACTCCTGGCGCTGCCGACGCACCGGGTGGTGATCGGCTTCGGCGGCGGCATGGCAACGTCGGAGATCCTGCGGGCATCCCTTGAGGCGGCGCCGGCCGGGTTTGACGAGCTTCGAAGATCGCTGCCGGAACACATGCGCCGGGCCTGCACCGAGGCGGCGGCGCGCGCTGGGGTGATGGTCGCCATGCTCGGTTGGTCGATGCGCGACGGTCGCGTGCGCGGCCTGGTCGTCACCGATGAGGGTAAGGTCGCCGAACTGCCGGACGGCCCGGCCTGTCATCCACCCTTGGACCCGGACGTGCCGTGTTCCGCCGCCGGCTGGCTGGGGGACGATCCGGCGACGCTGCGGTTGTCGCACCTGCGGTTTGCGGAGCACCAATGGCGGACGTGGCAGGAAGGTCGGTATGCGGCGGGCTTTGCTCTAGGCGGCACGTTGCAGCTCGCGACAGTGGACGAGCACGGCGCCGAGGTCCGCGATATCGGCCATCTGGACGCCCTCGCCGCAGCGGCCGAAGCGGCCTAATGGAAAGCAATCGAACACGCGTGGCCGGCGGGCGGAGGGTATGTCGTCCCTTCGCGAGATGGCCGGGATTAGTCGGGCCGTGCCCGGGTGGCATCCCAAAAACCCCGACAGCGGCGGGCGGCGCCTACCCCGCCGCCGCGGCCGCACCTTCCTTTTCCTCTGACCGGAGATCAAGATGAGCCAAAACGACCTTTCCATAGCCAATGCCGGCGGGGCAACGGTCCGCGCCGATATCAACTCGGCCTTGCAGGCGCTGGCCACGCTGTCCAGCGGCAGCACCGCGCCGGGGACAACCTACGCAGGCCAATTGTGGTGGGACACCGGCAATAATCTCATCAAACAGCGCAATAGCGCAAACGCGGCCTGGGTGACTGTCGCGTCGTTCGACGGGACAATGTACATACCCTATCGTGACGGGACGGCTCTCGGCACCGCCGCGACGAAGGACACCGGCTCCGGCAGCAGCGACATCCCGACGAACGACGGCATATGGACTTTGCTGTCCTCGCAATCCGCGTCCGGCACCGAGGTGGATTTTACCGGCATTCCATCATGGGCGAAGCGAATCTCCGTCTCATTCATCAATCTCTCGCTCGACGGACCAGATTCCATCGAAGTGCAGATCGGCGACTCAGGCGGGTTTGAGACGAGCGGCTACAACGGTGCCTATTCGGCTATCGGCGGCTCGCCGGGCGCCTTCTCCAGTGCGTTTCAGATCACCGGCACGTTCGGGGCGTCTTCTGTGGCGCAGGGCGGCGTGGATATCAGCCTGATCGTTAACCAGTCCTGGCGGGTCGAGAGCTCGATCGCGAACAGCGCCTCCCCCGCCATTGTTGTTGGCGCCGGGACCAAAACCCTGTCCGGGTCCCTGGACCGGGTCCGGGTGAAAACTTCTGGCGGTGTGGTCGCGTTCGACGCCGGCACCATCAGCGTCCATTATCAATAAGGGATACAAATGGTCTACGTCCCGCCGTCTAACCCGCTGCGAACGTGGGATTTTCGCGTGACCAGCGTGCCAATTGTTGGCGCTGGCGCGTTCTCGCCGGTCAGCATCATATCTCTCACGATACCGGGCCTCGCAACGACCGAGAGATTGGCCGTTGGCTGGCAGGCCAGCGTCACCAACCAGTATTCCTACAACGTCGGCGTGGGGCGCTACCTGACCTTTGCCTCACAGCCGCAGTACACGGCTGCCGGAGCGTCCAGTTTCTGGGTCACACCTGCGGCGATGGAGAACGTCACGCCGGATCGTCACCACGGCCTCGTCGCCGGATCGACCAGCATCACCGCCGGGGATTTCATTTCCTACGACGGCGACTGGTGCCTGAATCTCTGCATCTACGCTCGCGCGACCGGGCAGGGCGGCAGCGACAGTCTGATTATCGACGGGAATGGCTGGATGACAGTGCATAGATTTTGAGCCGGGCGTCCAGCGCCTGCTGCGCGGCTAGCGGCGCCCGCTTCGGATCTCCCGTGCAGCCCGGCTCGCGCGGAACGCCCGTAGACTTGCGTCGGCTGCGCCCGGTGCCGGGGTCCGTCCAGACGACGTACCACTTCGCCCGGCCTGTGACGATGTCGAGCTTGGGTTCGATCCGGTCGAGGGGTTTGCGGGGCATAGGTAGCGGCTCACATAGTCGTCGAGGCTCTGACGCGGGATCAGCCAAGGAGACCCCGGCCGCTTGATGGCTGTCAACTCGCCATCGTTGACGCGGTTGTAGACCGTCCGGGTCGAGCAGCGCAGCTCGGCAGCGACCTCGGCGACGGTGAGCAGGTTCATTCCGGGCACCTGGCGTCGCATGGCCCCGGCGTCGCGTCCGTCGTCATTCATGGTCGGCATCTCCCATTGGCGTTACCGTTACGTCCGCAGGCGGCGCCTACCTGGCGCCTGATAGGGTCAGGCGGCCTCGGCGCGGCGCGCTTGGCGCGACATTTCCTCGTGCGCATCCTCGGCTATTTGCCGCTGCTCTTTCAGTCTTATCCAGACAAGGTCCAGCGTATCGAAGTGCGCGCCCCGGTCGGCGTCGTCGGGAATCTGCGCCCGCAAAACCCTCAAGCCGAGTTCCATCTCATTCAAAGCGCCTTCGAGGCGATCGATGGCGGCGATTTCCCGCTTCATGATTACGCCTCCCCCGTGCCGCTGGAGGCCTCATGCAGCTCGTTGAATTTCGACCTGAGTACGGCTGTCGTTTCCTCGATATCATTGAGTAGGTACTGAACCGCCTCCGCGTGGCGGCTGCGCGGCTCGCGCTGATAGACCTCCATCAGCGCCGCCACGGCACCGTCGAGCGTGACGAGGGGTTCCTCGAATTCACACACGTGCCTGTAAAGCGGGTTGCGCTGGTCGGCGGCGGCGTTCGGGCGATTGGATTGTTCAGACATCATTGCCCCCAAGTTTTGAGATAGACCGCCCTGGGGTCAACGCGCACGACGAATCGTGATAGGTAATCGGTAGCCATCGTTCGCTCCCCCAATGAGCGGCGGTGGTAAGAGCCGGCGGCGGTGTTCCCGCACCCCGCCGGTTCGCTCATTCGACACCCGCCGGGGCGCACCTGTCAATTAACAAGCGCTTACAACCTTTCTCCAGTAGAACGCGTGGCCGCGATTCTACTGGCGCAACATCCGCGCCAGTTCGCGCGTGTCCGTCCGCGTTTTGCAGTAACTGTGCAGTAAGTTTGTGAGGGGAGCCGCCAAGCCCTTGAAATAATTGGCGTCCCCAACGGGATTCGAACCCGTGTTGCCGCCTTGAAAGAGCGGAGTCCTAGGCCTCTAGACGATGGGGACGCGTGCCTTTGCGGCGCGGGCATGACATAGCCAAGATGGACGGCGAACGCAAGGGGGACGTCAGGGATTCCCTGCGGCCTGGGCGCTTCCTTCCACGTTTTCCTGCGTCTTCGGCGGTTCGCGGCTAGCGACGGGGGCGCCGGCGATTTCCTGGATCAGCTTGCGGCGGATGGCGGTGGCGAAGTCGTCGTAGTTGGTCGCGGTCATAAGGAAGGCGCCGGGGCCGCCGATGACGTTGTCCAGGTAATAGCGGTCCAGGCCCGGCTCCTCGTTCAGGATGGCAAGTCCGTTAATAGTGATTCCCGCCGCGGCGGCGCCCTGGCTGGCGATTTCCGGGCGCAGGCCGACGTTGGCGCGCCCGTCGCCGGAGATGTCGATGGCGCGCCGCCGGCCCTCGAAGCCATTCCCCTCGAACGCCGCCAGCGCGGCCTCCAGCGCCTGCCCGATGGCCGTGCCGCCCGTCAGGACATAGCGGGGCGCGACCCCGACCGCGTCGCCAAAGCTGCCCGCCGTATCCGGGTCGTGGACCCGCGTCCAGGGCACGGCGAGCTTTTGCTGGTCGGTGCCCGACCATTGCAGGAGTGTGACGGCGATGCCGTTACCGCCCACCGCCTCGATGGCGTTCAAGACCGAGGGATGGCCGAACGCCCGGGCGATGCCGGTCACCTGCAAATCGAACTCGGCGCGATTCACGCTGGAGGACGCGTCCACCGCCAGCACCAGTTCGAGCTCCACCGCTTCGGCACGCGCGTCGGCAGGCGCGGCCAGGCTCGCAAACGCGAGGACCCACGCCACTCGCAAAGCCGGACAGGGCGAAAAGCGGCGCATAATAGCGAACAGTCTAACGTCCAGCCGCCGCCGCGTCCTCAATGATTAATTGCACATTGTCGCGGCCGGCCCATTGATCGAGGCGCAGCTTGCCCGCCACATGCAGCGGAACGCCCCGATTCTCCAGGAGCGCGCGGCCCAGCGGCCGGTCCACGGAACGGAATGCAATCGCCTTCAGCCGGCCGCCGTCCGGGCCGGTCAGGTAACAGCGGACGTGCTTCTCTCCCACCACCTCTGGCTTGACGATCTGCGCCTGCGGCACGGCGAAGCGCGGCTCGGCGTTGCCGGTGCCGTAAGGACCCAGCCGCTCCAGCGTGCGCACAAGCTCGGCCGTCGCGCCACGCGGGTTCACCGCGCCGTCGAGCCCCAGCGAGGGAACGTAACCGCTGGTCGTCAGCGCCCTGGTCAGCCGCTCACGCAGGAAGTCCCGCGCCTCGGCCATCGCATCCGCCGCCACGGTCAGGCCCGCCGCCATCGTGTGGCCGCCGCCGTCAATCAGCAGGCCGGCCTGCCGCGCGGCGATCACCGCGCCACCCAAATCGACGCCGCGCACCGAACGGCCAGAGCCCTTGCCCTGACCGTTCCCGTCCAGCGCGACGACGAGGGCCGGCAGGTCGTAACGCTCCATCAGGCGGCTGGCGACGATGCCGATGACGCCCGGATGCCAGCCTTCGCCGGCGGCGAACACCATGCCTTCGGGCGTGCCCTCCGCCTCCACCTGCGCGAGCGCCGCCTCCAGCACCTGAGCCTCAAGCTCCTTTCGCTCGGTGTTGAGGCGGTCCAGCTCCTCGGCGATCCGCGCCGCCTCTCCGGGCATATCGGTCGACAGCAGCCGCGCGCCCAGGTCAGCGCGCCCGACACGGCCGCCCGCGTTGACGCGCGGCCCCAGCAGGAAGCCCAGATGAAAGGGCGTCGGCTTCTCGTCGAGCCGTGCCACGTCGCACAGCGCCGCGATGCCGGCGTTCCGCCGCTGTGCCAGCACGTCAAGGCCGCGCGCCACCAGCGCCCGGTTCACCCCGGTCAGCGGCACCACGTCGCAAACGGTGCCCAGCGCGACGAGATCCAGCCAGCGCCGCAGGTCCGGCTCGGCCCGCTCCCCACCATAGGCGCCGGCCGCGCGCAAGGCCCGGTTCACGGCGACCACCAGCAGGAAGGTCACGCCGACGGCCGCCATCTGCCCGTGCGCGCCGCTCTCGTCCAGGCGGTTCGGGTTCACCAGCGCCAGGGCCGGCGGCAGCTTCGGCTCCGCCTCGTGATGGTCGGCGACAACGACCTCCAGCCCCATGGACGCGGCGGCCTCCAGCGGTTCATGGGCGGTCGTCCCGCAGTCCAGGCAGACGATCAGCTTGTACCCTTCGTCCCGCAGCCGTTGCAGCGCCGGAACGTTCGGCCCATAGCCCTCGTTCAGCCGGTCCGGCACATAGATGCGCGGCTCGGCGCCAACCGCTGTCAGAAAACGGCCCAGCAGCGCCGCCGAGGTGCCGCCGTCGACGTCGTAGTCCGCGAACAGCGCCATTGGCTCGCCCGCCATGACGGCGCGGGCCAGCCGCTCGGCCGCGGCGTCCATGTCCTTGAAGCCGGAGGGATCGGGAAGATCGGTCTTGAGCGAGGGGTTCAGATAGCCCTCCGCATGCTCCAGATCGACGCCGCGCCCGGCCATGACGCGGCCCACGACCTCAGGCAGCCCCAGACGCTGAGCCAGGGCGCGGGCCATGCGTTCGTCGCCGTTGCGCGCCTCCCAGCGTTTGCCGCCGAGCGACTGCTCGACGTCGAGGAAGCACGCGCGCGTCCGGGCGGCTTGGGTCGGCATCGCCGGCCTACTGGCCCGCGATCTCCGCCCAGGTCTTGCGCTGGAAGTTGTGATCGGCCTCGATGAAGCGGACGGTGCCGGTCTTGGAGCGCATCACCATCGAGTGCGTCTTGGCCCCGCCGGTAAAGCGGCGGACGCCGCGCAGCATCGCCCCGTCGGTCACGCCGGTCGCGGCGAACATGACGTCGCCCCCGGCCAGTTCCTCCAGGCCGTACTTGCGGTCATAGTCGGTGATGCCCCAGCGCTGCGCTCGGCCCCGCTCGTCGTCGTTGCGGAAGACAAGCCGACCCTCCATCTGCCCGCCGATGCAGCGCAGCGCGGCGGCCGCCAGCACGCCCTCGGGCGCACCACCGATGCCCATATACATGTCGACGCCGGCGTTGTAGCGGCTGGTCGCGATCACGCCCGAGACGTCGCCGTCGCTGATCAGCATGATCCGCGCGCCGGCCTCGCGCACCTTGGCGATCAGGTCGCTGTGGCGCGGCCGGTCCAGGATGCAGACGACGAGGTCCCCGACATCCCTGCCCTTTGCCTTCGCCAATTCCTTCAGGTTGTCCTTCGGCTCGGCGTCCAGGTCGACGACATGGTCCGGCAGTCCGCCACCGACGGCGATCTTGTTCATGTAGACATCGGGCGCGTTGAGGAAGCCGCCGGATTCCGCCATCGCGATCACGGCCAGCGCGTTCGCCCCGCCCTTGGCGGTGATGGTCGTGCCCTCCAGCGGGTCTAGTGCGATATCGACCGGCGGCCCGCCGGCACCGACTTCCTCGCCGATATACAGCATCGGCGCCTCGTCGCGCTCGCCCTCGCCGATGACGACCGTGCCCTTGATCGGCAGCCCGTTGAGGGCCGTGCGCATCGCGTTCACCGCCGCCTGATCGGCCGCCTTCTCGTCGCCGCGGCCCATCAGGCGCGAGGCGGCCAGCGCGGTCAATTCGGTCACGCGAACGCCTTCCAGCGCCAAGTTGCGGTCGAGCGAAATGCCTTTGGACATGCCTATCCTTCCCCAGTCGATTGAGGTCGCGCAGCCCCTATCATCGAAGGCCGGCGCCGCTTGGTTCCTTCCTGCCGGATTCGCCGCCGTGCGGCAAGCGTTCAGCCCTACCTACAACGGCTCAATACGAATGAGCCTCGGCGACTCCAGCACCGTATCGAGAGCCGCGATCCTGTCCAGCGCGCGGGTCATGCCGGCTTCCGTCGTTTCGTGCGTGGTGATGACGATCGGCACGGCCTCGCCGGCCGGCCCGCGCCCGCGCTGCACCATCGATTCCACCGAGATGTCCTCGTCGCGCAGCACCGCCGTGATGTCGGCGATTACGCCCGACTGGTCGACGCACATCAGGCGCAGGTAGTAGCCGCCCCAGTGCTCGGCCATCGCGCGCGAGGGCCGGCGGTCCAGCACGCTCGCCGGCACCGCGAAGGTCGGCAGGCGCACGCCGCGAGCTATGTCGATCAGGTCGGCCACCACCGCCGAGGCCGTGGGCCCGGCGCCGGCACCCTCACCCTCCGTCAGCAGCGAGCCGACGAAGTCGCCGTCGGCCACGACAGCGTTGTAGACGCCCTCGACGTTGGCTATCGGCGCGTCCTTACGGACCATACAGGGGTGGACGCGCTGCTCCACCCCGCCATTGGTAAGCCGCGCGATGCCCAACAACTTGATACGGTAGCCAAGCTCGTCGGCGAAAGCGATGTCGAGCGATGTAACGTCGCGGATACCCTCGACGTGCACGCCGTCGAAATCGACCTCGCAGTTATAGGCCAGTGCGGTCAGGATCGCCAGCTTGTGCGCCGCGTCGACGCCGTCGATGTCGAAGCCGGGGTCCGCCTCGGCGTAACCCAGCTTCTGCGCCTCGGCCAGCACCTCGCCGAACTCGCGTCCGGTGTCGCGCATGCTGGAAAGGATGAAGTTGGATGTGCCGTTGAGGATGCCGTAGATGCCGTTGATGGCGTTCCCAGCCAACCCCTCTCGCAAGGTCTTTATGATCGGGATGCCGCCGCACACCGCCGCCTCGCACGCCAGGGCCACACCCGCCTGCTCGGCGCGCTGGGCCAGTTCCGTGCCATGGTGGGCGATCATCGCCTTGTTCGCGGTGATGACGTGCTTGCCGTTCGACAGCGCCGCCTCGACGATCTCCTTTGCCGGGCCGTCCGCGCCGCCGATCAGTTCGATCACGACGTCGATATCCGGGTCGGCCGCCATCGCCGTGGCGTCCTCGAACCAGCGCACGGCGGAGAGGTCGAGGCCCCGGTCCTTGCGCCGGTCGCGCGCGGAAACGGCGGTGACCAGGACCGGCCGGCCGCAGCGCTGGGCGATCAGTTCATAGTGCTTCTCGATCAATTGCAGCGTGCCGACTCCGACCGTGCCGAGGCCCGCGACGCCAATTTTCAGCGTTTCGCTCAAAACGCCACCTTCTGTGCCTGTGAATTCTCTTCCGAAATGCAGGCCTTGCGCATGAAAGCCTTGATGTTGCGGACGGCCTGCCGCGTCCGGTGCTGGTTCTCTACCAGAGCGAGGCGGACATAGGAATCGCCGTATTCGCCAAAACCGACGCCCGGGCTGACGGCGACCTCCGCCTCCTCCAGCAGCAGCTTGGAGAACGCCAGCGACCCCATCTCGCGGAACGCCTCGGGAATCGGCGCCCATACGAACATCGTCGACGAGGGCGCGGCCACCGGCCACCCCGCCGCGTTCAGCCCGCGCACCAGCACGTCGCGACGCTCGCGATAGCGCGCGCGCATCTCATCCACACATTCTTGCGGCCCGTTGAGAGCCGCCGTCGCGGCCACCTGGATCGGGGTGAAGGCGCCGTAGTCGACGTAGGACTTCACCCGCGCCAGCGCGGCGATCAGCTTCTCGTTGCCCGCGCAGAAGCCGACGCGCCAGCCCGGCATGGAATAGGTCTTGGACAGCGAGGTGAATTCCACAGCCACCTCGCGCGCGCCCGGAACCTGAAGGATCGACGGCGGCGGGTTGCCGTCGAAGTAGACCTCGGAATAGGCGATGTCGGAAATCGCGTAGATGCCGTGATGCCGGCAGAACTCCACCACCTCGCCATAGAAGTCCAGGTCCACCGTGCGCGTCGTCGGATTGGCCGGGAAGTTCAGGACGACCGCCAGCGGCTTCGGCACCGAGTGGCGCAGCGCGCGCTCCATCTGGTGCATGAACGCGCGCCGGAAATCCACGCTGTCATCGTCGAAGTCCGCCAGCGGCAGCGCGCGCAGCGCGGCGCCGGCGATAATAAAGCCGAAGGCGTGAATCGGATAGCTGGGGTTCGGCACCAGGAAGATGTCGCCGGGACTGGTGATCGCCTGCGCCAGGTTGGCCAACCCCTCCTTGGAGCCGAGTGTCACGATGGCCTCGCGCTCGGGGTCCAGCTCCACGCCGAAGCGGCGCGCGTAGTAGCCCGCCAAGGCCTTGCGCAGACCCGGAATCCCGCGCGAATTGGAGTATCGATGGGCGCGCGGGTTTTGCACCGCCTCGCTCAGCTTGTCGATCACGTGCTGCGGCGGCGGCATGTCCGGATTGCCCATGCCGAAGTCGATGATGTCCTCGCCGCGCGCCCGCGCCTCGGCCTTCAGCTTGTTGACCTCGGCGAAGACGTAGGGCGGGAGCCGCTTGATACGGTGGAATTCCTGTTCCATGTCCCGCGCCGATGTTGACGGATGAATACGTTTGCAGACGTCCGCACGCGTCTTCACGCAGTATCGCGGCCACTACCCCCGGGCGATAGCCACGTGGACCCCTTATTACGACGGCTTAACGCTCCAGGTAAACCTCGGCGCGGCGGTTTCCGGCTTCGCCCGTCGGCATGAACTCGTGATAGACCGGATCGCGGTTGGCCCGCGCCTCCACACGGATGTCCTGCCGCGGCACATTCATACCGATCAGCGCATCGGCCACGGTCTCCGCGCGCTTCAGCGAAACGTCAAGGTTGGCCACCCGGTGGGCGATTGGATCCAGCGTCGCGGTGCGGCTGCTGGCGTGGCCCACGATACGCAGGTGCCCGCCCTGCTCGCGGTAGAGTGCCGCGACCTTGCGCAAAACCTGCCGGTCGATCGATCCCAGCCGGTGCGAACCATGCCGGAAGTAGACGACGGCAATACGCTCCCCACCCCCGGAGATCATCCGCGAGCTAGCCCGCCGGGCGTCCTTCATGCCCGTGCCGACGGTCGTTGTCGCCTGCGCCGACTGCGGTGCGCCGCCGGCCCGGCTCCGCTCCGCGGACGGTGCGACGACTTCGACAGGTTGGCCGTCGCGGCTTGGCGCAAGCTGAGGGATGTCCCTGCGTTCAACCGACGCCGGGCTGGTTTCCATATCGCCGCCGGCAGCTTCCTCGCCGGGCAATTCCGTTGCGGACATGCCGCTATCGCCCGTTCCCGCCGAACTCGGCGCGGCGCTTGCTGTTTGAGTCCGCTGGGCGCGAGCGGATCCCGTCTCTTCCACCTTCACTGCCTTGGGCGGCTCCGGTTCCCCGCCTTCCGAACTCTCCCTGCCTTCCGAGGACGCGACATCGGGCGCTGGCGGCGGTTCGGCGCGCAGGTCGTCGCCGGAGTAGCGCGCGTTCGCCCGGTCGCTGGCCAGTTGCGCCTGCAGCTCCCGCCGCGAATCGCTGCGCGAGGGACGGCGCGGCGGTTCTTCCTCGACGCTGGAAATGCTTGGATAGGCCGAAGCCTCGCTGTCCGGTGCCTCGACCACCTGCGTATCGGAGATCGAATCGTCCCCGCCCAACAGGCCGGTGGGGTCCACGTCCTGCACCGTTTCGCAAGCGCCGAGCGCGAATACAACCGCCAGCGCAAGAAAACTTCGCCCAAGCCCGTTTAACGATACATATTCGTTGCTGCTGCCCGCGTCGCCCTTTGGTATCATTCCGCCCGCCAGTGCTGAGTGTATTGCGTCCAGATTACCGGGGGTTACGTTACTGTTACGTCAACCCTGCTATTCGTTTCGATGGTTGCAACGTGATGGCTATCGGCTATTGTGTGCAGCGCAATATAAGACCGCGGCACGGCGCGGATGCCCCCCCGAGCAACAACCGCGCAACGGTCGCAACGCCCCAAAGTGCCAAGATCATAAGGAAGCGATCATGGCTGAGCAACAGCGTCAGCAACAGCAGGCCGGAGGACAGCAGGATGTCAAGCTGCCCGATCCGGTCGAGCTTTCGCAGACGATGACGAGTATCGCCGAGAAGAGCCAGAAGCTGGTCGCGGATTTTCTTGAACGTCAGCATCTGCAGAAACCCGACGCGCAGATGGATCCCTTCAACATCGGCAGCGCGTTCATGGAGATGACGACGCGCATGATGGCCGATCCGGCCAAGCTGGTTCAGGCGCAGATGAACCTGTGGCAGGACTACCTGCGGCTGTGGCAGTCGACCACCAGCCGGCTCATGGGCGAGCACGCCGAGCCCGTCGCGCATCCCGAGCGCGGCGACCGCCGCTTCAAGGACCCGGCCTGGCAGGAGAACCAGCTTTTCGACTTCATCAAGCAGTCCTACCTGCTGAGTGCACGCTGGATGCAGTCGACCGTGAACGAGGTCGAGGGCCTGGACGAGCACACCGCCAAGAAGGTCGACTTCTATACGCGCCAGTTCGTCGACGCGATGGCCCCCTCCAACTTCGTGATGACCAATCCGGAGGTGCTGCGCACGACACTGGAGACCGGCGGCGAGAACCTGCTGCGCGGGCTTGAGAACCTGCTGGACGACATGGAGAAGGGGAAGATCAGCCAGACCGACGTCGACGCTTTCGAGGTCGGCAAGAACCTGGCGGTGACCCCGGGCAAGGTCGTCTACCAGAACGACTTGATGCAGTTGATCCAGTACACCCCGACCACGGAGGAAACCTACAAGGTTCCGCTGCTGATCATCCCGCCGTGGATCAACAAGTTCTACATCCTGGACCTGCGGCAGAAGAACTCCTTCGTGAAGTGGGCCGTGGACCAGGGTTTCACGGTCTTCGTCGTCTCGTGGGTCAACCCGAACGAGCGTCTTGCCCAGAAGTCCTTCGAGGACTACATGACCGACGGTCCGCTGGCCGCGCTGGACGTGATCGAAAAGATCACCGGCGAAAAGCAAGCGAACGTCATCGGCTACTGCCTGGGCGGCACGCTGCTGACCTGCACGCTGGCCTATCTCGACCAGACTGGAAAGGCGGACCGGATCAAGTCGGCCACGTTCTTCACGACCATGGTCGATTTCTCCCAGGCGGGCGAACTGGAGGTCTTCATCGACGAGGAACAGCTCACCGCGCTTGAAGAGAAGATGCGCGAGAAGGGCTTCCTCGAAGGCAAGTCGATGGCGACGACCTTCAACATGCTGCGCGCCAACGACCTGATCTGGTCGTTCGTGGTGAACAACTACCTGCTGGGCAAGGAGCCGTTCCCCTTCGACCTGCTCTACTGGAACTCGGATTCCACGCGCATGCCGGCGGCGATGCACAGCTTCTACCTGCGCAAGATGTATCAGGAGAACAAGCTGATCGAGCCCGGCGGGATCGAGTTGAAGGGTGTGCCGATCGACCTGTCGAAGGTGAAGCAGCCGGCCTTCGTCCTGGCGACGAAGGAAGACCACATTGCCCCGTGGAAGTCGGGCTACGCGCTGACCAGCAAAATCAGTGGCCCGGTCAAGTTCGTGCTCGCCGCCTCCGGCCATATCGCCGGCGTGGTCAATCCGCCGGCAGCGAACAAGTACAACTACTGGCTCAACTCCCGGAACCCGAAGAATCCCGACAAGTGGTTCGAGAACGCCAAGGCGGTTGAGGGCTCCTGGTGGCCGGAATGGCAGAAGTGGATCGAGCAGAAATCCGGCACCGCGAAGGTCCCGGCCCGCGAGCCGGGCGGCGGCGTCATCGAGCCGATCGAGGACGCGCCGGGCTCCTACGTCAAGGTGAAGGCGCAGGATTAAACGCTAACGGAATCATGATCGTCGATCAGCCGCAAGGCGGCTTGGTGGGGGCGGCACTTCGGACGGTGCCGCCCCCGTTTCGCGTCTTATGCGGATAGTGCGAAGGCGCTTTCCGGCACGTCCATGAGGGCGTCCTTGCCGCTCATGATCTGGGAGACCAGTGCACCCGTCTGCGGCAGCAGCTTCTGCATGAAGAAGCGGGCCGTCGCCAGCTTCGCCGCGTAGAAGCCGTCGCCATCGTCGCCTGTGTGAGCCAGTGCCACTTGTGCCGTACGCGCCCACATGTAGCCCAACGCCACAAGGCCGATCAGCCGCAGGTAGTCGGTGGCTGCCGCGCCGGCTTCCTCGGGGTCCGACAGGCCCTTCTGCGCCAGCCAGCCCGTCACGGTCTGCAAGCGGCCGAAGCCTTTCGACAACGGTTGAACGAAGGGGGCCAACTCCTTGTTGTCCTGGTGTTCTGCCAGGAAATTCGCGACCGGATGGAAGAACCGGCGAAGGCTGCGGCCCGTGTGCGCCGGCATCTTGCGGCCGACGAGGTCGAGGCCCTGGATGCCGTTGGCGCCCTCGTAGATCTGTGCGATACGGCAGTCGCGGACGAACTGCTCCATGCCGGTCTCGCGGACATATCCGCTGCCGCCATGGATCTGCACGCCCAGGTTCGTCACGTCGTAGCCCAGGTCGGTGAAGAGCGCCTTCACCACCGGCGTCATCAGCGCGACGAGATCGTCGCCCTGCTGCCGCCGGTCCGCGTCGGGATGCGCGTCGGCGATATCCGCCTCCCTGGCAACCCAGGCGCCCAGCGCGCGCATCCCCTCGGTATAGGCGCGCATGGTAAGAAGCATGCGCCGCACGTCGGGGTGCACAACGATGGGATCGGCCTTCCGGTCCGGGTATCTCGGTCCGTTGAGTCCCCTGCCCTGCTTGCGGTCGTGGGCGTACTGGACGGCGCCCTGATAGCTGGCCTCGCTGAGACCGATACCCTGGATGCCGACGGCCAGGCGGGCGAGGTTCATCATCGTGAACATCTGCCGCATGCCCTTGTTGGACTCTCCAACCAGCCAGCCGGTCGCGCCCTCGAAATTCATGACGCAGGTGGCCGAGGCGTTCAGCCCCATCTTGTGCTCGATACCGCCGCAGCTCACGCCATTGCGCACGCCCGGCGTGCCATCCTCGTTGGGCAGGAACTTCGGCACGACGAACAGGCTGATGCCCTTGGTGCCGGCCGGCGCGCCCGGCAGGCGCGCCAGGACGAGATGGACAATGTTCTCGGCCAGGTCGTGCTCGCCGCAGGAGATGTAGATCTTCGTGCCGGAGATCGCGTAGCTACCGTCGTCGTTCGTCTCCGCCTTGGTCCGCACAAGGCCCAGGTCGGTGCCGCAGTGCGGCTCGGTCAGGCACATCGTCCCCGTCCAGGTGCCCTCGGCCAACTTCGGCAGGTAGCGGTCCTTCAACTCCTGGCTGGCATGCGCGTGGAGCGCCCGGTAGGCGCCGTGGGTCAGCCCCGGATAGGTCCCGAACGACAGGTTGGCCGAGCAGATCAACTCCTCGACCAGCGTGTTCAGCAGGTGCGGCAGACCCTGCCCGCCATAGTCCGGGTCGGCGGCCAGCGACGGCCAGCCGCCCTCGACAAAGGCCGCATAGGCCTCCTTGAAGCCCGCCGGCGTGCGGACGACACCGTTCTCGTAGGTGCAGCCCTCTTCGTCGCCGCCGCGGTTCAGCGGCTGCAGCACGTCACGGCAAAGCTTACCTGCTTCTTCCAGCACCGCGTCCACGGTGTCGGGCGTGGCCTCGGCATAGGCGGGGAGTTCCTGCAGGGAGTCGCCGTCGATCAGCTCGTGATAGACGAAGCGCATGTCGCGCAGGGGTGCGGTGTAACTCGGCATGGCTTGTATCCTCGTCTGGCGGGGCTGATTGCGCCCCCGCCTCCCTGATTTCCTAGTTCCGCAAAGGCTTGCCGGTTTCCAGCATGTGCTCGATGCGCTGCAGCGTCGGCTCGGTCTTCACCAGTTCCATGAAAGCCTTTCGTTCCAGGGCCAGCAGGAAGTCCTCGCCCTTGGGCTCGGTCATGTCGGCATCGCCGCCGGAAAGCACCTCGCCCAGCTTGTCGGCCACGGTGAGGTCGTGCAGCGTCGTCTTGCCCTGCTGGCGGAAGCTGTCGACCGCCAAATCCAGCGCAACCTTGCCCGAAGGCCCGGGCAGGACGTACTCCGGCTTCTCCGGCGGTTGGTAGCCCTCGGCCAGTTCCAGCGCCAGCGCCTTGGCGTCGGCCAGAACGCGATCGCGGTTCATGGTGATGCGGTCGCTCTCGCGCAGGAAGCCGTGCTGCTTCGCCTCCTCCGCCGACTTGGCCACCGTGGCCACGCTGATGGTCTCGAACGCCTTGCCGGTGGGCGGCATCGGGCCCTTCGGCAGCTTCGGGTTGGCGGCATAGCGGGCCAGCATCTCGGTGCAGCCGCCCCAGGCCGGCACCACGCCCACGCCCGGCTCGACGAGGCCCATGTAGGTTTCCATGTGCGCCTGCACTGCGTCGCAATGCAGCAGCACCTCGCAGCCGCCACCCAGCGCCATGCCCGACGGCGCGCCGATCACTGGGAACGGCGCGTACTTCAAGGCCCGGTAGGCGGTCTGCCCGCCCTCGACCATCTGCTCGATCTGGTCCCAGGCGGCGATATTGGCGGCGAACATGGCGAGGCCCAGGTTGGCGCCGGCGGAAAAGTTGCTGCCCTCGTTGTGGATGACCAGCGCCTTGAAGCTCTTCGGCACCGTGGCGATCGCCGTGTGGATCATTTCCATGATCTTGTTGTCGATCGCGTTCATCTTGGTGTGGAACTCCAGGCAGGCGATGCCGTCGCCCAGGTCCCACAGGCTGGCCGAGCCGTTCTTCACGACCGGCTTGCCGCGGCGCTTGACGTCCGCCAGACGCAGCACGCCGTCGGCCCGCCGGACGGTGTGATACTGGCCGTCGGCGCGGAACACCTGCAGTTCGCCATCCACCGTACGGTAGAAGCTGCCGTCGCCGATCTGTTGCAGGAACGCCGGCACCGGCTGCTCCTCGGCCTTGAGCGCCTGCGCCAGGTTCGCCGCGCCGATGGCGTCGATCAGCTCGAACGGTCCCTGCTTCCAGTTGTAGCCAAGGCGGATCGCCTCATCGATGGCGGCGGGATCGTCATGGACCTCCGGCACCAGGTAGGCGGCATAGGCAAGGGTCGCGCCCATCACCTTGCGCGCATAGGCCGCGACCTTGTCCGGCGACTGCAGCAGCGCGGCGACGCCGCCATGTCGGGCGGCCTCCAGGCAGTCGGGTTTCGGCCGGGTGACGGGGCTGTAGGTGAAGTCATCGAGGCTGACGACCTCCTTCGCCTTGCCGCCGCCTTCGCGATTGATGCGATAGAAGCCGCCCTTGCCCTTGCGGCCGGTATAGCCCGCCTCGATCATCTGGCGAACGACCGGCAACTCGCGGTCGATGGCGTGGAAGGGATCGTGCTTGGGCAGGGCCTCGCGCATGCTGCCCATGACGTGCGGCATCAGGTCCAGGCCGACGAGGTCCATCAGCCCGAATACGCCAGTCTTGGGGATGCCGAACGGCCGGCCGATCACCGCATCCGCTTCCTCGATGCCGACGCCCATCTCCTGCGCGTGGACGATGCTGGCCGTCAGCCAGTAGATGCCGATGCGGTTGGCGATGAAGCCCGGCGTGTCATTGCAGTGGACCACGCTTTTGCCAAGGCCGCGGTCCCCGAAAGCCTCGATCGCCGCGACGGCGTCCGGTCGGGTGTCGGGGCCAGCAACGAGTTCCAGCAGCCGCATGTAGCGCGGCGGATTGAAGAAGTGGGTGATCAGGAAATCGCGCCGGAAGGTGTCCGGCATGCCGTCCGTCAGCGCGGCCAGCGGGATCGTCGAGGTGTTGGAGGACACCACGCTACCCGGCTTGCGCTTCTCGTCCAGTCGGCGGTAGAGGGCCTGTTTGATGTCCAGGCGCTCGATCACCGCCTCGACGATCCAGTCGCAACTGGCCAGGCGGTCCAGGTGATCCTCGATGTTGCCGGGCTGCACGCGCTTGGCGTTGCGCTTGTGCGTGAAGGGCGCGGGATCCTGCTTCAGCAGTTTCTGGATCGCCGTCTTCGCGACGGTGTCGCGATCCTTCGCGCCCTCGGGCACGATGTCCAGGAGGTGAACCGTGACGCCGGCATTGGCGAGGTGCGCGGCAATCGCCGCCCCCATCACCCCGGCGCCCAGAACGGCGGCCTCCTTCACCGGGCTATCGGTCGCTTCCGCCATCACAGCGCCTCCAGGATCGTCGCGATGCCCTGGCCGCCGCCGATGCACTGCGTAGCAAGCCCGTATTTCCGGGCCTCGCGCTTCATCAGGCTTGCGACCTTGCCGGTGATGCGCGCGCCCGTCGCGCCCAACGGATGGCCCAGCGCGATGGCCCCGCCATCGAGGTTCACCTGCTCGCGGTCGAGGTGCAGCTCGTCCATGCAGGCCAGCGCCTGCGAGGCGAAGGCCTCGTTCAACTCGACGACGCCGATGTCCTCGGCGGTCAGCCCGGCCCGCTCCAGCGCTTTGCGGCTGGCATGCACCGGACCCATGCCCATGATCTCCGGCGCGCAGCCGGCCTTGGCGACAGCCTTCACCCGCGCAAGCGGCGTCAGGCCGTGCTTTTCGGCGAAGTCCTCGCTGCACACAAGGCAGGCGGCCGCGCCGTCGGTCAGCGGCGAGGACGTGCCCGCCGTCACCGTGCCCTCGGCGTCGAACGCGGGCTTCAGTCCGGCCAGGCCCTCGGCCGTGGTGTCCGGACGGATGGTGCCGTCACTGGTCACGTCGTGGCCATTCACCTTGATCGGGATCAACTCGTCCGTGTACTTGCCGCCCTGCGCCGCGGCGGTCGCCTTGCGCTGGCTCTCCACGGCCAGTTCCTCCTGGCGCTCGCGCGGGATCCCATAGCGCTTGGCGACGTTTTCCGCCGTGATGCCCATCGAGACGTAGGCCTGCGGAAAGCTTTTGTAGAGATCGGGATTCGGCAGCGGATTGAAGCCCATCATCGGGACGCGGGTCATCGACTCCAGGCCGGCGCAGATGAAGGCCTCGCCCGCCCCCATGCTGATGCCCCCGGCGGCCATGTGGACCGCCTCCATTGATGAGCCACAGAAGCGGTTCACCGTGGCCCCGGGCACCGACAGCGGCAGGTCGGACAGAAAACCGATCAGCCGGGCCACGTTCAGGCCCTGCTCGCCCTCGGGGAAGGCGCAGCCACAGATCAGGTCCTCGATATCCTCGGGGTTGACGCCGGTCCTGTCGATCAGGCCGCGCACGACCTGAGCCGCCAGATCGTCGGGGCGTACCTTGGCAAGCTGTCCCTTGCCGGCGAAGTGGAAGGGGGACCGGACATAGCCGGCGATAACTGCGTGGCTCATGGTTGTCTCTCCATGCCTTGTCGGTCGCGCGCGGTCACAAGGCTGCACGAACGCGCCGGCATGCGGCACGCCCGCCCACCCTGACCGGGTCCGCGGAGGTCGGTTGTTGGTGCTGTACGCCGGCTCAGGCGGCGTCGCTGTCCGCCTTGCCGTCTCCGGACTGCTTGCCGGCGACGGGCGTCCGCTCGGCCATGGCTCGCTCCACTTGGTCGCGGACGTCGTGAAGCTCGCTCAGCGTCTGTTGCAGGTCGCGCTGCTGGGCTTCCAGCAATTCGATACGCTCGGTGACCTTTTCCTGAAGGAGCTGCAACTGGCTGGTCTGCGTGCGGTCGACCTCGTACAGGTCGAGATACTCGCCGATCTCCGTCAGCGAAAAGCCCAGGCGCTTGCCGCGCAGGATAAGCTGAAGCCTCGCCTTGTCGCGGTGCGTGTAGACACGCGTCTTGCCGGCACGCCGCGGATTGATAAGGCCCTTCTGCTCGTAGAAGCGGATGGCGCGCGGCGTGATGTCGAGCAATCCCGCCAGTTCCGTCACCGTGAAAAGCTGAGTCATGCTGCCGTCCATCCGCTCTCTGCCTCATGCCGGTACAGGGATTATACGACAGCAACATGACGCTTACGTCAAGTGAGTGCCGCGGGAAATCGACGTTGCCGGAACGGTCGGTCATCGCTGCGTTCTCGCGTGCGGGTTCAGGCGCTGGCTTCGGCGGCGTCCGCGTCCGGGCCGCCCCCGCTTTGCCGGGCGACCTCTTCGTCCTGCAACGCCTTCTTGGAGAGCTTGCCGACCTGGGTCTTCGGGAGTTCCGACCGGAACTCGAAGGCCCGCGGAAGCTCGATCTTCGACAGCTTATCCGACAGGAAGTCACTCAACTCCTGCTCGTCAAGGCTGGCGCCTTCGCGAAGCCGCACGAAGGCCTTGGGGCTTTGCCCGCGATAATGGTCATCAATCGCGATCACCGCGACCTCGGCCACCGCCGGGTGCAGGTAGATCGCCTCCTCGATCACGCGGGGGTAGACGTTGTAGCCACCACACAGGATCACGTCCTTGATGCGGTCAACGAGATAACTGTAGCCCTGCTCATCCAGGTAGCCGACGTCGCCCGTTCGCAGCCAGCCGTCGACGAAGACGTTCGCGGTCTCCTCCTCGCGCTGCCAGTAGCCCGCCATGACCTGCGGGCCGCGCACACAGACCTCACCGCGTTCGCCAATGGCCACAGGCTGTCTCGGGTCCTCCAGCGAGCGCATCTCGATATGCGTGCCCGGCAGCGGCAGGCCGATGGAGGCTTCCTTGCGCTCGGACCCGCTCAGCGGGTTGCAGGTCACCACCGGCGACGCCTCGGTCAGGCCATAACCCTCCACCAGCACGCATCCGGTGACGCCCTCGAATTCCTTCTTCACCTCCACCGGCAGCGGCGCGCCACCGGAGATGCAGTACTTGATCGACGACAGGTCGAAGCGGTTCAGGTTCGCGGCGCCGTTGATGGCCGTGTAGATCGTCGGCACGCCGGGGAACAGGGTCGGCCGCTTGCGATGGATGGCCTTGAGTGTATCCGCGAGATCGAAGCGCGGCATCAGGATGAGCTGCGCGCCGATCGCGATGCCCATGTTCATCACCACGGTCATCGCGAAGACGTGGAAAAACGGCAGCACGGCCAGGATGCGCTCCTGCCCGAACTCCAGGTCCGGCATCCAGGAACTCACCTGCTGCGTATTCGCCGCCACGTTCTCGTGGGTCAGCATGGCGCCCTTGGGGCTGCCCGTGGTGCCGCCGGTGTATTGCAATACCGCGAGGTCGCGCTGCGGCACCACCGGAGCCGGAGTTTGCATCCGGCCGTGGGAAATGAGGCTGGCGAAGGTAACGTGCCGCTCGTCGCCGGCGATGCTGGCAAGCTGGCTGCGCTTCAGGACACCGAATAGCGCCCCCTTCATCCGGGGCAGGCAGTCGCGCATGCTACAGACCACCAAGTGGTGCAACACGCCTTCGTCCAGCACCTCGCGCACCTTGGAATAGATCGCGTCTAGATCCAGAGTCACCATGATCCCGGTCTGGGAGTCGCGGCTTTGCGAGGCGATCTCCCGCGCGGTGTAGAGCGGGTTGAAGTTGACCACGATCCCGCCCGCCTTCAGCACGGCGAAGTACATGACGACGTGGTACGGGCAGTTGGGCAGGCAAAGGCCGACGCGCGTACCTTCCTTCACCCCCAGCTCGCGCAGGCCCTGCGCCGCGCGGTCGACGAGATCGCCCAGTTCGGCATAGCTGTAGCGCCGGCCCAGGAAATCCATGGACGGACGCTCCGGCCAGCGCTGCACCGCCTCGTCCAGGAAGGCGTACACCGGCTTGGCGTCCAGCGGCCGGGACCAGGACACCTCGGGCGGATAGATGGACCGCCAGTCAAGTTCGGTCGAAGGCGCGGAAGCATACATGGCCTGCGGCTCCACGCATCACGTCCAAGGATAGCACATCGAAGGCGACGCCGGGGACAAAGCCGTAACGCCTGGGCCCGGTTGCTTCGTGGTGGAGCGGCGACCTCGATCTGCTGCCTTCACGACGGTTTTCCCCATTCGTTTGTCAGCCACTGTCCGGCGATCGCCGGCAACGGTCTGGTGTTATTCGTTACACTTCCTATCCTATAAGAAAGTGAAATCTCATCAAGGG
Source organism: Ferruginivarius sediminum (assembly GCF_003344765.1). Taxonomy (GTDB): domain Bacteria; phylum Pseudomonadota; class Alphaproteobacteria; order Kiloniellales; family Rhodovibrionaceae; genus Ferruginivarius; species Ferruginivarius sediminum. The sequence continues at coordinate 249,355 of NZ_QPMH01000001.1, read as the reverse complement.
AAATTTGTTGACGTTAACGTCACTTTCACCTGTCCGGGCTACTGCTTCACCGTCTGTCTCGCGGTCAAGACCTTGATTTGTCCGGGGTTTCGGGCGTCGCCACCACGCTTGGTTTTCCTGGACGTGTCATCGGCGCCGTGGCGGCGATGCGGAACGAGGCATAGGATGAACGTAGCTCGACAGCTACGAGCCAGGGAGGCCCCATGCGACCCCGCGAACCGCGCACGACGTTGGAAACGCACGAAGTCACCAATCAGCCGCCGCCATTCGAGGAGGTCAATCTCTACGCCAGCGACCTCGGGCTGCGCGAGGCCATTGAGCGGGCCGGCGCCGGCGGAGCGGAGAATCGACTCCAGGTATTCGGGAGCCGGGTGGGCAGCGCGGAGGTCGCCGAGTGGGCAATCCAGGCCAACCGTAATCCGCCGGAGCTGCGAAACTTCGACCGCTATGGCCATCGCATCGACGAGGTCAGTTACCACCCCGCCTATCACAACCTGATGGAGCTTGGCCTGACGAACGGGATCGCCTGCGCCGCCTGGACCGGCGAGAGCGCCGGCCACACGGTGCATGCGGCCCTGCTCTTCCTGATGACCCAGGCAGAGCCAAGCGTCTGCTGCCCGATGTCGATGACCTATGCCGGCGTCGCGGCACTTCAGAGCCGCCCCGACCCGGCCGCGACGTGGGTACAGAGCCTGACCCGCCCCGCCTATGACCCTGCGTCCCGCCCGATGGCGGAAAAGAGCGCGGCGACGCTTGGCATGGCGATGACCGAAAAGCAGGGCGGTTCCGACGTCCGGGCGAACACGACCGCGGCGCATTCGCTTGGCGACGGCACCTACGAGCTGGTCGGGCACAAATGGTTCTGCTCCGCGCCGATGTCCGACGGCTTCCTGACGCTGGCCCAGGCGGAAGGCGGGCTGACCTGCTTCCTGGTGCCCCGCTGGCGGCCCGACGGCACACGCAACCCCATCCACATCATGCGCCTGAAGGACAAGCTGGGCGACCGGGCCAACGCCTCCTCCGAGATCGAGTACCACGGCGCCATGGCGTGGCGGGTCGGCGAAGAGGGCCGCGGCGTGCGCACGATTATCGAGATGGTCCAGCACACCCGCCTCGACTGCACGGTGGCGCCGGCCGCGCAGATGCGTCAGGCCGTGGCGAACGCCTGCTGGCACGCCGCCCACCGTACCGCGTTCCAGCGCCGGCTTCTGGACCAGCCATTGATGCGCCAGGTGCTGGCGGACCTGATCCTGGAATCGGAAGCGGCGACGGCACTGGCATTCCGTATCGCGCAAAGCTTCGACGCACGGACGACCGACGCGCAGGCCGCCGCCTTTGCACGTGTCGCGACGCCCGTCGGCAAATACTGGCTGAACAAGCGCCTGCCCAACCTGGTCTACGAGGCCATGGAAGCCCACGGCGGGGCCGGCTATGTCGAGGAATCGGTCATGCCCCGGATCTATCGCCAGGCGCCGCTCAACAGCATCTGGGAAGGCTCCGGCAACGTCATCTGCCTGGATGTGCTGCGGGCGTTGCAACGCGCACCCGAGGCCGGCGAGGCGATTCTGGCGGAAGTGGCCGCCACGCGAGGACACAACGCCCACCTGGACGCCTTCGTCGACGCGCTCAAGGACCGCTTCAAGTCGAACGCACTGGCAGAGGCCGACGGGCGCAGGCTCACCGAGGACCTTGCCCTTGCGCTCCAGGGTTCATTGCTGATCCGGCATGCGCCAGCCGCCGTCGCGGACGCTTTCTGCGTGGCCCGCCTGAGTGCAGAAGGCGGTTACTCGTACGGCACATCCGTCAGGGATGCCGACGTCGACTCCATCATCGCGCGCGGGATGCCTCAGCTTTAGGGAGCCGGCCTCACAAGTCACCGACAAGGACGGAACACGGCAATATCTCGAAAAGCCGCTTCACGGGAAGCGAACCCGACGGCCCAGGCACCAAACGCCTGCCGGTAAGAACATCGTATAGAGGCGTTCGCGCTTCGACGTGTACGGCGGTCGTTCCCCAATGGCAGCGCCCGTCCCTGTCGTAGAGCGGCGCAAGCAGCCGGCCGACCACAACAATGAGCTGACGATCCGCTATTCCTCGCCGAAAGACGATGACGCGTCCCGCTTCCGGACCCGCTGCATCCAAGGGTTCGTAACCGCTGTCCCCGAAGAGCGCGGGCCAATCGCGCCGCAGGTGCAGCAGCCGTTGCAGCACATGCATCTTGATCCGCCCGTCCGGCCAGGCCGCAAGCAGCTCCGCGACCGTGTCCAGGTCCGGCGTTCCGTCGCCGCGCAACTCCGACAGGAACGCGGCTCTCCGGTCGAAATCCACCGGACGGCGGTTATCCGGATCGACCAGCGCAAAATCCCAGAGTTCCGCCCCCTGATAGATGTCCGGCATCCCGGGGCTCGTCAGCTTCAAAACCGTCTGTCCCAGGCTGTTCAGGGCGCCGAGCCACCCCACCCGGCGCGAAAACTCCTGAAGTTCGGTCAGGAACCCAAGGCTCTCCGCGGGATCGAGAAGCCGCGCCACGAAATCCGACACGGCGGCTTCGTACGCGGCGTTCGGTGAGAGCCAGCTACTGCGCAGCTTCGCCTCGCGCACGGCCTTCACCATGTAAGCCTGGATACGCTCGGCGAAAGTGGCAAGCTCCTGCGTCGCGGAGGCGAGATCGCAGTCGAGCAAAGCTGTCGGCCATGCGCCGACGAGGGTTTGATAAAGCAGATAACTGTCCAGGGGCGACGGTGCAGGACCGTCTGGTAGGGTGGCCGTGTGGCCGGCATTCTGGTGCGCCCAGCGAACGACCTCCTCCTCCCACGCCTCGGCAAGCTCGGAGAGGGCCGCAAGGCGCATCCGCACGTCCTCGCCCCGCTTATTGTCGTGCGTGGCCGTGGCAAGCATGGTGTGGGGCCACCTCTTGGCACGGTGCGCGTTGGCGGCGTGAAACGCTTCCGGCGTCAGGCCGAATTGGCCGGGATCGCCGCCCACCTCGTTCAACGCCGCCAAACGGACATGGCGGTAGAATGCCGTGTCCTCGAGGCTCTTTGCCATGACTGGGCCGGTGAACTGCTGAAAGCGCCGGGCGAATTCCAGGACCGCTTTGCCGTCGTAGCTGACGTCCTTCGCGAGGTCCCCGGCCAGTGCCGCCTGCACGAAGTCGAACACCGGCCGCGCCGAGGCTGTCGAGTTGCTGTAGGCTTCGGCGCAACCGCGCGTGATGACGTCGCGGTCCGCCTGTGAACACCCATGCTCTGGGGAAACATAGGTGCGGTAGACGGGAAACCGCGCCGCGACCTCCGCCAAGGCCGTCCGCAGGATGGGCCGGGTGAAATCGCGAGTCTGCCATCCCTGCTCCGACAAACGCAGTAAGACGACAAGGCTCTCCAGCTCGCCGGCGAAAAGTTCGCGGATGACCTGCCTCTTCGCCCGGTAGAGCACCGCCGGGAAATCGTTGTCGCCGCCGAAGCGCGCATGTGTACGGTCAAGCACCTCCTGCCCGGCCGGATCCACGAACAGCCCAAGCACCTGGTTCATGAACTCGTAGCCCGTCGTGCCCTCGACCGGCCAGTTCTCCGGCAGGCGTTCGCCGGGTTCGAGGATCTTTTCCACCACCGTGTAGGGCGTGGGCGCCGCCGTCCCTGCCCCGCGCATCCGGCGCAGAAGCTGGCGGAGGCGGGACAGGTAGCACGCCGGATCGGACAGGCCGTCGATATGGTCGATGCGCAGGCCGTGCAGGCGACCCTCGGCGACCAGGCGCGCGACCAGTTTGTGCACTTCGTCGAAGACGGCATCGTCTTCGACGCGGATTCCGGCAAGCTCGTTGATGTCGAAGAAACGGCGGTAGTTGATCTCGCTGGCTGCCGCCCGCCAGAAGGCCAGCCGATAGGCCTGCCGTTCCAGCAGATCGTGCAGCGCCCGAAAGCTGTCGGCGTCGTCAGGCGTGCCTTCGAGCACTCCGGCCGCACGGTGCATGATGCTGGCGGCGTCCGGTTCTTCCCGAACCAGATGCCGCAGCGCCTCGCGGCAGGCTTCGCCGTATCGGCGGGTGGCCGGATCGTCGCTCGCCATCCTGCGCAGTTGCCGGAACCCCTCTGCCAGCGCACGGACCGGCGTCGCGGCGTTCGCTGGATCAACATCAGCGAGACAGGCGTCGATCAGCTCCGCATAGTCGCCGGGTGCGACCGGAAAACAGTGCTCGTGGTACCAGACGTCGAAGCTGCCTTCCCCGGCATCGAAACGCGGCACGAGTTCGCCAGCCACCAGCACGTCGCCATAGTCGTCGCCCAGAAACGGAAGAACGACGCGTCCCTGCAACTCCGGCGCCTCGGGCTGCCAGTCGATGTCGAAGAAGCACGCATAAGTCGATGCCCGCCCCCATCGCAGGACATCCAGCCAGGCGGGGTTGTTGGCCTGGGCTATCCCCATGTGGTTCGGGACGAAGTCGAGGACCTGCCCCATCCCCCGGCAAGCCAGCGCCGAGACGAAGCGGTACAGCCCGGCCTCGCCGCCGATTTCGGGGTTGAGCGTGCCGTGGTCGACGATGTCGTAACCGTGCGGACTTCCCGAACGCGCGCGAAGGTAGGGCGAGGCGTAGACGTGGCTCACGCCCAGATCGTGCAGATACTCCACCAGCCGCGCCGCCGCGTCGAAACTGAAGCCGGCATGGAATTGCAGGCGATAGGTCGCGTACGGCGTCCAGACCTCGTCAGGCAAGGCAACTTCCGGCGGTGCCCCGCGTTCGCGCCGCAGCTCCGCCGCGAGAGCGTGCAAATCCGGCAAGGCCGCCAGATCATCCAGGTTCAGGCGCAGCTTGCGACGCCAGTTCGGATACTCGCTGCCCGTGCCGGGCACGTTGAGCGGCGCGGTTTGCCCCAGCAGGTCCTCGATCTGTACCTGCAGGATCAAGCTGGGGGTACGCGCCAGATAGGCGTAGCAGGCGGCGACAGGCACGGCCGTATCGTTGTCCGTCGCAAGGCCCTGACGGCGCAGGGATGTCTCCAGGCGGGCAAGGTCTGCTTTCCGTTCCTCCAGATCCGTCCGGTAGGTGGCGGCGTCGGGGTAAAGGCCCAGGCGTTTTCGCAACGCCAGATCAGCCACCGTACAATAAGCCGGCAGGGTCGGCAGGTCATGCGTCGTCGCCGCGACGAGGGCGTGGCGGGGAAACGCGTCCGGGGCCGGGAAATCGCCCTGTTCGTCCCGCTCGAAGTACAGCAGGCGATAGGAAAGGACGTCGGCGGCACGCAGCCGCTCGCGCAGACCGTCGGGCACCGTACCAAGATCCTCGCCGATGACGAGGCAGCGCTGGCGTTCGCTTTCCAGGGCCAGGATGCCCAGCATCTCCTCGAAGGGAAAGCGCACGTAAAGGCCGTCGTCGGCCGGAAACCCCGCCGGAATCCAATACTGCCGCATCAGGCCCGGCACGTGATCGATACGGATGGCCCCGGCATGGCGCATGTTCGCGCGCAGCACTTCGATAAATGCATCGTAGCCGCGCTCGCGCAGGGCGACTGGGTTCATGGGCGGCAAGCCCCAATCCTGGCCGAGCAGGTTCAACGTGTCCGGCGGCGCGCCCAAACTGGCCCCGGTGACGAAAAGGTCCCGGTCGCCCCAGGTCTCCGCGCCGATCGTGTCCGAGCCGAGGGCGAGATCGCTGATCAGGCCGACAGGCATATCCGCGCATGCGTCCCGGATGCGGTCGAGTTGCGCCAGCGACTGCCATTGCAGATACGCGTGAAAATCCACCGCCTCGACATTCTGCGCGGCGAACTCCACAACCGCTTCGGAGGAAGGGTCCCGATAGTCCGGTGGCCAGCATCGCCAGTCCCGCAGATTGGCATCCCCGGCCGAAAGCCTTTCCTGGAGCGCATGGAAAACGCAGTATCGCCAGAGGCCCCGCCCCCCGGTATCCTGAAACGCACGGAAAGCAGCGCCCCTTTCGGTAAGGCCGCCATCCAGGTGGCTGGCCCGGAAATGCCGGTACAGCACTTCCAGCACCGGCCGCTTGACGGCAGCGACCCCGCGATAGTCCACCCAGTCCGTGGCGCGCAGCCGTGCAAGCTCGGCCTGGAAAGCGGCGTCCGCCATTCTCAGCCGCGCGTCGCGGCACTCGGCGAAGTCGGGAATCGCCTCGACATCCAGATAGAGCGGATTGAAATGGCGGCGGCTGCTTGGCGAGTACGGACTGGCGTGCTCGGGGTCGTCCAGGAAGTTCGCATGCAGCGGGTTCACGGCGATTGCCCCGGCCCCGAGGCTTCGCGCCAGTCCGGCTAGTTCTCCCAGGTCCGTGAAATCGCCAATGCCCCAGTTCCGGGCCGAGCGCAAGGTGTACACGTGCAGCCCGAAGCCCCAGGTGCGACCGTCTTTGCGCAACGCGGGAGGCGTGTAGCAGCAGGCCGGTGCGGCAATAACCCTCTGCCGCTCGCGGCTCTCGCCGAGCACGACATCGAGTGTGTGATAGCCGGCGACGAGTCTCGGCAGGGCAAGGCGGCGGCTTCCGTCATCCGCCAGGGACATGGCCGCCAAGGTGACACTGCCTTCAAATACCTCTCCGCCCTCGGTCTCAAGCCGCCATCGCAGGTCGCCGCGCGCACAGGAAGGCGCGGCTATGGCAACCTCGGGCCGCTTTGCACCGGCGCGGACCAGTGCCACCGGTTCCAGAAACCGGCCCTTCTGGCGTTTCTTGAGCTTGGTCAGGGCCTTACGGATGGCCGCATCGGTCGCCACCGGGAACCCCAGCGCCGATAAGGCGGCGGCAACGCTGGCGCGCGAGGCCTTACGGGGTTTGCCGAAGGCGTCCGTGTAACCCGGTTCCAGGCCCGCCCGGTGCGCCAGCTCGTAGAGCGGGTCGCTCATGGCACGTTCAGGCTCCAGATCACGGTCCAGGGCGCTAGAAATGGCGGGTGGACCTTGTCCGGGCCGGCGTAGATGACCTTTCCCGGCAGTACGGCAGCATCCGCTTCCACGCGCGTCGCCGTGGCGGAGAGATTCGCAAGCAGCGTGTAGCGGCCGCCTTCGTCGAAATCCCAGTCCACGCGGAGTAGACCACCTCCCATCGTCCTGAAGCTGCCCGCGTGTCCGGCGAAACGATCCAGCCGAGGAGCCAGCAATTCCCGGCGCACAGCCAGAAGATGGCGTGTGAAGGCCAGCCATTCGGCATGTCGGGATGCTTCGAGAGCGGACCAGTCCAGAATGGCGCGCTCGAATGTCTCGGGAGCGTTCGGGTCCGGGATTTCCGACCTTGCCGCCGCGGCCTCGAAACCGGGGAAAGCCGCGAACTCCTGACGGCGTCCCTCGAGAACCGCGTCCGCCAAATCGGGGCCGAAGTCGCAGAAGAAGGGGAAAGGCTGCCGGGCCGCCCACTCCTCGCCCATGAACAACAGCGGCGGCTGCGGGCTCAAGAGCACGATGGCGGTGGCGGCGGGGATCGCCTCTCGCGGCGCCTGCTCCGTGATCCGCTCGCTCAAAGGCCGGTTCCCGACCTGATCGTGATTTTGCAGGAACCCCACAAACGCCGTTGTGGGCAAAGCCGCCGAGGGCTCGCCGCGCGCCCGGTCACGGAAGGCGGAGTGCTCGCCTTGATAGGCAAAGCCCTCCACAAGACAGCGGCCGAGAGCACCGACGGGATCGCCCGCATAGTCCTGATAGTAGCCCTCCGTCTCACCTGTGATCGTCACGTGCAGGGCATGGTGTAGATCGTCATTCCACTGTGCGTCGTATGCGTCGAGCAGACGCGCTTCGTTGGCGTCGTTCTCAAGCACGAGGTGGACCTGCCGCGTGTCGGCGAAGCGCTGGTGAACGGCCCCGGCGAGTTCCCTTAGAAACTCGGTCCGCACATTGTCCTGTATGGCGTGGACCGCATCCAGGCGCAGGCCGTCGATGCCGTATTCCGTCAGCCAGTAGAGAGCGTTATGGATGAAAAAGTCGCGGACGGTCCGCGCATGCGGCCCGTCGAAGGCAATCGCCTCACCCCACGGCGTATGATGCGCCGAGGTGAAGAACTGCGGCGCGTAGAGGGGCAGGTAGTTCCCCTCCGGCCCGAAGTGGTTATAGACGACATCGAGGAACACCATCAGGCCGAGGCCATGCGCCCGGTCCACGAAAGCCTTCAGGTCCTCCGGCCGGCCATAGGCGCGATTGGGCGCGAAAAGCTGGACACCGTCATAGCCCCAGGTTCTGCGTCCCGCCGCCTGGGCCACGGGCATCAGTTCGACGGCGGTGACGCCGAGGTCGCGGAGGTAGGTCAGCTTTTCGGTGGCGGCGGCATAATTGCCCTCGGACGTGAAGGCGCCGATATGAAGCTCGTAAAGCACGGCCTCGTGCCAGGGCCGGCCCGGCCACGAAGGATTTGTCCAGGAATAGGCGTGCGGGTCGACGACCTCGCTTGGTCCATGCACGCCTTCGGGCTGGAAGCGCGAGGCCGGGTCGGGAACCTGCTGTCCGCCATCGATGCGGAAGCGGTAGCGGCTTCCTGGGGATACCTGCGCCGTGGCGGCGAACCAGCCATCCGCAAGCTGGTTCAACGGCAACGCGGCTGAGTCGCCGTCGACAACCAGTTCCACCTTGCTTGCGGCGGGCGCCCAGATTTGAAATCGGACCGTCCCGTCCGGGTTCACCCGGGCGCCGAAGGGCATCTCGTGGCCTGCCCGGCTCATTGTTGGCTATCCCACCGCTTCCGCAACGAAAAGGGCAATCGAGTAAGGCTTTAACGGATAGGCCGTGAAGGCTTCGAAATTCTCCTCCGTTTCCGGTGGGTCCAACGATGTGTCGAGCAGCCGCCGCCATTGCCCGTCGTCGGGCGCCGCCACAAGCGTGAAGTCTATTGCCTTGCGATGCGCGTTCATCAACACGAGGAACGGCGTATCCGGCTCCTGGGAGCCGGCCGGCGTCAGGAAGTAGTCGCCCGCCTCTCCTGCCAGGACGAAGCCAAGGCAGCGCGCCTCGGGGAAGTCCCAGTCGGCTTCCGTCGGCTCGCGCCCCTCGGGTGTCAACCAGGTGACGTCCTTTAGCCGCCCGCCCCTGGTGATATCGCCGGTGAAGAACTGCCGGCGGCGTAGCGCCGGATGTCGGCGCCGCAGCGCGGTGAGGCGGCGCACGAACCCGGTCAATTGCTCGTCGGCCTCGGGCCAGTTCAGCCAGCCGATCGCATTGTCCTGGCAATAGGCGTTGTTGTTTCCCGACTGGCCGTTCCCGAACTCGTCGCCGGCAAGCAGCATCGGCACGCCCTGCGAGAGCATAAGCGTCGCCAGGAAATTGCGCTGCTGCTGCCGGCGCAGGCGGCGGACATCGGGGTCGTCGCTGGCTCCCTCGACGCCGCAGTTCCAGCTCAGGTTGTCGTCGTGGCCGTCCTCGTTGTCCTCGCCATTGGCCTCGTTGTGCTTCTCCTCGTAGCTGACGAGATCGTTGAGCGTGAAGCCGTCGTGGGCGGTCACGAAGTTGATGCTGGCCCATGGCCGGCGGCCGCGATGGTCGAAGATATCCGCCGATCCGGTGAGGCGGGTCGCCAGTTCGCCAATAACGCCCTCCTCGCCGCGCCAGAACCTGCGCACGGTATCACGATAGCGATCGTTCCATTCGCTCCAGCCCGGCGGGAAATGGCCGAGCTGGTGTCCATCGTGTCCGACATCCCACGGCTCGGCGATCAGCTTGACGCGGGAAAGGACCGGATCCTGCCGCACCGCGTCCAAAAAGTTGGCGTGGGAATCGAAGTCGTTATATTCCCGCGCCAACGTCGGCGCGAGATCGAAGCGGAAGCCGTCCACCCCCATCTCCTGCACCCAGTAGCGCAGGGAATCAGTGATGAGTTGCAGCACGCGCGGGTGGTGGACGTTCAGCATGTTGCCGCAGCCGGTCGTGTCGGCATAAAGGCGTGGCTCGTCCGGGTTCAGCCGGTAATAGCTCTTGTTGTCGATGCCCCGGAACGACAGCGTCGGGCCAAGCTCGTTCCCCTCGGCCGTGTGGTTGTAGACGACGTCCAGGATGATCTCGATCCCGGCGTCGTGGAGCCGGCGCACCAGCGTCTTGAACTCACCCACCTCCCCACTCGCCAGATAGGCGGGATGCGGGGCGAAGAAGCTAATGGTGTTGTAGCCCCAGTAGTTGGTCAGCCCCTGCTGGACCAGGTGACGGTCCTCGACGAAGGCCTGGACGGGCAGAAGCTCCACCGCCGTGATGCCGAGGTCCGCCAGATAGCCGACGATTGCCGGCTCCGAGAGGCCCGCGAATGTGCCGCGCAGTTTGTCCGGCAGATCCTCCCGCTGCATCGTGAAACCGCGCGGATGCATCTCGTAGATGATGGTCTCCGACCACGGCCGTCGGGGCGCCACCTCGGAATTCCAGGTGAAGGCCGGATCGACCACGACGCACTTCGGCATGCCAGAGGCATTGTCGCGCCTGTCGAACGACAGGTCACCGCGCGAACTGCCGACGCGATAGCCGAAGTGCGCATCGCTCCATCGCAGTCGCCCGCGGATCGCCTTGGCATAAGGGTCGAGCAGCAGCTTATTCGGGTTGAAGCGATGACCCTCCTGCGGTGCGTAGGGGCCGTGGACACGGTAGCCATAGAGCATGCCGGGGCGCGCATCCGGCAGGTAGCCGTGCCAGACCTCGTGCGTGTATTCCGGCAAGACGATCCGCTCGACCTCGCGCTGCCCGCGGCGGTCGAAGATGCACAGCTCCACCTTCTCGGCATGCGCCGAGAACAAGGCGAAATTCGCCCCCTTGCCGTCCCAGGTGGCGCCCAGCGGATAGGCGCTGCCGGGCAACACCCGAGGTTGCGATACGGCGCCGCTCGCGGGGATCACGGTTGACGCTCGAGCAGCAGTGTCGCCAGCGGCGGCAGCGTCAGGGCGAGCGAATGGGGGCGGCCGTGCGCCGGCACCCGCTCGGCCATGACCCCGCCGAGATTCCCCATGTTGCTGCCACCATAACGCTCGGCGTCCGTATTCAGGAGTTCCTTGTAGAACCCTGCTTCCGGCACGCCGACACGATAGGCATGCTGTGGGACTTGCGTAAAATTGCAGACCGCGACGACGATATGATCGGGGTCATGTCCGCGCCGCAGGAACGCAATCACGGCGTTCCGCCAGTCGTGCGATTCGATCCACTCGAACCCCTCGGGCACGCAGTCCAGCTCGTGCAAGGCGGGCAGCCGCCTGTAGATCGCATTCAAATCGCCGACCAGCGTCTGAACGCCCTTGTGGCGCGGATCGTCCAACAGATCCCAGTGCAGGCCGCGGTCGTGGTTCCACTCGGCCTCCTGCGCGAACTCGCCGCCCATGAACAGCAGCTTCTTGCCGGGATGGGCGAACATGTAGCCGTAGTAGGCGCGCAGATTGGCAAAGCGCTGCTTGTCGTCGCCCGGCATCTTGCGGATGAGCGAGCCCTTGCCGTGCACGACCTCGTCGTGGCTGAGCGGCAGGAGGTAGTTCTCGCTGAAGGCATACTCCATCGAGAAAACAAGCTGGCCGTGGCGGTGGCAGCGCTCGGCGGGCGGGCAGCGCATGTAGCTCAGGGTGTCGTGCATCCAGCCCATGTTCCACTTGTAGCCGAAGCCAAGTCCGTCGGCGAAGGTCGGCTGCGTCACGCCGGGCCAGGCCGTCGATTCCTCCGCGAGCGTTGCGGCATCGGGATAGCGACCGTACACCGCCTCGTTCATCCGTTGCAGAAAAGCGATGGCTTCCAGGTTCTCGTTGCCGCCGTGGATATTGGGCGCCCACTGTCCCGGCCCCCGGCTGTAGTCGAGATAGAGCATCGAGGCGACGGCATCCACGCGCAAGCCGTCGATATGGAACGTCTCCAGCCAGTAAAGCGCGTTCGAAACCAGGAAGTTGCGCACCGGCGGGCGCCCGAAATCGTAGATCAGGGTATCCCAGTCGGGATGATAGCCGCGCCGAGGATCGCCGTGCTCGTAGAGCGGCGTGCCGTCGAAACCGGCAAGGCCATGCGGGTCGCGCGGGAAATGGGCGGGAACCCAGTCCAGGATCACGCCGATCCCGGCTTGGTGGCAGGCATCGACGAAGCCGGCGAACGTCGCCGGCGGGCCGAAGCGGCTTGTCGGCGCATAAAGGCCCACCGGCTGGTAGCCCCAGGAGCCGTCGAAGGGGTGCTCGCTGACCGGCAGCAACTCCAAATGCGTGAACCCCATCGCCCGAACATAGGGGATGAGCCGCTCGGCCAATTCGGCGTAACTCAGATAACGCCCCTCCACCGTGCGCATCCACGAGCCCAGATGGCACTCGTAGATCGACACCGGTGCCTCGCGGGCCTGACGGCGATGCCGGTCCGCCATCCAGGTCGCGTCGTTCCAGGATCGCTCCAGGATGCCGTGAACGCGCGACGACGTAGCCGGGGATGCCTGGCAATGGAACGCCACCGGGTCCGCTTTCAACGGCAGAAGCTCACCGTTCGGCGCCTTGATCTCGTACTTGTAGAGCGCGTCCAGGGCCACGTCGGGAATGAACAGTTCCCAGATACCGGCCTCATGGCGCTTGCGCATGACGTGCCGCCGGCCGTCCCACTGATTGAAGTCACCGACGACGGACACGCGGCGCGCGTTCGGCGCCCAGACGGCGAATACCACCCCCGCGACCCCCTCCAGCTCGGTCGGATGCGCGCCCAGGCAGCGCCAGACCGCCGGGTGGGTTCCCTCGGCGATCTGAACGGTTTCCGAAGTGTCCATAACCGGCGGAAAGCGATACGGATCCTCGATCCGCCGCTGCTCGCCCCCGATGTCAAGCTGCAGCCGGTACGCGAAGTTGTTCCGCCCGTCTGCTTCCCCGGCAAACAAACCGGCCGGATGGACACGGTCCAGGGCCATGACGATCTTGCCGTCCCCGCTGTCCACCACGTCAACACCGGCCGCATCGGGCTGGAAGGTGCGCACCGCGATCGCGTCGCCGGTCGTGTGCATCCCCAGTACGGCAAAGGGGTCGGCGTGATCGCCCCTTGCAATCGCATCGTATTCGGCGTCCAGACTGTCGACGGTCGCAGCCATGGCTTCTATCCCGGCCCTTCGTGCCCGCCGGCGGTCTCAAGCAAATCCAGCAGACCGTTGACGGGAATCGCCAGCCAGTCCGGCCGGTTCGCGGACTCATAGCGGACTTCGTAAAAGGCCTTTTCAAGAAGGAACAGGTGCAGTAGCCGGTCGGCCTCCGTGGGCGCGGCGGGCGTCGCCGATGTCCCGGCCACTGCGGCGTCGTAGGCGGCCTTGAAGCGTGCGGAGACCGCGTCGCGCCAGTTCATCGCCCGGAACAATAGCTCGCCGTGCGGGACGGTCGAGTGCTCGCCCGCCTTGCGCACCGCCGCCCAGGCCGCGTAATCGAACGAGCGCAGCATCCCGGCGACATCGCGCAAGGGGGAACTCTTCCGGCGGCGCTCTTCCAAGGGGCGGGCCGGCTCTCCCTCGAAGTCCAGGATGTAGATGTCGTCCTGGGCGACCAGCGTCTGCCCCAAGTGATAATCGCCGTGCGTGCGCGTCTTCTGCGCGGCCACCGGTGTATCGGTCAGCCGCTCGACAAGCTCCGTCGCCTCCAATCGGCGGGCCAGAAGCCCATTGACGCGTTCCCGGAGGTCGGCGGACAGACTGGCATGGGCCTGCTCGACGGCAGCGAAGGCGCTCTCGGCCTGCGAGATGGTGGCTGCTCGCCAGGTTGCCAGGTCAGCGTCCGTTATCGCTTCGGGCGCGAAGGCCGGGTCGTCGCTGCCAACGCTGCGTAGGGCGCCGTGAAGCTCCCCGGTGCGGCGGCCAAGAGCCTCCGCGTAGGGCATGTAAAGGCCGAAAGGTGTCGGCTTTTCTTCCGTGTCACCGCCCGCTGCCCGCGGATCATCGTCTTCCTCCAGCCAGCGCGTCAGGTAATCCAGCGTGAACGACCAGCCGTCGCCCTGGTTGGCCACGAAGCCGTGGAGAACGCCAAGCGCGCTCGGCGTACCCTCGGCGTCGACAAGCTCCGCCGTCCCCAATAGCGGCGGGGTGTTCGCGAAGCCGGCAACATCGGTAAGGAAGCGGCCAAGCTCCACCTCGGGGTGCACGCCCGGAACGGGCCGGCGATAGATTTTCAGTACGGCTTCCTCGCCCAGCCGTGTCGAGGAGTTGCTCTGCTCGACGTTGAGGCGTCGCACCTCGCCTTCAATGTCGGGCGGCGCCGCCCTGAAGCGCCCGGTCGGCGTGAAGACGATCTGCCCGTTCCCGGTACCGAGGCGCCGCCCGGTGAACATCGCGACCACCATCTCTCGCGTGAAGCCGGGCTCGGCCACGGCATCGTACACGGCACCGACAACCGAACTCCGGCGGACCTGCGCCAGCACGAAGGGCCGAAGTGGGCTGTTGGCTTCGGCGGTCCCCGGTTCGAAGCTCATCGCCAGCGGCAGGAAGTAGCCTTGCTGGCCACCGTGGCGAAGCTCTATGTCAATCCGGGCCAGCAGGTAGCCGCGCTCGTCCTCACTACCCAGGGTCACCCAGGAGGCCAGCGACACCCGCTCGATGCGGTCGTCCTTGGCGGTGAACCAGCGCTGATTCGGCAGGTATGCCGGCAGCACGTCACGCTCAAGCTGTGCGGCATTCCGGGATCCGAGAAGATCCTTCCAACCGCTCCGAGTGACGAGGGTGACGTACTCGGGCAGTGGCGCGGGCGTTTCGGCGTGCCAGTGCGGTATCTGAGCTTCGCGCGCAAGCACGAACCAGTAGAAGCCATACCCCGTCACTGTCAGCAGATAAGGCAGCTCGCCGATCGGCGGGAACGCGGCACCGCCCAGCATCTCCACCGGCACACGGCCGGCGAAGGCCGAAAGGTCCAGTTCCGCCGCCTGTGCCGAACGCGACAGGTTGACGACGCACAGCAAGGCCTCATCACCGCTCTCGCGCAGGTAGGCCAGAATCTTGCGGTTGCCGGGAAAGAGGAAGCGCAGCGTTCCCCGCCCGAAGGCGGGATGGCTCTGGCGGACGGCGATGACCCTGCGCGTCCAGTTCAACAGCGAGGCGCTGTCGCGTTGTTGCGCCTCAACGTTGACCGCCTCGAAGCCATAGACCGGGTCCATGATCGCCGGCAGGAAAAGCTTCTGCGGATCGCAGCGGGAAAAGCCGCCGTTGCGGTCGGGCGACCACTGCATCGGTGTGCGCACCCCGTCGCGGTCGCCGACGTAGATGTTATCGCCCATGCCGATCTCGTCGCCGTAATAGAGGATCGGCGTGCCGGGCATCGACAGCAGCATGCTGGTCATCGCCTCGACCTTGCGCCGGTCGCGGTCCATCAGCGGCATCAGGCGCCGCCGGATGCCCAGGTTCAACCGCATACGCCGGTCGGCGGCGTAGAAGTTCCAGAGATAGTCGCGCTCCCTGTCGGTCACCATTTCCAGCGTCAGCTCGTCGTGGTTCCGCAGGAAGATGGCCCACTGGCAGCCGTCGGGAATCTCCGGGGTCTGGCGCATGATGTCGGTGATCGGGTGCCGGTCCTCCTGCGCCAACGCCATGTACATCCGCGGCATCAGCGGGAAGTGGAAGGACATATGGCACTCATCGCCGTCGCCGAAATACTCCTGCGCGTCCTCGGGCCACTGATTCGCCTCGGCCAGCAGCATGCGGTCCGGGTAGTTCCGGTCGACCTCGGCCCGGATACGCTTCAGGACGTCGTGGGTTTCCGGCAGGTTCTCGTTGTTGGTGCCCTCCCGCTCGCGCAGGTAGGGCACGGCGTCCAGGCGCAGCCCGTCGACGCCCATATCCAGCCAATAGCGCAGGACATTCAGTATCTCCCTAAGGACACGCGGGTTCTCGAAGTTCAGGTCGGGCTGGTGCGAATAGAAGCGATGCCAGTAATACGCCTGGGCAACCGGGTCCCAGGCCCAGTTGGACGATTCGGTATCCAGGAAGATGACCCGCGTTCCCTGGTACTTCCGGTCCGTATCGCTCCAGACGTAGAAGTCGCGGTAGCTGCTGCCCGGTTTCGCCCGCCTGGCCCGCTGGAACCAGGGATGCTGGTCGGAGGTGTGATTGACGACAAGCTCGGTCACCACGCGCAGGTCGCGCCGGTGCGCCTCGCGGACGAACTGCTTGAAGCCGCGCAACGTCCCGTAGCTGGGATTGACGTTGCGATAGTCGGCGATGTCGTAGCCATCGTCGCGTAGCGGGGACGGATAGAACGGCAGCAGCCAGACCGCGGTGACGCCCAGCGACTTGATATAGTCCAGCTTCCGGACCAGCCCGTCGAAGTCACCGATGCCGTCGTCGTTCGCATCGAAGAACGACTTCACGTGAAGCTGATAGATGACAGCGTCCTTGTACCAGTCCGGTGTGCCGCGATCGATCATGACGGACCGCTCGCCTCGCCAAATCCCGGCGGTATCAGACGCCAGACGGCGCAGGGGTTCACCTGCGGGTCCAGCCAGACGTGCTGCACCTTGCCGTGGAACCGGAAGCGCTGCCCCGTCAGCAGGTCTTCCGCGGCGATACTGGCGTGGTCCGGCAGGTCGAACTCCCACAGCGGCACCTCGAAATGGGCGCCATGGGCGGCGTGCGGGTCCAGGTTGACGGCGACCAGGACCGCGTTGTCCCGCCCTTCCGTGATCCGGCCGTAGACAAGGATGTGATCGTCCCACGCGTTGAAGAAGCGCAGGGTCAGATGGTCGTGGAAGGCCGGGTTCTCGCGGCGGATACGGTTCAGGCGCGCGATGAAATCACGGATATTGCCGGGATGGTCCCAGTCCCAGGCCTTGATCTCGTACTTCTCCGCGTTGAGGTATTCCTCCCGCCCCGGTATCGGCGTCGCCTCGCAAAGCTCGAAGCCGCTGTAAATGCCGTAGGATGAAACCAGCGTCGCCGCCAGCGTGGCCCGGATGACGAAGCCGGGCCGGCCGCTCGATTGCAGGAAGCGCGGGTTGATGTCGGGGGTGTTGGTGAAGAAGTTCGGCCGAAAGTACTCCCGCGGTTCCTGCTGCGTCAGCTCCGTCAGGTAGTCGATCAGCTCCTGCTTCTCGTTGCGCCAGGTGAAGTAGGTGTACGACTGGGTGAAGCCCAGTTTCGCCAACTTGTACATCACCTTGGGCCGCGTGAACGCCTCGGACAGGAACACGGCTTCGGGGTCTCGGTCCTGGACCTCCCGGATCACCCATTCCCAGAAGGGGAACGGCTTGGTGTGTGGGTTGTCCACGCGGAAGATCTTGACGCCCTGATCCACCCAGAACAGCAGCACGTCACGAAGCTCGTACCATAGCGAGGGCTTGGCCTTGCGATAGAAATGGACGTTGACGATGTCCTCGTACTTCTTCGGCGGGTTCTCGGCGAACTTGATGCTGCCGTCCGGGCGCCAGTCGAACCATTCCGGGTGTTCCTTCAGCCAAGGATGGTCCGGCGAACACTGGATGGCGAAGTCCAGCGCGACTTCCAGGCCGTGGTCGTGCGCCGCATCGACCAGTCCGCGGAAATCGTCGAGGGTGCCGAGGGCGGGATGGATGGCGTCGTGCCCCCCTTCGTGCGAACCGATGGCATAGGGACTGCCCGGATCGTCCGGCCCGGCGACAAGGGCATTGTTGCGACCTTTCCGGTTGGTCCCGCCGACGGGATGGATAGGCGGGAAGTAAAGGACGTCGAAGCCCATGTCCCGCACATAGGGAAGCTTCGCGACAACGTCGTCGAAGGTGCCGTGGCGGCGCGGGTCGTCGCTCATCGACCGGGGGAACAGCTCGTACCACGCGCCGAAGCGCGCGATACGGCGATCCGCGACGACTTCCAACTCCCTGTCGTAGCGCGAGACATTCGTGCGCGGGGCCGCCTCGCGCATGGCCCGGCGCAGCTCGGACGAGAGGAGTTCGGCGATCCACGCCCCCTGATCGTCGCCGGCCGTATCCAGGCGCTTCAGGACCGCGTCCAGGGCCTTCCTTTGTTGGCCCTTGCCGGCAGCGGCGGCGGCATTCTCCACCAGATGCCGGCCTTCGGTGAGTTCGAGGGAGATCGGCTGGCCAGCGTCGTGCTTCTTGCCGAATTCGGCGCGCCAGCTTTCGAACGGATCGCGCCACGCCTCGATCGTGAACAGGTAGCGCGTGTTGCGGGTAAGCGGCACCTCGCCCGCCCAGCGGTCGTTATCGACGAAATGCATCGGCACCTCGCGCCAGCCCCGATCCTCCCGCGCCTTGTAGCGAATACAGGCGGCGATCTTGTCATGGCCGTCGCCGAAGATATCCGCCGTCACCCGCATCACGTCGCCGACCACGCGCTTCACGGGATGGCGGCCGCCGTCGATCTCGGGATGGACGTGTTCGATGACAACGCGCTGTTCCGCGAGGGCGCCCAGGCGGCGTTCGCTCTCCCGCTTCGATGGCGCGGGGTGCGGGTGCTTGCGCGCCTCCCCGATAAGCAGCCGCACCGTCAGTGGCGGCAGCGTGAGCGTTCCGGCCGGGTCAACCGCCTTACCCCCGGCGCCGGGGGTCACATCGGCAAGGCTCTCGATACGTCCACCGAGTTCGGCCAGCAAGTGCCCGACGCGGATACCGGCCGCGGCCTCGCGCGCCATGTTTACCAGCACGGCTCCGGCGGCCTCGTTGCGCGCCGGCGTCGGCCCGCCGTGGCGCACCAGGGCGACCAGCGGAGAGTCCGGGTCGGTGACGCGGTAAACCGGGCCTTCGACGTTCAGGACCCCGTTGGCCCGCTTGGTCGCGTTGATGTCCGCGATAAAAGCGGTGAGATCGAAGGGCGGATTGCCGGCTTGCCAAGTCCAGTCGCCGGGACGGGCCGCGACGGCATCCAAGGGTTCGGCGAAGCCGTACTCGAAGCCCATCGGCACCATGACCCCGCTGCTGAACGCGGCGGCAAGCAGATAGTGCTGGCGATACCGCTTCTCCCGCTCCTGCGCTTCGGCCTCCGGGTATCGCTGGGCCAGCCGTCCGGTGGCGTGGCTTTCGGGAAATCCGATGGTGGGGGCTATCCCGCGCAGCCGTGCATGCTCTTCCAATAGCCAGCGGTCGCGGAAGTTCCACCAGGCAAGGCTGTTGAAGACGTAATCGAAGCCCGCGCCTTCAAGCGTCAGCGCGTCCTCGATTGCCGCGCCCAAGGTGTCGGCGGCGAAAACCGCGTCGGGCAGGCCGCCCTTTCCATGAGCGATGATTTCCTTCCAGACCGCAACAGGGACACGATGCGCCGCCTGACAGCGGAATCCGCTTATCCCGGCCTCTAGATAGGTGGCCACGAAGTCCGCCCAGAATCGGATCTGCTCCGCCCGCTGGCGCTCGTGGCCATAATCGATCTCGGCCAAGTCTCCCCAGGCGGGGCCGCCGCGCGGGTCCAGCGGGTCGCCCTGCCGCGGCGGGCGCAGCGCGCCATCGGGTTCCCGTACGAACCAATCCGGATGCGCCCCGGCCAGCACGCTGTCGCGGGCGACGCTGTCCGCGACAAGGTCCAGCATGACCTTCAGGCCGTGTGCCTTCGCCTCGCGGCAGAAACCCGCAAGCGCCTCCGCCGGGTCGCGGTCGGGACGATCGCCGGCAACGATGGGATGCAGGCGTTCATGATCCTTGGTGGCGTAGATGCTGCCCGAAAAGCCTGGATAGAAGACCGGGTTCAGCAGAATCCAATCGAATCCCATGCCGGCGATGCGCGGCAAATGCTCGGGCCAGCCGTCCAC
This sequence comes from Ferruginivarius sediminum, assembly GCF_003344765.1. Taxonomy (GTDB): domain Bacteria; phylum Pseudomonadota; class Alphaproteobacteria; order Kiloniellales; family Rhodovibrionaceae; genus Ferruginivarius; species Ferruginivarius sediminum. Next base: position 229,757 of record NZ_QPMH01000001.1, on the reverse strand, counting down.
CGCGCCGGCAAGCAGCGGAAAGAGGTTGTAGATACGCGGTCCTTCAGCCAAAGCGACGCCACCTCACAGCGCGGAACGTCCCATTCCACCCTGTTTAACGTCCCACCCCGGCTTGGCGTGGCCTTGCTCTGCATGAAGGAGGCCGCACTGCCCCTCTTCGTCGCCGCCGACGGACCCGGATTGTTCGCCAATGCGTTGAACCGGCAGCGTCGCATTGCCTGTCACCAAGCTGTCAGCGAGCTTCTGACAGTCTTCCACGGAAAGCCTGCCGACCAGTTCGAAGCCAACGGCGACGCTCCAATCCACGCACCGGCTTCCTCGGAGGCTGTGGGGTTTGGACGGTCAGGCCGCCATGGCGGCCTGACCGTCCAGCGCAAAAAAGTTGATCTCCGCTTCGGCCGGCGAGATGTTCCCGAGCGGTTCGAGCAGGCGCCGGTGGTTGAACCAGTCGACCCAGTCGAGAGTGGCCAGTTCCACCGCTTCGAGATTGCGCCACGGCCCGCGCCGCCGGGTCACCTCCGTCTCGGACAGCCCGATCACGGTCTCCGCCAGGGCGTTGTCGTCGCTGTCGGCGACGCTGCCCCCGGACGGCTCTATGCCGGCCTCAGCGAGCCGCTCGGTGTACTCAATCGAGACGTACTGGACGCCGCGGTCGCTGTGGTGAACCAGCTACCCGCCTGAAACCGGTTGGCGGGCGTGCAGCGCCTGCTGCACGAAGCCCGTCTGCGCCCTGTGCGACGCCCGCCAGCCCACGATCCGCCGGGCGTAGGCGTCGACCGCGAAGGCCACGTGGGCGAAGCTGTTCCAGGTTGCCACATAGGTGAAATCGGACACCCACAACACGTTCGGCCGCGCCGGCTGGAAGTCCCGGTTCACGCGGTCGAGCGGGCACGGCGTGACCTTGTCGCTGAGCGCGGTGCGCTTGACCTTGCCGCGCACCGCGCTCAGCAGGTCCATCTTCCGCATCAGCCGCGCCACCGTGCAGCGGGCGACCTCGCCCCCCCCCCCCCTCGCGCAGCAGCTGCCGCCAGACCTTGCGCACGCCGTAGACCTGGAAGTTCTCGTCCCAGACCCGCCGGATCTCCGTGCGCAGCTCCGCGTCACGGTCGACACCTACGCTGAGTTCGATTCCCACCAAGCGGTGGAGATGTACGACAAGCAGATCCTGGCTAAGGCAGGTGCCCGCAAAAGCCTACGGCCCGACTACTGGCCGGCGGCGGACCGGCTAGGCGTGGGCGGTGGCCCGTACCCCCGGGCGACATCTTCGAGCCCGGCAACGCCGCCGCCGACTGGCGGCCGCAGACCGTCGCCAACTTCGAGAACGACTACGGTTTGTGGCTGGGCTGGCTCGCCACCAGCGGCTGGCTCGCGCCCGACAGCCGACCAGGCGAGCGCGTCACCGAGGGCGCGGTCGGCGCCTACATCGCCGACCTCCAGCCCATGCCGGCCCCGGCATCCCTGGCCAACCGAGTGCGGCGGCTGTACACGGCGATGCGGCTCTTCGAACCCGACCGGGACTGGGGATGGCTGGCCCAGCTGAAGGCGCGCCTGCGGCGGGCGGAGAAGGCCACCAAGAGCAAGCCCGAGGCCCTCACCTCGCCCGGCCAGCTGTACAAGCTCGGCCTGGATCTCAGCGATCCCAAGATGACCGAGGACCACTACAACCAGGCCCAGCGGTACAAGGCGCTGCAGTGCCTCGCGCGGCCCCTCGAGGCGCTGCGCCGGCAGGATGGTGGAGGACAGGACGAAGGTTGATGCGATACAGGGGGAATGACTCTCTCACGAAAGCTGTCGTAGTCTGCCTTAGCGAGGACATATCCTTTACCGGAGCCTCGTCGCCTGGATTTGGCCGGGCGAGCCAATCCCGAACTGAATCGGGAAACTGACGAAGTGAAACCGGGTCGTCACGTTATCGTCATGCACGGCGAACCCGAAGGTATAGGTTCGCCCTTCCCGAAGGATCTTGTCGTCGCCGGAATGCCCGGTATCCAGTTTCCGTGTCCATTCCACGGTCCAGACGCCGTCGTCCCATTCACCGTGCACCCGTGAATTGTCGCTCGCGGAGCCCGTCGCGTCCACGCGGCTCAAGAGCCGGCCGGGCAGGACGTCACCTTCCTCCCAGTCCGCGTCGGCGTCGTAGGGGACCGCGTTTTCCTCCCGGATGAGCGCGTAGGGCTTGGCGGGATCGCCGATATCATCAACGGTGAGCACTTTCATCCCCACCTTGTCCGGATCGAACATGTATTTCGGGGTCATCGTTTCGCGGTCGACGTTCCAGCCGTATGGCCCCTTGCCCTCGTCCGACAGCCTGTATTCCAGGACGTACCCATCGTCCGCCATCTCGATCGGATTGCTGCGGTGCGCGCGCCACTGCATCAGATCGACGAAACCGCCGGCGCCCTTGATGTCGGCGATGGCCTGGGCGGATTTGGTCTTGTCCCAGCTCGCCGCCGCGTCGGTGCGCGAGTCCGGCAGGTACTTGCGCACGTCCGAACGCCCCAGGCCCGTCTCGCCAATCAGCGGGTGGGCCTTGACCTCCGCCTTCGTTGCCTCGCCGGGCATGTCGCGCATGCCGCGATGACAGGTGAGCCAGCAACCCTGCGTCCTGAAGCCGGGCACCGAGCCGTCGTCGATCATGATGGCGAGCCGGTCCTCGTACAGTGGCGGCTCTTCGCCACTGGCGACGCTTTCCGACGAACGCGGGCCGCCGTAGAAGGCCCATTTCTCACCGTCGAAGCGCATATAGTTGTGCATGCGCCCGGGGCGATCCAGGTTGGTTCGCCACTGGAAGCGCAGGTAAAGGTTTTCCGCGTCGTAAGCCGCCTGGACGGACAGGTTCAGAACCCCGTTCTTGCCCGGAATCGGCGTGGGCTCGAGGGGGCCACCGTCAACGATGTCGCGGCCCATTTTTGCCGCCGTGGGTGGCCGCCATCGCATGCCCTGCCGCATGCCGCGCCTCATCCCACCGTCCATGTGACGGCCCCTGCCCCGTTCCGTGCCGCTATGGCAGTTGAGACAGGCGGCCCCGTTCCAGACCATCCTGGCGCCGGGATGCGCCCGGCTGCGCAGCCACTGGTAGCTGCTTTGCCCGGGATAAAAGAGAGTCACGGTGCGCGCTGGAATCTGCGTCCAATCGGCTGGTGACGCGGCCATCGCCGGGCCGGCGACAACGCCCGAGGCGAAAAAGCCGACCCCCATCGAGCCGAGCAAAAGCGTCTGCACAATCCGGTTCCGTTTCAAGCCGTATTCCTCTTCTGACACTTTGCTCCGTCAGGAAAGCCTGACTCAAGCCAGAGCGACGAACAAGCCGCAGCAGAGAGCTGGTAAGCATGATCGACATGGATCCTCGCACCGATCGCGATCGGAAATCTTTGAGGGGAATCATTCTGGAAAGGACATGCCCTTCCCGAGACATAGGTAACAGTTCATTCCGGACACATGGGTTACACAATTGGGCATTTTCGGGGGAGATCCGGAGATGCCATGGAAGGAGTGTAGCCCGATGGGTGAGCGCGTTCGTTTCGTGGCGAGGTTGCTGGACGGGGAGCAGATGGCGCCGTTGTGCAGGTCTTTCGGGATATCCCGAAAGACCGGCTACAAGATTTTCGAGCGCTACAAGCTGATGGGCCTGGCGGGCCTGAGCGATCGCTCGCGCCGGCCCTACCGGCAGGCGAACAAGCTGCCGTTCCAGATCGAAAGCCTGATTGTCGCGCAGAAGAAGGAGCAGCCCAGCTGGGCAGCGCCCAAGATCCGCGAGAAGCTGATCCGGCTTTATCCCGACCTCCAGGCGCCGGCGATCAGCACCGTGCATGCCGTGCTCGACCGCCACCGCCTGGTCGAGCGCCGCAAGGGGCGGCGGCGTCGGGCGCAGGGCACGGCGCTGGCCGCATCCCGGCAGCCGAACGATCTCTGGTGTGCGGACTACAAGGGCGAGTTCATGCTCGCCGACCGGCGCTATTGCTATCCGCTGACCATCACCGATCAGGAGAGCCGGTTCCTCATCGCTTGCGAGGCGCTGGGCTCGACGAAGGAAGCCCTGGCCTTCCCCGTCTTCGAGCGCGCCTTCCGGGAGTTCGGCCTGCCGCGCGCCATCCGCACCGACAATGGGGTGCCCTTTGCCAGCCCCAATGCCCTCTACAACCTCTCCCGGCTCTCGGTGTGGTGGCTGCGCCTCGGCATCGGGATCGAGCGCATCCGTCCTGGCCATCCCCAGCAGAACGGCCGCCACGAACGCATGCACCTGACCCTCAAGAGGGAAACCACCAAACCGGCGGGCGAGAACCTCCTGCAGCAGCAGGAGCGCTTCGACAAATTCGTGCGCTACTTCAATGCGGACAGACCCCACCAGGCCCTGGGCATGGCCCTGCCGGCCGAGTGCTATCGCTCAAGCCCGCGGGAATATCGCGGCCTGCCGGAAATCGAGTACGCCCTTCACGACAAAACCGTTACCGTCACCGAGTGCGGACGGATTTGCCTCAGGCGCAAGAAGGTGAACCTCTCTACCGTTTTTGCCGGCCAGAAGGTCGGCATCAAACAGGTCGACGACCGGCTCTGGCTCGCCAGCTTCATGACTTACGATCTGGGATATTTCGACGAGGAGAGCTGCCGGCTGGAGCCAATAGACAACCCATTCGGCCCGAGCCTGTTACCCATGTCTCGGGAATAATCCGTAACCCATGTGTCCGGAAAGGACCTGAAAAATTTGGTCGGAGCGGCAGGATTCGAACCTGCGACCTCTCGGCCCCCAGCCGAGTGCGCTACCAGCCTGCGCCACGCTCCGACCGGTCGGGGAAATGCCGTGCGACACGACACGCCCTATATACAAACCCGTCCTCGGCGGCGCAATGGCTGTGGCAACAGTTCGCCGCCGCAGAGGCGAATGATTTTCTCAACCTTGCCCGCCGCGCAGGGTGTCGCGAAGCGCCGACAGCTCGTTCAGCACCTCTTCGAGCGCGCGGCGGTCGCCGTTGGATAGCCCCTGCCCCGCTGCCGCCGCCTGGGATGACTGTGCCGTCCCCGCCTGCGCCGACGCCGGCTGCGCCTCGCCCGACACCGAGCCGGCAGGGGCGGATTTAGCCGTCGGGCCGCCGTTTGTCGCCGTCGTTTGCACCTGCCCCTCACGCAGGAGCTTCTGCACGCCCTTAATCGTGTAGCCGTCCGTATAGAGAAGGTCGCGAATCCGCCGCAGCAGCTCGATATCTTCCGGCCGGTAATAGCGGCGGCCGCCGCCGCGCTTCATCGGGCGGACTTGGCTGAACTTGGTTTCCCAGAATCGCAGAACGTGCTGCGGCACTTGAAGGTCGTCCGATACCTCGCTGATCGTGCGAAATGCTGCGGCTGACTTTTCGCCGGATCGGTTGCTTGCCATGGCAGCCCGGAGGTGGTGAACGCGTCTGGCGGCCGTGCCTAGCTAGCCTGACGTGCCGCCTTGAAAGCCTTGTTGATCCGATTCTTCAACACGTGCGATGCACGGAAAACCAGTACCTTGCGCGGCAAAATGGGCACTTCCTCGCCGGTCTTCGGGTTGCGCCCGACTCGCTGTCCCTTCTGGCGAACGGCGAAACTTCCGAACGAAGAGATCTTCACCGGCTCTCCCCGGACCAAGGCGTCGGAGATTTCGTCAAGAACCGATTCCACCAGGGTTGCCGATTCGTTACGGCTCAATCCCACTTCCTGATAGACGGCTTCCGACAGGTCGGCCCGGGTCACCGTGTCGTTCGACATAAGCCTCGCTCCTTCCCGCGCACAGGGTCAGCGAACGTTACCCCCTGCACGGGATGGCGTCAAACGTCCCGGGCCCGAGAGCCGCCAAGAATTTTCCTGCAAACAGAAGTATATGGCCGAAAACATTGACGCGCAGCATAAGGCGCATCGCCGCTACCAGCGGACGACGGCGGAGCCCCAGGTGAATCCGCCGCCCATCCCCTCCAGCACGACCAGATCGCCTTCCGTGATGCGTCCGTCCTCCACCGCCTCATAGAGGGCCAGCGGGATCGAGGCCGCCGAGGTATTGGCGTGCCGGTCCAGAGTAACGACCACGCGTTCCTGCGGCATGTTGAGGCGCCGGCCGATGGCGTCGATGATGCGCATGTTGGCCTGATGCGGGACCAGCCAGTCGATATCGCCCGGTGTCAGGTCGTTCGCGTCAAGCGCATCGTCGATGGCCTCGGACATACGCGTCACGGCATGGCGGAATACTTCCCGCCCCTGCATGCGAAGGTGGCCGACCGTCTGTGTGCTGGAAGGACCGCCGTCGACATAAAGGGCATCGTGGTGGCGACCATCGGAATAGAGGTGCGTGGACAACACACCGCGCGCGTCGGCCGCGCCGTTGACGTCCTTGGCCTCCAGCGCGACAGCGCCGGCGCCGTCGCCGAATAGCACACAGGTGGAGCGATCGTTCCAATCCAGGATACGCGAGAACGTCTCGGCACCGATCACGAGAACCCGGTTCGCCTGCCCGGCCTTGATGAAGTTGTCGGCAACCGCCAGCGCATAGACGAAGCCGCTGCAAACGGCCTGCACGTCGAAAGCCGCGCCCCGCGTCATTCCCAGGCGCGCCTGGATCATAGTGGCAGTGGCGGGAAAGGTCTCGTCAGGCGTGGCTGTCGCGCAGATCAACAGGTCAAGGTCATTCGCCGACAAACCCGCTTTCGCCAGCGCAACCTCCGCCGCATGCTGCCCCAAATCGGCCGTGGTTTCGCCCTCCGCGGCGATCCGCCGCTCGCGGATGCCCGTGCGCTGGACGATCCACTCGTCAGACGTATCGACCGTCCGGGCCAGTTCGGCATTCGTCATAACGCGTGCCGGCAAGTAACCGCCGCAGCCCGCGACTTGCGATCGCTTCATAATCACACCGCCGCTGCCCGCGCTTTTGGAGGATGGCGATTGATGCGTTCGAGATCGGTGCGGATCCGATCCAGGAAACCGTGGCGCGCCATGTCGACGGCCACGCCGATGGCATTGGCGAAACCGACCGCATCCGTTCCGCCGTGACTCTTCACGGTAATTCCGTTGAGACCCAGGAAAATGGCCCCGTTGTAGCGCCGCGGATCGGTCCGCTTGCGCATCTTCTCGATCGCCCGGCGAGCCAGCAGATAGCCGAGTTGCGCAAAGATGGAACTCTTGAATGTGCGCCGAAGATAAGTGCTGACCAGCTTCGCTGTGCCTTCCGCTGTCTTCAACGCCACGTTGCCGGTGAATCCGTCGGTGACGATGACGTCGACCGTGCCGTTGGCGATGTCGTCGCCCTCGATGAAGCCGTGGAAACGTCCAGGCATCTCAACCTCGTTGAGCTGCGCCCGTGCATTCCATAGCGCCTCGTGCCCCTTGCGCTCCTCCGAACCGACATTCAGCAGGCCCGTCGTCGGCTCCAGCGTCCCCAGCACGGTGCGCGAGAAGGCGTTGCCCATGACCGCGAAGTCCACCAGGTTCTGCGCATCGCAATGCACGTTGGCGCCAAGGTCCAGCATCACGGATTCGCCGCGCAGCGTCGGAAAGAAAGATGCGATCGCCGGTCGGTCGATGCCCGGCAGCGTTTTCAGCAGCATCTTGGCCATCGCCATCAGGGCGCCGGTGTTCCCGGCCGAGACGCAGCCGTTCGCGCGCCCGTCGCGCACCGCCTCGATCGCGCGGCGCATCGAGGAGTCGCGCGCGCTGCGCAGGGCGACGGACGGCTTTTCGGCGTCGCTGACCACGTCCTCGCAATGCACCAGCGTGGTCACCTGCTTCAGGCGCTTCATCCGGTCGAGCATCGGCCCGACCTCGCTCTCGCGGCCGAACAGCACGAAGTCGACGTTCGGGAACCGCTTACGCGCCATGTTGGCGCCGCGCAGGACCATGCGTGGAGCCTGATCCCCGCCCATCGCATCCAGAGCAATTGTCAGACGACCGCTCACGAAGGTCCTGCTCCGCTTCTCAAATCCGCATTACCTTCGGTCTGGCACCACGAGTCACTGCCGGCACGACCTTCCCTGGTCAAGCCGGTCATGGACTTGGATGCGACCGAAACGGCCATGCTCGTGCTGCAACGGTATGCGCGCCGGAAGCCACAAGCAATCCAACGCACCACCGCCACGATGCCCGCGTTAGCCCTCGTCCTTGGGCTCAATGACCTCGCGCCCCCGGTACATGCCGGTCTTGAGGTCGATGTGATGCGGCCGGCGGTATTCGCCGCTGTCCTGGTCGACGACATAGGCCGGCGCGTTGAGCGCGTCGTGCGCCCGCCGCTGGTCGCGCCGCGACTTCGATACTTTTTTCTTCGGAACGGCCATGACTGGCTCCTCTTTCGTCCATCCACGCTCTACGCTGGGGCCGCTTCATAAAGGAAATAACCGCCAGCGACAAGGCCGCCCGCACGCGGAACTGCCCTGCGATTTGCAGCCCCGTGCACCATTGGCCGTAAACCCATTATCCATTCTTGAGATGCTTCAGCGCCGCAAAGGGCGTATCCCCCTCCTCGTCGCCGCCGACACCTTCCCCGGCGTCCTTCGTGCCCGGACCGAACGATGCCCCTTCGAAGCTAACACCCGGTTTACGCGGATAGGGATCCAGCGCCAGGGCCAGCTGCTCCGCTACGATCTCGCCAAGGTCGAGGAAATCGGCATCCAGCGGTTCGGGCGTGTCCTCATCCTCGGGCGAGACGAAGACCTCGCCCTCCTCGCGATCCGGCTCCAGCGTATAGAGCTGGACGAAATCGTCCTCCACATGCGCCGCGAAGGGCTCCAGGGAAACCACGCAGGTCTGCCGCACATCGGCAGTAACGTGCCCCTCCACGCGGATCAACGGCCCACCCGCCGGTCGGCGCACACGCAGATGACCGCTCAGCGCCTCGATTCCCAGCAACCCGAAACGCTCCGCCAGCGCCGCGTTCTCGGCTTGCGTGGCGGTCAGATCCGCTTCGACATCGCCGGCGGCCAGCCTGTCCAGGCGAAGCTTCCGGGAAAACTCGACGGTGCCGCCCGGTATTGCGGTCATGACGAGCCCTCATTCCGTGCGCGTGGAAAGTCGCGGAATATAAGTAAACGGCTATATCCGGTCAACGTCTCTCACGACTCGGATGCACTTTGCGTCGCCGGCTCCGCAAAACGCACCTGGCCAGCGGCAATATGCCGAAGGTCCTGTCCGCGAAGGATATCGGCCTGGCGGCGCATATAGCCGCTCATCGCGGCAACGGCGGCCGAGCCCGGATCGTCCACCGTTCCGTAGAGATTGCGCCGGACCGCCTCCTCCAGACGGCCGTTTTCCGCCGCGAGACCGGCGTCGTAGGCGGCAATCCGGCCGTAAAACGCCTGCGCCATCTTCTTGACGCGAGGGCCGACACCAAGGTCTCCCGCCCCCATCTCGCGAAGCGAACGATCCATGTCTGCGAACATGGTATCGAAAAGCGCCTGCGCAAGCTCATCCGTCTGCTCGCGCTGATCCTTGAGGCGGTGAAGGATCAGAAAAACATGCAGCGAGATCAGCTCAAACCGGCCGTCCAATGTATCGGGAATGTGGAATCCGCGGTAGAAAACAGGCTCTCGCGCCTGCCGCACCGCCGCCTCGTAGAGTCGGCTTGCGGCTTCTGGATGCGGGTTTCGGCGACCAAACAAACGTTGCAGCATTCAGGTGACAGGCCGGATTTCGTTGGAACGGAAGGCGGCCGTTTCGGCCAACGCTCTTGAAATGGGCAGCTTTTGAAGGTTAATCAAGACGACATCCTAGGCAAGTCGGTGCGGGAATGGACGCAGCCATGAATATACGGTGCTCGCGGTTTCGCAAAAGCGCTCGTGCGCTCCTCTTCGCCGGGGCCGCCAGCGTCGCCCTGGCCGGCTGCGACACGCCGGTCCAAGTGCGCGGTCATATGCCGGACGAAGACACGGTATCCCAGGTGAAGACGGGCCAGCACAGCCGTAGCGACGTCGCCGGCATGCTGGGCTCTCCCTCGGCCGTCTCCACGTTCGAGGACGATACCTGGTACTACGTCGGAAGCAAGACCAAGAAGTTCGCTTTCTTCGAGCCCGAGGTGCTTGAACGCAAGGTACTGGTCGTATCCTTCGGCGACGGCGACGTGGTTCAGGAAACCCGGCGCTATACGCTGAAGGACGGACGCGCCATCGATCCGGTAAACCGCGTTACGCCAACCGAGGGTAAGGACCTTACCTTTCTGCAGCAACTTCTCGGTAACCTCGGCCGATTCAACGCTGACTCGGCGGGCCCGGGAACCGTTGGGGGCAGCGCACCGGTCCCAGGCGGATAACTGGGCCGCCCTTCAAGGTTTGGCGGCTTTGGCCGCGCGCAGGCAAAGAAAAGCGCCCCGGAGACAATCTCCGGGGCGCAGTGGTTTGCAGCTATTGCTGTTCCAAAAGGCGCTAGGCAGCCAGCGTCGCCAGAAGCAGCAGGGCCACGATGTTGGTGATCTTGATCATCGGGTTGACGGCCGGACCCGCGGTATCCTTGTAGGGATCGCCCACGGTATCGCCGGTCACCGCGGCCTTGTGCGCCTCGGAGCCCTTGCCGCCAAAATTGCCGTCCTCGATGTACTTCTTGGCGTTGTCCCAGGCACCGCCGCCCGCGGTCATCGAGATCGCCACGAACAGGCCGGTGACGATCACGCCCAGAAGCATCGCGCCGACCGCCGAAAGGGCGGACCCCATGCCGGCGATCGCCCAGATCACCAGAAACAGTGCGATCGGCGAGAGCACCGGCAGCATTGACGGGATCACCATCTCCTTGATGGCCGCCTTGGTGAGTAGGTCGACACAACGGCTGTAGTCGGGCCGGCCGGTGCCGTCCATGATGCCCTTGATCTCCTTGAATTGGCGGCGCACTTCGCGCACCACCGCCCCGGAGGCCCGGCCAACGGCCGTCATGCCCATGGAACCGAAGAGATACGGCAGCAGTCCGCCAATCAGCAGGCCTACAACCACGTAGGGGTTCGACAGGGAGAAGTTAACCGAACCCTCGGCCACGCTGATCGTCCCCTGCGCCATGAAGTGCTCGAGGTCGGCCGTATAGGCCGTGAAAAGCACGAGCGCGCCCAAGCCGGCGGAGCCGATGGCATAGCCCTTGGTCACCGCCTTCGTGGTATTGCCGACGGCGTCGAGGGCATCGGTCGTCTTGCGGACGTTCTCGTCCAGTTCCGCCATCTCCGCGATGCCGCCGGCGTTATCGGTGACCGGGCCATAAGCATCGAGCGCCACGACCAGGCCCGCCAGCGCCAGCATGGTGGTGACGGCGATAGCGATACCGAACAGACCCGCCAGCAGATAGGTGATTATGATCCCCGCCGAGATGATCAGCGCCGGTACGGCCGTCGACTCGAGCGAGATCGCGAGGCCCTGAATGATATTGGTGGCGTGCCCGGTTTCCGAGGCCTTTGCAATGGAGCGCACGGGGCGATACTCGGTGCCGGTGTAGTACTCCGTCACCCAGATGATGGCGCCGGTGATGGCAAGGCCGACCACGCCGCAGAGATAGAGGTCGAAGCCAGTGAAGCTGTCACCCGCCACCGTCCAGGTCGAGTCGAGGCCGATGATCCATTCCGTCACCGGAACCAGCAGGATGAGCGAGAGCACCGCGCAGGCGATGAAGCCCTTGTAGAGCGCACCCATGATGTTCTGGCTCTTGCCCAGACGCACGAAGAAGGTGCCGATTACCGAGGTGATAATGCAGGTGCCGCCGATAGCCAGCGGATACAGCAGCATCGCGCCCGCGTTGCCCATGGCGCCGAAGTAGATCGAAGCCAGAACCATGGTCGCGACAACGGTGACGGCATAGGTCTCGAACAGGTCGGCGGCCATGCCGGCACAGTCGCCCACATTGTCGCCTACGTTGTCGGCGATGGTTGCCGGGTTGCGCGGATCGTCCTCGGGAATGCCGGCCTCGATCTTGCCGACGAGGTCGGCGCCGACATCCGCGCCCTTGGTGAAGATGCCACCGCCAAGACGGGCGAAGATCGAGATCAACGATGCGCCGAAGCCCAGCGCGACCAGCGGATCGACGATGCCGCGGCCGCTGGCGCCGATGCCCAGCAGCACCGCGTAGTAACCGGCCACCGCCAGCAGCGCCAGGCCCGCGACCAGCAGGCCGGTGACCGCGCCCGCTTTGAAGGCCACGCGCAGACCGGCATCAAGGCTGGTACTGGCCGCCTGGGCAGTACGGACGTTGGCGCGCACAGAGACGTTCATGCCGATGTAGCCCGCCGCGGCGGACAGGACTGCGCCGATGACGAAACCGATCGCCACCTTGATTCCAAGCACCAGGCCGATGATGACGGCTATGACGATACCGACGATACCGATGGTGCTGTACTGACGGTTCAGATAGGCACTCGCGCCCTCCTGCACCGCACCCGCGATCTCCTGCATCCGCTGGGTGCCCGCGTCGGCCGACAGGACCGAACGCGATGCCCAGACGCCGTAGAGGACCGCCAGAACGCCACAGGCGAGGACGAACAGCAGTTCGATCGACATTGGTTCCCCTCGTAAATCTTAGATCGTCCGGGCGGGCCCCGCTGGCCGCCCGTGATAAAGTGACTAACCGTTAGGTCGATTGCCGCGATTTCCGCGCTGCGGAAGTGCGCGCGGAACATGGCACAAGGGTCTTGTCAAGGCAACCTGGCAGTTACTCGGCCGCCGCTCTCTCTTCCTCGGCGTCAGTTGAGCGGGCAAGCATCACCACTGCGAGCAGCACCAGCACCACCGGCACCACGATGGCCACGTTCACCGCCGCCCACCCCAGCCGGTCGAAGATCCAGCCCGAGCCCAGCGACGTCACGGCCACCGTTGCGAAGACCAGGACGTCGTTGAGCGCCTGCACCTTCGCCTTTTCGCCTTCCGCGTGAAGCTGCGTCACCCAGGTCGTCCCGCCCACGAACATGAAGTTCCACCCCACGCCCAGAAGCACGAGCGCGCCGGCGAACTGCACAATCTCCTGCCCTGACAGGTTCGCCGCGACGCAGGCCAGCATGAAGAGCGCGCCGGTCGCCACGATTGCGCGCACGCCGAAACGCTGGATCAGGTGGCCGGTGAAGAAGGCGGGCGCGTACATGGCGAAGACGTGCCATTGGATCACGAATGCCGCGCTGCCGAAGGAATGGCCACAGTCCAGCATCGCCGGCGGAGTGACGCTCATGATCAGGTTCATGGCGCCATAGGCGACCATGCCGCAAGCGATTGCCAGCACCAGCGACGGGTGCCGCAGGAGCGCGCCGAGCCGCCGACCGCCGAGGGCACGCTCGGCCGGGCGCGGCTTCGGCAAGCGGGCGAACTGCACCAGCACGACCTGGACGCCGCACAGCACGGCCACGACGAGATAGCCGCCGGCAAAATCAATCGGCGCGAACAGGTCCTTCGACCAATTGGCGAGCTGCGGCCCCATGATCGCGGCCAGCACACCGCCCGCCATGACGAGGGATATCGCACGGCTGCGGTGCTCATCGGCGGCGTTGTCCGCGGCGGCGAAGCGGTAATACATCGCGTGCGCCAGGAAGGCGCCGGTTAGAACGGTGGCAAGACAATACAGATTGAAGCTGTCAACGAGGATCGCCTGCATGCCAAGCAGGCCGGCGACAACCCCGATTGCCGCCCCCAGGGTGAAGCCGGCACGGCGGCCGAATCGCTTCATGAAATACGACGCCGGTGTCGTTGTCGCCATCAGGCCCAAAAACTGTAGGGCCAGCGGTAAAGTCGCCAGACCACGATCCGGCGCCAGCGTCTGGCCGACAAGTGCGGTGACGGCGATCACCAGCGCACTGCAGGTCATCGCCAGCGCCTGGCAGGCGGCAAGGACGCCGACGGTCCGAATCATCGCGCGCGGAAGCATGGCCGCACACTAGGCCAGATCACGGCGCGCGCAAACCTTCCACGCCTGCGGCATACTGTGCACTGGCGTTATCAACTCCCGGCCGCTGTCCGCCGATGCCCGACGGACTGGACGTAAAGCGCATTGACCCTGCGGCCCAGGACCTTCCGGGCGGCGCCCAGCAGACGCTTCTTCACGAAGGCAAGGTTGTCTTCCCGCTCCCGCACGAACTCCAGGGCGTAGAGCGCGTGCAGCTCGCTTAGCAGGGCATCGCGAAGCCGGGGACGAACGGCGGCGACGCTCGCCTGCGGTGTCTTGCCCTGAACTTCCAACGATACCACCACTGTCATCAGCCGGCCGACCTGACCCTCGTGCATCACGGGAAAGGAGATTGGTTTCAGCTCCACGAACGCCGACTGCGCAGGCTCGGAAGCCTCCTTGCCCTCGGCCGCCTCGGCGCCCCCCAGGAAGGGAACCGGCTCGCCGCGCACTCCGAACCACCAGGTCCCAGCACCGCCGCCACCCAGCAAAAGTAGTCCAAGGATCAGCAGCAGGACGCGCAAAACCGGCTCCGGACTTCTGCCTCGCGAAACTCGCGCTCAATCTGCGCTGTGATCGTAAAGCCCCCGTTAACCCGCGACTGGTGCGGTTTAGAAGTGCGTCCAGCCACCGGGCCCTAACTCCATCGCCTCGCCGTCCGCGCCGCGCACGATGACCCCGCCGGCACCAGCCAGGACGCCAATCCGGGTCAACGGCAGGTCCAGTTCCACGGCCAGCTTGCCGACCTCGCCCGCCAGCCTTTCGGGAACCGTGAACATGAGTTCATAGTCGTCGCCCCCCGTCAACGCGGTCACCAGGCAACCGGCATCCGACTCGACAAGCCGCTGCACGGCTGCGGACAGCGGAACATCGACCGCGTCGATCTCCGCGCCGACGCCGGAGGATGCGCAGATGTGACCGAGATCGGCGGCCAGCCCGTCCGAGACATCGATGGCGGCACTGGCGAGGCCGCGTTCAAGCAGCTCGCGACCCAGCGCCATACGTGGCCGCGGCAGACGATAACGATCGACCAGGCGTTCTCGGTCCGACTCCATCTCCACGGTCCGTCGCCCCTGCAGGATTTCAAGGCCCAGCGCTGAATCGCCAATCGTGCCGGAAACGAAAACGATATCGCCCAGCTTCGCGCCGCCGCGGCGAAGCGCGCGGCCCGCCGGTACGCGACCGACTGCCGTCAGGGACAAAGTCGTCGGCCCGGGCGTCGAAGTGGTATCGCCGCCCAGCAAGCCGACTGCATAGGTATCCTGATCGCTCGCCAGCCCCTGCGCAAACCCCTCGATCCAGGCCTCGTCCACGGTTGCCGGCAGGGTGAACGACAGCAGATAGCCCAGTGGCCGCGCCCCCATCGCCGCCAAATCGGAAAGATTCACTCGCAGCAGCTTGCGTGCCACCTGATCCGGCGGATCGTCGGAAAGAAAATGCACGCCCGACACGATGGTATCGGTCGTGAAGACCAGATCTTCGCCCGCTGGCGGGGACAGAACGGCGGCATCGTCACCAAGCCCGAGCGCACCCGGGGTGCCCTCGGCCAGCGGTGCGAAATAGCGGGCAATGATCTCGAACTCGCCAAGCATAGCCGGCCCACCGTCCTCGCCGGTTAAAGGCCCTCGCCCTGGCCCGAGTCGAACTCTTCCTCGCGCAGGCTGTGGCCCAGCCGGTCCAGCACGCCGTTCACCATTGCCGGCTCCTTGCCGTCGAAGAAGGCCCGTGCCAGCTCGACGTACTCATTGATCACCGCGCGCGCGGGCACGCTCGGGCGTTCCGCCAGCTCGTAGACACCGCAAGCCAGGATCAAGCGCAGCAACCGCTCCAGCCGGTCCAGCGGCCAGTCCTCGTCAAGCACCGCGGCGACCATGTCCTCCAACTCCTCGCGGCGCGCGGAAACGCCATTCACCAGCTCGCCGAACAGCGAGCGGTCGATCTTGCCAAGGCGTACGCCGTCGATCTCCTCATCCAGCCGATGCTGCAGGAACTCCAGGATCACGGATTGCGGCGAAACCTTCCCGAGATCGACTTGATACAGCGCCTGCACGGCGGCCAGCCGCGCCTGACGGCGGCGGTCAAGCTTCGGGGCGTCCGGCGATGGCGAAGCGGCGGCGGTCATGCCTTCTCCTAGCTCCTAGCGCGGGAACATGTAGAATTGGCGCTTGATATCGAGCATGCGCAGGCAGGCGCCCGCGGCCTCGCCGCCCTTGTTCTTCCGATCGACGGCCGCCCGCGCCCACGCCTGATCGTAGTCCTCGCAGGTCAGGATGCCGTAGCCGATCGCCAGTGAATACTGCAGCGCGAGATCCTGCAGGCCGCGCGCGGATTCCTGGCAGACGTAGTCATAGTGCGTGGTCTCGCCGCGAATCACGCAGCCCAGCGCCACATATCCGTCCGGGCGCTGGCGACCGGCGAAGAAGTCCAGCGAACGCACGGATATCTTGATCGCCGCCGGAATCTCGAAGGCGCCGGGCACCTGGATCGTCTCGTAGGACGCACCGGCACGGTCCAGCGCATCCGTCGCGCCCTTGTGAAGCTGCTCGCCGATATCCTCGTAATAACGAGCCTCGACAATAAGGATATGTGGCCGATGTTGCGGCGTCTGCATCTTGTTAATTGTCCTTGATCGGCAAGACGTCGTGGTGCGGGATCGGGCGCTCCTCCACGATGGAGAGGCCATAGCCCTCTTCCAGTCCGACCACGGTGCGATGGCTGTTCGACAGCAAGATCATATCCTTGACGCCGAGGTCCAGAAGAATCTGAGCGCCGACACCATAGTCCCGCAACTCGCCGCCGCCGTTGGCATGGCCAAGCTTCGCCTTCAGGCGATCCGACAGCGAGGTTGGCGACGGCTCGCGAATCAGAACGACCACGCCGCGTCCCGCCTCGCCGATCATCCGCATCGCCGATTGCAGCTCGCCAACCTTGCCGCTGGCCGAATCGCCCAGGACATCGTCGAGGACGTTCAGCGCGTGCATGCGCACCAGAACAGGGCCGTCGGCCGTCGGATCGCCCTTCCAAAGCGCGATATGCTCGGCATATGCCACGGTATTCACGTAAACAGCCATGTTGAAGCGGCCGCCGAAGACGCTGTCGATCTCGGCCTCGAGCTGCCGCTCGATGATTCGGTCGCACCGTCGGCGATAGGCGATCAGGTCAGCGATCGTCGCCATCTTCAGGCCGTGGCGCTGAGCGAAGGCGACCAGATCGTCGCGCCGAGCCATCGTACCGTCGTCGTTCATCACCTCGCAGATGACACCGGCAGGGGTCAGCCCGGCAAGCCGGGCAATATCGACGGCGGCCTCGGTGTGGCCCGCGCGGACGAGTACGCCGCCGTCGCGGGCCGCCAGCGGGAAGACATGGCCGGGCGAAACGATGTCGCTCGCACCCTTTGCCTGATCGATGGCGGTCGCGATGGTGTGCGCGCGATCGGGGGCGGAAATTCCGGTGCTGATGCCTTCGCGCGCCTCGATCGACACGGTGAAGGCGGTCGAGTGCCGTGCCTCGTTCTTCCTAGCCATCATCGGAAGGCCCAACTCGCGCACCCGCTCCCCGGTCAGCGCAAGGCAGATAAGGCCGCGCCCGTACTTCGCCATGAAGTTGATGGCCTCGGGCGTCGCCATCTGCGCGGGAATGACGAGGTCGCCCTCGTTCTCCCGGTCCTCGTCATCGACAAGGATGAACATACGACCATTGCGGGCGTCTTGTATGACGTCCTCGATGGGCGACTTCATCTCGTTGAAGGTCATCCTGACGAGCGGGTCCATAGCGCCTCCGAGAGGCGCGCAACGTAGCGCGCCAGCATGTCGATTTCCAGGTTGACGCAATCGCCGGGCCGCCGCTCGCCGAACGTGGTCACCTGCGCGGTATGGGGAATGATGTTGACGCCGAAGCGGGCTCCCTCGACCTCGTTCACAGTCAGCGAGACACCATCCAGGGCAACCGAACCCTTCGGCGCGATCATGGGCGCAAGCGCCTCGGGCGCCTCGAAGACGAAACGCCAGGAATCGCCGTCGGCTGTCCGCTCGACGATACGGGCGACACCGTCGACATGGCCATAAACCAGGTGGCCGCCCAGTTCGTCGCCCAGATGCAGCGAACGCTCCAGATTGACGGGCATGCCGACGTCCCACGTTCCCAGAGTTGTCTTGGACAGTGATTCCGCGGAGACGTCGACGGCGAACCAGCCTGCCCCCTTCTCAACCACGGTCAGGCAGCAGCCCGAGCACGCGATCGACGCCCCCATGTCGACGGTCTGCGTGTCGTAGGCGGTGTCGAAAACGAAGCGCGCGTCGCCGCCGCCGGCGGGCGGGCGGGTGACCTCGCGCACACGTCCAAGGTCGGTGATGATTCCCGTAAACATCCTGATGCTCGGTTCAGACCGCGCGGCGGTAGCTTTCCATGACGTCGGGCCCCAGGCGCATCGCGCCGTCAGGGGCAAACGTAGGGGCGCGGGCCAGCTCCTCCAAGCCGAAACCGGCCAAGGCCGGTATACCGTCGCCCCCGATGACCTTCCCGGCGCGGAACCACGCCAGCCGATCCACAAGGTCGGCCCGCAGCAGCCCCGCCGCCAACATGCCTCCGCCCTCGGCCAACACGCGGGTCAGGCCGCGCGCGGCCAGCTCATGCAGGATCGCACTAAGCGACAGGCCACCCTCGGCATCGGTCTCGACCGCGGCAACCTCTACGCCGGCCTCCTTGAAGGCGTGGCGTCGCTGCTTCGGTGCGTCCGCCCGGGTTATAAGGAGCGTCGGATGTGCCCGCGCCGCCGTCACCAGGTTATGCGTTAGCGGCAGACGAAGGCGACCGTCCAGGACCACGCGCAACGGCTTGCGGTTCTCCAACCCCGGCAAACGGACATCCAGCCGCGGATCGTCCGCCACGGCGGTGCCGCCGCCGACCATGACGGCATCGTGCTCCGCGCGCATCAGATGCACGCGCGAGCGCGACAGCGCGCCGGTGATCCAACGGCTCTCCCCACTTCGCGTGGCGATTCGACCGTCCAGCGTCGTCGCCAGCTTCAGCGTGACCATCGGCCGGTTAAGGCGGCGGTGGAGTAGATAGCCTGCATTCACCTCCGCCGCCTGCTCTGCCATGACGCCCCGTGTGACCTCTATCCCCGCGGCGCAAAGCCGGTCCAGCCCATGGCCGGCCACACGAGGGTCAGGATCCTCCAGCGCGACGACACAACGAGCGATCCCGGCCTCGACCAGCGCATCGGCGCAGGGCGGCGTCCGCCCGTGATGGCTGCACGGCTCCAGCGTGACATAGGCCGTCGCCCCTTTTGCCGCCTCGCCCGCACGGGCCAGTGCCTCGGTCTCGGCATGCGGACGGCCGCCCGGCTGCGTCCAGCCACGCCCGACCGCCCGCCCGTCCTTCACCAGGACGCAGCCAACGGCCGGGTTAGGCGCGACGCGACCGAGCCCGCGCCGGGCAAGGCCCAGCGCGGCCCGCATCCAGCCGCTGTCTTCCGGGTCAGGCGTGCTCGTCGCCAAGGGTGCCAATGAAGGTTTCGAAATCGCGCGCTTCGTGGAAGTTCTTGTAGACGGAGGCAAAGCGCACATAGGCGACCTGATCCAGTGTGGCCAGGGCGTCCATCACCATCTCGCCAATCAGTTGCGAGGGAATGTCGCTTTCCCCCGAGCTTTCCAGCCGACGAACAATCCCGTTGACCACACGCTCCAGGCGTTCCGGGTCGACCGGCCGCTTACGCAGCGCGATCGTCATGGAGCGCAGCAGCTTGTCGCGGTCAAAGGGCTCGCGCTTATCGTTGCCCTTGACCACGGTCAGCTCGCGCAACTGAACCCGCTCGAAGGTGGTGAACCGAGCACCGCAGTTCGGACAGTGCCGCCGCCGACGGATCGCCTGATTGTCGTCCGTCGGCCGCGAATCCTTTACCTGCGTGTCTTCATTACTGCAGAACGGACAGCGCATACCCTCTCGATCCCGGAACGGCGGGCATGACGCCCGCCTCTCCTACTCGTTGTAGATCGGGAAGCGCTGGCACAGCGCCAGCACCTCCGCCTTGATCTCCCGCTCCACGGCGGAATTGTCGTCCGGATTGTCGCGCAGCCCGTCCAGGGTCTTCGCGATCAGGTCCGCCACATAGCGGAACTCCTCGACCCCGAAACCGCGGGTCGTGGCCGCCGGCGTTCCCAGGCGAATGCCCGACGTCACGGTCGGCTTTTCGGGATCGAACGGCACGCCGTTCTTGTTGCAGGTGATGCCCGCGCGATCCAGCGTTTCCTCGGCCGCCTTGCCGGTCAGGCCCTTGGGCCGCAGGTCGACCAGCATCAGATGCGTGTCGGTGCCGCCGGTGACGATGTCCAGGTCGTGCTCCTTCAGGCGTTCGGCCAGGGCTTTCGCGTTGTCGACGACGTCCTGCGCGTAGGTCCGGAACTCCGGCTTCAGGGCCTCGCCGAAGCCGGCGGCCTTGCCAGCGATCATGTGCATCAGCGGGCCGCCCTGCAGCCCCGGGAACAGGGCCGAGTTGACCTTCTTCGCAATGTCCGGATCGTTGGTCAGCACCATGCCGCCACGTGCGCAACGAAGGGTCTTGTGCGTCGTCGTCGTCACGACATGCGCGTGATCGAGCGGATTCGGATGCACACCACCAGCCACCAGGCCGGCGAAGTGCGCCATGTCGACCTGGAAGATCGCGCCGACTTCATCGGCGATCTGCCGGAAGCGCGCGAAGTCGAGGAAGCGCGGATAGGCCGAGCCGCCGGCGATGATAACGCGGGGGCGATGCTCCTTCGCCAGGCGCTCCAGCTCGTCGAAGTCGACCTGGCCGTCCTCGCGCCGGACGCCGTACTGGACAGCATTGAACCACTTCCCCGAAAGGTTGGGCGCGGCGCCGTGGGTCAGATGGCCGCCGGCTGACAGCGACATGCCCAGCAGCGTGTCGCCGGGCTTTGCCAGGGCCAGCAGCACCGTCTGGTTCGCCTGCGCGCCGGAATGCGGCTGCACGTTGGCGAACTGGCATCCGAACAGCTCCTTCGCCCGTTCGATCGCCAGGTTCTCGGCGATGTCGACGAACTCGCAGCCGCCGTAGTAGCGCCGGCCCGGATAGCCCTCCGCATACTTGTTCGTCAGCACCGAGCCCATCGCCTCAAGCACCGCCTTGGAGACGATATTCTCCGATGCGATCAGCTCGATCTGGTTCTGCTGGCGTCCCAGTTCCTTCGAGATCGCCTCCGCCAGGGCGGGATCGCTCTCGCTCAACTTGGCGGAAAAGAAATCGTTCGCACGCTTTTCGTAGTTCGGGGCAGCCTGTCCAGCGGTCATTCTTCCAGATCCGTTCTACTGTATTGGGGGGTGTCCCGCGTCACCCAAGCTTGGCGACGCGCTTTTCGTGGCGTCCGCCCTCGAAGGCGGTTTCGAGAAACGCCTTCAGGCAGTCCTTCGCGACCTCTCTGCCGATCAGGCGGGCACCGAGCGCCAGGACGTTGGCGTCGTTGTGCAGCCTTGCAAGCCGGGTCGAGGTCACGTCGTGACACAAGGCCGCCCGCACCTTCGGCACGCGGTTAGCCGCCATCGAAATGCCGATCCCGGTGCCGCAGACGACAACGCCGCGATCCGAGCGTCCCTCGGAGACGGCCTCGGCCAGCTTGTAGCCGTAATCGGGATAGTCCACCGATCCGGCCCCATCGGTTCCGAGATCCAGCACCTGATAGCCGAGGCGTTCCAACTCCTCGCCAAGCAGTTGCTTGAGCTCGTAACCCGCGTGATCGCTTGCGATTGCAATGGGTTTGTCTGGCATTTCCGGCGTTTGTCGACCTTAACAGCGTAAACGGTGCGCGGACGCTACCACATGTCGATTACCCGTAAAAGGCCGGCACTAGGTTTCGCTTGCCCGTTGACGGCGGATTCTCGGCACGCAGCGACAACACTGTCGAAACCAACTGAAACTTTCGCCTCGCCAAATGAGTGATGGCTTCGATGCTTTCACAATTTATATAAATCGAATAAAGAACGGCGTTAATAGAATTGACACTATGGAACAAGATTGTATTCTAAGACAACGAATGACCAGGGAGGCGCTGGAGTACAAACATGAACCAAATAAATTCTGACACTGAAATGCCGGACCTGCTACGCCTGACTGCCGAGGTCGTGGCTGCTTATGTACGCAACAATCCCGTTCCGGCCACCGAACTTTCGGGCGTCATCAATATGGTTCACGGCTCGTTGCGTCAGTTGCAGAACGGTGCGCCCAGCGAACCGCCGCGGCCGGCGGTTCCGATCAAGAAGTCGGTGCAGCCGGACTATTTGGTTTGTCTGGAGGACGGCAAGAAGCTCAAGATGCTGAAGCGTCACCTGCGCACCGCCTATGGCATGACGCCAGAGGACTACCGGGCGAAGTGGGGCCTCTCCCCCGACTATCCGATGGTGGCGCCGAATTACGCCAAGCAACGCTCTCAGTTCGCGAAGAAGATCGGTCTCGGCCGCAAGACCCGCAAGCGCGGCTCGCGCTGAATCCCGCCGCCGCTCAACGGCGGCGGCGACCCGCGCGACGTCGCAACATATCCCGACACATTTTTCCCACCCAAACTGTCGCGTAAGATGTTTGGGACGCTTATGTTAGCATTGTTCCGCCCGGCGGGGGCCGGGTGCGAGATGTCCTTCGTCGCGTCATGCGGCGGAGAGGGAGGCAAACGAACCGCAAGGGGTTTCGCAATGATCAATGGACTGACGCGTATTGCGTTCGCCGGCGCTCTGGCGGGCGCGATGGCGGCCAGCGGCAGCGCTGCCGCGCAGGATGTGAAGATCGGGGCGTTGTTCCCGATGACTGGTGATCTGCAGGCATATGGCGGCAGCTCCGCCAACGGCATCCGTCTGGCTGTCGAGGAGATCAACGCGGCCAGCGGCGTGCTTGGCGAAGAGCTGGCTTTCGCCATCGGCGATACGCAGACGACGCCGCAGGCCGGCGTGGACGCAGCCAATAAGCTGGTTTCCATCGAGAACGTCGCCGGCATCGTCGGCGCCATGTCGTCGGGCGTCAGCATCCCCGTCGCGCGGTCGGTGTCCAGCCAGAAGGGCGTGCCGCAGATCTCGAACGCGTCCACCTCGCCGGTCATCACCGACCTGGACGACAACGGCTACATGTTCCGTACCGTGCCCTCCGACGCGCTGCAGGGCATCGTGCTGGGCAACCTCGCTTACGACGAGGGTTATCGCACTGTTTCCGTCGTCTACGTCAACAATGCTTATGGCGAGGGTCTGGCCAACGAGTTCACGAAGCAGTTCGAGAAGCGCGGCGGCAAGGTCGCGGCATCCCTGCCCTACGAGAAGGGCAAGGCATCCTATCGCGGCGAGCTTGGCCAGGCGGCCAAGGGTGGCGCCGAGGCGCTGGCCCTGATTGGCTATCCGGAGAATGGCACGACCATCCTGCGGCAGGCGCTGGAGGAAGGCCACTTCAATAAGTTCATCTTCACCGACGGCATGAAGGCGCCTGAGGTGGCGAAGAACATCGGCGGCGGCTATCTCGACGATGCCATCGGCACTGCCCCCTCGGCGCCGGAAGGCACGATGGCCAAGGAGCACTTCGGCAACGCCTATGAGGCAAAGTTCGGCGAACTGCCGCCGAAGCCGTTCATCGACACCGCCTACGACGCCGTCTACCTGCTGGCGCTGGCGATGGAGAAGGCCGGCTCCACCGATGGCGAAGCGATCCGAGACGCCCTCAACGAGGTCGCCAACCCGCCGGGCATGAAAGTCGGCCCGGGCGAGTTCGCCAAGGCGAAGGACGCCATCGCTAACGGTGAGGACGTGAACTACGAGGGCGTGGCCGGCTCGCTCGACTTCGACGGGAACGGCGACGTGCCGGGTACTTTCGAAGTCTGGTCCTTCGACGGCGCCGACATCGAGACCATCAAGATGGTCGAGTCGGAGCTTTAAGCCGCTCGTAGACCGGCGAACGACAACACCATTAACCTGAATACGCGCGCCCGCGGCCAAGACCGCGGGCGCTTTCTTTTGCCCGGCTGCTCTTTGATGCCCGGTTGCTCTTTGAGAACCGACAGATACGACATGCGGGCCGGTCGCGTCGGAAGTTCCCCTCAGTCCACTTAGCTAGCGGACAGCTCGCGACTCTTCCTTGCGTCTCCGCGGCGGGGGAGGCAGGCCGCTGTCAGGCAGCCAGAGGGGATGATCGGCCGCCGCGCCCTACGGACGGCGAAAACGGCAACCCGCCGGCGCTACTCTCCAGCGCTGCTACGTGCGCCCGAGGCGCCGCGGTCCTCCGCCAGCTTATCGCGGCGGGCTTCCCTGCGGATCATGCGCATGCGCTCGCCCGCCTCGCTCAGCAGCCCCTCGGGACGGGTCACCAGGATCACCTCCAGCAGCACACCGATCAGCAGAACGCGCAGGGCGCCAGCCCGCGTTGTGAGGTCGGCCGGCAGCATGCCCGTTATGATCTCGGTGCCGGACCAGATCGCCCAGATCGCCACGGCCCCCAGCAGCGCACCCTTGTTGTTGCCGCTGCCCCCGGCGATCAGCATCACCCACACCAGGAAGGTCGCCAGCATCGGCTTAAAGGCGTCGGGGCTGATGAACGAGATGAAGTGCGCATAGAGCGCGCCCGCGAAGCCCATCACGCAACAGCCGAGAACGAACGCCTGCAGGCGGAAGTTGACCACGTCCTTGCCGGCGGCCAGCGTCGTGTCCTCGTTCTCGCGGATGCCGCGCAGAACGCGCCCCCAGGCCGACGTCCGCGCCTTTTCCAGGCCGATGAAAAGCACGCCCAGAAGGATCAGCAGCATGATCAGGAAGGCCAGCTCGTACTGGCCGCCCAACATCTCGTCGAACGGTCGGGGAATGCCCGGCATGCCGCGCACGCCACCGGTAATCTCGGTCTCGTTCTTCAACGCGAGACGAACGATCTCGGCAATGCCGATCGTGGCAATGGCCAGATAGTCGGCGCGTAGCTTGAGCGTGATGATGCCCACGAAGAACGCCATGATGCCCGAAACGACAATGGCGCCCACCATGCCGACCGGTATCGGCAGCGCAAAGCCGCCAAGATGCGCGTCGGTGGGCGGCGTCGTCAGGATACCGCTTGTGTAGGCCCCGATCGCGAAGAAGGCCGCAACGCCGATGTTGAACAGGCCGGTCATCCCCCACTGGACGTTCAGGCCCAGGGTCAGGATGCCGTAGATGCCGACCAGCGACAGCGAGAAGACCGCATATTCCAGGATGCCGCCCATCTTACACCTTCCTACCGGCAAACAGGCCCGTCGGCCGGACGATAAGCATCAGGACCATCAGTGCGAAGGCCACGGCCGGCTTGTAGGACGGCGATATTACGGTCGTCGAATACTCCTGCGCCAGCCCGATTGCGAGCCCGCCGATGATAGCGCCATAGGGCCGCCCGATACCGCCCAGGATCGCGGCGGCGAATACCGGCAGCAGGATGCGCCAGCCCATCACCGGGTGCAGGCGCGTATCCATGCCAAGGAAGATGCCCGCGGCCGCCGCCAGCCCGCCACCAATGATCCAGGTCCAGATGATTATGGAGTTCACCCGGATCCCCGTCACCTGCGCCAGATCGGCGTTGTCGCTCATCGCCCGCATGGCCTTGCCCACCTTGGTCTTCTGCAGGAACAGGTGCAGCGCCACGACAAGCAGGATCGTCCCGCCGACGATGATCAGGTGATCCGGCTTGATGTTCACGCCGGCAAAGCGATAGGGGAACTGGATACCGGTCGCGTAGACCTGATTGCTGGGCCCCCAGATCAACTGGATGGCACTGCGCAGGATCAGGGCGACACCGACCGAAGAAATCAGCAGGATGACCGGCGCCACCCTACGCAAACGCCGGTATAGCACCTGATCGATGGCCACGGCCGCCAGGGCCGTGCCGGCCACGCCGACGGGCAATGCCACCAGGACGGGCGCACCCATCGTCGTGACCAGCACGAACGCCAGATAGGCGCCAAGCGTGATCAAGTCCCCGTGCGCGAAGTGCGGAAACCGCAGGATTCCATACACCAGGGACAAGCCGATCGCCCCGAGGGAGATGATGCTCCCCAGAACGATGCCGTAGACCGTGAGCTGTAGAAACTCCGCCATTGCCGTGTCCCACCCAAGCTCTTCAGCCGCCGAGGAACATCTCGGCCACCTCGCGGTTGGCCAGAAGATTGCGCCCGGTGTCCTCGAAGCGATTGCGGCCGGTGGCCAGCACGTAGCCACGGTGCGACATCGCCAAGGCCTGCTTGGCGTTTTGTTCCACCATTAGAATGCTGACCCCCAGGCCGTTGATTTTCTGGATATTATCGAACATCAGGTCGACGATCGCGGGAGCGAGGCCCGCCGTCGGCTCATCCAGCAGGATCAGCCGCGGGTCCAGCATCAGCGCGCGGCCCATCGCCACCATCTGGCGCTGCCCGCCCGACAAGGCGCCTGCCGGCTGGCGGCGCTTCTCGTACATCGCGGGGAACAGCTCATAGACCTTCTGCAGCTCCTTCGAGAAGTCGTCGTTGCGGATGAACGCGCCCATCTCGAGGTTTTCCTCGACGGTAAGCGTCGGGAACACATTCTTTTCCTGCGGAACGTAGCAAAGGCCGGCGCGCACCACCTGATCGGGCCGCAGATTCGTGATCTCCTTGTCCTCGAAGACGATGCGGCCCTCGCGGACCTTCACGAGACCGAAGATGGTTTTCATCACCGTCGACTTGCCGGCGCCGTTCGGACCGATGATGACGACGATCTCGCCTCGATCGACTCTCATCTGGACACCGTTGAGGATATCCACGTCGCCGTAGCCGGCGCGGATGTTCTCGACCGTCAGCAGGCTCATTCCGCTCCCCTGCACCCCATCGTAGCCCCGATGTCTGCACGCCGCCGGGCCACCGACTTTTCATTCTTGTCGGTCGCACGCCCCCGTGACCTGAAGCTAGCAACCCCCATCGGACCGCTAGGCCGTCGCATCGGCCGCCGTCGCCGCGCCGCCGCCGAAGTAAGCCTCCAGAACCGCCTCGTTCCGGCGGATCTCGTCCATGCTTCCCTGCGCCAGTACCTTGCCCTGCGCCATGCAGATTACTGGGTCGCAGAGCTGTGCGATCAGGTCCATGTCGTGCTCGATGATGCAGAAGGTATAGCCACGCTCGCGGTTCAGCGTCTGGATGACTTCGGACAGCTTGCCGAGCAGCGTGCGGTTCACCCCGGCGCCCGGCTCGTCCAGAAGGACAACCCGTGGCTCCGTCATCATCGTGCGGCCGATCTCCAGCAGTTTCTTCTGTCCGCCGGAGAGGTTCCCAGCCAGCTCGTGCCGGAGGTGCGTGAGCTGCAGCATCTCCAGCACCTCATTCGCCCGCCGGCGCACCGCGAGTTCGTCGGCCTTCGCCTTGCCGGGGCGCAGCCAGGCGTTGAACAGGTTCTCGCCCGACTGATTGGCGGGAACGATCATAAGGTTTTCCAGCACCGTCATCCGCGTCAGTTCATGCGGAATCTGAAAGGTGCGGACCAGCCCCTTCTCGAACAGCTTGTGCGGCGAAAGGCCGGTCACATCCTCCCCGTCAAGCAGGATCTGCCCGCCATCCGGCTTGATGAAGCCGGCGATGGTGTTGAACAGCGTCGACTTACCGGCCCCGTTCGGACCGATCAGGCCCGTGATGGTGCCGTTGCCGACCTCCAGCGAGCAGTGGTCGACCGCGACCAGCCCACCGAACCGCTTGACGATGTCGCGAACCTCAATCATCGCGCCCCTGTTCCCCGCGCTGCCCGACCTTGTGCCCGGTCCTGTCGCGCTGTCATTGCATGGCCGTTTTGCAATGCGTGCGGACCTATAGACGACCACGACAATGGGAGCAAGAGGCGAAACTTTATTTCCCGCCTCCCGAACCCCGTGCCGGACCGCGACCGCCGCCGTCGCGCTCCAGCACATAGCGCAGCTTGTTGAGGGCTGCACGTTTTAATTGTTCCTCCCCACGCGCCGCATCCCCAACGATGGTGACTTCCGTCAATGTCTGCGGATCCATCGCCGAAACCTTGACGAACCTGCCTTGGGGCAGAAATTCGATGATAACCCTGTCTTCGCGCATGCCCTCACCCGATCGAACGGCGTCATCATAACGCAGCGCGCACGCGGCCACCATGCGCCTGCCCCTTTCATTGCCGCGCTGCAACGTTAAGATAGCGGCAACCATCAGCCAATGTCCCAGCAATCAACCGAGGATCGCCATGACCCCAGCCGAGCCGGCCCGCAAGACCGAAGGCGGCGCGCCCGCCCAGTCCAAGCCGCAGTTCCAGTGGGACGACCCGCTGCTGCTGGACGAGCAGCTCGACGAGGATGAGCGTATGATCCGCGACACGGCACGCGCCTATTGCCAGGAGAAGCTGCTGCCGCGCGTGCTGGAGGGCAACCGGCACGAGACGCATGACCGCGCGATGATGAACGAGATGGGCGAGCTTGGCCTGCTCGGCGCTACCGTGCCCACCGAGTATGGCGGCGCGGGCGCCAACTATGTGTCTTATGGCCTGATCGCCCGCGAGGTGGAACGCGTCGATTCCGCGTACCGCTCGGCGATGAGCGTGCAGTCCTCACTTGTGATGTACCCGATCCTGACCTACGGCACCGAAGAGCAGCGGCGGAAATACCTTCCCAAGCTGGCTGCCGGCGAATGGGTCGGCAGCTTCGGCCTGACCGAACCCGACGCGGGCTCCGATCCCGGCAGCATGAAGACGCGGGCGAAGAAGGTCGACGGCGGTTACAGTCTCTCAGGCGCGAAGATGTGGATCACCTCCTCGCCGCTGGCCGACGTCATCGTCGTCTGGGCCAAGAGCGACGCGCACGACGGCAAGATCCGTGGTTTCATCCTGGAAAAGGGCATGAAAGGGCTGTCAACGCCCGCGATCGAGGGCAAGTTCAGCCTGCGTGCCTGGCCAACCGGCGAGGTCGTGATGGACGAGGTCTTCGTTCCGGAAGAGAACCTGCTGCCCAACGTGGAGGGCCTGAAGGGGCCGTTCGGCTGCCTGAACCGGGCACGCTTCGGCATATCGTGGGGTGCCCTGGGCGCGGCCGAATTCTGCTGGCACGCGGCGCGCGGCTACACTCTGGAACGCAAGCAGTTCGGCAAGCCGCTGGCCCAGACCCAGCTTATCCAGAAGAAGCTGGCCGACATGCAGACCGAGATCACCATTGGCTTGCAGGCTGTGCTGCGCCTCGGCCGGCTGATGGACGAAGGCCGGGCCGCGCCGGAGATGATCTCCCTGTGCAAGCGCAATTCCTGCGGCAAGGCGCTGGACATCGCCCGGACCGCGCGCGACATGCACGGCGGGAACGGGATCGCAGACGAGTACCACGTCATCCGCCACGTCATGAACCTGGAGGCGGTGAACACCTATGAGGGCACGCACGACGTCCACGCCCTCATCCTCGGGCGCGCACAAACGGGGCTTCAGGCTTTCTCCTGAGCTTCGGCGGTCGAGGCATGGCCTGCCGCTCCGGCGCTTTGCGGCCGTCCTGGGCACGTTCGCCCTGATACTGGGATCGGCCGCGCCCGCCGCGTCGGAGTTCCGCAGCTACGCCTTGGTGCAGCCGGATGCCACGCTGAAGGTCGCCGGGCGGCACGTGCGGCTCTGGGGTATATTCATTCCCGACAGCGGGCAGGAGTGCCTCACGCTTTTCAACCCGCCCCGGTGCGGAACGCGCGCGGCCATCGCGCTGGAGCAGCGCATCCAGCGCTTCGTCACCTGCGAGATCCAGGGGCGCGACCGCGACGGCATGCCGCTGGCGATCTGCCGCGAGGGGATGACGAAATTCGATCCGGGCGAGGATCTGGCGGCCTATCTGCTGCGCGAGGGCTGGGCCGTGGCCGCACCCTATGCCCCGTTCGAGTACCACACGCTGGAGCGGATCGCGCGGACGCGCGGCTTCGGCATCTGGGGATTCCAGGTGGAAAGCGTTCGCTGACGGTTAGTCCGCGGTCAGCAGTGCGCGCGACAGCGACAGCGCCTCCGCCTCGCCGACATGCCGGCAGTTGGCCTGTAGCATCGGCGCATTCTCCGGCCGCAAGGTCGCTTCGGCGACACGCTCGGCGTCCTTCTCGGCCAGTCCGTCGCCCGCCAGCGAGACCGGCAGCTCCAGTTCACGCAGGAAGCGGTTGAAGACCGCCGCAAGCTCGTCCGCTAGCGCCTCGTCGCTTGCCGTGGGATCCACCTGAAGCCCAAAGGCGTCCGCCACAGCCGCGTGGCGATCCGGTGCCGCCTCGGCATTCCAGCTCAACGCCGCGTCGAGGCCCAGTGCGACCGCCCGTCCGTGCGGCACGCCCGCCAGCGAGCCCAGGGCGTGGCCCAGGGCGTGCGCGACGCCCGTTCCGGCCCGGTCGATCGCCCTGCCCGCTAAGCAAGCCGCGCGCAGCATGGCGCCGCGCGCCTCCAGGTCGTCCGGCTGCGCCACCGCGCGCGGCAGATAACGGCGCACCAGGCCGATTGCCTGCATCGCCGGCAGGTCGATTCCCGGCAGGAAGGTCCGGTTGGTCGTCGCCTCAACCGCATGTACGAGGGCGTCGACGCCGGTCGCCACCGTCAGACCGCGGGGCAGCGTCACCGTCAGTTCAGGGTCGAGAACCGCGACCTCCGGGTGCAGCCCCTCGCCCCAGGCCCACAGCTTGGTCCCGTCGGGCGCGGCAAAGATGGAGGTGCGTGTCACCTCGGCGCCGGTGCCCGCCGTCGTCGGGACGGCGATGACCGGCAAGCGGCGGTCGGGGAACGCCTTCGCCCCCAGGCCGTAAGCGCCGACCCCCTGCCCGTCGACCGCCAGCGCGCCGACCAGCTTGGCCACGTCGATCACCGATCCGCCGCCGACGGCGACGACGATATCGGCGCGATGATCGCGCGCCTGCTCTATCGCCGTGTCGACATCCTTTGCCTTGGGCTCACCGGCAATGGAGGTATTCAGCCAGACCTCGCAGCCGCTGGCCGCAAGGTTAATGGAGACCCCCTGCAACAAGTCCGCCTGCGCGATCTCCGGATCGGCAATCAGTATGACTCGCGAGCCTTCCCCGCTCAGGCCGGCGACGTCCGTCGCCAGCCGTGTCGCGCGCCCTCTGCCATAAGCGACAAGGGTGCCTTCGTTGCCGCCGCTGGTTTCTATATTTGAATTTGTATATGTGTCCCTGTTCGTCATCTGCGCCGCCCCGCCTGACTTCTGTTAAGATTTATAACAAAAGTGAGACGGGTTGTCTCCCGTCTCGTCGTTGACGATCGCTCGAACCGCGCACAAAGTCCGCGACGCCATTCCTCTGGGAGATTTAGCCGATGAAGATAACCGGCATACGGCACAGCCGGCATCGCCTGCGCCTCGATCCGCCCTTCCCGCCGGCCTGGGACAGCCGGCCGCGTCATGCCTTCGAAACCGATATCGTGCGGATCGAGACGGACGAGGGTCTGACAGGTGTCGGCAGCGGCGATACCATGCCGGGTTTTGCCGGGCACGAGGAGCTTTTCATCGGCCGCGATCCGCGCGACCTGGAGCGCCATGCCCGCGTCATCGACAACCTGTCGTTCCACTACGGCCGGTGCTGGCCGTTCGAGGTCGCGTTGTGGGACCTCTTCGGCAAGGTCTCCGAACAGCCGGTTTGGCGCCTTCTCGGCGGCGCGACGGGCGGCCGGCTGCGCTGCTATGCCTCCACCGGCGTCTTGCGCGGGAAGATGGACACTGTCGCCACCGCCGCCGCGATCAAGGGGGCGGGGTACCCGGCCCTGAAGCTGCGCTTCCATCGACCGCACTGGCGCGAGGACCTGAAGATGGTCGAGGCGGTACGCGACGCGCTGGGCGACGCCATCGATATCATGGTGGACTGCAATCAGGCTTGGCGGATGCCCTGGGATACGGCCGAACCCTGGACGCTGAAGGAGGCACTGGCCTGCGCGCGCGAGCTTGAAGACCTCGACGTCTTCTGGCTGGAGGAGCCATTGCACCGTGGGGACTTCGATGGCATGGCGCGGCTACGCGACTCCGTGGACCTGCGCATCGCGGGCGGAGAGATGGCGCGGGAGATTCACGACGTCCATCAGTTGACCGACCGTGGCTGTCTCGACGTGCTGCAGCCGGACGCCGTCGTCTGCAGCGGCATCGGCGGCCTGTCGCGCGCCTTCAAGGCCGCGCGCGACCGGGGCCTGGAAATATCACCGCACACCTGGGGCAACGGCATCGGCCTGCTGGCGAACGCCCATCTGGCAGCGGGGGTCGGCGGCTGTCCCTACCTTGAGTTTCCGTTCGACCCGCCGGAGTGGACACCCGAGCGCCGGGACTTCCCGCTGACCGCACCGGTCGAAGTAGATAGCGACGGCTGGCTGCAACTGCCGGAAACGCCGGGGCTCGGCATCGAACTGGATGGGGACCGCCTGGCGGCGACGGAGGTGACATGAACCTCGGCTTTGTAACGCTTCTTCTGGTCTGTCAGCTTGTGGGGGAGATTGTGGCGCGGGTGCTGGAGCTTGGGTTGCCGGGGCCGGTGATCGGGATGCTGATCCTGTTCACCGGGCTGGCCCTCCGTGGCGGGGTGCCCGATGAGCTGCAGCGAACGGCGCAGGGCCTGCTGCAGCACCTGTCGCTTCTGTTCGTTCCTGCTGGCGTGGGGGTCATGAGCTATCTCGGCCTGGTGGCCGAGGAGTGGGTGCCCATCACCGCGTCGCTCGTCATTAGTACGGTCCTCACCATCGCGGTCACGGCGCTGGTCATGGTGGGACTCTCGCACCTGACCGGGGACCGTCCACTCGGGGCCGCCCGGAAGGACGGCTAGGCGGACACCCGGATATGGAAGGCGAGCTTCGTCAGATCTGGGTCTACCTGGCCGAGCAGCCGCTCCTGGGGCTGACCGTCACGCTGGTCGCCTATCAGGCCGGGCAATGGGTCTACCGCAAGGCCGGCATGTCGCCCATCGCCAACCCGGTCCTGCTCGCGGTCGTGGCGCTGGTCGCTCTGCTGTGGCTGACCGGCACGAGCTATGAAACCTATTTCGAGGGCGCGCAGTTCGTGCATTTCCTGCTGGGACCGGCGACGGTGGCGCTGGCCGTGCCGCTTTACAACAACCTGAAGCACATGCGCCGGGCGGCGCTGCCGCTGACGGTCGCGCTGGTCGCGGGCACGGTGACGGCCGCGTCCACGGCGGTCGGCATCGCATGGCTTCTGGGTGCCACCGAGCGCACCCTGGCCTCGCTGGCGCCGAAATCGGTGACCACGCCCATCGCCATGGGCATTTCCGAGCAGATCGGCGGCCTGCCGTCGCTCACGGCCGTATTCGTCATCCTGACCGGAATCCTGGGCGCGGTGCTGACGACCTGGACCCTCGACGCGCTGCGCATCCGCGACTGGCGCGCGCGGGGATTTGCGATCGGCGTGGCCGCCCACGGCATCGGCACCGCCCGGGCATTGCAGCTCAGCGAAGTTGCCGGTGCCTTTGCCAGTCTGGCGATGGGCCTCAACGCCGTGGCAACGGCCGTGCTACTGCCTCTGCTGATCAGGCTGCTGTGGTGAACGGAGAGCGCGTTCCCATGCGCGCCGCCGCCCAGTAGCCTTCCAGCCGATGCAGGGAGTCGTTGGCCGTGGACAAGGCCTGCCGGTCAATCCCGTTGCCGGACAGATCCTCGGCATGGACACCGAACAGCTTGTCGAGCTGCTTGCAGATCTCCATGCCCTTGTCCGAGCAACTGAGATGCGTGGCACGCTTGTCGTGCGGCGAACGCTCCTGCTTGAGGTAGCCGGCCTCGACCATCTTCTTGACGTTGTAGGAGACGTTCGAGCCCAGATAGTAGCCGCGCTGCGTCAGCTCGCCGACGGTCAGCTCGGAATCCCCCAGGTTGAACAGAATCATCGCCTGCACGGCGTTAAGGTCGCGAACACCGAGACGGTCGAGTTCGGCCTTGACCACCTCCATGCACTGCCGATGCAGACGCTCGATCAGCGCGATCGTTTCGAGGTAGGAACCTTTCACGGGGCATCCCCCCTTCTTCTTCGTCCACAAGGTCAATAAGCCGTCGCGCCGCCCGCCAACGGCGCCGCCCTCGCGGTTATAAAAGATGCATCCTTAACGCCGCGTTACTTGCCGGGAATTCGTCGCAAACTATGCGCGCGATCGGCTCAAAACCACTCGCCGCGCAGCATCTTGTAGACGCCGCTGTAATCCTTGTCCGCGTAGCCGCTGTTGCAGAAGATGGTGTAAAGCGCAGCCGCCTCGGCTCCCATCGGCGTGGCGCAGCCCGCGTTCAGCGCGGCGTCCTGCGCAAGGCGCAGATCCTTCAGCATCATTCCGGCGGCGAAACCGGGCTTGTAGTCCCGGTTCGAGGCCGCCGTTTCCACAATTCCCGGCACCGGATTGTGGTTCAGCATCGCCCAGCACATGCCCGATGCCTGCGAGGAGATATCGAACAGCTTTTGCGGGTCGAGCCCCTGCTTCTCTGCGAGCGTGAACGCCTCGGATATGGCCAGCATGGAGATGCCGAGAATCATGTTGTTACAGGCCTTGGCCACTTGGCCGTTCCCGGCCGGGCCGGCATGCACCGCCGCCTTGCCCATGATGTCGAACAGCGGCTTGGCGGCGTTGAAGGCCGCCTCCGAGCCGCCCACCATGAAGGTAAGCTGCCCCGCCTCGGCGCCCGCGACGCCGCCGGAGACAGGTGCGTCCAGCATCTCCAGGCCCTCATCCTCCGCGGCCTCGTGCACGGCGCGGGCACTGGCGACATCGATGGTGGAGCAGTCGATCAGGTGCGCGCCCTCGCGCGTGACGGAGAGCACCCCGCCCTCGCCGGTATAGACCTCGTGGACATGCTCGCCCGCGGGCAGCATGGTGATGACGGTCTCCACGCCCTGGGCCGCCTCCTCGACCGAGCCGACGACCTTGATGCCGTTCTTCTCCGCCGTTTTCAGCGCGTCGGCGCCGATGTCGTAGCCCTTCACACCATGGCCGGCCTTCACCAGGTTCGCGGCCATCGGGCCGCCCATGTTGCCAAGGCCGATAAAGCCGATTTCCGCCATGACGTCTGCCTCCCCGTTGCTTCGTGCCTTGCGTGATCGTCAGTCGTCGACGAATGCCAGGTCGCGCTCGCCCAGCGGCGCGAAGGCGCGCTCGATCTCGGCGTCGTCGACCTCGGCAAGCGTCGCCGGCCGCCACTTCGGGGCATGATCCTTCTCCACCAGGACGGCACGGATGCCCTCGTAGAACTCGTGCCCCGCCATGCAGGCCTGACTGAGACGGTATTCCATCCGCATGCAGTCGTCGAAGTCCATCTCCGCCCCGCGACGCAGCGCCGCGAAGGTCAGCTTCAACGAGGTGGGCGAGCGTTGGCCCAGCGTCTCCAGCGTCTTCGCCGCCCAGTCGCCGCCCTCGGCCTCCAGCGCACGGAGGATATCCTCGACGCTGTTCCGCCCGAAGCAGCGGTCGATCGCGGCGCGCTGCTCGGCGAGCGGCGCCGGGCCGGGATCGGCCGCGAAATCGGCCAGCACGCCGTCGACGACAGCCTTCGGATCGCCCGACCAGCTTGCCGCCGCCAGCGCGTCGTTCAGTTCGTCGCCACGCTCGCTCGGCACATAGTGCGTGGCGAAGCCGGCGTGGACAGCGTCCGCCGTCTTCAGCCGCGCTCCGGTGAGGGCCATGTACATGCCGGTCTGCCCTTCCAGGCGCGGCAGGACCCAGGTCGCCCCGACATCCGGAAAGAAGCCGATCGCCGTTTCCGGCATGGCCACCATCGTGCGGTCGCCCGCGATACGGTGACTGCCATGCACCGACAGCCCGACGCCGCCGCCCATGGTGATACCGTCGATCAGCGCAATGTAAGGCTTCGGATAGGCGTGGATGCGGCGGTTCAGCGTGTACTCCTCGCGGAAGAACACCGCCGTGAGATCGTCGCCCGCCTTGCCGGCATCCCACACCGCGCGCACGTCACCGCCGGCGCAGAATGCCTTCTCGCCGGCGCCGCGGATCACCACGGCCTGTACCGCCGGATCGCGCGCCCAATCGCGCAACAGCGGGTCGAAGTGGCGGATCATGTCCAGCGTCAACGCGTTCAGCGCCTTCGGCCGGGTCATCTCGACCTCGCCCAGCCCGCCGCGCCGCTGAAACCGAATCTCCTCAGTGCCGCCCAAGTCCCGCACAGCCTCGGTCGTCGCCTCGCTCACGCCTGTCCTCCGCTAAAAGTCCCGTTGGATACTTCGGACATGCATGCCCGGTTCCCGCAACCGGCGCAAGGGCGTCGCGGTATGACCACCAAGGCGTACCGGCACAATGAAGCCTTGAGCAGCTACAACCCTAGAAGTCGAACGACCTCAGATCCCGCACGTCGCCAGGCCGCGCTTCTCCAGGTACTGCTGGTGATAGTCCTCGGCCAGCCAGAAGGTCTGGGCGGGGGCGATCTCGGTGGCGACGGGGCGGCTGTCCTTGCCGGACTGCGAAAGCCGCGCTTTCGAGGCCTCCGCCGCCTCGCGCTGGGCGTCGTCGTGGTGAAATATGGCCGAGCGGTACTGCGTGCCCACATCGGGGCCCTGCCGGTTTTTCTGGGTGGGATCGTGGGCCTCCCAGAACACGTCGAGAAGCTGCTCGTAACTCACCCTCGCGGGATCGAAGTCCACCTGCACGACCTCGGCATGCCCGGTGCGGTCGGTGCAGACGTCCTCGTAGCTGGGATTGGCCAGCGTGCCGCCCATGTAGCCGACGCGCGTCGCGAGAACGCCCTGCACCTGACGGAAAGCGGCTTCGACACCCCAGAAGCAGCCGGCGGCGAATGTGGCGGTGGCCATCGCGTGTCTCCTCTACGTGCGTTTCCCGCTCATGATGTAGGCATCGGGTGGGCTGCGTCCAGATGGCGCCGTCGTCGGAGGCTGGCACGAAGCGCGGAAACCGAAGCCTTAAACGCTTGACACCTGATGGAAACCGGGCTCCACCGGCTCGTGGAAGGGCTCCACCTCGACGTTGCGGACATAGGCGGCCGACGGCCCGTTCCAGCATTCGGACACCATGTCGTCGACCAGTGATTCATCACCCGCGAAGATCGCCTCGACGGTCCCGTCGTGGCGATTGCGCACCCACCCGTGAAGACCGCGCCGCGCCGCCTCGTCGACCGTCCAGCCGCGATACCAGACGCCCTGGACCCGGCCATGAATGATCGCACGCACCCGTTTCATGCCCGTTTCGCTCTCCTGTCCTTATCCGCCTCGCCGGGATAGAGCGCGGCCATCGCCACCGCCACCGCACGCTTGGCGCAGCGTGCCCACTCGCGGCGGTTCTGCCACTGGTCCTCCACCGTAATGACCGGCAGTTTCGGGTTCTCGTGCATCAGCGCATTGCGCGTGCGGCGAAGCCACGCAAGCTCCTCCGCCAGGGCCGGGTCCGTGCTGGTGAAGCGACCCTGCGAATCCACGATGGTCGCGGCCAGGATCACGGCCGCCGCCCAGGCGCCGGCGCAATACACCGCCTGGAGATCGAGCATCAGCGCGCAGGCCTGCTCGCTCAAGGCCGGGGCGGCGCCGCCCCGCCCCCGTTCGTCCTCCAGCGACTCGAACCAGTGGCGGCGCTCTTCCCAGGTGTCGAGGTCCGGGTATTCGATGTGTTCCATGACACGGATATGGGAAGCGCCGCCGCCCGATTCGAGCAACGGCGAAGCCGGATCAGAACTCGGCCGAGTCACCCGGCTGCATGATTCGCACCGCGGGATGATCGGCCAGCGCGGCCTCCACGTCCGCATCACTCGCCAGAACGCCGAAGGTGCCATAGTGCATCGGCACGACAACCTCCGGATCGAAATACTTGTCGATCGCCATCCGCGCGATCTCCGGATCCTGGTTGTAAGGTCCGCCGCCGGCCTGCAGCAGCACGATGTCCGGGCTGTGGATCTCCTCGATCAAGGCCATGT
The DNA here is from genome assembly GCF_003344765.1 of Ferruginivarius sediminum. GTDB lineage: Bacteria > Pseudomonadota > Alphaproteobacteria > Kiloniellales > Rhodovibrionaceae > Ferruginivarius > Ferruginivarius sediminum. Next base: position 192,083 of record NZ_QPMH01000001.1, on the reverse strand, counting down.
CGCCGAAAATCCAGGTGTCGCCGGTGTCGTAGAGCGTGCGCCCGTCGTTGAACTCCAGCACGAAGCCGACCGGCCGGCCGCCGGGGTCGCTGGAATGCATGGCGGGAACGTAGTGCACCGTGACATCGCCCACTTGGTACTTGCCGCCGACGTTGCCGCCCTTCTGCTGGTCCTTCGGTACGTCCATCGCGCCGGCGTGTTCGTACGCCCCGATGATGGGCGCGCCGGAGGCCTTGGCGATGGCCTCGGCATCGGCCACGTGATCGAAATGGCTGTGCGTTACCAGGATGGCATCCGGCTGGTACTGGCCAATGTCCTTGTATTCTTCCGGGGTCTTCGGATTCTTGCTCAGGAACGGGTCAAGCAGGATCGTGGTGCCGCCGGGCGACGTTACCTCGAAGGTGGCATGGCCCAGGAACTTCAGGCCGATCTTGCCGTCGGCGGCCACGGCACCCACCGTCCCGGCCAGCAGCATCGCCCCGCCCAGAAGCGCCGTCGAAAAGGCGCGCAGTAGTGATTTCATCATGTCCTCCCTGCTTGGCTCGATAAATCTAGTTGCCGGGCAGCACCGGGCCCGTCGGAACGCTGCCGCCCCCTTCCCGGGCGCGGCAATAGGCCTCCGCGCGCTGGCGGAACAGTTCCGCGCGCTCGGCCGCGATCACGTCCTGCTCCCGCATCGCCGCGATATCGGCCAGCCGCTTGTCCAGGCAGGCGCGGTAGGCGTCCGTTCCCTGCTCCGCAGCCTGCTGAGGCGGCGGAAACAAGTCGTCCCAGTGAATCCGCAGCAGCACGCCAGCCACCGCCAGCACGACAAGCGCGGCCACCACACGGGCGAACGGACGGTCAAGAGCGGACTGCGGTGACGACCCCTTCATATCGCCGGGAAGGCTAGGCCGTAGGATGGCTCACGGCAAGCGTGACGAGCCGGTCCCGGCGAAGACCCGCGCGGGATCGGTGTTTGCCATACGTCGCGAAAAGTCCCACGTTCTTTAGGGGAGAAAAACGGTTCGGAATCCGTTATAGTCTGGCGAATACAACGTTGCGCCGGTGGCTGGAACCTGCTTCCATCGGCGCACACGGATGCAACATGGCGCGGAGTACACGATGAGTGAACTGGTCGATCCGTTCGGACGCGATATCAGCTACTTGCGCGTATCGGTGACGGATCGCTGCGACTTCCGCTGCGTTTACTGCATGGCCGAGGACATGACCTTCCTGCCGAAGAAGGAGGTCCTGAGCCTTGAGGAACTGGACCGGCTGTGCAGCGTCTTCGTCGGTGTCGGCGTGAAGAAGCTGCGGCTGACGGGCGGCGAGCCGCTGGTCCGACGCAACATCATGTGGCTGATCGAACGCCTGAGCCGTCACCTGGCCAGCGGCGCGCTGGAGGAACTGACGATCACGACGAACGCCAGTCAGCTTGCCCGCTATGCGCAGCAGCTTGTCGATCTGGGCGTGAAGCGCGTCAACGTGTCCTTCGATACGCTGGACCCGGACAAGTTCAAGGCGATCACCCGCTGGGGCCGCTACGACCGCGTCATGGCCGGGCTGGAAGCGGCAAAGCAGGCCGGTTTGCACGTCAAGATCAACACCGTGGCCCTGAAGGGCGTCAACGACGACGAGTTCGAGAAGCTGATCGACTGGGCGCACGGCGAAGGTTGGGACATCACCTTCATCGAGGTGATGCCGATGGGCGACGTCGGCGAGAACCGGCTGGAGCAATACCTGCCGCTGTCAATGCTTCGCGGACAGTTGCAGCAGCGCTATACGCTGGAGGATATCGACTACAAGACCGGCGGACCGGCCCGCTATGCGCATTGCGAGGAGACAGGCGGGCGCATCGGCTTCATCACGCCAATGACCCACAATTTCTGCGAAAGCTGCAACCGCGTGCGCCTCACCTGCACCGGCATGCTGTACATGTGCCTGGGTCAAGAGGATTCGGCGGACCTGCGCGCGCCGCTGCGGGCCAGCGACGACGACCGCGTGGTGGTGGATGCCATTCACGAGGCGATCTCGCGCAAGCCGAAGGGGCACGATTTCGTGATCGACCGGCGCCATCGCCGCGCCTCCGTGGGCCGGCACATGAGCGTGACGGGCGGCTGAGCCCACCACGCGCTTGACCGGCAACGGGCGCACCCGTACCGGTGTCTGAGCACCCTGCCTGCCTGAACACCGGCTAAGTAATAAATTTTTAGTTAGAACGTTATTTTATTTCCTGAATGAAAGCATTTGGGCACTCTCTCTGCGTGCATCATGCTCCAATCATGGATGGACATGCGGAATGGCGGAAATCGACTCCCGGCTTGAGCAGATTCCCTGGGTTGACGCCTTCAATGTTGGCCAGGCTGAGATCGACCTTGAGCATCGACATCTGTTCGATGAGATAAATCGATTTGTGGACCACGTTTTGTCGAAGGAAGCGAACAAAACGACGCTCGACACGCTCATTACACGGATGATTTCAAATCATAAATTCCACTTCATCCATGAAGAACAGATTATGCTGCGATACAATTACTCGCAGCTTCCAGCCCACGCGATCGAGCACCGCAACCTCGAAGCGAGAATTAACGAGATATATGGCGAATTCACCTTTACGTCTCCAAATAACCTGGACGGGCTTCTGGATCAATCCCTGACCATCAAGGAGCTTATCCTCGATCATTTCCTGCACTACGATCTAAAATACAAGTCGCATCTGATGAATGCACAGGGGCGGTAGGCTACTGGACATTCCTGTCGGACGCGGGTTCCCCTTGGCACGGAAGTTCGGCTTCTTCAGGTAAGGTGTCGCTGGCTCGCTACGTTGGCGGCTTGAATGAGCATTCCCCGAGCATCGGGTGCAGCACCATGAAATTCGACCGGTACGAGGACTTCGACGCCGTCGCCCTGGCCGGACTTGTCAACCGGGGCGAGATGCAGCCCATTGAGATCCTGGACGCGGCAATCGAACGGATCGAAGCACGGGATGGCCGCGTCGGCGCAATCCGCCTGGAGATGTTCGATCGGGCCCGAGAGCGTGCGGCACGGCTGATGCCCGAGGATGGGCCGCTTGCCGGCGTGCCGTATCTGATCAAGGATCTCGGCATCATCATCGACGGGACGCCCACGACGAACGGCATGGCCTGCCTGAAAGACGTCTCGGCCAAGGGTACGAGCACGGCGGTGACGCGCCTTGAGGCTGCCGGCGCGGTGGTCTGCGCCAAGACCGCATCCAGCGAGATGGGACTATCCTATTCGACCGAGCCGAAAAGCTTTCCGCCCACGCGCAATCCCTGGAACCTGGAGCGTACCGCCGGCGGCTCCAGCGGCGGCGCGGCGGCGGCCGTGGCCAGCGGCATGGTCCCGGCCGCGCATGCCAGCGACGGCGGCGGCTCGATCCGCGTTCCCGCGGCCTGCTGCGGGCTGTTCGGCCTGAAGCCAACGCGGGGTCGGGTGCCGATGGGCCCCGTGATCGGCGAGGGCTGGAGCGGCCTGGCCACGCAGCACGCCATCACGCGCAGCGTTCGGGATTCCGCCGCGCTGCTGGACGCCACCGCCGGACCAGAGACCGGAGACCCATATTGGGCCCCACCGCCACCGGACTCCTATCTATCGGAGGTGGGGCGAGATCCCGGCCGTCTGCGTATCGCCTTACAGCTCGACGCCGGCCCCAGCTACCCCACGGTCCCCGCCTGCCGCGCGGCGGCGGAGGAAGCGGCCCGGCTTTGCCAGTCGCTCGGCCATGTCGTCGAGGAAGCCGCGCCAATGCTGGACGAAACAGCCTTCGCCGAGGCGTTCCTCACCATCGTCGCCGCGCACACGGCGGACGATATAGCGTCCTTCTCGATGTTCCTGGGCCGGCAGATCGACGAGGGCGAACTGGAAACCCAGACGGCTCTCCTGGCACGTCGCGGCCGCGAGTTGACCGCCGCCGATTATGCCAGGGCACGCAACTCGATCCAGATGGTGGGCCGGCAACTTGGCCAATTCTTCCAAACCTTTGACGTGGTCCTGACGCCCACACTGGCGCAGCCGCCGGTCCCGCTCGGCCACCTGGACACCGATTTGCCCGACCCGCAGGAGGCGCTGCGCCGCGCCGGCGCCTTCTCCCCTTTCACGCAGCTTGCCAACGCCACCGGCTGTCCGGCCGCGAACATCCCGCTGGTCTGGTCCGAGGACGGCTTGCCCTTGGGCAACATGTTCATGGCCGCCATGGGCGGCGAGACCCTGCTGCTACGCCTCGCCGCGCAGCTTGAGCAGGCACGGCCCTGGTGGAACCGGCGACCCCCGGGATTCTAGAGCATTTTCGCGTTCAGTGGAATCGCTCAAACGCTCTAGCTCTTTGATTTGACGCATTTTCGGACGGCGAACCGGTTCCCACTTCGCCTGAAAATGCTCTAGGTACGACGCGTGCCCACCCGGCTGAAGAACCCCATGACCGCGCCAAGGCCGCCGGCCGCGATCCGGCGCGGCAGGAAATAGGGCGTCAGCGCCGCCCGCGATGCCGCACCGCTGACGTGCACAGTGCAGCGGCCCAGTGCGCCGAGTGCCTCCCGCGCCACATCTTCCGGGTCGCCGGCGAAGGGGATCGAGCCGCGCAGCCCTGCCCGCTCGGCCATGCCGGTGCGCGTGGCGCCAGGGCATAGCGCCAGCACATCGACGGGCTGGTGACGCAGTTCCTCCGCCAACGCCTCGGTCCAGCTCTGTACAAAGGCCTTGCTGGCGGCATAGGTGGCGACATACGGAATGGGCTGCACGGCGAACGTGCTGGACACATTGATTAGCCCGGCCCGCCGTCCCGCCAGCCGTTCCCGGTCGATCATCCCGGGCAGCAGGTTCACGGCGAGGTCCACAACGGCGGTGCAGTTGACCTGGACGGTGTCGACCTCACCTTGCGGATCGTTTTCCAGCACGGCGCCGAACTGTCCCATGCCGGCGTTGTTGATCAGCAGATCGATCTCCAGCGCCTGCGCCTTGTCGATCAAGGCGCGGCGGTCGCCCTCGCGCGTCAGGTCGGCCGGTATCGATTCGACCGTTCGTTCGCCGACCGACAACTCCTCCCTCAAGGCAACCAGACGCTCGCTGTCCCGGCCGGTGAGCAGCAGGTCCGTGGTTTCCGGTATCGTCCGTGCGAAGGCGGCGCCGATGCCGCTGGACGCGCCGGTGACGAGGGCAAATCGGTAATCCGTGGCCATCTGAAGCGCCATCCTGTCTACGGTTTTCCTGTCTGGCTGACTGTCAGGAGATTGCTCTTTCGAGACACGTGTCAATTCATGGAAATGCGCGACCCTGGCAGTCACGAACAGCTTCGTTATACTTCAACCACCTTGCAGGGACATCCGGTATAGACATGCACCGCCGCCACGTCGCCTTCGTCGCCTCGGACGCCACAGAGGCCCAGGAGGCCATGAAGCGCCTGAAAGCCCGGTATGACCATGTCGAGCCGGAGGAGGCCGACGTTATCGTGGCCCTGGGCGGCGACGGCCTGATGCTGGAAAGCCTGCACCGCTGCATGGACAGGTCCGTGCCGATCTATGGCATGAACCGCGGCACCGTCGGCTTCCTGATGAACGAGTACAGCGAGGACGACCTTCGCGAACGGTTGGACCGCGCGGAGGAGGTGCAACTCCACCCGCTGCGCATGCTGGCCGAGCAGACGGAGAACGGCGGCGAGACGCAGACCGCGCTTGCCATCAACGAGGTCTCGCTGCTGCGCGAAAGCCGTCAGGCGGCCAAGATCCGCGTGAAGATCGACGGAGTCACACGGCTGGAAGAGCTGGTCTGCGACGGCATCCTTATCGCCACGCCGGCCGGCAGCACGGCATATAACCTGTCGGCGCACGGCCCGATCATTCCGATCGGCGCCCCGCTGCTGGCGTTGACACCGATCAGCGCGTTCCGACCGCGGCGCTGGCGTGGCGCCCTTCTGCCTCACAAGGCGGAAGTGGTTTTCGAGATTGTCGAGGCGACGAAGCGGCCGATATCGGCCACGGCGGACTATACCGAGGTTCGCGACGTGCGGCGCGTCACCGTCTACGAGGACCGCTCGCTTGCCTCGCACCTGCTGTTCGACCCCGAGCACAACCTCGAGGAACGTATCCTGAAAGAGCAGTTCCTTCCCTGAAGCATTTTCAGGCGACGTGGGAACCGGTTCGTCGCCCGAAAATGCGTCAAACAAGTGAGTTCGAGCCCACAAGGACACGGGCGGACAATGTCCGCCCGTGCCATCCCTGCGAAACTTACGGCAGCCAGAAGGGCTTGCGCACTTCCTGCGCGACCTCGGCATCGGCGAGACCAATGTCGCGGCGCATATGCGGCTCCATCGCGGCCAAATGGGCGCGTTGGGCCGCACGCGACTGCCAGCAAAGCAGGGTCTGCCAGGCAGCGGCCAGGATTCCCCGGCGCGCGGGGCGGCAAACGTAGCCATTGCCGACAAGGCTGCGACCTGCGGTGCTTTGTGACGTGGTCATCGAAAGTCTCCTAATTCATCCGACATACCATGATGCGTTATCTCATCGAGATATCGCTTCCGTTACTTGACAAATGCGCCAAAATCCGCGCATTCACAAACGATGATATTTCAGGAACCCATGAACTGAACTAATGCGATCCCGATGTCGCGCCGCTTGCCGCCACTAAACGCCCTACGCGCATTCGAGGCCGCCGCGCGCCACCTGTCGTTTACAAAGGCGGCCGAAGAGCTGTTCGTCACGCAGGCCGCCGTCAGTCATCAGGTGAAGGCGCTGGAAGCGCAGCTTGGCCTGGCGCTGTTCCGCCGGAAGAATCGCGCCATCCTGTTGACCGACGCGGGTCAGGCCTATTTGCCCGTCGTGCGCGACGCCTTCGACAACATCGCCGAGGCCACCGAGCGCCTACAGGCCGGCGAGGACGACGGTCCGCTGCGCATCACCACCCTGCAGTCGTTCGCCGCGAAGTGGCTGCTGCCCCGCCTCAGCCGATTCCGTGCCGTGCATCCGGACATCGATGTTCTCCTTGCCACTAGCGAAGAGGCCGTCGATCTGCACAAGGGCGACATGGACGCGGCGATCCGCTTCACCGAACTGCGCGAGACGGATCTGGAAATGGTCCACCTGATGAACGAGACCATGTTCCCGGTTTGCAGCCCCGCCCTGCGGGACGGCACGCCACCGCTTGAGACGCCCGTCGATTTGCGCCACCACACGCTGCTGCAGGACCGCTGCCACGACAGCCCCGCCGATCCGGGCTGGCGTGTCTGGATGGAGGCCGCCGGGCTGAGGGGAATCGACCCGCATCGCGGACCCGGATACAGCGATTCCAGCCTCGTCCTGCAAGCCGCCGTGGCCGGACAGGGCGTGGCGCTGGGGCGGCGGTCCCTGGCTATCGACGACCTGGGCGCCGGCCATCTGGTGAGCCCCTTCGGCCCCGTGCTGCGGACCGGCTACAGCTACTGGTTCGTCTGCACACCGGCGAAGGCCCGCGACCCCCGCGTGCGTGCCTTCCGGGAGTGGCTGGGCAAGCAGATCCGGGAAGAACGGCTGGATCCACTGTCGGACGACGAGGCGGCGGCCACGCACTCGCCGTGATGCGCAACACTTATGCCGACGCGGGGCGTCCGGCTGGCCAAGCGGCCCGTAAGCGGTTAGACAGTCCGGGCCAAACATGGGGAGGAAGGCAGACGTGCCCGACACGCCAAGCGCCAAAACGGTGCGCATGCTTGAACGGTTGATCGCGTTCGATACCACCAGCCGCAACTCCAACCTGGAACTTATCAGGGATGTCGAACGATATCTCACCGGCCTCGGCGTCGATTGCGAGTTGACATACGACGACGCCGGCGGCAAGGCGAATCTCTTTGCCACGCTGGGACCGGTGGACAGGCCTGGCATCGCCCTTTCCGGCCATACGGACGTCGTCCCGGTCAACGGTCAGGACTGGTCGAGCGATCCCTTCGATGCCGTGCAGCGCGACGGCAAGTTTTACGGCCGCGGAACCTGCGACATGAAGGGCTTCCTCGCGGCATGTCTGGCTTACGCGCCCAAGTTCCTGGAGGCGCGGCCGGAAACGCCGGTGCATCTCTGCCTGTCGTATGACGAGGAGGTCGGCTGCCTTGGCGTGCGCAAGCTGCTGGCCGACCTTGCGCGCCGCCCCGTCAAGCCGCGTATGGTGATCGTGGGCGAACCGACGGAGATGCGGGTCGTCAACGCCCATAAGGGCAAGCTGTCGATGCGCGCCACGGTGCGTGGCCTCTCGTGCCATTCGTCGCTGGCGCCACAGGGCGTCAACGCCGTGGAGGCGGCAGCACGGCTGACGGTGTTCCTCTCGGACATGGCGCGGCGGAAGGCGCAGGAAGGCCCCTTCGACGAAGCTTTCGACGTGCCCCACACGACCGTCCAAGCGGGCGTCATCGACGGCGGGACGGCCGTGAATATCGTGCCCTCGGAATGCCGCCTGGCCTTCGAGTTCCGCAACTTGCCCCAGGACGACCCGCGGGACCTGCTGGCCGAGGCGGTCGACTTCGTCCGGCGGGAGGTGGAACCGGCCATGCAGGCCATCGATCCCGCGACCGGCTTTACCTTCGAGGAACTGGCCAGCTTCCCGGCCCTGGACACCGAGCCGGACGCGGCAGTGGTGACGCTGACAAAGGCCCTGGCGCGGGCCAACAGCACCAGCAAGGTAGCGTTCGGAACCGAGGCCGGGTTGTTCGCCGCCGACGGCATTCCCGCGGTGGTCTGCGGACCGGGCTCCATCGAGCAGGCTCACAAGCCCGACGAGTTCATCACGCTCGATCAGCTTGCGCAGTGCGAGTGGTTCCTCGACCGCCTGCTCGACCACGTGCGGGGCGGCTGACGTAAATCGCAGTGCCCGAATCTCCTGAGATACCACTTCGTGTCCTTTTGACGCTGGCCATCGGGGCGCTCGGTGGCGCGCTGGCAAAGTGGGCCGGGCTGCCGCTGCCGTGGATGCTGGGCGCCATGATAGCGACGACCACCGCAGCCATCGTCGAGGTGCCGCTTGGCATGTCGATGCCGTTGCGCGCGCTGTTCGTCGCCGTGCTGGGCGTCATGCTGGGCAGTGCCTTCACGCCCGCGATCCTGGCGCGGCTGAACGACTGGGCGCTGAGCCTGCTGGCCCTGACGGCGTACACGGCGGTGGCCGGCGCGCTGGGCGTCCTGTTCTTCCGCCGGGTGGCGAACTACGACGGCGTCACCAGCTATTTCGCCGCAATGCCCGGCGGCCTGACCGAGATGATCCTGGTCGGCGAGGCGATGGGCGGCGATCCACGGGCCATCTCGCTGACGCACGGCTCGCGCATCATGCTGGTGGTGATGGCGCTGCCTTTCGCGTTCCAGCTTTTCCTCGGCTACGACGCGGGCGCGCGGCCCAGTGCGGGCCGGCCGCTCCTGTCCGTGGCGCCGCTCGATCTCATGATCCTGGCCGCCTGCGGTGCCGCGGGGTTTTTCGCCGCCCGCGCCCTGCGCGTGCCGGCCGCGCCGGTGATCGGACCGATGGTCTTGTCGGCCGCGGTACATCTTGGCGGCGTAACGGAGGCCGGGCCGCCGACCGAGCTTGTCGCCGCCGCCCAGGTCGTGGTGGGTAGCGCCATCGGCTGCCGCTTCGCCGGCACGGCGCCGGCCACGGTCCTGCGCGCGGTGCTCTGGGCGGCGGGCGGAACGGCGGTCCTGCTGGGAACGGCGGTCGCATTCGCCTGGGGCGTGCACCACGCCACAGGACTGGAGGTCGCCGTCCTGACGCTCGCCTATTCACCTGGCGGACTGGCGGAGATGAGCCTGGTCGCCCTCGCCCTGGGGCTCGATCCCGCCTTCGTCGCCACGCACCACATCGTGCGAATTTTTGTCATCGTCGTCGCCGCCCCCCTGGTGTTCCGGCTGCTGCGCCCCCGCCCCGATTCGCACGGACGAAGCACCTAGATTCGCCTCTCGCGTAACAGCCTGCCGTCACAGCAAGGGGTGGATCAGGCAAAAGCAAGCGGCGCAGCCGTTGGGGTGTCTCTTCTCCAAGTGCCGGTTTTCCGCGCTTTATGGCGTGTTCCCGACAGCAGCCGAAAAATGCCCTGCGTGTGTCACAGTGCAGTCCCGGCACCTGAGGGTAGGTTCTGGACATGCGGCTCCCGCCCCGCCAGGGGAGCCCGCTGACGGGAAGCGAGCAAGAAGCTTTGTCTTTACCGTCCCGCCGCGGCGGCTGCGCCCGCCGGCCCCTCGCGCCCGCGCCAAAGTGCGCGGAACCCCCGCCGATAAGGCGTGGCCGCCGCGGCTTCTATTCCCTTCCCTGGCACGTCCCGGAAACCGCGGATCAGGCGAACTTTCCCGTGATACCGCCGTCGACTACGAGTTCGGTGGCGGTAACGTACTTCGCCTCGTCGGACGCCAGGAACAGGGCCGCGTATGCCACATCCCAGGCATCCCCCATGCGGCCCATCGGGCACTGCTGGTCGCGGATCTCGATCATTTTCTCGATGTCGCCGGCGGCGTAGACCTCTTTCAACGGCTCCACGATCATCGGGGTATTCATCAGGCCCGGCAGGATGGAGTTCGCCCGGACGCCATCGCTCGCGTACTGCAGCGCGACCGAGCGGGTGAATTGCAACGCGCCCGACTTGCTGGCCGAATAGGAGATGTAGGGCACGCCGGTCCAGCGGATGCCGGCGATCGAGGAGACGTTCACGATCGCCCCGCCCTTCTGCTTCTGCATGATCGGCAGGACGTATTTACAGGTCAGGAACATCGATTTCAGGTTGACGTTCATCACCCGGTCCCAGGACTCCTCGCTGGCTTCGACGGGCCCGCCGACCTCGACGATGCCGACGTTGTTGTGCAGCACGTCGACGCGGCCGAAGTGCCCCACCGTGCGGTCGACGACGGACTTCACGTCGTCGTGATTGGCAACGTCGGCGCGGATTGCCAGGGCATCATGTCCCTCTTCCCGGATGATGCCCGCCGTCTCCTCCGCCGCACTCTCGTTCAAATCGACGCAGACCACCCTTGCGCCTTCGCGGGCGAAGAGGACCGACGCCGCCTTGCCGTTGCCCCAACCCGGCCCGGACGAGCCCGCACCCGTCACGATGGCGACCTTATCCTGTAAGCGTCCGGCCATGTCTTCCTCCTGGACGTTGTTGTTTCGACCTGCTTGACCTTGCCGCGCGATGTGATGCCAGAGGGCGAGAAGAAGCGCCAGCCGGCGGGCGCAAGGCCATTCGGGAATTCGCAGGAAAGCAGGAAAATATCGAATAAGGAAAGGCCGGGCCGCCGTACTGTGTGGGGTGGGGTGGCGGCCCGGCCGTCGACTGGTGCATTCGCCGAGACGGGGGATTGGGGTGCGGACGTCAGCTTTAGAGCACCAGCCGCTCCGTCTCTCCTTCAAGCGGGCCGCCCACAAGTGTGTGGGGTGAAGGGGCGCCCCGCCCAGGCGTGGTAAATGCCTTCGAACCAACGCCTTAACAGTTTCTAGTAAATGTCAGCAGAGGTGATTCGCTGCAAGTCACATTGCTGTAACGGAACCGTGAGCCAGGTCTTGATTTCGAAGTTCATTTAAACCAAATCCGGCACATTGTTTCGAAAAGTGCGACAATCCGACGTAAACCGCGACGGGAGGCTCGCCATGAAACGCCTCAAACGCGCCAACCGCGACAAGGCCCACAGGCAGGCGGCGCGGGGCCATCGCAAATCCTCGCCACCCAAGTATCGCCACCAGTCGTTCTTCACCGGCGGCAAGTGCCGGTTCTGAGGAGAACCCGTGGATCGGCGCGCGCGTTGACTGCTTCTCAAACTGGCACTCCGGCGAAAGCCTGCCAGGCGATATAGGCGCCGAACCCGGCCACGAGGAGAATTCCCTCGCCCCGGGTCAGGCGCCAGCCCGTCATGGCCAGTGCGATCAGTCCGGCGGTCACGAGCGACATCAGCCAGATGTCGAACGCGGCAATGTCGGCCGGCACGTCGATGGGATGGACAAGCGCTGTCACCCCAAGGATACCCAGGATGTTGAAGATGTTGCTGCCGACGATATTGCCGACGGCGACGTCCGCATGACGCCTGAGCGCGGCCATGACCGACGTGACGAGTTCCGGCAAAGATGTGCCCACCGCCACGATGGTCAGTCCGATCACGCTCTCGCGCACCGACAGCAGCCTTGCCAGGGCGATCGCTCCATCGACCAGGAAGCCGGCGCCAAGCACCGTGACGGCAAGGCCGCCGCCGAACCATAGCGCGCTGAGCGGCAGCGCAAGGCGCCCGCTATCCGCCGCAGCCGCCTCTCGCGCATGCAACTCGGCCGAGGGGATGTCCCGTCCGCGCTCCAACCGATAGGTAAGCAGGACAAACCCGGCCAAGGCGGCCAGGAAAACCAGGCCCGCAACGGTGCCGACACGGCCGGATACGATTACGGCATGGCCGGCGACGGTGGCCAGGGCCAGCATCGTCGCATCGCGCTTGAACGCCACCGGGTCGCAGCGCAAAGGGCTTATGATCGCCGCAAGCCCCAGGATCAACAGGATGTTCGCAATGTTGCTACCGACAACGTTGCCCACCGCGATCCCTGGCGAGCCAAGGCGCGCGGCTTCCAGGCTGGTCACCAGTTCTGGCGTCGAGGTGCCGAACCCGACAAGGGTCAGTCCTATCAGAAGCGGCGAAACGCCGAGACGCCGGGCCATGCCCACCGCCCCACGCACCAAGCCCTCGCCTCCCGCGACGAGAAGGGCCAGCCCGACGAGCAGATCGACCGCTGTCACCATCCCGGTTGCTCACGCCCCCTTGATTCGGCGGGTATCAGTCTAACCCGCCGCCGTGGCGCCCGGCCACATCTGCCGGACCTCCTTGGGCATGCTGTGGATGATGGAGTCCACCTCGCCGCCGGTGATGTGCCGGGCGATCACGGCGAAGGCGGCGCGGGTCGCCTGCTCCACGTCCATATCCGGCGCGTCGCGCAGCCGCTCGCGGACATGGCCGAGAAACTCGTCCCGGTGGCGCATCTTCACCGGCGTGCCGGCCGGGTGCCAGCCCTCGTAGTAGAAGCCGCGCACCAGCATCGGGAGCTGCGCGCCCAGCTTCGCCGCCTCGTCGACCGTCAGACGGTCGCGCAGGGCGTGCAGAACCGCGCGCAGCACGCGGTAGGCCCGCTGCCGGTCGTCGCTGTCCATCACTTCCATCAGATCCTTTAACCAGATATTCGTCTTGTGATGCGTTTCGTCGAAGACGCGCAGGCTGTTGGTCGACATCGCCGTGACCCCCTCAAAGTGGCGGCTCGCCTATCGAGTCCAACGCCTGCGCGGGCGAGGCGTTCCGCCCGCCGGGCCCTGTGAGCGACCCGTGCCACGCACTTGACGCCTTTGGTTTGATAACCACTTGGCCGGTAAGCGATATTCAAACATTGACCGCGGGCATTGCCCGCGTGGACCACCCAAGCCAAGCTGTCGATATGCCCGATCATTTCCGCAAGTTCCTTCCCTGGATCATCCTTGGCCTCGTCGTCGCCATGTTCCTGTCGCTGGGCCAGGGCTTCGGCGAGCAGAAAAAGGGGAACGAGGTCAGCTACTCCCAGTTCCTGCAGCGCGTCGAATCCGACCGGGTCGACAGCGTGACCATGAAAGGCAACGCCATCGAGGGTCGCCTGAACGACGGCACGCGGTTCAGCACCTTCGCCCCCGACAGCGCCAAGCCGGTCGAGAAGCTGCGCCAGCACGATGTCCGCATCCAGGTGCAGCCGAGCGAGTCGGGCGAAACCACGGTGTGGAGCATCCTCATCTCGTGGTTCCCGATGCTGCTGCTGATCGGCGTAGTGATCTATTTCATGAGTCGGGCGCGCAGCGGCGCCGGCGGGGCAATGCAGTTCGGCAAGTCCAAGGCCAAGATGCTGACCGAGGACAGTCGCAAGGCGAAGTTCGAGGACGTCGCCGGCATCGACGAGGCCAAGCAAGAACTTGAGGAAATCGTCGACTACCTGCGCGACCCCGGCAAATTCCAGCGCCTGGGCGGCGAGATTCCGCGCGGCATGCTGCTCGTGGGGCCGCCGGGCACGGGCAAGACGTTGCTGGCCCGCGCCATCGCCGGCGAGGCGGAAGTGCCGTTCTTCACCATTTCCGGCTCGGATTTCATCGAGATGTTCGTCGGCGTCGGTGCCAGCCGCGTGCGCGACATGTTCGAGCAGGCGAAGAAGAATTCGCCCTGCATCGTCTTCATCGACGAGCTGGACGCCCTGGGCCGCAAGCGTGGCGCGGGCCTCGGCGGCGGCAACGACGAGCGCGAGCAGACGCTGAACCAGCTCCTGGCCGAAATGGACGGCTTCGAGAAGAACGAGGGCGTGATTATCGTCGCCGCCACCAACCGTCCCGACGTGCTGGACCCTGCCCTGATGCGCCCCGGCCGTTTCGACCGGCAGGTGGTTGTGCCGAACCCGGACGTGCTGGGCCGCGAGCAGATCCTGCGGGTGCACGTGCGCAAGGTGCCGCTGTCCCCGGACGTGGACCTGAAGGTGATCGCGCGCGGGACGCCCGGATTCTCTGGTGCGGACCTCGCCAATCTGGTGAACGAGGCCTCGCTGATCGCCGCGCGCGCGACCAAGCGCGTAGTCACCCAGCGCGACTTCGAGATGGCGAAGGACAAGCTGCTGATGGGCGCGGAGAAGCGCTCGATGGTGATGGACGAAGAGGAGAAGGAGCGCACTGCCTATCACGAAGCCGGCCACGCGCTGGTGAGCCTCTTTGTGCCGGGTAACGACCCGCTGCACAAGATCACCATCATCCCGCGCGGCCAGGCGATGGGCGTCACCATGGCGCTGCCGGAGAAGGACCGCTACGGCTATCAGAAGAATGAGATCACCGCCCGTCTCGCGATGATGTTCGGCGGCCGTGTCGCCGAGGAGATCATCTACGGCCACGAGGACGTCACCACCGGCGCGGGCGACGACATCAAGAAGGCGACCGAGCTGGCCCAGCGCATGGTCACCGAATGGGGCATGAGCGAGCGGCTCGGCCCGCTGCGCTATGCCGGCAACGATCAGGAGGTGTTCCTGGGCGACCAGCTCACCCGCGAAAGCCACGTGAGCGAGCATACCGCCCGCCTGATCGACGAGGAGGTCCGCCGCCTCATCGACGAGGCCGAGAGCCGCGCCAAGGAAGTGCTGGGCAAGCACCTGGACGACCTGCACCGCCTGACCAAGGCGCTGCTGGAGTATGAGACGCTGGGCTCGGAGGACGTGCAGAAGGTGCTAAAGGGGGAGGATCCCGGCCACGGCGACTCCGGCACACAGAAGCCAGACACGGCCAAGTCCTCCGCTTCCGTCCCCTCTGCCGGCAAGGGCAAGCCCCGCGACGAAGGCGGCACCGGCGGCGACTGGGAACCGGAACCGCAGCCGACGTAACGCCAGTCGTCACCGGGAGGGCGCGCCCTCCAAGTTTTCCCCTTCGCCTCCGCCCGCCTGAGTTGCTATACGGACTCCGCGCGGAGTTATTTGGCAGACACATCGTCGCGGGCGTGGCGGAACTGGTAGACGCACGGGACTTAAAATCCCGGGGCCTATGCCGTGGGGGTTCGAGTCCCCCCGCCCGCACCAACACTCACCTCTCCCACTCCCGCAATCGTGTTCGGCGGTGAGACGACAATGCGGTCTCATAAGCGTACCATTCTTGAGAGTGACGGGTTGCGTTTTCCATCGAATCCGTCAGAGGCGCGAAGCCGTGTTCGAGCGACGTCTTCAGGAGGTGCGCCATGGCGAACCAGACGACTGTCGAGGGTGCGCGCGCGGGGCTCGACCATCCGGAGGTGCGGCACATCGGGGTCGCCGATCTCAGGGATGCGCTGGCGAAGGGCATCGACGACTTCCGGTCGAAGCCCAGCCATATCGTCTTCCTCTGCATCATCTATCCGCTGGTAGCGCTGTTCGCGAGCCGGCTGACGTTCGGCTATCAGGTTCTCCCGCTGCTGTTCCCCCTGGTCGCCGGCTTCGCCCTGGTCGGCCCGCTGGCAGCCATCGGGCTTTATGAGTTGAGCCGGCGGCGCGAGGCCGGGCTGGAGATTTCCTGGCAACACGCGCTGGGCGTCGTACGCTCGCACTCGATCCGCGCCATCGTTGCGCTGGGTCTTGTGCTCGTGGCGATCTTCCTGGCCTGGCTCGTCGTGGCCTGGGGCATCTACGCGATAACGCTGGGCGGGACGCCGCCGACCTCGGTGGGTCACTTCGCGGCGCAGCTCTTCACCACCGGCGCCGGCTGGACGCTTATCGTCCTCGGCAACGGCGCCGGCCTGTTGTTCGCGATCCTGGTGCTGACCATCAGCGTTGTATCGTTCCCGATGCTGATCGACCGCGACGTCAGCGCCATGACGGCTGTGCAAACCTCCATCCGCGTGGTGCAGGCGAACCCGAGGACGATGGCGGGCTGGGGATTGATCGTTGCCGGCAGCCTGGCCGTCGGCTGCATACCGTTCTTCGTCGGCCTTGCCATCGTGATGCCGATATTGGGGCACGCCACCTGGCATCTCTACCGCAAGGTGGTGGAGAGTTAGGCGCGGTCAGGACGCCGCGCCTGAAATCGGTCCGCGCGAAATGGTGTCGGATCGACCGCGGGATCGCGATCGAGGACGAGATCCCGCACCATCTCTCCGGTGCGCGCGGACAGCATGAGCCCGCAGTGCCCGTGGCCGAAGGCGAAGACGGTATTGTGGAAGTGGGGCGCGCGAGAGATCACCGGCATGCTGTCCGGCATCGACGGCCGGTGGCCCATCCAGCGGCTCGAATCCCGGTCCGTGAGATCGGGAAACCAACGCTGGGCGTTACGGAGCAGAACGTCGGCCCGGCGCCAGTCCGGCGGCGCCTCCAGCCCACCAAGCTCGACTGTGCCGCCGATACGAAGGCCGGCGTCGATCGGCGTGCACACCATGCCGTGCTCCGTCGAGAACACGGGCGTGCGCGGCCGCGTCTCGGGGTCGTTCAGCGTCAGGTGATAGCCGCGCTCGGTCTCTAGCGGGACATCGCATCCCAGCTTGCGGGTGAGCGGTCGCGACCACGCGCCGGCGGCAATCACGAGGCGGTCGAAGGCGTGCCGGCCCTTCTGCGTGACCACGGCGCTCGGCCCCTCGGGCCCGATCTCGAAATCGCCCACCTCCTCTCGCAGGATACGGCCGCCGCGCTGGCGAAAGGACCGGGCCAGCACGCGGACCAGCTTGTAGTTGTCGCTGGCATAGCAGACGTCCGGGTAATACACGCCCTTGTGAAAGCGGTCGGTGTCGCCCAGCGCCGGCTCAAGCTGCCGAAGTTCGCCGCCATCCAGCACGTCGACCCGCACGCCGCGGCGGCGCTGCAGTTCCAGGCTGCGGCGATAGGCGCGGAAGCCCCGCTCCGTCTCGTAGACACAGAGCCAGCCGGTGCGGCGCAGCATGTCGGGCTCGCCGGCCTCCTCCAGAAGCGGTTTGAAAGCGTCGATAGCGCCGTCCAGCAGATCGGCCAGCGCCTTCGAGATACGCTCGACCTCGGCCGGACGGGCGGCCTTCAGAAAGCGCCAGAGCCAGGGGAAAAGCTGCGGCACGTAAGACCAGCGGATGGCCAGCGGGCTCAATGGGTCCATCAGCATGCGCGGCAACTGCTTCAACACCCCCGGCGTGGCGATGGGCACCACCGAGTCCTCGCCGATGATCGACATGTTGCCGTAGGACGCGCCCTCGCCCGGCGCCTGCCGGTCCAGCACGGTGACCCGCGCACCCTCGCGCTGGAGCTGCAAGGCGGCGCAGATGCCGACCACACCGGCGCCCACGACGACAACCCTGGGCCCGTCGCCGGTATCGTTATCCTGGGAGGTTCTGCCCTGCCGCGCCATGTCAGCGGTGTTAGTCCATCCCCGCCGGGCGATCAACCGAATCGGTTTCCCCGTCGCTACCTGCCTTGCTACCGCTGCCCTCGCCCAGTGCCCGCTCGAAGCGCTCGGCCAGCCGGTGGCGCGCAGCCGGCAGGTCGCGATCGGCGGGATGGAAGATGTGCCGGCCCAGGAAGAAGCCGGTCAGCCGCAGACCCTGCGCCACTTCCCCCGTGCCGCCGCCGCCATAGCCGACCAGGAAGCCCGGCAGCGCCAGCAGCTTGTTGCGATACGGCTCGCCCGCCGACAGCGACACCGCCCGCCCGGTACGCGGGCTGACATAGGCCAGGCGGTCGTTGCCGCCGCCGGCGCAGCACGAGAGGTCGAGCGCGAAGCCAAGCTCGCCCAACAGGAACATCTCCCAGTGCACATAGGCCTCGGCCCAGTGCTCACCCTCCAGCGCGGCCAGCAGCGCCTGCGTGCCCTCGAAGGCTGCAGGATGCGCCTCGCGCTCCGGCAGGGCATGCTGCGCCACTGCAGCCATGGCGGAGAGCGCCACGAGCCGGTCGGGCCGGTCCATCAGGCGCGCGATGGGTGTTTCCACCACCTCGCAGCTGTACTGGCCCAGATGGTCCGCCAGCCGCGCCCGCCAGCTTGCCTGGACAAGGTTCCCCGGCTGGTATGTCCCCTGCGCCCGCCGCGACTGGCCGCCGCGCACGAGGCCCGCGTGGTGCCCGTGCTCGCGCGTCAGCAGGTGCACGACGGTGGCATCCTCGCCGTGCGGGGTGCTGGAAAGGACGATGCCGTCGTCCTGCCACTCGATCATGTGTTAGAGATGGCGCGAAAAAAGGGCGCTGTCGAGCGGGAGCGACCGCTCACACATCAAACTCCAGTCCCCAGTCGCGATAGCGCTCGGGGTCGTCGGTCCAGCGTTCGCGCACCTTGACGAAGAGGAACAGGTGGACCGGGCGCTCCATCTCCTCGCTAAGTTCGCGCTGCGCGGCCTCGCGGACCTTGCGGATCATCTGGCCCTGGCGGCCCAGGACGATACGCTTCTGCGCATCGCGCTCGACGTAGATGGTTTGCTCGATGCGCGCGCTGCCGTCGTCGAACTCTTGCCAGTCGTCGGTCTCCACCGTCAGAGAATACGGCAGCTCTTCATGCAGGTTCAGGAACAGCTTCTCGCGCGTGACCTCGGCGGCCAGCAAGCGCATGGTCAGGTCGGAAAGCTGGTCCTCGGGATAGAGCCACGGCCCTTCCGGCATCCGCTCGGCCAGCCAGTGCTTCAGGTCCGCCACGCCATCGCCCGTTTCGGCGGAGATCATGAAGATGCGCTCGAACACGCCCTCGGCGTCAAAGCGGGCCGCCAGTTCCAGCAGCTTGTCGCGGCGGATGCGGTCGATCTTGTTGAGCGCGAGCGCGCATGGCCGGTTGATGCGCTTCAGCTTCTCGACGATGGCCAGCGTATCCTCGTCGACCTTCTTACGCGCGGCGTCGTAGAGCAGCACGACGACGTCCGCGTCCTCGGCGCTGGTCCAGGCCGCGTGCACCATCGCCCGCTCCAGCCGCCGCTTGGCCTGCGAGAAGATTCCCGGCGTATCGACGAAAATGACCTGCGCGGGCCCATCCAGGGCGACGCCGCGCACGCGGGCGCGCGTCGTCTGCACCTTGTGCGTCACGATGGAAACCTTGGCGCCCACTAGGTGGTTCAGCAGGGTCGATTTGCCGGCATTCGGCGCGCCGATCAGCGCGACAACGCCGCAGCGCGAGCCCTCGGCACCGGCAGGCATGGATTGTGACGTGTTGGCGTTTTCGGTCATTTTACCTCGTTCGCGCGCAGCATATCCAGGAGACGCCGCGCCGCCTCCTGCTCGGCCAGGCGCTTGGAGCGCCCCTCGCCCGTCGCCGGTTCGGCGCCCTGGACCTCGGCCGCGACGGTGAAACGCGGGTCGTGTGGCGGCCCCTCGCGCGACACCTCGCGGTAGCTTGGCAACGGCAGGCCACGGCCCTGCGCCCATTCCTGCAGCGCGGTCTTCGCGTCCTGCGGCGGCTTGCGGTCCTGGGCCAGCAGCGGTTTCCAGCGCGGCCGCACGAAGGCGTCCGCCGCTGCCAGGCCGCCATCGCGGTACAGTGCGCCGATCACCGCCTCGCAGACATCCGCCAGCATCGCCGGGTTCTCCCGCCCGCCGCCCTCGGCCTCGCCCTTGGAAACCAACACAAATTCGCCAAGCCCAAGGCCGCGTGCCACCTCGGCCAACGTCTCGCGGCTGACCAGCACGGCATGACGCCGCGCCAGAGCGCCTTCCGGCTCGTCCGGGAATGCATCGATCAGCATGTCCGCCACAATGAGCCCAAGTACACGGTCGCCGAGAAACTCCAGCCGTTCGTAGCTGGCGGCTTCGGACTTGCGGACGCCGGCGGCGCTGGAATGCGTGAGCGCCCGGCGCAGCCGGGCCGGATCGCTGAAGACATATCCGATACGCTCGGCCAGACGCGTTTCCGGCGCCGCGTTCCTACCCGACATCGTCCAGAAGCCGGCCGAAGCGGACCGATGCCGGCCAAGCCCAGATCTCCCACAGGGAGGCGGAGCCGTCGTGCGAGAAGAAGATGAACTCGGCGCGGCCGACGAAGTTCTCGTACGGCACATAGCCGACGCGCGACAGCGCCCGGCTGTCCTGGCTGGAGTCCCGGTTGTCGCCCATCATGAAGTAATGCCCTTCCGGGACAGTGTAGACGGGCGTGTTGTCATAGAACTGATGGTCGCTGCGCTCACGGATCAGATGGGTGACGCCGTTTGGCAAGGTCTCCCGGTACAGCGTCGCCGTGGCACCGTCGGGCTGGTCGGCCACTTCCTCGCGCTTCACCGGTTCGCCGTTGATGTGAAGAATGCCATCGACCACCTGGATGCGATCGCCCGGCAGCCCGACCACCCGCTTGATATAATCCGTACTGTTGTCCGTCGGCAGCTTGAACACGGCCACGTCGCCCCGCTCCGGCCCGTCGCCCATCACGCGGCCGTCGAACAGCGGCGGGCTGAACGGTAGCGAGAAGCGGCTGTAGCCGTAGGAATACTTGGAGACGAAGAGGTAGTCCCCGACCAGGAGCGTCGGTATCATCGAACCGGACGGGATACTGAATGGCTCGTAGGCGAACGTCCGGATGACCAGTGCGATCAGCACGGCATAGACGACGGTGCGCACGGTTTCTCCGATGCCACCCTTCTTCTTGGCTGTCGCTTTTGTCATTGAATCCATTGTTTTTCCAGCATTGTGTCACTCGGCCGAGGGAACGGCGGAGATGATGACCACCACCTGGGCGAGTGGCGGTTCGTCGGTGATCGTTACGTCGATCTGCGGTGCCATGCCCACGGGCGTCATAGCGCGCAGGCGCTCGGCCGCGCCAGCCGTGAGTTCCATCGTCGGCCGGCCGCTGGGCAGGTTGACGACGCCCATGCTGCGCCACGACACCCCCTGGCGCGGCACGCCCGTGCCCAGCGCCTTGGCACAGGCCTCCTTGGCGGCGAAGCGCTTCGCATAGCTGGCGGCGCGGTTCAGCCTTCGCTCGGACTTCGCCTGCTCGACCTCGGTGAAGACGCGCCGGATGAAGCGGTCGCCGTAACGCTCCAGCGAACGCTCGATCCGCCGGATGTCGATAATATCGTTGCCGATTCCGAGGATCATCGCGTCACGCGGTCCGCGCCGCGCGGGCGTCGTCCATCAGAGCGCGCATGCGCTTCACCGCGCTGTCCAGGCCGGAGAAGATGGCCTCCCCGATCAGGAAGTGGCCGATATTCAACTCCACGATGGTTTCGATCTCCGCAACCGGGGTGACGGTATCGAAGGTGAGGCCGTGCCCGGCGTGGCATTCCAGGCCAAGGCGCTCGGCCTCCGCCGCCGCGGTGACGATACGCCGGAGCTCACGCTGCGTCTCGCTGCCGCCGTAATCGCCGAAATACGCTTCGCAGTAGGCGCCCGTGTGCAGCTCGACGACCGGCGCGCCGACGGCGACGGCGGCCTCAAGCTGGCGCGCTTCCGGCTCGATGAACAGCGAGACGCGGATCCCGGCCTCGCCCAGCCGGGCCACGAGATCGCGCAGCGCCTTGCGATTGCCGACGACATCCAGGCCGCCCTCGGTCGTCCGCTCCTCTCGCTTTTCGGGGACGATGCAGGCCGCATGTGGGCGATGACGCAGGGCGATGGCTGCCATCTCGTCCGTCGCCGCCATTTCCAGGTTCAGCGGCAGCGAGATCTCGTCCGCCAGACGCTCGATGTCGGCGTCGGAGATATGGCGGCGGTCCTCGCGCAGATGGGCGGTAATCCCGTCGGCCCCGGCCTGCGCGGCCAGCCTTGCCGCGCGCACCGGGTCGGGATGCGGCCCACCGCGCGCGTTGCGGATGGTCGCAACGTGATCGATGTTGACGCCAAGGCGCAGCGTGCGCGCCATTATCCCTCTCCCTCGGTCTTGTATGCGGCCGTCTTGCGCTGGCGCCGCAACTGCCGCAGCCGTGCCCCACGCTCGCGGCGGGCGCGCCGGGCCGACTGATACCGCTGTACGGCCTTATAGCACGGCCAGAAGAAGATGAACCAAGCAACAATTGACGTTGGCAGGCCGCCGATGACCATAGGATAGAGGACTTCCCAGGGATGGTCGAATATCCACGTCAGCGACAGGTCCACGGGCAGCGCCGCACCGTTGCCCTGCCCCAGGATCCAGCGGCCGAGAGTGAAGATCCACGACCAGATGAAGGGAAACGTCCAGGGATTCCCCACCGTCGTCCCGATAGCCGAGGCGATCACGTTGCCGCCCATCAGCACGGCAAGACCCGCCCCCATGACGAAATGCAAGCCGATGAACGGGGTGAAGGACACCGCCGCGCCGCAGGCAAAGCCGGCGGCGATGCTACTTGGCGTTCCCGGCAGGCGCCGCACGCGGTGCGCCACGTATTTCGCGGCACGCCTGATCCCCGCCCGCGGCCAGATCAACTCCCGCACGCGCTTCCATGTCGGTAGCCGGTACCGCCGCCCGAAAAGCATTGCGCCCGCCCGTTCAATTCACGCCTTCAACCGGCACTACCCCCGTGCCCGTTCCACCGAGGTAATCACTGGCGTCGCCCGCAGCGCTGCCATCACGTTCGTCAGGTGTTTGACGTCGGCAACCTCCAGGTCCACCAGCAGCTCGAAAAAATCGCCCGATCTGTGGGTTATGCGCAAGTTGCTGATGTTGGCCTTGTTGCGGCCGATTACCGTGGATAGCGAGCCCAGGCTGCCCGGCTCGTTCGCGACCACGAGATGCAGGCGGCCGGTATACTGATCGCCGGTCTCGTCGACGTCCCAGGCCAGGTCGATCCACCGTTCCGGGGTGTCCTGGAAATTGTCGAGAGTATCGCAGTCGATCGTGTGCACCGTCACGCCCTTGCCGGTCGTGACGATGCCGACGATGCGCTCGCCCGGCAGCGGATGGCAGCAATGCGCGAAGTGGACCGCCATGCCGGGGATCAGGCCCTTGATCGGCACCGCGTTCTCGCGCTTGCCCGACTTGCCCCGGGCACGGCCGATCGGCACGACCTTGCGTTCCTTGCCGTCCTCCCGGCTGCCGGGGAAAACGGCGTGGACGACCTCGCGCGCGGTGGCGTTGCCCCGGCCGACCAGGACATAGAGGTCGTCGACGGCTTCGCACTTGAACTTCTTCAGGACGTTGGCAAGCGCCTTTTCCGTGAACTCGTAGCCTTCCTGCCGGAACGCCTTCTGCAGCATCTGGCGGCCCAGCTCCGAGTACTGCTCACGTTCGCGCATGCGCACGAAACGCCGGATCCGGGCCTTCGCCTTGCCGGTAATGACGAACTTTTCCCAGTCCGGCGACGGCGTCTGGGCCTTCGAGGTGACGATCTCCACCTGATCGCCGTTCCGAAGCCGGGTCTTCAGCGGTACCATGCGCCCGTTGACGCGTGAACCGACGCAGGTATCGCCCACCTCGGAATGGACCGCATAGGCGAAGTCGACCGGCGTCGAGCCGCGCGGCAGGGCGATCAGGTCGCCCTTCGGGGTGAAGACGAACACCTGGTCCTGGAACATCTCCATCTTGGTGTGTTCCAGGAACTCCTCCGGGTTGGAAGCATGTTCCAGGATATCCAGCAGTTCTCGGACCCAGCGGTACTGCCGGCCATCCATCATGGGTGTCGCGGGCTGCTTGTAGATCCAGTGCGCGGCGACGCCGTACTCCGCCACCTCGTGCATCTCGCGGGTACGGATCTGCACCTCGATGCGCTGACGTTCCGGGCCGATCAGGCCAGTGTGCAGCGAACGGTAGCCATTTGGCTTGGGTGTCGAGAGGTAGTCCTTGAAGCGCCCGGGTACCACCGGATAGCGCGAATGCAGGACGCCCAGGGCGTGGTAGCACTCCGAGAGACTGTCCACGACGATGCGGAAGGCCATGATGTCGGAAAGCTGCTCGAAACCGACATCCTTGCGCTGCATTTTCCGCCAGATGGAATAGGGCGTCTTCATGCGCCCGGTCACCTCGGCGTCGACGCCCTCGGCACGCAGCCCCTCCTGCAATTCATCGATCACGCGCTGCTCAAGCGCGCCGCCGCGTTCCTGCAGGAATTCCAGGCGCTTGATGATGGATTCCCGTGCCTCGGGATGCAGTTCCTTGAAGGCGAGGTCCTCAAGGTCGTCCTTGAAGTGCTGCATGCCGATGCGCTCGGCCAGCGGCGCATAGATCTCCATCGTCTCGAGCGCGATGCGGCGCCGCTTGTCGGCCGACTTCACGTAATGCAGCGTCTGCATGTTGTGCAGGCGGTCGGCCAGCTTCACCAGCAGGACTCGGATGTCCTCCGACAGTGCCAGCACCAGCTTGCGGAAATTCTCGGCGTGGCGGCTCTGCTCCGACTGTAATTCCAGGCGGGAAAGCTTGGTGACACCGTCGACAAGGCGCGCCACGTCCTTGCCGAACAGCCGCTCGATATCCTCGATCGTGGTGTCCGTGTCCTCGACCGTATCGTGCAGCAAGGCGGTGATGATCGAGGCGGTGTCGAGCTTGAGCGAGGTGAGGATGCCCGCGACCTCGATCGGGTGGGAGAAGTAGGGGTCGCCGGACGCGCGCGTCTGCGAACCGTGCGCCTTCATGGCGAAGACATACGCACGGTTCAGCGCATCCTCGTCAGCCTGTGGGTCGTAGGCCTTTACCCTCTCGAGTAATTCGAACTGACGGATCATCTCGCCTCACCGCCGCGGCGACCGGCGGGCGCCTGCAGGAACCATTCCCTACATAATGTACGAACGCCTCCGGCCAACGCCAAGCGGTGCGGCGCCGGCAATCCCGCAAAGCATCCAAGATTGCCGCGAAAGTCCCCTATTCTTCCGTCTCGCTCTCCGACTCCCGGGCGGCCGCCTCGGCGTCGGCCTCCGCCTCGCGCTCGGCGATCTCTTCAAGCGATTCGGAGCCCTCTCCCTCACCCGCGGCCTCGGCACTCTCGCCGGCGGGCTGGGCGCCGCCCTGCAGGCCCTCGGCGGCCATCCGGGCGCTGGCCTCCAGTTCGCCCTCCAGGGCGTCGAACTCGGGCAGGTCTTCCTCGGAGTCGTCACGGGCGACGAGCTTCTGCTGCCGCTGGATCAGGGAGTCCTCCAGTTGCTGGAAGTCGACCCGTCGCTCGGCGATCTCGCGCAGTGCGACAACGGGGTTCTTGTCATTGTCCCGGTCCAGCGTCAGCGGCGCGCCCGACGACACGTCGCGGGCGCGGCGAGCGGCGAAAAGGACCAGCTCAAAGCGGTTGGGGACCTGTAGGATGCAGTCCTCGACAGTAACGCGCGCCATGGTTTCTCCTGCGGGAAAGCGTCACGAAGCTGACGCACTTATAGGCATCGCCCGGCTGCCTTTCAAGGGCAGCCGCCCTTTCGCGAGCCTTCCGGCAACGGGTTGCACACCTGGTCTTGCGAAAGCCGGCGAAGCAGCTCCTGAATTGTGGCACCGGATACGGGATGGCGCCAATCCGGGGCCAGTTCGGCCAGCGGCTTCACCACGAACGCGCGGGATTCCATACGCGGATGGGGCAGCCGAGGCCAAGCGTCGGGCCCGCTGACCCGGCCATGGTAGTCGATGAGATCGAGGTCCGCCGCGCGCGCGGCATTCGCCGTCCCGTCACGCACCCGGCCAAGTAAGGCCTCGATATCGTGCAGCGTCCGCATGAGAGCGCCGGGGGCGAGGTCCGTTTCCAGGCTGGCGACGGCGTTCACGAACCACGGCTGGTCCGAGGCCGGCACCGGCGCGCTCTCGTACCAGCGAGATCGGCCCGTAACGGCGATTCCCCGAGCCTGTAGTCCCGCGAGCGCGCATTCCAGCGTGGCGCGCGGGGGGCCGGCATGTTCGGAGGGCAGATTGGCGCCCAACGCGATGATTATCATATGGCTTCGCCCTACAGACCTTTCCTTCGTTCGGCCACGGCTTGCATACCTGCCTTATTACCTTTAATCAGCACAAGCACGGGCTTTATGGCTCGTGGAACGGCATCGCGGCCTCCAATGGCAGCGCGATTTTCTTATTGTGAATTCGAAGAGGACTTCCAATGCATTTTTACCCGCAAGAGCGCGCAGCCCTGTTCATCGATGGCGCAAACCTGTACGCAACGGCCCGCTCCCTTGGTTTCGACATCGATTACAAGCGCCTTCTGGATCTCTTCGCGAACGAGTGCCGCCTTGTTCGCGCCTTCTACTACACCGCTCTGGTGGAAGATCAGGAGTATTCGCCGATCCGGCCCTTAATCGACTGGCTCGATTACAACGGCTACACGATGGTGACCAAGCCGACAAAGCAGTTCCACGATTCCGATACCGGCCGTCGCAAGGTCAAGGGCAACATGGACATCGAGCTTGCGATCGACATGCTCGAAATGTCCAACAACCTGGATCACGTAATCCTCTTTTCGGGCGACGGCGATTTCCGCCGCCTGATCGACGCGGTCCAGCGCAAGGCGGTGCGCACCACCGTGGTCTCCACAATCCGCACCTCGCCGCCGATGATCGCGGACGAGCTGCGCCGTGCGGCCGACTCCTTCATCGACATCGAAACCCTGCGGGAAGACATCGAACGCGTCCACAGCGGCGCACCCGACGAGCGCCGGCGGACCCGTCCGCCCCGGCCGCAAGAAGAGGGTGCGGGCGGCTACGACGTGCCGCCGCCGGGCGAATTCCCGGACGACAACATCTGATATATCGGACCGTCGTGAGTATCAAGGCGCCGCCGGAGCCGGGCCAGGATTGCCCGTTGTGTCCCCGGCTGGTGGAATTCCGGCGGCGTAACCGCGAGGCCTTTCCTGGTTATTTCAATGCCCCCGTCCCCTCGTTCGGGAGCCCGCGCGCGCAGCTTCTGGTGGTGGGACTGGCGCCTGGCCTGAAGGGGGCGAACCGGACTGGCCGCCCGTTTACGGGAGACTATGCCGGCGACCTGCTTTATCCGATGCTTTGCAAGGTGGGGTTGGCGCGCGGCGATTATCGGGCCAGCCCGGACGACGGCCTGGATCTCGTCGGTTGCCGCATTACCAACGCCGTCAAGTGCGTGCCGCCTGAAAACAAGCCGACGACGGAAGAAATCAGGACCTGTCGACAGCATTTCCTGGAAGCCGAGCTTGCCGGGCTGCCAAACCTGCGCATCATTCTTGCACTCGGCAAGGTCGCGCACGACGCCGTGCTTGCGGCACGGGGCCTTGTCCGAGCACGATATGACTTTGCGCACGGCGCGGAGCATGAGTTGCCGGATGGACTGATCCTGGCCGACAGCTACCATTGCTCCCGCTACAACACGAACACCGGGCGCCTGACACCGGAGATGTTCGAGGGCGTGCTGCGCCAGATCGAAAAACGCGTCGAAGCAGCGCCGGAATCGGACTGAAGAACCGATTGCGGTCTGCTCACCCGTATTCGCGCAGAAGCTTCGACTTCCGCCGCTGCCAGTCGCGCTCCTTCTCTGTATCGCGCTTGTCGACCTTCCGCTTGCCCTTGCCGAGGCCGATCTTCAGCTTCGCGATACCGCGCTTGTTGAAGTAGATCTGCATCGGCACGAGCGTGTAGCCCTTCTGGTTGATCTGTCCCAGAAGCTTATCCAACTCACGCTTGTGCACCAGGAGCTTACGAGGACGCTTGGGCGCATGCTGGAACATCGCCGAGGGGTACTCGCCGATGTGCGCGTTCAGCAGCCAAATCTCGCCTTCCTTCTCGTCCGCGAACGCCTCGGTGATTGAGCAACGCCCCTCGCGAAGCGATTTGACCTCGCTGCCGTAGAGCTGCAGCCCGGCCTCGATCTCCTCCTCGATCTCATAGTCGTGGCGCGCGCGGCGGTTGACCGCCACGGTGCCGAATTCCGTGAACGGCTTGCTCTTTTTCTTCGCCATAAGCGGCCCCGAAACAGCGGCAATCGTGCAGGCGGGAAGGCTTCAGGCCTTCCCGCTAGTTGATCAGCCCCGCATGCGTCATTGCCTGCCGGACTTGGGACTTCGCAGCCTCGCTGCAAGGCACGATCGGCAGGCGCACGCCCTCCTCACAGAAGCCAAGCAGGCTTGCCCCGTACTTCGCGGGGGCCGGACTCGGCTCGCAGAACATGGCGTCATGCAGCGGCATCAGGCGGTCGTTGATGCGCTGCGCCGTCGCCACGTCGCCGCGCTGCCAGGCCTCGTGCATCTGCGACAATGGTCCCGGCGCAACGTTCGCCGTCACCGAGATACAGCCGTGCCCGCCCAGCGCCAGGAAGCCCATGATGCCAGGATCCTCGCCGGAGAGTTGAGCGAACTCATCGCCTATCTCCGTGCGGGTGCGGAATGGGCGTTTCGGATCGCCGGTGCAGTCCTTGACGCCGACGATGCGCGGCAGCTCGGCCAGACGGGCCATCGTCTCGACCGACATATCCACGATGCAGCGGCCGGGGATGTTGTAGATGACGATCGGGATGTCCGTCGCGTCGTGAACGGCCTTGTAGTGCTGATACAGACCTTCCTGGCTGGGCTTGTTGTAATATGGCGTCACGATCAATGCCGCATCGGCCCCCGCCTTGGCGGCGTGGCGGGTCAGGTCGATCGCCTCGGCGGTGTTGTTCGAGCCGGTGCCCGCCAGGACGGGAATTTTCCCTTTGCACACCTCGACCGCGAGTTCGTTGATGCGTTTGTTCTCCGCGTGGTCGACGGTCGGCGATTCACCGGTGGTACCGCAGGAAACGACGCCGTGCGTGCCCTGATCGATATGCCACTGGAGGAAGTCCTGATAAGCCTTTTCATCCACCGCGCCATTTGTGAATGGCGTGATGGCCGCGCAGAGCGAGCCCTTCAAAATCGGCCCGGTCATAAGTTCTCTCCATACAGGCGTGCAATTGGGAATGACAGCAGTGCCCGAAACGTGCAAGTCCAGGCGGCGAGGAACCATAGCGGCTTCGTCATGCCCTCACAAGGGCACGAGAGGCATTCATTTTCGGAGATTGTTAATCCAACTTGCCTAGAATACTCTCGACCGAGAAGGCCGGTGCTTTCACGTTCTTGAGGGGGTGACGTGGCCAGGACTTTCATGGCCCTGGGCCGGCGGCTGCGGGCCGGCGCTGTTGCATTCATCTTGACGGCATTGACCGGCGCGAATGCTGTTGCCATCCCTCCGCAACCGCCGGAGCCGCCGCAACGCATACTGGTCGCCTCCGCGTTCGGCGCCATTGATGCGGATGAGTTCAACCGCGCCCACCGTATCGTAGCCGGGCTGCAGAATCCGCTGGCGCGTAAGCTGCTGCGCTGGTTCATCATGATAGAGCAGCGCACCGACGGGAATTTCCAAGAGTACGTGGACTTCATCGCCGCCAACCCGGACTGGCCGTGGCAATACACGCTCCAGCACCGCGCCGAGGGGGCCATGCCCTCGGAGCTTTCGGATTCCGACGTCCGCGCCTTCTTCGCCGACCGCAAGCCGGTCAGCCCCTATGGGGCCGAGCGCTACGCCGACGCGCTGATTTCGGACGGCTTGACGGATGCCGCGAGGGCCTTGCTGCGGCACACCTGGGTCGCGCGAGACTTCCCCTACACGGACGAGAAGCGGTTCTATGCCCGCTATGGGCACCTGCTGACCCCTGAATTGCATCGCCAGCGACTGGACCGACTGATCTGGGAGCGACGGCTGAGCGCGGCGCAAAGGCAGGCAAAGCGCGTCGACCAGGGTCATCGCGCACTGGCCCGCGCACGAATCCGTCTGGCGCGCATGCAGCCCGGCGTCGACGGTGCCATCGCCGGCGTGCCGAGGGAACTCCGCGATCATCCGGGGCTGGTGTTCGAGCGGGCAAGGTGGCGCCAGCGCAAGGGCCGCTTCGAAGGGGTGCTGGAACTCCTGGATCCGCCGCGCCCGGACGCGCAATACCCGGAGGTCTGGTGGCCGATCCGCCACTGGACGGCCCGCACGGCCCTGGACCGCGGAGAAATCTCCGTCGCCTATCGCATCGCCGCCAATCACGGCATGGACGAGGGGTTGGGATTCGCGCAGGGGGAATGGTTGGCCGGCTGGATCGCTCTGCAATTCCTGCGTGAGCCGGAGACCGCCTATCCGCATTTCACACGCCTCTATGAAGGTGTCAGCACGCCGGTCAGCCGGGCACGCGGCGCCTACTGGTCAGGCCGCGCGGCAGAGGCCGCGGGTCGGCCAGAGGATGCGCGCCGCTGGTACGAAACGGCCGCCACCAACCTGACGACCTTCTATGGTCAGCTTGCGGCCGCGCGCCTGGGCGAAAGCGCCTTCCTGGCGCTGCCCCGCCCGCCCCGGCCGGACGACGCGCAACAGGCCACTTTCGAGGCGCGGGAACTGGTGCGCGGCGTGCGGCTGCTGGCCGCCTATGGCCTGGAAGAACGGGCCGACCGCTTGGTCATGCACCTGGCCGACAAGGCTGGCACCAGCAAGGCCGCAAAGCTCGTAGCCGACCTCGCGAGCGACATCGGCCGCCAGGATCTGGCGGTACGGGTCGCCCGGCAGGCCCGGCGGGAGGGGAAGATCCTGCCCGACCATCTGTACCCGGTCGTGCCGTTGCCGCACGTCGTCGAAGCAGGCCATGGCGAGGGCGCGGTCCTTCTGGCCATCGTGCGACAGGAAAGCGGCTTCGACATCGCTGCCGTCAGCCGCGCCGGCGCGCGGGGCCTGATGCAGCTCATGCCGGCGACGGCCCGCAACATCGCCCGCGAACTGGACCTGAGCTACAGCCGCGGCCGCCTGACCGCGGACGCCGGCTACAACCTGCGCCTGGGCAGCCGCTATATCTCTAAGCTGCTGGAACGCTACGACGGTTCCCTGCTGCTTGCGGTCGCAGCGTACAACGCCGGGCCTTCGCGGGTCTCGCACTGGCTGCGGAAGTACGGCGACCCACGCACGGGCTTCGTCGATCCGGTCGACTGGATCGAGAGCCTGCCGTTCACCGAAACCCGGAACTATGTCCAACGGGTGTTCGAAAGCCTGATGGTCTACCGCCACCGCCTCGCCCCGACGGAGGTTGCGCTGGCGCTGGAGAGCGACCTCATGCTGCGCGGCGGCACCTTGAAGCAGATTGGTTCGGCCGGCCCCTGTTGCCTTTGAGCGTCGACTGGGTTTCCCTATCGCTTAGTGCAACCGTGACTCGAAGTAGCAAGGACGCCAAGCGATGACCCATCCGGATTTCGCCAACATCGACGCCTGCCTGTTCGATGCCTACGGCACCTTGTTCGATGTGCATTCGGCGGTCGCCAAGGAAGCGGCGGCACTCGGGGACAAGGCGCAGGGGGTGTCGGCAACATGGCGCGACAAGCAGCTTCAGTACACTTGGCTGCGCAGCCTGATGGGGGAGCATACCGACTTCTGGCAGGTAACCGGCGATGCGCTGGACTACGCGCTGGCCAGCCAGGGCGTGGACGATGCCGGACTTCGCCAGCGGCTGATGGACCTGTACCTGACCCTCGACACCTATCCCGAGGTGCCGGGCGCGCTGAAGCGGATCAAGGACAGCGGGCGTAAGACGGCGATCCTGTCGAACGGCGAGCCCCGGATGCTGGCGTCGGCGGTCGATTCAGCCGGCATCAAGGATTTGCTGGACGACGTCATCACGGTCGAGGCCGTTGGCATCTACAAGCCGGACCCGCGCGTCTACCGCCTCGGGACCGAGCGCAGTGGGGCCCCGGCGGAGCGGATCTGCTTCGTCTCGTCCAACGCCTGGGACGTGCACGGTGCCGCCAACTTCGGCTTCAACTGCGCATGGATCAACCGCTTCGGCCAGCAGCGCGAGCGCCTGCCCGGCGCACCGAAGGCGGAGGTTCGCACCCTGGACGAGGTCGCCGGCCTCCTCGGGCTCTAGAAGTCGCGGCCATAACCCATCCAGAAGAAGCTTCGTCGGCTCGGCCAGAAGGGATCGTCGTACCAGTACCTGCTGTAGGGATAGCGCCGGTAGTATGGCCAGTAGGGGTAATGATAATAGCCGTCACGGACATAGCGACGGCGCTCCGGGTCGTAGAAACCGGTGTGCTCCTGCGTGTTCCAAGTACCATCGTCCACCCGGCAGGCGGTGCCATAGGCCAGCATCGTGCGACTGCCGGCGGTGAAGGTCTGCTGGTAGTCGCGGCACGGCGTCTTGCCGTCCTTGTACGTCCGCATCGGCGTGACCGTGCCGCGCGCGCCGGTTTCAGGGTTCGCCCAGTTGTTCGCGGCGCCGGTGGCGTTCGCCTCCAGTGCGTCCTGCGTGACGCGGGCCAGCACAGCGAGGTCGGAGTCATTCGGGGTCGGCGTCGTGCGAGCGGTGCTGCAAGCCGCCAATGCGAGACCGGTCAACGCTGCCAACAGCATTGCCAGCATCCGATTGCCGCGCATGGGTATCTCCCTCGGTATGCGCGCCGCGCCCACCTTCCATTAGATAAGTGTCTTTGCTTCGATGCAAAGCGGTGGCCATGAGCGGCTATAGACCCTGGCGTATCACGGGGCGCGACAGCGTGCGGCTGGCTGTCCGGGATTACGGCGATCCGCTTGCCGAGGGCGCGCCGATGCTTTGCCTCAGCGGCCTTACCCGGACGGCCGCCGATTTCGATGCCTTCGCCCACCACCATGCCGCTCACCGCCGTGTGGTCGCCTTCGACTATCGCGGCCACGGAAATTCCGAGCGCGCCGGACGGGCCAGCGGTTACGCCCCGGAGAACCTGCTCGACGACGTCCTGCAAGTGACGGCGGCGCTGAACCTGGACAGGCCGGTCGTTCTCGGCACTTCGCTGGGCGGCTCGCTGGCGATGGCTCTCGCCGTGGCCGCCCCGACGCGCATCCGCGCCACCATCCTGAACGACATCGGCCCCGAGATTCCCAACGCCACCATGGGCCGCATCCTCGACATCGTGGGCCGGGACCATCCACAGGATACCTGGGCGCAGGCGGCCGAGGCGATCCCACGCATCTATCCCAATCTCGGTGTCACGGATGCCGACACTCTGATGGCCATCGCGAAAACGACCTTCGTCGCCGGTGGCGATGGACGCTTGCATGTGAACTGGGACCCGCGCATCGTGCAGCCGCTGCGTCGCGCGGCCTCACGTGACATGTGGCCGCTGTTCGGTGCATTGCGGCCGTTCCAGGTTCTGGCGTTGCGTGGACGGCAATCGGATGTGCTGACACCGCCGATCCTGGCCCGGATGCAGGCGGATAAGCCTGACCTCGCCGTCGCCGAGGTGGCCGGGCGCGGCCATGCGCCCTTGCTGGATGAACCCGAATCGAAGGCAGCGATCGATGACTTCCTCACCAGACTCGACGGCCCAGTCCACCACTCATCCCGGCTTTGACGAGGTGGTTGCGGCGGCAGAGCGGCTTCGCGGTGTCGCCATCGAGACGCCGCTACTGAACGTCCCCGCGCTGGATGAAAGGGTTGGCGGACGCATCCTGATCAAGCCGGAAACCCTGCAACGCACCGGCTCCTTCAAGTTCCGGGGTGCCTACAACAAGCTCTCGCAATTGCCCGAAACCGCGAAAGAGGGTGGCGTGGTCGCCTATTCCTCCGGCAACCACGCGCAGGGCGTCGCCCACGCGGCGCAGTTGCTCGGCATTCCGGCGGTCATTGTGATGCCTTCCGACGCCCCGAAGATGAAGATCGAGAATACCCGGGGCTACGGCGCGGAAGTCCAGCTGTATGACCGCTACCAGGAACAGCGCGAACAGGTCGGCGCGCAGATCGCGGCCGAGCGCGGGGCGACACTGGTCAAACCCTACGACGACCCGGATGTGATCGCGGGTCAGGGTACCTGCGGCCTGGAAATCGCGCGACAGGCAGCCGCGCGGGGTTGGCGGGTCGACGCGCTCTTGACCTGCTGCGGTGGCGGCGGGCTGACGGCGGGTTCGGCGCTGGCGATGCGGGAACTGAGCCCGGCTACGGAGGTCTACACGGTGGAGCCGGAAGGCTTTGACGACCATGCCCGCTCACTTGCCGAGGGGCGCCGTGTCTCGAACGACCCAAGCGGAAAATCGTTTTGCGATGCCCTGCTGGCGCCGACACCCGGTGAATTGACCTTTGAGATCAACCGGAAGCTGCTGGCGGGTGGCCTTGCGGTGTCCGACGCGGAGGTGAGGCAGGCAATGGACTTCGCATTCCGCGCCCTGAAGCTCGTCGTCGAGCCGGGCGGCGCCGTGTGCCTGGCCGCCGTATTGGCGGGCAAACTCGACCTCCACGGCCGCACGGTCGCCATCACGATGTCCGGCGGAAACGTCGACCCCGAAACCTTCTGCGAGGCGATTCGGGGCGCCACCTGAGTTCGTAACTGTCCCTTGCGCGGCGCAGCGCGAATGCTATTCGGCCGGCTTGCTTTCCGGCTGCCCCTGCGCCGCCTCGGCACTGCCGTTGGCAAGCTTGGCGGGCGCCTGTGTTTCGGTTTGGCCCGCGACGGCGGCCGCGCTGGATTTGCCGCGGTTTCTACCGGCCGCCTGTTTCGCGTCGCCGGCCCCATTGGCCGCATTGTCACGGCGGCGGCAATGTCCCTCGATGTCGGCGCCCGCCTCGATCGCCAAGCTGTCGTGGACAATGTCGCCGTAGACATGCGCGCTGGCGGCTAGCATCACCTCACCGCCATGCACCTCGCCGGCCACCCGGCCGCAAATCCGGACAATTCGCGCGCTGACCTTGCCGTGGACGGCTCCGTTTTCGCCAATGGTGAGGTTCGCCGCCTCGACATCGCCCTCGACCGTGCCATCGACCTGGATGTCGCCGCTGCTGGCCAGGTTCCCCTTGATGGTCAGTTCCGGACTGACGATCGAGGGCACGCCGCTTGGCTTCGTCGTGGGTGGCGTGGAAGGCGACGGACCCTGCTTCGGTTTAGCCTTTGAAAACATGCTTGCCTGCCTCGAGAAAGTTCATGGGATCGAACGGCTCGCCGTCCACCAGAATCTCGTAGTGGAGATGCGTGCCCGTGCTGCGCCCGGAATTGCCGACCCCGCCCACCTTGTCGCGATGCTCCAGGCGCGTGCCGCGTTCCACCGCGATGGACTTCAGGTGCGCGTAGCGGGTCGTGATGCCATAGCCGTGGTCGACCTCCACGACGCGGCCATAGCCGTGTTTGCGGCCGGCGTAGACCACCTTGCCCGGCGCGGCCGCGTGGACTGGCGAGCCGGCCTGGGCGGCCAAGTCGAGACCTTCGTGCATCGCCCAGCGGCCGTTATAGGGATCGCGCCGCTTGCCGAAATGGCTGCTGATCCAGAACGCGTCGAGCGGCGCGGTGAGCGGCAGAGAGCGGAGCCCCGCCTGGAGCGCGACCAGCCGCTCGATCTGCGCTTCCAGCCGGCGGACTTCCTCGCCCAAGGCACCGTCGATCTCGTCTGAAGCGGGAATGAACGGGCCGCCGCGCGCCCCACCCTCCGCCTGGACACGGGCGATCAGCATGTCGACGTCGATGCCGGTCATGGCGACCGTCTTCTCGATGGGATCAAGGCCGTCGCGGGCTCGCGCGCGGAAATGCTCAAGCACGCCGGACTGCCGGTCGCGCCAAGACGCCAGGCGATCCTGCAACTCACCCACCTTGCCCTGCAGGCGGTCACGTTCGGCGGCCAACAGCGTGCCCTTGGATTCCGCTGCCAGCAAGGCTTTCTCAAGCCGCGCGATCCGTCCCGCGAGGTCGGCCTCACCGCCGCCTTCACCTCCAAGATCCTTGCCCAGAGTCCGCTCCAACCGACCGACGCGCTGGGCCAGTTCCTTTCGTTCCTGCATCAGCCCGCTACGCGCCTTTTTGCTTTCGGCGACCTGCGCCTGCAGGCTGTCGAGCCGGCCCCGCAGGCCGACCTCGTCACGGCGCGTCGCCTCCAGGCTTTCGGCCAGCCGCTGCGCCCTCTCCTCCGCCTCCAGGCGGGCGTTCGCCTCGGCCTGTCGGGAAGCCCGCAGCGCTTCCTGGTCGGCGCGGGCATCGGCCAAGCGGTTGGCCAGTTCCTCGCGCCGACTCACGATGCCGGCCAGCTCGCTTCGGGTCGCCGAAAGCTCGTTCTCCAGTCGCGCCCGGGAAGCGGCAAGCTGCTCCGCATGGGCATCGGCGCGGCGAAGGTCCGCCCGTGCCCGCGCGACGCGGGCGGCAAGCGCCGAGTTCCGGGCCGCAAGCGTCGTCAGCCCGGCGCGTATACGCTCCAGGCCCTGCGAGAGGGCGGCGCCGCTGTCGTTCAAGTGCTCGGTTCCGTCAAGCTGCCCGCCAATTTGCGCAAGCAGGTCGCCAACCTGCCGCCGGGCCGAGCGCATGCGCTCATCCAGCGCCTCGCGCGCGGCGCGGGATTCCGCCAGTTCGACGGCACGCTGGGACAGCCGCTCCTGCTGCCAGACCAATCCGCCCGAAACCGTGGCAACGCCGAGCAGAACCACGAGCAGGCCACCGGCCATGGCCTTCTGCAAGCGCGGCGTCAGGCGCAGGTAATGCACCCGGCCATCGCTGCGCAAAAGGATATCCCTCTCGCGGAACAGCCGCCGCGCAACGCGTTGCTTGAAAGACTGGGATTGATCGTCGGCCACCTGCAGCATCCCCGATCCGATCCGCCGCCCGGCCAATACCCTTGACCGGGCGCTGACGGTTTGGCTTTCCATTGCCGAGCCTGCGCAACGGAGCGACCGTGTCCGTAAAGTTCCTGCCGGCCGTCACCCACACCCTGGCGAAGGTGCGGCACGGTACCCGCAACAAGGAACACGAACAAGATTAAGATCGGGTTTCTTATCGAGGCCTGCCAAACATAAAACAATAAGTATGAATATAAAAAATACTTTGGGTATATGTTGGATGATTTAAATATACATAAGTTATAACTTTTTCAAGATAAGTATTGTTTTAAAACAAACAATTGTTTTGTGTAACTCGAAACATGTGCTTCGTCGTTGTTGACAGAGTTGGAACATCGGCTATTTCGAGATGAAATTCGTCGACAAAACATATCCGACTTCAACCAAGCCGATTGACATAGGCCCTCATCGTTTCCCGCGGATCGTCTGCACGCATGACCTCACCCATGACGGCCACGGCGCTTGCGCCTGCCTCAATGCAGGATCGGGCCGTTTCCGGCGTGACGCCGCCAAGCGCAACCACGGGCGTGCGCAGGGCGGCACAGAACTCCGACAGGATCTCCAGGCCCAGGACCGGGCCATAGCCGGGCTTGCTGGCCGTCTCGAAGATCGGACTGACGGTGACGTAGTCCGCGCCGTCGGCCTGCGCCTGCTCGGCCTCCGCCCACGAGTGGACCGACGCGCCCACCAGGACATCGCCCGCCAGAATACTGCGGACGGCGCCGGGCGACGTCCCCTGCCCCACATGGACGCCGGCGGCGCGCGCCGCTTCCGCCGTTGCGACGTCGCCGTGCAGCGTGACGGTGGCACCGTAATTGTCGCCCAGCTTCACCAGCTCGCGGGTCAGGCGCCGACGGTCGTTCGTACTGAGGTCCTTCTCCCGCACGCTGACCCAGCGGCACCCGCCCTCGAACGCCTCGCGCACGATCTCGACAAGCGGCCGGCGCGCCTGGCGCCGGTCGGTGATGAGCATGAGCCGCGGCCGGGGCAAGATCATGAGCCGATCAATCCAAGGCGTGGGCTCGACGGCTCCGCATGCATGCGCCGTGGAATGCGCCCCGCGCGCCGGGCGCCGGCGCCCGCGGCAACGGCATCGCGCATCGCGGCAGCCATGCGCACGGGGTCGTGGGCCTTGGAGACGGCCGTGTTCAACAACACGCCGTCGCAGCCAAGCTCCATCGCAATCACCGCGTCCGAGGCCGTGCCGACACCAGCATCCAGGATCACCGGCACGGAACTCCGCGCGCAGATCATCTCGATAGCCGCCGGGTTCGCCACCCCCTGACCCGAGCCGATGGGCGAGCCAAGCGGCATCACGGCGGCGCAGCCGACATCGGCCAGCTTCTGGCAGGTGACAGGATCATCGTTGCAGTACGGCAGCACGACAAAGCCGTCCTTCACAAGTTCCTCGGCCGCGCGGACAAGCTGCTCGACGTCGGGATAAAGAGTGTCGCGGTCGCCGATGACCTCCAGCTTGACCCACTCGGTCTCCAGCGCCTCGCGCGCGAGCTGCGCCGTGAGGACGGCATCGCGGGCGGTCTCGCACCCGGCCGTGTTCGGCAGGATGTGCTTGCCCGACAACAGGTCCAGCAAACTTTCGGCATACCCCTCAAGCGAGACGCGGCGGATCGAGGCCGTCACGATCTCCGCCCCACTTGCGGAAATGGCATCCAGCATGACCTGCTGGTTCGGATAGCCGGCCGTGCCAATCAGCAGGCGCGAACCGAAGATCCGCCCGGCGATGCGCAGACCCTCCGGGGTCGCCTTGGCGTGGCTTGCGTCAGGTGCCATGACTCCTCTCAGCCTCCGGAAAACGGCTTGACGATCTCGACATCGTCGCCGGCCTGCACGGAGGTCTCGTTCCATTGCTTGCGCGGCACGACCGCGCCGTTGAGCGCGACCGCCAGGCCGCGCCGGTCGGGGTCGAACCCCTCGTTGCGCAGAAGGTCCCGGACGGTTAGCGACGCGGTTTCGCGCGGCTCACCGTTGACGGTGATCGTACTCATAACGCCCCCGCCGCCGCCGTGTCGCCGGCCCTTCGCTCACGGCTGGCAAAGCGCTCCACCCCGAAAGGACGCAGGACATCAAGGCGCGCGCGGCCGAGGATT
Organism: Ferruginivarius sediminum; assembly: GCF_003344765.1. Taxonomy (GTDB): domain Bacteria; phylum Pseudomonadota; class Alphaproteobacteria; order Kiloniellales; family Rhodovibrionaceae; genus Ferruginivarius; species Ferruginivarius sediminum. The sequence goes on along the minus strand of NZ_QPMH01000001.1, from coordinate 153,200 downwards.
TCGCTTGCCATCGCCTGCGCCGTCAATGGCGCCAGCAGAATGCCGTTGCGATGGTGGCCGGTCGCCAGCCACAGGCCGTCCACAGGCGCCGGCCCCAGAATGGGAGCGTCGTCGCGGCTGCCGGGACGCCAGCCAACCCAGGTTTCCGCGACCGGCAGTTCCTCGATGGCCGGCACCGCGCGCCACGCCGCTTCCAGGAGCGCGTAGAGACCGCCGGCGGTGATGGTGTCGTCGAAGCCCTTTTCCTCCACCGTGCCGCCGACGATCAGCGTGCCGTCCCGCCGTGGCACCAGATAGGCCGTCGGCGCCCACAGCACATGGCGCAGCAGCGGCTCGGACGGGTCCATGCGTAGCGACAGCACTTGCCCCTTGATCGGCCGCACCGGCGGCCGCGCATCCTCCGGCAAACCGGCAATATCACGGCTCCACGGACCGGCGGCCAGAACGACCGCATCGGCGGCGACGCGCGCACCGCCGACGCGGACGCCGGTCACGCCGCCGGCGGTGGTTTCGATCTCCTCCACCGGCGCGTTCTCATGGATCGTCACGCTGGCGCGCTCAGCGGCGACCCGAAGCGCCTGCACGAGGCAGCGGTTGTTCACCTGATGGTCGTCCGGGCTATACACGGCGGCAACCACGCCACTACGCAGATGTGGTTCACGGCGGCGCGCCTCGGCGCCGCTCAGCCATGTCATCTCGATGCCCAGACCGCGCTGGTAGTCGAAGTCGAAGCGCAGGCGCTCCGCCTCGTCGCGGTTCATCGCGGCGATCAGCAGGCCCTCGTCGCGGTACTCGGGGTCGATGCCGCTGGCCGCCCGTAGTTCCTCCGCAAAGGCGGGCCATAGCTTCTGGCTGGCCCGACCAAGCTCGGTCAGCTTCTCTTCGCCCGGCTCCGCCTCGGCACCGGCGGCAAGCATGCCGGCCGCCGCCCAGCTTGCGCCATGACCAGCCGCGCCCTTGTCGTAGACCGTTACCTCGCAGCCGGCCTGCGCCAGCTTCCAGGCGATGCCAAGACCGTTGACGCCGGCCCCGATAACGACGGTGCGCGGCTGCCAGCGGATGTCGGTGGGAAATGGGTGAGTCACGTCTCGCGGCTCCCTTCGCAGGAATGACCCTGTTCAGGTTCGTGGGTATGATCTCAGCCGCGGCCCGAAAGGCCGCGGCACCCCAGCCTGTCTGTCACACGATTATCAATGTGGGGCCCAGCCCGCCTTGTCGCAAGCCTGGCCGGGTCTAGGAACACAACAAGCGCCAGCTTGGCAAGCGCTGTCCTGGCGCCTAGTACGCAAATACATCGAGTAGGTTCGGCAGTCCAGCGTGATCGAGTGGAAAGTTGCCGGCCGGAGCGTTATCGTCGCAGCAACCCCGCGGCCAGGATCGTCATGGCACCGATCATAGCGGCCAGACAGAGGACGCAACCTAGCTGTCGAACCGTCGGCAAGTCCTCTCGCCCCTTACGTTGCCGGACGTGCTCGGTGTCTGCCCGGCGGGCGCCGAAGGTATCTCTCGATCCCTGCCCAGCCTCCTCCGCCATTCTGGCTGCCTTGGTGGCCGAGGCACGCGCAGCCCGTTCCGTTCCCTCGACTCTCCCCGCCTCTCCAGCCCGTGCCCGCTCGCGCAACAGCTCTTCCGCCCACGCCCGCCGCTCCGTGCTGCGGATGCGGTTCGTATTCAGCCGCTCGCGGATTTCCTCGCTAGTGAGCTGTTCGAGTTGCTCGCGGAACTTGTTGAAGTCGTACCGGCGACGGCGATCCATTTTCGGCATCTGTGCCTTCTCCCGCTTGCGCGGCGAGCGCGCATCCCGACATCAGACAATTCCTCGCGCTGACGGCTGCATACGGGAAGGCGCGCCACCTGTCGGCTGGACGGCGGCCAGAACATCCTTTGTCCTCGCTTCCGCCCGACCAGGATTCGAGTACTCGATCCGTTCGGATGGACTTGGACTGAGTTCCGCGTCAACCATCGGACACCGAATCCTCGTCAGGTTCTCTTGCTCATAATGAGACAGAAAACTTTCATATTCAACCAAATGAATATGTGTCTCCGACAATGCGTCCGTATAAGGATTGTCCTTTTGAAAGGCTTGCAGGTCCAACTAGACGGATAGAAGCGCGACGGCCGCCCGGGCCAAAGCGACACGACCGGCCCGGCTGTCGCGCCATAAGGTGAACGCCGGCCCCGGACGCCGCAGGACAGCAGGCAAGGCTCCCCAGCGGAGCCGCCCCTCGGAGTCCAGCATTTCGAGGAAGGCACCCGGTAGGGTGCGTCGGGCGGGGTCGCAGACGGCCCGCAGAACGACGAAGGGGATTCCGGCATCGTGAGCCGCCCTTGCCAATGCGTGACTTTCCATATCGACGGCGGAGGCGCCGGAGACGCGCGCCAGCATCTCCTTCTCCGATGCGCTCAGCACGGGGGCGTCGGCGCCAAGGATATCGCCCGCCGCCGCGCCAGCAATGCGGTCGCGCAGATGTGCCGTCCAACCGGTGTCGGTGAGCATCCGCTTGCCATCGGGCGCAATGACGGCGTCGGCAACAAGGAGAGTGCCTGGCGTAAGAGCGACATCCAGCCCGCCTGCCAGCCCGAGGCTCACCATCAAATCGGGCGCCGCGCGCGTGAGATGGCCGGCCTCCCAATGCGCGCGGGCCGCGTCCGCGCCGCTCACGGCGACGTTCAGGCGATGCCCGGCTCCTCGCGCGGCGGCATGGACGACTGCCGCCTCGCTCGCCAGTCCGACGAGGATCGCGAAGCGGGTCAAATCGCGTGCCGTACCCGGCGGTCGTTGCTGCGCATCAAGTTGCGGTAACGCGCCAGGGCCCAAAGCGGGAAGTAACTGCTGTAGCCGTGGTACTTGAGGTAGAAAACACGCGGGAAGCCGACGCCGGTCCACAGTCGCTCGCGCCAGTTGGCGCCATCAAGCGGCTGCGCCACCAAGTAGTCCACGCCGCGTTGCACCGCCTCGCTCTCCACCTGTCCCGCCGCCATCAGGCCCATCAATGCCCAGGCAGTTTGCGAGGGCGTGCCCTCAAGTGACTCGCCCCGACACGCGTCCCAGTAGGTGGCGCAGTCCTCGCCCCAGCCGCCGTCGGCGCGCTGCGAGGCCAGCAGAAACGCCGCCGCCCGATGCATCGCCGGATGATCGGGCTGGAAGCCGGCGGCGTTGAGGGCATTCAGCACCGACCAAGTGCCATAGACATAGTTGACGCCCCAGCGACCGTACCACGACCCGTCCGGCTCCTGCTCGTCAAGCAGGAAGTCGACCGCCTTCCGCACGGCGGGATGATCGGTGTCATAGCCCAGTTGCAGCATCATACCCAGGCAGCGTGCGCTGACATCGGCGGTCGGTGGGTCCAGAAGGGCACCGTGATCGGCGAAGGGAATGTGATTCAGGTAGTAATAGGTGTTGTCGACGTCGAAGGCGCCCCATCCGCCGTTGCTGCTTTGCATGCCGACGATCCATCGGCTGGCCCGCTCGATCACCTCGCGGTAGCCCTCGGGATCCAGGCGTTGCAGCGCCATCACTACGACAGCGGTATCGTCCAGGTCCGGATAATAGTCGTTCCGGTACTGAAACGCCCAGCCGGACGGCCGCAACTCCGGCCGACGGATTGCCCAGTCCCCCTTCACGTTCGTCACCTCGCGCGCGACCAGCCAGTCACAGGCCGCCTTCGCCGCCTGGCGCGAGGCCGCATCCTCCGCCTCCAGCATGGCATGAATGGCGAGCGAGGTGTCCCAGACAGGCGACAGGCAGGGCTGGCAGTACAGCTCGTCGCCCCGGTCGAGCAGAAGTTTCTCCACCGCTGCCCGGGCGGTCGCCACATCCGGGTCGTCCGGGGGATACCCAAGTGCGTCGAACGCCATCACGGCATTCGCCATCGCAGGGAAGATGCCGCCAAGGCCGTCCTCGCCGTTAAGGCGCGGCTTGATGAAGTCCATCGCGGCATCGATCGCGCGCCGACGCACGGCGCCCGGCATATGGGAGTCGATCACCTTCACCGCCTTGTCCAGGCCGACGAAGACGCTGCCGACGGTGCCGCCAGTGGGGTTGTCGATATAGTCGCGCTCCTTTTCCGGTGGTGTCACGAACAGTTCGCGGATATTCACGCCTCGCGGATTGCGTGCTTTCGGCTTCAGCGACATCAGGACCGCCAGCGGCGCGATGACGGTGCGCGACCAATATGACACCTTTTCCAGGTGGAACGGGAACCAGCGCGGCAGCAGCATGATCTCCGCCGGCATCGTCGGCACCGCGCGCCAGGGTACCTGCTCGAACAGCGCCAGTGTGATGCGGGTAAAGACATTGGCCCGCGCCGCGCCACCCCGTTTCAGGACGTGCGCGCGAGCCCGCGCCATATGCGATGCTTCGGGATCGTCACCGATGAGTTTCAGGGCGTAGTATGCCTTTACGGTGGCGGAGACGTCCGCGGCGCCGTCCTCGAATAGCGGCCAACCGCCGTCGTCCCTCTGGATGCGGCGCAGGTAACGGCCTGTCTTCGCTTCCTTCCCGGCATCGGGCTCGCCCAGGAAATGGCGGAGCAGGATGTACTCGGCCGGGATCGTCGCGTCGGCCTCGAACTCGAACACCCAGTGGCCGTCGGGCTGCTGTCGTTCCCGCAATGCGGCGCCCGCCCGGCGGATGAGCGCGTCGACAGCTCCCAGCCGGTCGCTCTCGCTCTTGGCGGATCCGGCATTGCCGCCGTCCGCACTCTCCGCGACGCTGTCAGACGCCTTAAATCGCATCCGTGCCTCTTTTTCACAGGCCGCCGCAACGCTGGTACTTATCCGATTGATCGGCCCACAAAGTTAGAGGAATCCCCAGGTTTCCAGCAAGAGGACGCAGATCAAGTTTGCGCGAATACTGTCGCACTGCGACAAATCCGCCGATTTTTGTGACGATCCGTTATCGTTCTGTGACAGCGGAATGACGGACAGCTTGGGAGCGCCCTTTCCACCACCCGCCACGGCCAGCAAGATAGGCTCGTGCCGAGCCGATGGTCATGACGGTGTACAGCAACGCCGTCAGTGGCAGTGCAAGGCTCCAAAGCGATGTCTGACGATAGACGCGCAGCACCGGGAGGATACTGATCGCCATCAGACCCCAGGCCGCCAGCCCGCCGCCGAGTGCCGGGACATTGCCATGCCAGGGAAAGCTCAAGACGATAGCCGGGCCCGCGAGATACACCAAGCCCATCGCCAGGACCGTACCCAGCAGCAGCCACGGCGAGAATCGGAGCTGCGCATAGGCGCTTCGCGTCACCATCCGCCAGATGCCGGCCAAGCCGCAATAGGGCCGGAGACTGAGCGATCCGTCGCTGAGGCCAAGCCATATCCACCCACCGTGTGGCCTCCCACGGCGTTTGATGGCGGTGGCAAGCGCGCAATCGTCGATAATGCACCCCGCGAACGCCGCGAAGCCGCCCGCCGCCATAAATGCGTCCCTTCGGACAAGCATGCAGCCGCCCGCCGCAGCGGCGGTGCCGCGCTTCGGATCGTTCACCCAGGCGAAGGGGAAAAGCTGGCGGAAAAAATACACGAACGGCGGGATCAAGAGCCGTGCCCATCCGCCTTCCGCGACAAGCCGCACCATCAACGAAACGAGGTCGCGGTCGCTCTCCTCCCCCTTCGCGACAAGGCGGCGCAAGGTATCCGGCGGATGCGCGATATCCGCGTCCGTCAACCACAGCCAGCGCTGTGCGCCGTCGGACGCGGATATCCATCGCCAGCCTTGCTCCATCGCCCAGATCTTACCGGTCCACCCTGGTGGTGGCGTGTCGCCCTCCACCACTGTGAGGCGGTTGCCAGCGCCAATGGCTTCCGCCGCGTTTCGGGCGACATGCGCCGTTCCGTCGCTGCTCTGGTCATCGACGACCGTCAGGGTAAGCCGGCCCGGATAGTCCTGCCCCAGGATACTGTGAACCGTCCGCTCTATCGTTTCCGCTTCATCGCGGGCCGGAACCAGCACCGCGACTGCCGGCCAGTGCACAAGCTGCACGGCTTGCGGCAGCCATTCGCGCGTGCGCCAGAATTGACCGTGTCCGACGAGCAGATAGACCCAGACCAGGACCGCCAGACCGCTCAGAACCGTCAGAGCAAGCTGCATTACGCGGTATTCTCCGAGGCAGGCGCTAGACCGCCATCAAAACAGCGGCGAGAGCGCGATACTGTAGGTCACGAAGATGGAATCTGCGCACGGATTGATCTCGTGAATACAGCCGTTCCACCATTACATACCAAATATTCATAATCCTCGCATACGCGGCGACTTCACCTGTGCAAGCAGGCACGGCAGCACCACCAGGACGGACAGCAGGGTAAACGCGATTGCGATGGTGAGAAGCGCGCCCATGCTGCTCATCCCGCGATGATCGGACACCATCAGAGTCCCGAAGGACGCGAGGGTTGTCAGTACGCTCAGAAGCACGGCACGCGGCGTGGAGGTGGTGAAAATCTCGTCGATGCGCGCAACATCCCTGGCTCGGAGAACGAGGTGGATACCACTGCTGACCCCCAGTCCCATCAACAGCGGCAGGACGATCACATTGGCGAAGTTCAGCGGTATACCCACAAGTGCCGCTGTCGCCACCGTCAATACGGCCGCCAGGGCCAGCGGCGCAAGCGTCAGCACGACATCCAGGACACGGCCCAGCGCCACAGCCAGCAGCAGGACGATTGCCAGCAGTGCATAGAGCGTCGCCTCCTTGAAGGCGCCGACCACCGCCTTCGAGGCTTCCTGAATAACGATCGGCGCGCCGGTTGCCGCGCTGTCGATGCTTTGCGCCCGCTCGGCAAAGCGGCGAATATCGCCGTTTCCGGTTATCGCCGCCGAAGGCCGGACCTCGACGCGCGCGCGCCCATCGACGCCGATCCAACGTTGCCGTAAGTCGTCCGGCAGGTCCGCCCGCGTCAGCGGCCCGGCCGAAAGCGCTTCCGTCAGGAAATTCAGGGTATCGGGCAGATATGCTGTCCAGCGCGTTTCGATAGCCGCAAGGTCGGGCGATTCCCCGGACGCCAGGAGGCTTGCCCGCAGCTCGCGCGCGGCCGCCGCCACCTCGCCTTCGCCCTCGCCAAGCTTGGAGGCGGCGGCGATCAGATCCCTGTAGGCGTCTGCACGTGCATCGGGCGATAGCGATGGCGCCTCCGCTGGTCGCGCAAGGATAGGGGCGAGGAAGAACGCGGCATCCTCCAACATCCGCAGCTTTGCGTCCTGCGTCTTGGGTACGAAGCTGTCGAGAGTGCGCACGGAGCCGAAGCCGCCAGCCGCGCGGAATTCCGCCGCGATCCGTTCCGCCGCCCCCGGATCGTCGGCGAGGACATTTACCGCATACGGCGAAGTCTGAACATCAGATGCCAAGTCGTTGAAAGTTATGATTGATGAGGTCTCGGGGTCGCGGAGGTTCATCGGATTGAAATCGAAGTTGAGCGTGGGCGCGATCATCAGCCCGACCAGACCCGCAACGGCCGCCACGGCCAGTACCTTCCGTCCATGACGGGCGACGAAGTCCCGTTCACGCGCCACGAGGCGCGGCGGCTCCGCTCGCCCGTGCCGTGGCTGCCAGATCGCCAGCAGCGCGGGCAGGACCGTCAGGCTGGCGACTACCGCGACAAACATGCCAAGCGCGGAAATCAGACCCAGTTCGGCCAGCCCGCGATAGGATGTCGGCAGGAACGACAAAAAGCCCAGGGCGGCGCAGAGCGCACTCAGCAGCAAGGCACAGCCGACACCGCGACCGGCGGCCTCCAGTGCCGCGGCGGTGCCCGCCCGCCGCTCCTCCCGGTAGCGCAGGGCGAAGTGAATGCAGAAGTCGATACCAAGGCCCAGGAACAATACGGCGAAGGCGACTGAGATCAGGTTCAGATCGCCCACGGTCACCGCCGCCAGTCCAGCCGTCCAGACAAGGCCGGCGATCAGCGTCACCAGACTTGCCGCCGCCAGCCGCGGTGCGCGAAAGCCTGTCAGCAGGATGATGGACACCGCGAACAACGATAGCAGTGCTGCCCGGCTGCCGCCCGCCTCCACGGTCTCAAGCTCCTGATGCTCGATCACGGCTTCGCCGGTGAGCCGGATCCGGCTGCCGGCACCCGCATCCGCCTGAAGGTCGTTCGCGGCCGTGCGCACCGCCGCGATGGCCGCTGCCGCCGGTTTCAGGCGTGTGAAGTCGAGCTTCGGATGCAGCACCACGAAACGCCGCGTCCGACTCACCCCCTCGCTCCCCTCGGGCGTCAGCAGGGATTGCCAGGACAACGCCGCAGCCGGGGCGCCGGGTCCGACGTCGGCGGTTCGCGCCATCTCGCGCAGCAGGCGGTCGAGGCCCGCCATCTCCCCATCGGCGCCTCGTTCGGCCGCCAGCGCCAGGATGTCGGCCAAGCCTTGCATGTTTGGCGAATGCGAAAGCGTGGCCAGCAGCGGCTCCGCCTCCGCCAACCGCTTCACCAGGGCCGCCAGCCTTTCCTGCGAGAGATAAAGCAGCGCGTGGCTTCGCAGCATACCGCCGCCGGGCAGATAGACCTCGCGCACGCTGGGCATTCTAACGGCGCGCTGCGCCAGCGCAGCGGCCAGATGGTCGGCGCCCTCCGGTGTGGGTGCATCCACGACGGCCACGATAGTATTGTCCAGCTGCGGAAAGGCAGCGTTATATGCCTTGGCATGCTGTCTGAACGGCACCTCCGGCGAGATCATGTCCACGGTGTTCGTGGAGATGCCCAGGCGCGCGCAGGCCACCACCGCCAGCACGGTCAGCAGCGCCGCCGCCAGCAGCACGAGCCACCGCCGCCGTTGAACGGTCCTCACCCAAGCGCCGAAGAACCTTGGGCACAGCCCTGACAGTCGACCCGTCATCGGCTTGTCCTGCCGCCCGGGCATCGCCATCTGCAAATATCGGGCAACGCGGCTGAAGGCTGTGCGCCGAACCGATTGCCGTCAGGAATTGCCGGCAGGAGTGGTACGATGCTCGATTTCAACGTCCGATTGCCGATCGCCCTCGCCCTTGCCCTCGCCCTCGCACTTGCGTCGACCACCGACCCAGTCCGCGCGCAGGATGCCCAGACGTCACCCTCCGCGCCGGTGGAACGGCTGACGGCAACTCTTTTGGAGGCGATGAAGAACGCCGACACGCTGGGCTTCGAAGGCCGCCTCGATAAGCTTTCAGAAGTGATGCCCGACGTCTTCAACTTCGAGCTTATGGCCCGGCTCTCGGCCGGCCGCCACTGGCGCGAATTGAGCGAGGCGGAGCAGCAGAGCTTCGTGGAGCAGTTCGGCCGCATGAGCACGGCCACTTTCGCCGCCCGCTTCGACGGGTATTCCGGACAAAGCTTCGAGGTTCTCGCCCCCCGTGACGGCCCGCGCGGCACCAAGCTGGTTCCCACCCGAATCGTGAAGCCGGCCGGCGACAGCGTATCCATCGATTACCTTGTGCGACAGTTCGACAACAGCTGGCGGGTGGTGGACGTCTACCTTGCCGGCAAATACTCCGAGGTGGCGGCCAAGCGCGCCGAGTACACCAGCATCATCGAGCGCGACGGTTTCCCGGCTTTGATAAAGCGACTCAAGAGCAAGATCGCCAGCCTCAAAGCGGGCGCGGCGGGCGAATAGCCCCTGGCGTCTCCCCGCCTCAGGCGCTGACCGAGGATACCACGTCATCGTTGTAGCCTAGCGCCTGCAGCGCCTGCGCCACGATGTGCCGCGCGTTCAAGCCCGCTTCCTCATATTGGTCATAGGGCTTGCCATGATCGATGAAGCGGTCGGGCAGCGTCATCGGCCGCAGTTTCAGGCCGGCGTCAAGCATCCCCGTGGTTGCCAGATGCTGTAGCACATAGGCGGCGAAACCGCCGACGGCACCTTCCTCCAGCGTAATCAGGACCTCGTGCTCCCGCGCCAGCCGGCGCACCAGCTCCTCGTCCAGCGGCTTGGCGAAGCGGGCATCGGCAACCGTCGTCGACAGGCCACGCGCGGCGAGGTCGTCCGCCGCCTTCACCGCCTCGCCCAGACGGGCGCCGTAGGACAGGATCGCCACCTTGGTGCCTTCGCGCACGATCCGCCCCTTGCCGATCTCCAGCGGCGTCCCGCGTTCCGGCATCTCGACGCCAAGCCCCTCGCCCCGCGGATAGCGGAAGGCGCTGGGTCGGTCGTCGATCCGCGCGGCGGTCGCGACCATGTGCACAAGCTCGGCCTCGTCCGCCGCCGCCATCAGGACGAAACCCGGCAGCGTGCCAAGATAAGCGATGTCGTAGGATCCCTGGTGCGTCACGCCGTCAGCGCCGACCATCCCCGCGCGGTCGATGGCGAAGCGCACCGGCAGGCTCTGGATGGCGATATCGTGGACGACCTGGTCGTAGGCGCGCTGCAGGAACGTCGAGTAGATCGTCGCGAAGGGCTTGTAGCCGTCGCAGGCCAGACCGCCGCAGAAGGTGACGGCATGCTGCTCGGCGATGCCGACGTCGAAGGCGCGGGCTGGAAAGCGGTCCTTGAATTTGTCGATGCCGGTGCCGCCGGGCATCGCCGCCGTCACCGCGACGATCCTGTCGTCTTCTTCGGCCTCTTTGATAAGACTGTCGGCGAAGACGCTGGTATAGCTGGGTGCTTTCGGCGTCGGCTTGCTTTGCTTGCCGGTGACGACGTCGAACTTGGCGACGCCATGATACTTGTCCGCCGCACCCTCGGCCGGCTTGTAGCCCTTGCCCTTCTGCGTGACGCAGTGGATCAGGATGGGCCCATCGCCCTCGGCGTCGCGGACGTTCTTCAGCACCGGCAGCAGATGCTCCAGGTTGTGGCCGTCGATCGGACCCACGTAGTAGAAGCCCAGCTCCTCGAACAGCGTGCCCCCGGTCAGCAGGCCGCGCGCGTACTCTTCCGCCCGCCGGGCGGCAAGCTGGAAAGGCTTGGGGAACTGCCGCGACAGCTCCCGCGCCACGTGGCGCACCGAGCGGTAGGGCCGCGAGGAGATCGTGCGCGAGAGGTACGCGCTCATCGCGCCGACCGCCGGGGCGATCGACATGTCGTTGTCGTTCAGGATGACGATCAGCCGCGAGTGCATGGCGCCCGCGTTGTTCATCGCCTCGTAGGCCATGCCCGCCGACATGGCGCCGTCGCCGATCACGCTGATGACGTGATTGCGTCGCCCCGCGAGATCACGGGCCACGGCATAGCCGAGCCCCGCCGAGATCGAGGTGGAGGAGTGCGCCGCGCCGAAGGGGTCGTATTCGCTTTCCTTGCGGCTGGTGAAACCGGACAGCCCGCCGCCCTGGCGCAAGGTGCGGATCCGGTCGCGCCGTCCAGTGAGGATCTTGTGCGGGTAGCACTGATGGCTAACGTCCCAGATCAGCTTATCGTCGGGCGTCTCGAAGATATAGTGCAGCGCCACCGTCAACTCGACCACGCCGAGACCGGCGCCAAGATGCCCGCCCGTGACCGAGACGGCGTCGATCATCTCCGCGCGAAGCTCGTCGGCCAGTTGCCGAAGATCTCCCTCCTTCAGTCGCCGCAGGTCGGCGGGTGTCTCGACTCGGTCCAGCAGCGGGGTTTTTGTTTGCGATGCCATATGCTCCTCGCTGGTTACACGCGGCCCGTCAGCCGGCTCGGCGCGCGTCCGGCCCGTCCTGCACGGTGGTATCCGGCCGGGTCTGGCGCGTCGATGTTCGGTCGATATCGTTCGAGGGCGTGAACTCGGTAACGATTTCCTCGAAGGGGTATTCCGCCCGCCGCTGATTGTCGAGGGGGATTTCCGGCACCATCGGTCCTGTCGTGCGCACGCCGCGCAAACGGACCCACAACGCCTTCAGCGGGTTGCGCACCGCATCCTCCACCGCCGTGCCTTCGTAGCCACAGTGGACCATGCAGTTGGCGCACTTCTCGTAGTTCCCGGTGCCATAGGCCGACCACTGGGTTTCGCCCATCAGCTCGTCGAACGAACCGGCATAGCCTTCGTTCAGCAGATAACACGGCCGCTGCCAGCCGAAGATATTGCGCGTCGGATTGCTCCAAGGCGTACAGCGGTAGTCCTGGTTTCCGGCGAGAAAATCCAGGAACAGGCTGGACTGCGCGAACTCCCATTTCCGACCTTTACCGCGTTTGAAGATGTCGCGGAAGAGTTGCTTGGTCTGCGCGCGGTTCAGGAAATGCTCCTGATCGGGCGCGCGCTCGTAGGCGTAGCCCGGCGAGATGGTGACCCCCTCGACGCCGAGCTCGTTCACGTAATCCAGGAAATCCGCGACGCGGCCGGCGGTGGCGTTGTCGAACAGCGTGGTGTTCACCGTGACGCGGAAACCTTTTTCGCGCGCCTCCTTGATCGCGGTGACGGCGGTTTCGAACACGCCCTCCTGGGCCACGGCCTGGTCGTGCTCGTCCTTCAGGCCGTCGAGATGGACCGAGAATGTCAGGTAAGGGTTCGGCTGGAATAGGTGCAGTTTCTTGCGCAGCAGCAGCGCGTTCGTGCACAGGTAGACGAAGAACCTGCGTTTCGTCAGCTCGTGGACGACCTGGTCGATCTCCTTGTGGATCAAGGGCTCGCCGCCGGGAATGGAAACCACGGGCGCGCCGCATTCCTCGGCGGCGTCGATGCATTCCCGCACCGACAGGCGCCGATTGAGAATCGGCTGCGGGTAATCGATCTTGCCGCAACCGGGGCAGGCCAGGTTGCAGCGGAACAGCGGCTCGAGCATCAGCACCAGCGGATAGCGCTTCCGCCCACGCACGCGCTGCTTCACGATGTAAGCGCCGACTCGGATCTGTTGGCGAAGCGGGACGGACACGATGCCTCCTGACTGATCTGCCTGGCGTTAATCTGGCGCGTTGTCGCGGGCGTCAAACCGGATGGGCCAGGTCTGCCGGCATGCGGAACCGCACATGCTCCTCGACGCCAGGCAGCGTTTCGAGGGATACGTGGTAACGCGCGGCAATCGCGGCGATCAACTCCTGAACCAGCTGTTCCGGGGCCGAGGCACCGGCGGTGATACCCACGGTCCCGGCGCCGCCCAGCCACTCGGGATTGAGGCCGCCGGCGTCCGGCACCAAGTAGGCGGGACGGCCGCAGACCTCGGCGATTTCCCGCAACCGGTTGGAATTGGAACTGTTCGGTGCCCCCACGACAAGCACCACATCGCTTTCGCTGGCGAGCGCGCGGACCGCGGTCTGCCGGTTTTGCGTCGCATAGCAGATGTCCCGCACGTCCGGCCCCTGGATCGCCGGAAAACGGCGCCGCAGCACGGCGATGATGTCGCGAGTGTCGTCCACGCTGAGCGTGGTCTGCGTGACATAGGCCAGCCGTCCGCCATCCGTCGGGAGCAAGGCCTCGGCCTCCGCCACCGTGCTCACCAGATGCACCGGCCCGGACACGCGACCCAGCGTGCCTTCCACCTCGGGATGACCGCGGTGGCCGATCAGCACGACCTCGCAGCCCTGACCGGCGTAGCGCTGCCCTTCCTTGTGCACCTTGGCGACAAGCGGACAGGTCGCGTCGATGACCTTCAGCCCGCCGGCGGCGGCATCCGTCTCGACCTTGCGGGCCACGCCATGGGCGGAAAAGACGGTGACAGCCCCCGCCGGCACCTCGTTCACTTCCTGCACGAAGCGCGCACCCTTGGCCCGCAGGCTCTCCACCACCCGCTGATTGTGTACGATCTCGTGACGTACATACACCGGCGGGCCGTACACCCGCAGCGCCCGCTCGACGATGTCGATGGCCCGCTCGACACCCGCGCAGAAGCCGCGCGGCTTGGCCAGCAGGACGCGAAGCGACCCGTTCTTCAAGGCGGAGCCGGCCTGGATCTCGTTGCTCATCGGCGAACAACCCTTTCTCTTGCCGTCCGTACGGGCGCCGGTTTTATATTCGACCCTAACGATATGTGCATCACGCAAGCCAATGACATCGTCGTGAAAACTCGACAGCCGTCCGCGCTCGTGCGACCAGAACGTCGGATGCCCCGCGTGCTCCCGGCAAGAGGACGCAAGGACAGGATGAGAGCCGTATGACGCGCCCCATTCATCCATTGACCGGCGCCGACCCAGCCACACTCTTCCGGGTCCTCATGCAAAACGGCTCACCGCGCGCGAAGTTCCTTCCCGCGTTGTCCGGCATGGTGGCGTCCGCCCTGCTACGCCTGCCCTCGACAGGGCTGGAACGGGCGTACGTCGAGGTGCGCGCAGAGGCGCGTGCGCAGATGCCGGCCCCGATTTTCATCCTGGGTCACTGGCGTTCCGGCACCACGCATCTTTTCAACCTGTTGAGCGGGGCGCCCGGCCTGACCTACGCGGCGCCGGTGCCAACGGGGATGCCGTGGGATTTCCTGTTGCTGGGACGGGCGCTTCGTCCGCTGCTGCACAGGGCGATCCCGGACGAGCGGGGCATCGACGCGATGACGGTCACGCCGAACGCCCCGCAGGAGGACGAGATCGCGCTGGCGTCGATGACGCGGCCTTCCTATTACCACGGCGTCTATTTCCCCCGGCGATTCAGGGAGCAGATGCGGCGCGGCCTGTTCTTCGACGGCTGCACGCCGGCGGAGGTCGCCGGCTGGCAACGTGCGCTGCGGCTGTTCACGGAGAAAGTCTCGCTGAACGCCGGTGGCCGGCAGGTGCTGATCAAGAACCCGGCGCATACGGCGAAGATCCGGCAGTTGCGGGCGGTCTGGCCGGACGCCCGTTTCGTTCATATCGTGCGCAATCCCTACCACGTATACCAGTCGACGCAGCGAATGTTCGCCGCGCTGCTGGACATGGTCGCCCTGCAGGACTGGGACCCGGCGGAGGTCGAGGCGGTGATCCTGGAAAGCTATCCGCGGATGATGGATGCGCTCGTATCCGACAGCTGCGAGCTTGCCTCCGACCGTTTCATCGAAGTCCGCTTCGAGACGCTGGAAGCCGATCCGCTTGGCACCGTCGCGGCCATCGCCGACCGCTTGGGCCTCGCCGACCCGGAGGGCCTTGTCTCCGCCGCGAAGCGCCACCTGGACAGCGTTTCGGGCTACCGCAAGCAGACCCGAAGCGTGCCGCCCGAGGTCGCGGAGATCGTGGAGCACCACTGGGGCCGGCAGCTCGAACACTGGGGTTATGCTCGGCCCGTCGCGAACCGCGAGGGAGCCGGAAGTTGATCGATCTCGTCACCGGCGGCGCCGGCTTCCTCGGGCGGCACGTGGTCCATGCTCTGCTGGCGCGGGGCCGGGGCGTGCGGGTCCTCGACATACGCCACGCGTCCGATCTGCCGGGCGAGGTCCAGTGCGTGGTCGGGCAGATCACCGACGCGGGAACGGTCGCGCGGGCAATGCAGGGTGTGGAGCGGGTCTTCCATCTGGCCGCGATTCCCGAACTCTGGGCCCGTGACAAGACCGTGTTTGACCGCGTCAACCGCGGCGGCACGGAAACGGTGCTGGCGGCGGCGCGGGCGTGCCCATCGCTGCGGGCCTTCGTTTATACATCCTCGGAGGTCGTGCTGGTGCCGCAAAAGGGGGTGCCGGTGCCGCCGCGCCTGGACGAGACGGTGGAGCTTGGCGTGCATCAGGTGATCGGCCCCTATGCCCGCAGCAAGCGCGCGGCTGAGCTGGCAGTGCTGGCCGCCGCCGGGGAGGACCTGCCCGCCTGCTCGGTCATCCCGACGATGCCGGTGGGCCCCGGCGATGTCTCGCGGACGCCGCCGACGCGGATGATCGCGGACCTGCTGGCGGGTCGCACGCCTGCCTATGCCGAGGTGATGCTGAACATCGTCGATGCCCGCGACGCTGCCGAGGGGCATGTCCTCGCCGCCGAACGCGGGCGGCTCGGCGAACGCTACCTGCTTTCAGGGCACAACCGCACCATGAGCGCGCTGTTGGCCGAACTGACACCCCTGGCGGACCGGGCGATGCCGCATCGACGGGTGCCGCGCACCCTGGCCCGCGCCTTTGCGCGGGTTGACGAGGCCGTCGCCGACCGGATCACGCATCGCCCGCCGACGGCGCCGCGCGACGGCGTCGACATTGCCTGTCGCCAACACCCGTTTGACAACAGCAAGGCACGCGACGAACTGGGTCTCGCCCCTCGCCCGCTCGCGGAAACGCTGCACGACACCGTTGCGTGGCTGCGTCAGGAGTCCCCTGATAAGCACTAGCGCTAAGTCATTGTTTTTTCAATTTAAATTACACCGTCCTTACGACAAAAGCCCCTCGGCCCCGCGCCGGTGAGGGCCTTTTCGTTTCGTTACGATCTCTTCCCATTCGACGCCATCACGCTTGCAGCCGGAAGCCAACCCCAGGCGTTATCCGGAAGTGGCGCGATTGCGATAATTCCCCGCCCCTCGACCGCCAAGGGAAGAGCGATGCGACAGCTTTACGTGGCTTGCACGGTGCTGCTTCTCCTGTTGAATGCCCTGCCCGGCGCGGCACGTGCGCAGGAGACGCTGCGGGATATTCGCGACGACCTGGGCGTTTCCGTGGATGGCGGCGCGATATCGGTGTCCGGCGTCTCCTCCGGCGGCTATATGGCCGGGCAATACCATTTGGCGCATTCGACCAAGCTGATCGGTGCCGGGATTATCGCGGGCGGCCCCTATGCCTGCGCGCGGACCACCAGTTTCTGGTGCGATTTCGCGCCCGGTTGGCCGGGGTTCTGGATGCCGCACGACAGTTGTCAGGCGATCCATATGTGTACGGCGGCGGCGCGACTGGAATACGGGTTGATGGGCGCCTATTTCGGGCCGCCCGACCATCGGGACGCGCTGGACACCGCCGTCGACGAGGCCTTGGCCGGGCGCATCGATCCGTTGAGCGGCCTGAAGGGCGACCGCGTGTGGCTGTTCTCCGGCCTGGAGGACAGCCTGATGCGGCAGGAAATCACCGACGATCTGCGCGACTTCTACCTGGAGCTTTACAGCCAGGACGAAGTCGACAACCCGCCGTCACTACTCGCCTACGAGGACGGCTGGACCGTCGAGCACGGCATGGTCGTGGATATTCCCGGCGAAGCCGACCGCTGCCTGGAATACGGGCCGCCGTTCATCAACGACTGCGGCTTCGACGCGGCCGGCCAACTGCTCGCCTTCATTCACGACCTCAAGGGGCCAGCCGGCGGGCCGCCGGGAAAGCCCGCTTATGGCGCATGGGACGGCGGCTCGCTGCGAGCGTTCGACCAGCGGCCGTTCTTCGACGCCGGGGATGACAGCGTCAGCCTGAACACGCAGGGCCACATCTACGTCCCGGACGCCTGCCGGGATGGGGTCCCCTGCCCGCTGCATATCGCTTTCCACGGCTGTCGCCAGCACGAAGCCGCGGTCCGCCAAGCCTGCGAGAATGGCGGGAATTGCCCGCTGCTGTTCTTTCATGAGGACGGCGGTTACAACGAATGGGCGGAAGCCTACGGCATCGTCGTGCTCTATCCGCAGGCGACCGCATGGGGAGACGCAAGTGCCCTGGACAAGAACCCACGCGGGTGCTGGGAC
Organism: Ferruginivarius sediminum; assembly: GCF_003344765.1. Lineage (GTDB taxonomy): Bacteria > Pseudomonadota > Alphaproteobacteria > Kiloniellales > Rhodovibrionaceae > Ferruginivarius > Ferruginivarius sediminum. The sequence goes on along the minus strand of NZ_QPMH01000001.1, from coordinate 135,804 downwards.
TGGTGGGGCTACAGCGGCGACGGCTATTTCCGCAAGTCCGCCAAGCAGATCCAGGCCGTCGATGCCATGATCGCCTGCCTGCGCGGCACCGCGCCATGCGGGTGACGCCAGCCCGCCCGCGGCATTTCGGGGCTATCCGATCCCGTATGGCGCGGCCCAGCCCAGACTGTCGGGCGTTCGCCCGCGCGGCCGGTATTCGCAACCGATCCAGCCGTCGTAGCCAAGCTCGTCCACGAGACGGAAGAGATAAGGATAGTTCATTTCTCCCTCGTCCGGCGGCGTGCGGTCGGGCACGCCCGCGATCTGCATGTGGCCGATCCGCCCGATATGCGCCTTCAGTGTCCGGGTCAGGTTGCCTTCCATAAGCTGCGCGTTGTGGAAATCGTACTGGATGGCGACATTGGGGTGCCCGACCTTCTCGACCGCGTCCCGCCCCTCCTCCGTCCTCGTCGTCAGATAACCGGGCCGCTCGAAAGTGTTGATCGGCTCGATCAGGACCCCCACACCCGCCTTGGCACATGTCTCGGCCGCCCAGGCGAGATTATCGAGGTAGGTGCCAAGGCACCGCGACCGCGTCTCGCCCGCCGGCACGATCCCGGCCAAGACGTGGATCGCTTGCGCGCCCAGCGCCTCGGCGTATTCCAGTGCCCGCCCGACACTCTCGCGGAACTCCCCCTCATGCCCCGGCAGGCCCGAGAGGCCATACTCGCCGGCCGCCATGTCGCCCGGTGGGGCGTTGAACATCACCATCTTCAGGCCCGCCGCCCGGAGCCGCCGGGCCAACTCTTCCGGCGCATGGTCGTAGGGAAGCTGCATCTCGACGGCGGGGAATCCCGCCTCGGCCGCCGCCTGAAAGCGGTCGGGAAGCTCGTGCTCCGTGTACATCCAACTAAGGTTGGCGGCGAACTTCGGCATGCGCACCTGTCCCTTCGGCGGCCCGTCGAGGAATTCGACGGCCGCATCGGTTTTATCGGCGCAATGCAGGGAGGTGAAGTCGTCAGTTGCTTCGGCGCAGGATGGCAGCGCGCTGCTCGGCGTTATTGGCGCCTTCCTCATATGCAACGCACATCGACCGCAAGCAACGGCAAGACATACCCCGCAGGGCTGACAACGGCGGCAATCGGATTTAAAACCCACGGGCGTTACGAACGGCCAAGCCATCCAGACAGCGAGCCCGAATGGTCGAAATCTACGTCGACGCGGACGCCTGCCCGGTCAAGGACGAGACCGTTCGCGTCGCCATGCGTCATGGCCTGAAGACCTATCTCGTCAGCGACGGCGGTATCCGCCCCAACCAGAACCCCCTCGTCGAAGTGGTTTTCGTCGCCGAGGGCGCGGACGCCGCAGACGATTGGATCGCCGAGCGCATCCAGGACGTGGACATCTGTATCACCAACGACATTCCGCTGGCCGCACGGTGCCTGGAGCGCGGCGCCAGGGCCATCAAGCCGACCGGCGAGCCTTACACCCAAAGGGGGATCGGCATGGCGCTCGCCAACCGGGACCTGATGCAAACCCTGCGGGAAACCGGCGAGGTCACGGGCGGGCCCAGGCCCTTCGGCAAATCCGACCGCTCGGCCTTCCTCAACCGCCTCGAAACCATGATACAGGCTGCCAAGCGCGGGAAGTAAGCCCCTCTCCCCGGCCCCTGCGAAAATCGAGATCGACGCGGACCGTTAACGTCCTCATGCGTCCCGTAAACCGGAAGAAGATCGTAGTCCAACGGGCTTCGCGATCAGGCCGCTAGGCCATCAGTGCCTCGGAATCGAGCTTGTGCTCCGCGAAGACGCGGTCGCCGTCCGCGTCCACCTCGCAAAGGACCACCGGGTATCCCCACAGGGCCGCAATGTGCCGCAGAACGCGTCGTGTCTCCAGCGCGTCGAGAACCTGGCCGTCGCGCACGGTATGCTGAAGCACCAGCGTGCGGCCGCCTTGCATGTCGGCATCAACGATCTCGATCCTGGGCAGGTCGGTTGCCGGATCGTACGCGGTCGCCAGGGACCGGCGGATCCGCTTATAACCCGATTCGTCGTGAATCGCGGCGACCCGAAGTTCCGGCGACTCACCGTCGTCATCGATCTTGAAGAGGTGGAAGTCGCGGATAACGCGCGGCGACAGGTATTGCCGGATGAAGCTCTCATCCCGGAAATCCGTCCATGCCCGCCGCAGCGTCTCAACCGGGCAACCGTTCCCCGCGATGTCCGGGAACCAGGCGGTATCCTCCTCGGTGGGCTCGGTGCAGATGCGCTCGATGTCGCGCATCATGGCGAAACCCAGCGCATAGGGGTTGATGCTGGAAAAGCGCCGGTCGTCGAAGTCCGGCTGGAAGACAACACTGGAATGGAGGTGCAGGAACTCCAGCATCGCCGAGTCGTCGATGCGCCCCTGCCGGTGCAGGCGGTTCATGATCTGGTAGTGGCACCAGCAGGCGCACCCCTCGTTCATCACCTTGGTCTGGCGCTGCGGCTCGAAGTAGCTTGCCATGTTGCGCACGATACGCAGAAGCTCGCGTTCCCAGTCCTTGAGTTGCGGGGCGTGCTTCTCCAGGAAGTACAGCAGGTTCTCCTCGGGCAGGCCGAGGCTGCGGCGCTCCGCTTCCTCGTCCAGGTCCACCTCCGGCCGCGCCTTGCGCGCCGGCAGTGTGCGCCAGAGGTCGTTGTAGTCCGCCTGGGCCTCTTCCAGGCGCTGGATGGCGCGCTCGCGCTCCTTGCCGATCCGCGGACGCTCCCGCCGGCCGAAGCGGTCCACGCCCTGGTCGCTCAGGGCGTGCGCCGCGTCCAGGACGCGCTCGACCGCCTTGACGCCATAGCGTTCCTCGCAGCGCGCGACATAGCGCTTGGTAAACGCGATGTAGTCGAGGATCGCGTTCGCGTCGGTGCGGGACTGAAAGGCGTGGTTCGATTTGAAGAAATGGTTGTGGCCCATGGCGGCATGGGCCAGCACCGTCGCCTGCATCGTCATGGTGTTCTCTTCCATGACGTAGCAGATGCTGGGATTGGAGTTGATGACGATCTCCAGAGCGAGACCACGCAACCCCTTGCGATAGAGCGTATCGTTCTGCGCGAAGCGCTTGCCGAACGACCAGTGGCGATACATCACCGGCATACCCACGCCGGCATAGGCGTCCAGCATCTGCTCGGCGGTGATCACCTCGATCTGGTTGCGGTAGAGGTCGAGGCCCAGTTCCCCGGTACCGATCTCCTCGATTGCATCGTATGTCCGCTGCAGCGTGTCGAAGTTCCAGTCGGCACCCTCGTACAGCAGGCCGGAAGTCGTACGCATCCTCATGCCTCCACCCCCTCCCGGCTGAACAGGCCGCGGAAAACCGGGTAGATGTCGCGCGGCTCGCCGATGGCCCGCATGGCGAAGTTGTCGTGTGTTTCCGCCACCGGTGAATAGCCGGTCCAGAGATCGCTGTCGCGCTGCATGTTGAAGCCGGGCGGCCCGCCGTCGCGGCCGATCTCGACATAAGCCATATACTGACAGATCGGCAGCACGCGCTCTTCCAGCAGGCTGGCGCAGCGCGGCACGTCGCTCAGGACGTCGTCGCCGTCGCTGGCCTGGGCGGCATATATGTTCCAATCCGCCGTCGGGTAACGCGCGGCGACGACGCGCAGCATTTCGTGGAGCGCGGAGGAAACCACTGTGCCGCCGGTCTCGCGGCCGTAGAAAAAGGTCTCCTCGTCCACCTCCTGGGCGTGGTTGGTATGGCGGATGAACACGACCTCGACATGCTCGTAGCGGCGGTCGAGGAACATGTGCAGCAGCATGAAGAAACGCTTGGCCAGGTCCTTCATGGTCTCGTCCATCGAGGCCGAGACATCCATCAGGCAGAACATGACAGCCTGCGAAATCGGTTTGGGCACCTGCTCGTAACGCCGATAGCGCAGGTCGACCGGATCGATGAAGGGAATGCGCGCCCGCTTCCCCCGGGCGCGCTCCAGTGCCGTCTCCACCTCGGCAATGCGCTCCTCCGCCGAGCGGCCATCGCTCGGCGCGATAGAGCCGTCGCGTAATCCAGCCAGTTCACGCTCCAACTGTGCGAGGACATCCTCGCCGGGCCGGCCCAGCGCCACGCGACGGACCAGCGAGCGCCGCATGGTGCGCACCAGGCTGAGACGGTTGGGGGCGCCGGTAATGGAAAAGCCGGCGCGCTGGGGCTGCGGGCTCTTCTCCGCCTTGATCTTTTGCTTCACCAGGTCCGGCAGTTCCAGGTCCTCGAAAAACAGGTCCAGGAACTCGTCCCTCGTCAACGCGAAGGCGAAGTCGTCCTCGCCCTCGCCGTCCTCGCTGGCCCGGTTGCCCCGGCCATCGCCGCCCCTTGGCTTCGGTATGCGATCACCTTCCAGGTACTCCTTGTTGCCGGGGAAGATCCGCTCGTGCTGTCCCGCCGTCCGGTCACGGCCGAAACGCGGCTCGTGGATGCCGTCCGAGGAGATGACCACATCCTCGCCCGAGCTGGAGTCCTTGACGCTGCGGTCGCGCAGGTTGTTCTTGATCGCCTCCCGGATCTGCTCGCGCGCGCGCCGGATGAAGCGTTGGCGGTTACCGAGGCTCTTGCCCCGAGGGTTCCGCCGTCTGTCGATAATATGCATGCGCCCCGCCCGTTCGATTTGATCGCCGGGAGCCAATCAGCCCGCCTTCTGGACGCGCATGTACCACTCGACCAGGCGCCGCACCTGACGCTCGGTGTAGCCATGCGCGACCATGCGCTCGAGGAAGGCCTGATGCTTCTGCGCGCTTTCGCTGTCCTTCTTGGTGCCGAAGGAGATGACCGGCAGCAGTTCCTCGACCTGCGAGAACATGCGCTCCTCGATCACCTCGCGGATCTTCTCGTATGAGGTCCAGCGCGGATTGCGTCCGCCATGCTCGGCACGCTGACGCAACGCGTACTTCACGACCTCGTTGCGGAAGTCCTTCGGGTTGGCGATGCCGGCCGGCTTTTCCGTCTTCGACAGCTCCTGGTCCAGCATGTGCCGGTCCATGAGCTGGCCCGTGTCGGGATCCTTGAAGTCCTGGTTCTCGACCCACGCATCGGCATAGGCGATGTAGCGGTCGAAGAGGTTCTGGCCGTAGTCCTCGTAGGATTCCAGGTATGCCTTCTGGATCTCCTTGCCGATGTATTCGGCATAGCGCGGCGCCAGGTCGTCCTTGATGAACTCGATGTACTGCTTTTCCGTATCCTCGGGGAACTGCTCCCGCCGGATCGCGCTTTCCAGTACGTACATCAGGTGGACCGGATCGGCCGCGACCTCCTTGCTGTCGAAGTTGAAGGTCTCGGACAGCACCTTGTAGGCGAAGCGCGTCGATAGCCCGGTCATGCCCTCGTCGACGCCGGCCGTGTCGCGATATTCCTGCACGGTCTTCGCCTGCGGGTCCGTGTCCTTCAGGCTTTCGCCGTTGTAGACGCGCATCTTCGCGTAGATGGACGAATTCTCGTGCGGCTTCAGACGCGTCAGTACCGAAAAGCGCGCCATCATGTCGAGCGTCCCCGGCGCGCAGGTCGCCTCCGCCAGCTCGGACTGGCCGATCAGCTTCTCGTAGATCTTCACTTCCTCGCTGGCGCGCAGGCAGTACGGCACCTTGATGACACAGATGCGGTCCAGAAAGGCCTCGTTATTGCGGTTGGCCTTGAAGCTCTTCCACTCCGACTCATTGGAATGCGCCAGGATCATGCCGTGGTACGGCAGCGCCCCGATGTTCTCGGAGCCCATGTAGTTGTTCTCCTGCGTCGCCGTCAGCAGCGGGTGCAGCATCTTCAGCGGCGCCTTGAACATCTCGACGAACTCCAGCAGTCCCTGGGTCGTGATGTTCAGGCCGCCGGAGTAGGAGTAGGCGTCCGGGTCTTCCTGGCCGTAGAATTCAAGCTTGCGGATATCCACCTTGCCGACCAGCGAGGAGATGTCCTGGTTGTTCTCGTCGCCAGGCTCTGTCTTGGCAACGCCGATCTGGCGCAACTTCGAGGGGTGGATCTGTACGACCTCGAACTTGCTGATGTCGCCGCCGAACTCGTCGAGCCGCTTGACCGCCCAGGCCGAACAGAGGCCGTTGAGGCGCCGCTGGGGAATGCCATAGCGCTCTTCAAGGGCGGGACCGTGCTTGGCCGGGTTGAACAGACCCAGGGGACTTTCGAACACCGGGCTTAGTTGATCGCCGGCTTTGAGTACGTAGATCGGCCGCTCCTCCATCAGCTCCTTCAGCCGCTCGGCAAGAGAGGACTTGCCGCCGCCGACCGGACCGAGGAGGTAGAGGATCTGCTTGCGCTCTTCCAAACCCTGCGCGGCATGGCGGAGGAAGCCGACGATCCGTTCGATCGTCTCCTCCATCCCATAAAAGTCCCTAAAGTATGGATAGACTTTGATTGTGCGATTCTGGAAAATACGTCCGAGGCGTGCATCGCGCGAGGTGTCAAGCACCGTCGGCTCACCGATCGCCGACAGCATACGCTCCGCGGTGGTGGCGTACATGGTCGGATCGTTGCGACACCCTTCCAGGTAGTCGCTCAAGCTCATTTGAGTATTTTTACGATCAACATAACTTTGGTTAAATACATCGAAGACATTTTCCTCAGCCATACCTTGGCCTCCGTCACACGATTGCCAAAATCCAGTTACGTCGACTTCGAGGTTATATAATAATATATGAAAAAATCACGAATGGGAATGTGTTATGAAGGATAGAAGGGTGTTCGATGCGCAAATTGGCCCTTCGCGGACAAGCGGAGCGGACCTGACTGCGTCCGCCGCTAAGCCGCATGAATCAAGCGACTCCGGGCAATCGTCGGGCAGAAGCTTGCGCGACGGCAAGGCCGCTCAAAAAAATTCGGGGCGGGCTGATTGACTGAAGATGCAATCGCCCGCCCCGTCGTATTCCGTCGCTCTATAGAGGTGGCCGTCCGCCCCGCCATCCGGGTGTTTGACGCCGGATGCCGGAGGTAGGCGCTCGCTCAGAAGTGTGCGGCTACGTTGAGCGTGCCGCGATGCTCGCTGAGGTCGTCGTTGCCGAATGTACCGTCGTAGGCCAGCGACACCGACATCGCCGTGCCGCCCGCGTCGAACTCGCCCGTCAGGGTCAGGCCGCCGCGGATGTAGTTCTCGTCGCGCCCATCGACAGGGGTATCGAAGCCCAGCGAGCCGCCCGTAAAGTTCGTCGTCACGGCACGCTCGCCGTTCTCGAACTCGCTCACCCAGTGCAGCCGCGCGTCGGGGCGCAGTATGCCCCAGCCCATATCGATGGGCGTGCTGGCATGGCCGCCAATCCACAGCGTCTGCGAGGATTCCTGGTTCTCGTCGACCTCCATCGACAGGACGCCGGCACCGGTTTCCGTGTAGTCGTCCACCTCGACGTCGAGATACTGGAACTTGGCGCTGGGGCCGAGAACGACGTCATTGAAAACGAAGTCATAGCCAGCGCGCACGGCACCGCCGATCTGACGGCCGTCCGGATCGCTGTCGGCCTGACGGTCGATGCTGCCGAAGCGGATGGTGCGGCTGTTGTCGTAGCTGAGCCAGGAATAGGCCAGCATGCCGTCCAGGTAGGCGCCGCTTCCAGCACCCAGCGAGCCGTAGATCGAGGCCGTGAAGCCGTCGACGTCCAACTCGCCGCGGCCGTCGTCGATATCGGAGTAAGTGGCGCCGTAGCTGACGGCCGCACCGACGAGGACAGGCTCGCTCAGCCGGTAATCGGCGCCCGCACTCAGCGCGAAGCCGTTGAAGTCGGCGCCCGCGCCGTTGGTGGTGCCGTCAAGCTCGCCCGTCGTGCCCGAGCCGGTGACATAGGCGGTCAGCTTCTCGTTGAGCCGGACATAGCCATCGACCGCGTCGGCGCGGGCCAGCATGCCGGCCAACTCGTCCGGCGAGCCGGCGGATGCGAGCTGCCGGTTGCGGGAGGGATCGACCTCGGCAACGCCCAGCCTGTCGGATGCGCCGTAGCCGCCGCTATACGCCGCCATCTGGTCCGAGGCCGCGCCCTGCCCCGCGAACTGGCGCAGGCGGTTCTGTTGCAGGCGCTGCAGCACGTGCTCGCTCTGCGCCCGGGTCACGACGAAGCCAAGCTCGGTGAAATTGCGCAGATAGCTGGTGCCCGCCCGCTCAAGAGCCTGCTGCTGCGCAGCGCGCGAGGGCAGGCTTTCGATCTCGGAGATGATTGTGGCGAACTCCGGGTCGGCGTCCAGGAACGGGATGTTCGTGGAGTCGAGGCTGGCGGCCACGCCGAACTGGTAGTCACTTCCCGAGGCCTCCACAATCGGCGCGAAGATCGGAACGAAACGCAGTGTCACTTGATCCACACCGAGATCCCCGACATCGAACGAGAAGTTCACGTTCGCGTTCGACAGATCCTCGATTGGGCCAATCTCGTAGTCCTCCTGGGCGGCCAGGCTCTGGATCTGGGACTCGCTGACGGGATCGCCGTTGCTGTCCAGCCACTGGTCGCCGCTCTTCCAGAACTGCAGCACCGCCTCGGTGGTCGGATCGCCGTCATCGTCGAAGAACAGGCCGTCGGGCACTTGGTTGCGGCTAAGTTGCGCGTTGCCGAACAGCGTCGCATAGGCGCCGAAAATGTCTTCGGCCTTCAGGGTGTCTGAACTGAGCTGCTCGAAGATGAAGCCCGCCCGCTGTGGATCGGTGAAGAAGCCCGAGGGCGCATCCGCGCCGCCCGTGCCGAAGAGGCCGCCCGGGAAGAATGCCCGCTGCAAGGGATCCTGACCAGTCGCGGATGTCGTGCCGGGCCAGCTTGTCGCCTGCGCACTGGTGAGCATGACAAGGTCGTCGAACGACAGCTTGCCGGCAAGCGCACCGTCTTCGGCCGGCGTGAAGTTGCCGCCCGTGCCGGTGCCAAGTTGTACCTGGAAGCCGACAAGGCGCGCACCCGTCTGGTTCGTCAGCTTCTGGAAATTGAAGTATTCGGTGGTGCCGCCGCTGTCGCCGACATTGAAGACGAGATCGAGGGGCGCTTTGCCCGTCAGGTTTGTCTTCACGCGCTTGCCCGACCCGCGGGGCGCGTCACAAACAAGGTCGTCTGCGACACTCGACATCACGCAGTTCTGGACGCCCTGCGGCGAGAACTGGTTGGCCGTGGTGAAGTCGTCGTTGTTCGGATCCTCGGTAACAATCTTCAGCCCCGGCTCGCTGACGCCTTCATCGAGATCGACCAACAGGAAGCCGTCGCCCTCGACCGCTGACAGGTCGAGCAGTTCGCCGGCTGAGGCCGGCGCGGCCAGCGCAATGGCAAGAGAAGACGCCGCCGCAATCAACGACAGCCTACGCATATTTTACCCCCAAGAAAAGAAACCTGCACATCGGCCCAGGGTTTGCCTCGGCCGCCAAAGCCATCACCGGACACGGAGTCCAGCTTCACCAGCACACCCTTATATACAATCTATATAATACTACCTACAAATTGGTATTATCATGATCCCAACATCTTATCCTATTGAGATTTCAATATGTTTTTCGATGGGCCATCCATTTATTTGATTTAAGTCAATTGTATTTAGGGCATTTTCAAAGAAATCCCGCGCTGTTGCGCCAATGCAACAGGGAAATTCCGCTTCCGTACAGATAAAATTGGGCGCGCACGAGAAGCCGCCCTGCCATCGACGACTGGCGGTCGCGAGAGTGAAGTGCGAAAGGACAGGAAAGACCGCGGGCGCCTAGAAGCCGACGGCCTTCAGCGTGCCGACGGCGGCCGCGGTCAGCAGCAGCCAGAACAGCGTCGCGGGCGGGTTGTCCCACCAGTCGAGCATCAGCTTCTTTGCAGCATACCAGGCACGTTGAGGTGACGGCGGCAATAGCGGCGATGGCGTCCGCTGCATGATCATCTCCCTCCCGCCGGAGCTTTGATGCTCCTGGTATCTGACCTTGTTCCGGCCTTGATTTAGCCAGCTAGCCTTGAGCGGGCATTCTATCCCGCGTCGTTGCGCGCGCCATGACGCATTCCTGTGACAAATTCGCACGTGCCTTGCGCTACGGATAACTCCCGTTAGGCGCGTGTTCGTCACATGGCCCCCCCCGGATTCAAGGCTACTTTGGTCTTGCGCGGCGCCCCATCCGGTCCCATTATTTATCCACTTTCGGCTTTGGCCGGTCTCTCGTGAACTGCCGACGTGTCGATGCGTAGCATGCCCGCGCCGGACCAGGACTAACGAGCGGCGCGGGCGGGCCGATCGTGCCAACGACACGACTTCGGAGACAGAGACGACATGGCTACCGGCACGGTCAAGTGGTTCAATACCACCAAAGGTTACGGCTTCATCGCCCCGGATGACGGCGGGAAGGATGCTTTCGTTCATATCACCGCCGTTCAGCGGGCGGGCCTGCAGAGCCTCGAAGAAGGTCAGCGGATCGAATTCGAGCTGGTTGCCGGCCGCGACAATCGGCAGTCGGCCGACAACCTTCGCATTGTGGGCTGAACTGTAACCCGGTTCGACCCGTACGTGAGTTCAAGCGGCGGCCGTACGGCCGCCGCTTTCATTTTGTCCTTGGCAGAGCCGCATTTTCAGAACTGAGAAGGGCTACTGACGACCGCCGCCCTTGCGCCGTTCGTCGCCCATACCTGAGCCGCCACCGCTGCCCATGCCTTGTCCCATGCCCTGCCCGTGCATGCCTTTCCCGCCCATGCCGTAACCGGGCTTTTCGGGAAGCTGCACGCCTCGTTCACGCGCCCGCCCTTGCATCTCGGCATGGTGTTCGGCGCGGATGCGGCGACGCTCTTCCTCGCTCTCAGCGCTGCGCATACGCTCTCGATAATGTTCCATCTCCTGCTGGGTCATCAACTGGCGGCCATAGATCGGACGGTCGTCGGACATGCCGCCGCCCGTCTGCTGGGCCAGCACAGGGGCCGACGTAATGAGAACACCGGCCAACAGCACAATCCTCAACGGTGATAACCGCATATCTCACCTTCCTTGCCAGATATTCGACGCTCGGAAGTTGGACCCTTGCAAGGATGCGGTCTTTGAGGCGCATCAAGGCGCTGGACAAGGCTCGACAGCAAGTGCCGGGCAGCGCGCCAGGGCATGCCGCTCCATATCCAGGATACGTCCGTAGTCTGAAGCTTCCCGCTCTTCGGCGCCTGAAATAAGAAGGGCCTCCCGCACCTCCGCCAGATCCGGATCTTTCAACGCCGCGGAAAGACCCTCGCGCAGACGCGCCACAATGTCGTCGCCGACCTCCGCGCGCGTGACGTAGGGAAGTCCGGGCACGCGCTCCGTGTAGGTCAGGACCCTTGTCCCGGCCAATGCCTCTGCGCGGTGCCGCGCCAAGAGGGCGTGGGTCACGGCGTCGACGGCGCAGACGTCCGCCCGCCCCTGCGCGACAGCTCGGATGCTGGCGAGATGGGTGCCCGTGGCCACCTGTTCACGAAATGCCGGCCCCGTCCCGCAGTGTGGCGCAACGGCGGCACGCAGTGCGTTACAGCCGGATTGGGACCCCGGTTCGTTGATGGCGCAGCGTCCGCCGATCACCTCCGCGATCGTCCGTGCGGGCGAATCGCTTCGCACGACGATGGCACTGGCATAGTCGCTTCCCGCGCAGCCGGGCGCGTTGTAGCAGGGCGTGGCGACAACACGCAATTTGCCGGCAAAACCATGTGTCAGGGGATAACCGCAAGTCTGCGCGAATAAAAGACGCGGATGCCCCCAGATATCCGCGGCGCATGACGCGCGTGTCAGCGAACGGGGCACGTCCGCCAGCCCGGCCGCCCGGAAGTGGCGAGCCAGACCGTACCACCAAGCCGTCTGCCAGACGGACACGCCCGGCAGATCGTACATCGGAAGGCCCGCGATGGCAGCCATTTCAGCCCTCCGCCACCTCGGTGTACAGCCGGTCGAGGAAGCTCGTGACGTCGGTGGGCTGTACTACCGCGGCGCGGATCAGGTCGTCGAAGTGACGCGTCATGATCCGGATGTGCTCGGTACTGTTGAAGACGAAGTACATATTGCCGATGTAGACTGCGACCCGGCGTGGCCCGAAAATGGTCACCGGCACGGAGAACCGCTGCCGCCCGTCGAACAGGAACCAGCGGAAAGTCGGGTAAAGCTCGCCGACCAGCTCTCGCGCGTGGTGGAGCTGCTCCAGGCGCTTGGGCTTCGGATAATCGCGCCAGATTCCCTCCCCGCGCGCCATCTCCTCGACAAGCTGGAACGAAGAGCACGCTTCCATGTCGGTTTCCGGAAGGCGTGAATAGGCCAGGCTCGACTCGGCTTGGCGCAGCCGCACCTCCGGCATCTCCGAGGAATACGAGCGGTACTCGTAGTCGATCGTGTCTTCGGTCTTCAGCAGGTCCGGCAGTGTCGTCGGCACATAGCGGATCTTGGAGCCGATGGCCTCGGCGTGCCAGCGCCGCAGCCGCTCGTCCACCGGACTGGCGCCACCGGGCTCGACCTCCATCTGCCCCGGCACCAGTTCCGCGCCCGGCTTTCCCTCCTGTGTCAGGCCGAGAAGCCAATCGGCGCTGACCTGCGTTTCGCGAGCAATCGCGGCGATGGTTTCCGCGCGCGGCAGTCGCGCGTTCTCGGGTGCCAGAAGCTGCGACAACGTCGAACGGTCAAGCCCGATGCGTGCCGCGAACGCCGCCCGGCTGCTGCCCTCGCGCTCGATCAGCTCGTTCAGGCGGTCGCGGAACCGCTCAACCCACTCGGTGCGTTCCATCTTTTACTCCGCGCTTACCATCTGTTGTCATATATCAACATAGTTGCTTATTATCATCAATATGTGGTTTAGCCATCAAAATATGCTTGCCGCCACATTCATAGTCTGATAACTACGAGCTAACTCGCCTTTATGGCGAAATTTAGCTCGCCACAATTCCCGTCTTAGGGGTGCTAGGAAAGGAGGATATTCGATGTCGATGCTGCGCAGGCGTTCGGGGCGCCGGCGTGTCGGGTGGCCGACGCTCCTGGTCGCCCTCATCGTCTATAGTGGCTTTGGGCTTGTTACCTGGTACCACGACACCTTGCCCTGGCCTGTGGTGCTTGCGGCCGCTGCGTGGCTCGCCGCCTGGCAGGGCTCATTGCAGCACGAAGTGACGCACGGCCATCCAACGCCCTGGCGCGCGGTGAACCGCGCGCTTGCAATGCCCGGCTTCCTGCTTTGGGTGCCCTTCGGCATCTACCGTAAGACGCACCTGCGCCATCACGTCGACAGCCGCCTGACCGACCCGCTGGAGGACCCGGAAAGCTTCTACGTCACGCCGCAGGAATGGGCTCGGCTGGGCCCCGTGCGGCGGCGCATCCTGTGGTTGCACAATACGCTGGCCGGACGGATGCTGCTTGGCCCCGCGCGCGCCGTGGGGCGGCTCTACGGCGACGAGGCGCGCCGCTTGGCAAGCGGTGATTCCAGCCACCTGCGCGACTGGGCCTGGCATGTTCCGGCAGTCGCCCTGGTTCTCGGCTGGGCGATAGGCGTTTGCGGACTGCCGACGTGGCAGTACCTGCTGGGCTTCGTCTACGGCGGCACGGCGCTGACCCTGCTGCGGTCGTTCCTGGAGCACCGCGCGGTGGAGGCGGTCGGCGAGCGTACCGCCATCGTCGAGGCCGGCCCGCTGCTAAGCCTGCTCTTCCTGAACAATAACCTGCACGCGGTGCATCACGCCTATCCGCGCCGACCCTGGTTCGAACTTCCCGCGCTCTACCGTACCGAGCGGGAGAAGACGCTAGCCGGTAATGGTCGGTATCGCTACGGCGGCTATCGCGAGATCTTCGTCAGCTACTTCCTGAAGGCGAAGGAGCCGCCTGTGCATCCGCTTTCCGGCGGCCCGCGCCTTGAAGCAGACGGTCATGGGAGTTTTGCCTGGAATGACGGACACGCCAAGCAGCCCGGCACCGTCGTTTAGGGCTTTCTCTTACTTCAGGACGCGAAAAGGCCGCCAACAAACCGCTGGCGGCCTCTCCGTTACAGCAGGTCTGCGCCCGTGATTCAGGCGGCGCTCGTCGCTTCGTCGTCGTCTTCGATGAGCGGGTAGACGCCATTCTCATCGTGCACCTCGCGCCCCGTCAGCGGCGGATTGAAGACGCAAATCATCCGCATGTCCTCGCTGCCGCCGCGCAACAGGTGGCGCTCATGGCCGTTCAGGGCGTACATCGTGCCGTCGGAGATCTTGTGGATCTTGCCCGTTTCCAGATCCTCGATCTCACCGTTGCCGGCAACGCAGTACACCGCCTCCAGGTGGTTGGCGTAGTGGATGTAGGTTTCGGTTCCGGCCTTGATGGTGGTGTCGTGGAATGAAAAGCCCATGCCGTCCTTGCGCAAAAGGAAGCGGCGGCTGACCCAGTTGCCGTTTTCCGCCGGCACGTCGGCGTCGGTTCCGATAAGGTCCTGAAGGCGTTTCACGATCATGCGCAACTCCCGCTCGTTCGAATGTCTGATCTTCAAAAGGATTGGCCGCGTTAACCTTGCACATCAGCGGCCCGAATGCACACCAACCTATGCGACGTAGAACGGTCCCGGTCCACATGGGACCGGGACCGGCTATCCGTCATTGTCTTCGGCAGCCTGGCAGTCAGGCGACCCGTTTCTCGCCACCTTCCCGCTTTCGCGCCACGGCGGCAACGGCATCCGCCATGATGTCCAGGCCGCGCCTCAGCTCATCCTCGGAAAGGATCAGCGGCGGCAGCAGCTTGGCGACCTCGTCATTGGCACCCGAGGTCTCCATGATGAGGCCGCGCTCGAACGCCGCGGCGCTGACGTCCTCGGCGGCACCGTCGACATGCAGCGCCAGGCCCTGCATGAAGCCGCGTCCGCGTACCTCCGGCTTCAGTTCCGGATGCGCGGCGGCCATCTCTTCAAGGCGTGCGCGAATGGTCTCGCCCTTCTCGCGGACAGAGCACGCGAACTTGTCGTCGCGCCAATAGGTTTCCAGCGCCGCCGTCGCCGTGACGAAAGCCGGATTGTTGCCCCGGAACGTGCCGTTGTGCTCGCCCGGCGCGAACTTATCGAACTCCGGCTTGATGAGCGTGATCGCCATCGGCAGGCCATAGCCGCCGATCGACTTCGACAGGCAGATGAAGTCCGGGTCCAGGCCCGCAGGCTCGAAGCTGAAGAACGTCCCCGTTCGCCCACAACCAGCCTGCACGTCGTCGACGATCAGCTTGATGTCGTGCGCCCGGCAGATCGACTGAAGGCGTTTCAGCCAGTCCATGCCGGCGGCGTTGATACCGCCCTCGCCCTGAACCGTCTCGACGATCACGGCCGCCGGGTGATCCAGGCCGCTGCTGGAGCACGTCAACATGTTCTCGAAGTGGTCGAGCGTGTCGACGCCCTCGCCCATGAAGCGGTCGAAGGGCATGAACACGGTGTCGTCCAGCGCCTTGCCCGCACCCTTGCGCTTGAAGGCATTACCCGTCACCGCCAGCGAGCCCAGCGTCATCCCGTGGAAGGCGTTGGTAAAGCTGACGATGGTGCGCCGCCCGGTGACCTTGCGCGCCAGCTTCAGCGCGGCCTCGACACAATTCGTTCCGGTCGGCCCCGGGAACATCACCTTGTAGTCCATCCCGCGCGGTTCCAGGATGATGTCGTGGAAGGCTTCCAGGAAGCGCTCGCGCGCCTCGGTTGCCATGTCCAGGCTGTGGGTGATGTTGTCGCCGGCGATGTAGTCGATCAGCTTCTGCTTCAGCGCCTCGTCATTATGCCCATAGTTGAGCGCGCCGGCGCCGGCGAAGAAGTCGATGTACTCCCGGCCGTCGCGGTCCGTCAGGATCGCGCCCTTTGCCTTGGTGAAAACGACGGGGAAGCCGCGGCTATAGCTGCGGACTTCGGATTCATAGCGTTCGATAATATTCATAAAGGGTCCCTCCTGCGCTCTCTCGGCGCGCTTGCGGGATGAGTGGCGTGGCCGATCGGCCGTGAAAAGCAAGCCGGATGATCCGGCGGGAAAGCCAGTGCGAACCGGAACTCAGAACGGTCCGATGCGGAAAAGCCGCTCGGATTCGTGATCGCCCTTGTCCGGGAACAGGCTTTCGTGGAAACCGCTGTCGATGACGCAGGACGTGTGCAGTTCCCGCGCGATCGAGCGGAAAAGGCGGGTCGATGGAACGTTTGACGGCGTTACCGTCGATTCCAGGTAGTGCACGTCGGCGCAAACCTCGCTCTGGAGCAGCTGGCGGATCAGCCGCTTGGCCAGACCGCGCCCCTTTTCGCTGTTCGCGACGCCGACCTGCCAGACGAAGACGGTGTCCGGCCTCTCCGGCGGGATAAAGCCGGAAACGAAGCCGACGATCCGTCCGCCGCGCTCGGCAACAACGCAGGTGTCGGAGAAGTACTCGCCTAGCATCAGATAGCTATAGGCGGAATTCACGTCGAGCACGCCGGTCTTCTCGACCAGCTCGTGCATGGCAGCCCCGTCCTCTTTCTCCGGCTTGCGGAAAGTATAGAGGCTACGGCGCTCGCGTTTACCCGCCTTTGCGGCGTCGCCCGCGGCGCTGCCCTCCGCATCCGGGTCCAGAAGGCCGGTATTGCGGATGTCGACGGTATGGATATCCGGGGATGACGTCTGTGGGACCTTCATGGTCGGATCGAATTTGCTCCAAGTGATCCTTGGGGTTAATTGCTTGCGCCCGATTGCGACAACGGAATGTCGCATTTACACGATTTAATGACGCGCCAACGCCAATTATGTATCGGGGCAAGTTATCGCACCGGACTATTGAAGTCCTTCATTCCATCAGGCGATGTTCCGTACAAATTCATCGTGCGATTGGCCGATAACATCGGGGGATTCTCCCGAAATGTCAAGGGTAGAACGCCGAAGCTTCCGGATCGAACCCGAAATTTTATCTCTATGATGCGCTGCAAACTGCGGATTTTGTACTGTTTTACCGCGCATCAAGTGCAATCAATTTTTCATCCTTAGCGCGCATTATTCCAGACACCCGGTTGATTTTCTCTGAGACGGTGATATATATCCGTTCGCGATCGCGGTGCGACGTCTTGTGGTTGTCGCCCGCTAAGCTCACGACCGGCGCTGTCACCGCAGCCTGTTTTCCGCGCGGCGCGCGCCGGCGAAATCGCACCAGAAAGGAGATCTCTCCAGACCCATGAAGGGATATTTTGCGATCGTCCGACGCACTTCGGACGACGAGTACACTGTCGAATTCCCCGATCTACCCGGCTGTCACTGCGACGCGCCAACGGTGGACGAGGCGTTCAGCAATGCCGAGTCGGCCCTGCGCGAGCACGCGGAAACCCTTGAATCGAAGGGCAAACGCCTGCCGAAACCGCGCCCCTCGCACGAGATGATTGCCGAGGCGGCGCGCCGGTCCGGCGTTGCGGCAGCCTGCCTGCGCGCACCGGCCGCTTAAAAACGGTCCGCGCGCCCGGCGCCGACAAAAAGATCAGCGCTGAATTCAACTGAAGGGGCCTGAACGGCCCCTTTTTTTGTTTTTGTTCTTTTTCAGGCCGCCTCGGCGCCGCCCTCGTGCTTGCGGCGGGCGACGAAGCCGTCGAGGGCGGCCAGCCGCGCCGGGTCGAGCGGCGGCGGCCGATGGTCGGCCACCAGACGCTGAACCTCGCGCGCCGCCCGCTGCACGGCCGGCTCTGGCCGCCACGAGGCATAGGCCTCCTGCAAGGGCTGCAGGCTGTCCTCGGTCAGGGCCTCTTCCGGGCGCGGCATCGCCGCAAGATCGGCGGGGTCGAAGTTCCACGCCTCTTCCGGTAGCGGCGTAAGCGTCGCCTCGATCCGGTCATACATCTCCGCGTCCAGCACCACCTTTTCGTAGGAGCTGGTCAAGCCGCCCTCAAGCCACCCGGCACCGTGCATGATCAGGTTGGCGTGCCCCATTATGGCCGCCCACAGCGCGGTCATCGACTCATAGGCAGCCTGGGCATCGACGGTGTTGGAGGCATTCACGTTCGACGAGCGATAGGGCAGCCCCTCGTACCGGGCGAGCTGACCCCCCGCCAGCGCCGCGCGGGCGTACTCCGGCGTGCCGAACGCCGGCGAACCGGAACGCATGTCGACGTTGGAGGTGAAGCCGCCATAAAGAACCGGGGCCCCCGGCGCGACAATCTGCATCAAGGCCACCGCGGCCAGGGCCTCTGCATTCTGCTGCACCAGGGCGCCGGCCAGCGTTACCGGGCTCATCGCTCCGGACAGCGTGAAGGGCGTTATGCCCACCGGCTGCCCTGCTTGCGCCATCACCATCATGCCATCGGCCATCGGATGGTCCAGGCGCAGGGGCGATGAGGTATTGATGATCGAGATCAGACTTGGGCGCGCGGCCAATGCCGCCTCGTCGACACCGCGAACGATCTTGATCATCTCCAGCGCGTCGCGAATGCGCGCGCCGCCAAGGGAATAGGCGTGGCACGGCTTGGTCGACAGCGTCAGGAAAGCATGGACGGCGTCAAGATGCCGGGTCGGCGCCGGGAGGTCCTGCGGCTCCACCGGATAGCCGCAAATCATCCGCACAGCGGGCAAGTTATCCGCCAGGCGCGTCAGCTTTGCCAGATCCGCGATGGTTCCGGGCCGCCGTCCGCCCGCAAGGTCGCTGCAATAAGGGGCGCTCGCGATCAGGCCCAGATTGATGGCGTTGCCGCCAAACTCCAGATAAGCGCTTTCGTCGTGATGCCACAGGCGAAAGCGCGACGGCGCGCGGGCGACGGCTTCCTCCACCAACTCCCGGGGGAAGCGCACGCGCTCATCGTCGACCCAGGCGCCGGCCTTCGCCAGGATGTCCCGCGCCTCGGGATGTAGGATGTCCATGCCGACGTCCTGAAGCACGTCCAGGGAAGCCGCGTGAATCCGGGCAAGCTCATCCTGCGACAAGGGCTCCAGTGGCGCATGGGGCGACAGAAGCGACCGGCAAACCGGTTCGATGCTGGGTGCCATAGTGCCCTCCCCAGGGTTTCTTGGTCTTTCAGCGCAGAAAACCACAAGCAGAGGCCGCAAATCCAGTTCGTCATAGCCTTCGCAATACATTTTTTGCAGCCACGTTGCCGCGCCCCGGATTGATGCCCGTCAAGGCGCCTGGACCCGACCCGGAATAAGGTTCGCGAACGCCCCATAAACGCGAGGAGACGCCTTCCATGGCCCGTGTTCTCATCGTCTATGGAACGACGGAGGGTCAGACCAGAAAGATCGCGCAATTCCTCGGGGATTTCATCGCCGAGAAGGGCCAGGAGGCCAGGGTGCTCGACAGCACGGACTTGCCCGCAGACCTGGACATCGGCGCCTACGACGCGGTTATCGCCGCCGCTTCCCTGCACATCGGACGGCACCAAACCTCGATCGTTCACTTCGTGCACGACCACGCGGCGGAGCTGAACGCCAAGCCGACGGCTTTTCTGTCTGTTAGCCTGTGTGCCGCCAGCGACGACCCCGACGACCTGCACGATGCCCGGAAATGCGTCGACCGCTTCCTGGCCGACACCGGCTGGCGCCCGACGCGGATCGAGCTTGTGGCGGGCGCCTTCCGCTACACGCAGTACGACTTCTTCAAGCGCTGGGCCATGAAGCTGATCGCCCGCCGGAAGGGGGCGCCAAGCGACACCAGCCAGGACTACGAGCTGACCGACTGGGCGGCGCTGCGCGCCTTCGCCGGCACCTTCCTGGACGAACTGCCGGCCAGCGCGGCCTGAGCCGCCGCCGTGCGCCGGGTCACGTGCTCGCGGTGGACGATGTAAAGCCCGCTGCCGGCGATCACAGATATTCCAGCAACGCTCCAGAGCGTCGGCACCTCGCCCCAGATCGCGAAGCCGAAGATCGTGGCCCACACCATCGCGGTATAGTCGAACGGGGCCAGCTTGGTCGCCTCGGCCATCCTGTAGGCCTGGACGAAGCAGAACATGCCGACGCCGCCGACCAGGCCAAGAGCCAGGAAGAAGGCCAGATCCGTCCAGGTCGGCGTCACCCAAACGAACGGCAGGGCGAGCGCACAGATGATCACGTAAAGGCTGGTCGAATGCGCCATCGTGGTGATCGCCGCATCGAGCGTGCCCAGCCGGCGCGTCGCGATGATGCTGAGCGCGTACAGCAACGTGCCGAAAATCGCCAGCAGTGCCGCGGGCTCAAACACACCGACGCCCGGCCGCGCGACAAGGAGCACGCCCAGGAAGCCAACCAGAACGGCGCTCCAGCGGTGGACACCGACCCGCTCGCTCAACATCGGGACCGACAGCGCCGTGACGAAGATCGGCGCGGCGTAGCCGATTGCCACCGCATCGGCGAGCGGCATCGCCCGGTAGGACAGGATGAAGCAGATGTTCGCCGCCAGCGCCAGCACCGCGCGCAGCACCTGCACGCCGGGCCGCCGGCTTCGCAGGACAGCCGTGCCGCCGCCATGCCACAGCAGAATCAGCGCGACCGGCAGAAGGCCGAAAAGACCACGGAAAAAAACGATCTGTAGCGGATCGTAGTCCGCCGCCAGCCATTTCGTCAGCGCGTTGTAAACGGAGAAAAGAACGACCGCGAACGCAACGAGGGCCACGCCGCCGTCTGGCAGGGCGTACGGCCGGGTGCCGTCGGCCGTACGCGCGTGCAGGGTCTGGGCCCTGGACATGACATGCCGTCCTACGAGCGGTCGCGGTCCAACCCCAGGTCGAGCAGCATCTCACGGTCGAGACGCGAGAGGTCCTGACGGATGACGTAATCGCGGTGGCGCAGCGAGCGGTTCTCGTTGTCGGCGCTCCCCTGCAACGCGTCCGCGGCGCGGCGCGCCAGATCGCGGACGCTCAGCCCGGGGAACGTGGGGTCGGCGAATGCCGGGTCGGGGGCGCTCATTCGAATATCCTTTCCTTGGCAACTTGGTCTGCATCGGGGTTACATGCGCTTACCCCAATGAAATGGCCATATGCATCAATTTGAAAAGAAAAATATATTGGCTATAATGATCGAATATACCGATCACACGGCCGTTCGATCCTCCGCCTGCCCCGCCGCCGCGACCTCGCGCAGGCCCAAAAGGGCACGATCCAGCACGTCACGATTCGGTGTGGAGGGGTCGTAGACGACATAGGCCGTGCGCTGCATTGTCGGCGTGCCGGAAACGCGGTGCAGGCGTCCGTCGGTCAGATAAGGGCGGGCGATTCGGATCGGAAAATAGGCGCTGCCGCCATTCTCCAGGATATAGCGCAGACCCAGCGCGCCCAGCCCGGCGGACACGGCGGGCGTGCCCAGGTCGGGAAAGTTCTCGGTATGGGCAATCTCGAAGTCGCGGCCCCAGTGCACGAAGACGTAATCGTCCCGCCAGTTCTGACCTGCATCCGGTCGGGTCGAAACCATCACCAGCGTCTCCACCAGAAGCTGCTCGACCGCGAGGCCGGCGCGGCGGCGCGGCTGGTACATCACGGCGATGTCGAGAACGCCGTCGGCCACATGGCGCTGAAGCGTGGGCGAGTTGTCGGCATCCACCCGAAGGGCTACGTCCGGCGCCGCCTGCCGCATCCAGGGGATCCAGCGCAGGACGAGGCGATCCCAAAGACTGACCTGCGAGCCCAGGCCGAAGCTGCTGCGAAAGCCGTGTGACAGGCCGACGTCGTGCTGCGCGCGCTGCCAAAGGCGCATCATGTTGGCGGCGTAGCGGGCAAACTGCCGCCCCGGCTCGGTCATATCGACGCCGGCCTTGCTGCGCGTAAACAGCGTGCGACCGAGCCCCTCTTCCAGGGCGCGGATGCGGGCGCTGACGGTGGATTGCGTGACGTTCAGGCGCTTCGCCGCCTCGTGGAAGTTGCCGGTCTCGGTGACGGCAATGAACGTGCGGATGGCGTCGAGCTGCATGCGGCGGGCCTATCGATCGAAAATTCCGATCGATATTACCGTGTTTCAGGTCGGCCCGCCAGAACCTGTAAACTTGGTTCCGGCTGGGCCTCCGGCGCCGGCTTGCGCCACGGCTCCCCCTTGAACCATGCGACGACATAAGCGGTCAGCGCCAGCAGGACGAAGCCCGTAAGGTTGACCGCTGCGGTCGTGAAGAGGGACCGCCCGAACTCGTCCAGCAACATCCCGGCGATGCGCGCCAGCACCATCGAGGTGACGAAAACCGCCAGCGCCTGCTGCCCCACCTTGCGCAGCACCGCGAAGGGCGCGGTATGTAGCAGGTGTTCCCGGCCTAGGAAGGCGCAGCGCAGCAGATAAGCAATGGCCAGGAAGTGCAGATAGCGCAGGATGCCGAAGTCCGTCTTCTCGAAGCCCCAGAGAAGCGCCGTGCTGACCTTGCCGATGATCTCGACGTTGGTCCAGATCGGCGACCAGTTCATCGCCACCATGAAGACGAGGTAGGCGGCTGACACCGCGATCAGGCGCCTGTCCGATGCCGGCGGCTTCAGCCAGCCCGAGGCGAAGGCGAAACCCGTGAAGAAAATGAGCTGCCAGCCGAAGGGGTTGAAGAACCAGGGCCGATCCGACCACCACTCCGCCGGCAGGTCGAAGCCGAACGCCCGGTTGGCCGCCCACAGCAGCGGCGGTGCCAGCAGCGCGGCGTAAGAGTGCAACCGGCGCAGCGCCATCAGGGCCGGCAGCATCGCCAGGATCGCCGTGTACATCGGCAGTATGTCGAAGTAGTTCGGCACGTAGGTCAGGCTGAACAGGCCGAACAGCCCCTGCATCGGCTCCTCGAAAAACGGGTAGAGATTCAGCTGGCCGACGTAGTCGCGTTCGAAGTACCAGCTTCCCGCCGCGACCGTGGCCGCCACGAACAGAAACAGCCCGATCTGCGCCCAGTAGATCTGCCAGCATCGGTACAGCACGCGGGCCGCACCGATAGCGAAGCCGCGGCGGACGAACATGCCGCCGAACGCCACCGCCGATGCGAAGCCGGAGCAGAAGACGAACCACTCCGCCGCGTCGGAGGGGCCGAAGCGGGCTGGTATCCAGTCGTTCCACGGGTTCGCGTGGACGTGGGCGATGAAGATGATGAACATCGCCACGCCGCGGAAGACGTCGATACGCACGTCCCGCGCCCGCCGCTGCCCGTTCGGGGCATGCTGCCCGCTTGCCGGCCGATGCACCTGGCTATCTCCCTACCCCAGTGAGACAGCGCGTAAAGTGGCGACGAACGGGCCGGAAAGCAAAGGCGACGTTTGCCTGCAGACTTATGCGTACTGCAGCGACTGTCCGACGCCGCTTGCCCGCGCCTTCTCCAGCATCGCGTGGCCCAGCGCGATGTCGGAAAGCGACAGGCCGCGATGCCAGAACAGGGTCGTCTCGTTCGCGCGCTCCCGGCCCGGCTTCTCGCCGACCGCGATCTGGCACAACTCCGCGTGCAGGTTCGCCTCGCTCAGCTTGCCGCTTTCGACATGGGCGCGCAGGGAGCCCAGCTTGCCGCCCTTGCACTGGCCCCAGTCGTCGACGACGATCTTGTCCATCACATCCGTCAGCGACAGCTCCACCGCCGACATCGTGCCGTAGGGCACGACGAAAGCCCCCGGCTTCACCCATTCGGTCCGGAACAGCGGCTCGGGCTGCGTCAGGCGCGAGGCTTCGACCATCACGTCCGCACCCTCCAGGCAGGCCTGCCAGCTGTCGACCGCACGCACCGGCTTGCCCAGATCCCGGCTCAGGCGGTCGGCGAAGCCCTGCCGGCTATCTGGGCGGCGGGAGTGGACCCGGATTTCGTCGAAATCATAGAGGCGGTCGAGAAGCCGCACGTTCCAGTACGCCGTCCCGCGCGCGCCGACATGGCCCAGCACCCTGGCCGTCTTCGGCCCCAGGTACTTCGCGCCCAGCGCGGTCAGCGCGCCGGTGCGCATCTCGGTAATGGCGGTGGCATCCAGAAGCGCGACCGGCATGCCGGTGCGCGGGTCGAACAGGTTCAGAAGCGCCATCTCCGAAGGCAGGCCCATCTTGTAGTTGTCGACGTAGTCACCGACGATCTTCACGCCAGCCAGGTTCATCGGCGCGATATAGCCGCGCAGCACGTTGAAGTGTCCGTTGAACGCCGGGTCCGGCTCAAGGTGGACGCGCGGCTCGATCACCGTCTCGCCCCGCCCCTGCGCCACCAGCCCCCTCTCAACCGCCGCCAGGATGTCGTCGTCGCTCAGCCCCAGCCCGTCGATATCGGGGCCGTTGAGATAGGTGAAACCGAGATCGTGCATACCCTCTACGCCGCCTCCCCCAAGAGTTCGGCCACCACCGTACGGTAGCCGTCCAAAACCTCGCGCTCAGCCTCGTGCCGTCGGTCCCTTACTACCCAGCGGCCGCCCGCCATGACGTCGCGCACCGGGTTCTCGTTTCCGGCAAAGACGACGGCGTCCAGCAACTGCTCGTCCGTCCGCCCCGCCAGCGTCGGAAGGCCGTCGTCCAGTACCACCAAGTCCGCCCGGTAGCCCGCCGCCAGCCGGCCTATGGGCCGGCCCAGCGCCTGCGCCCCGCCGGCCAGCGCGCCATGTACGAGCGTCGCGCCGACGGAGCCGCCGTGGGCCTCGGTCTGCAGGACATTGCGCTGCTGCGCGAACAGGCGCTGGCCGTATTCCAGCCAGCGCAATTCCTCCACCGGACTGATCGAGATATGGCTGTCGCTGCCGATGCCGAAGCGGCCCCCGGCGGCCAGGAAATCGGCGGCCGGGAACAGCCCGTCGCCCAGGTTCGCCTCGGTCGTCGGGCACAGGCCAGCAACGGCGCCAGTCGCGGCCAACCGCCGCACCTCGTCTTCCGTCGTGTGGGTGCAGTGAACGAGGCACCAGCGCTCGTCCAGCTCCGCGCCGCCGTCCAGAAGGTATTCGACCGGACGCTTGCCCGTCCATTCGTTGCAGGCGTCGACCTCTGCCATCTGCTCCGCGACGTGAATGTGGATCGGCGCGCGCGGATCGAGGCCGTTCAGCCCCGACAGCACATCGCGCAGCGTTTCCGGCGTCACGGCGCGCAGCGAATGCGGCGCCAGGCCGACTCTCACCTGCGGATCGTCGGCGGTCGCCTCGCGTACCTTGGCGATCAGGCGCAGCAGGCGTTCCGGCTCGTTCAGGAAACGCCGCTGCCCCGCGCCGGCCGGCCTGCCGCCGAATCCCCCATAGCCGTAAAGCACCGGCAGCAGCGTGCAGCCTATGCCACTGCGCCGCGCCGCCGATAGCACGCGCCAAGCCATCTCCGCGACGTCCTGGTACGGCAGGCCCTCGGGATCGTGGTGCAGGTAGTGAAACTCGCCGACCGAAGTATAACCGGCCTTCAGCATCTCGAGGTACAGCTGTGCGGCGATGGCCTCCACCTGTTCCGGCGTCAGGCTTCCGACGAAGCGATACATCACCTCGCGCCAGGACCAGAAGCTGTCCTCGCCGGCCGCGCGTTCCGCCAGACCTGCCATCGCGCGTTGGAAGGCGTGGCTGTGCAGGTTCGGGATTCCCGGCATGACGGGTCCGGCAAGCCGCTCCGCCCCGTCCCAATCGGCGCCGGGCGTGACGGCGAGCAGTTCGCCCTTGTCGTCGATATCGAGGCGGACGTCGCGCGCCCAACCATCGGGCAGAAGCGCGCGTTCGGCGAAAAGCTGCTGCATGGCGAAATCCATTGCGTCGCACTGGCGCTGGAGCTTAAGGGGGATGGTCGGTCGCCACAACCGCGCGACTGAAGGCGGATGGGCGGAACCGCGTGATTGGCCGGGCTTAGGAGGCTGCATGATGTGGGATGTACTTTGGCTGGATGCGCGCCTTGCCACGATGACGGCCGGCGGCCGGCCCTATGGCATGCTTGAGGACGGCGCGATTGCCGTGCAGGACGGTCGCATCGCCTGGATCGGCCGGCACGACGACCTTGAAGGCCCACCCGCGGCGCTGGCAAAGCAGGTGCACTGGATCGACGGCCGCTGGATCACGCCGGGCTTCATCGACTGCCACACGCACCTCGTCTATGGCGGCAATCGTGCGCGCGAGTTCGAGCAGCGGCTCGAGGGCGCCAGCTATGCCGAGATCGCGCGCGCCGGCGGCGGGATACTTTCCACCGTCCGCGCCACGCGGGAAGCGGATGACGCGGCCCTTTACCGCGACGCCGTCCCGCGCCTGAAAGCGCTGATGGCCGAGGGTGTTACGACGGTCGAGATCAAGTCGGGCTATGGCCTGGAAAGCGCGGCCGAGGCCCGTCAACTCAGCGTCGCCCGGCGGCTCGGCGAAAGCTTCCCGATCGAGGTGATCACCACCTTCCTGGGCGCGCACGCCCTGCCCCCGGAGTTCGAGGGCGATGCCGATGGATATATCTCCTACGTGATCGAGACCATGTTGCCCGACGTGGCGGAAACCGGGCTTGCCGATGCCGTCGACGCGTTCTGCGAAACCATCGCCTTCACGCCCGAGCAGACCGAACGCGTTCTGTCCGCCGCCCGGCGCCACGACCTGCCCGTGAAGCTGCACGCCGACCAGTTGTCCGACCTGGGCGGCGCGGGTCTCGCCGCGAAGTACGGCGCGCTCTCGGCGGATCATGTGGAATACACGAGCGAGGAGAGCGTCGCCGCAATGGCCAGGGCCGGTACGGTCGCCACATTGCTGCCCGGCGCGTTCTACTGCCTGCGCGAAACGCAACAGCCGCCTGTCGCCGCCTTTCGCCGGGCGGGCGTGCCGATGGCGCTCGCCACCGACAGCAACCCCGGCAGCTCGCCGGTGACGTCCCTGCTGCTGATGCTGTCGATGGGCTGTACGCTGTTCCGCCTGACGCCGGAAGAGGCGCTGGCCGGCGTCACCCGCAACGCCGCCCGTGCCCTTGGTCTTGCGGACGACCGTGGCACGCTGGAGGTCGGCAAGCGCGCCGACCTCTGTGTCTGGGATATCGACCACCCGGCGGAACTGGCCTACCGGGTCGGCTTCAACCCTCTGGCCTATGCCGTAAAGGACGGCCGCGTGCGGCAGGTATAAGACGCTGCCTACCCTTTCGCCTGCGCCAGCGCCCAGTCCCGCGCGGTCTCAAGCATGCGCCGCAGTACCGGTCGGATGCCGTCCGCCAGATCCTCGCGGAACGTCCACGGCGGCGCCTCGTCCATATAGGTCGCCTGCGACAGCTCAAGCTGGACGGCATGCGTGTTCTCGTCCGGGCGGCCATAGCTCTTGGTGATGAAGCCGCCCTTGAAGCGGCCGTCGACGACGTGGGAGATGCCGGTTTCGGCCTCCGCCTCGCGTGCCACCTCGGCAAGCCGGGTCAGCAGCCCGTCGGCGCAGGACGTGCCGCCCCGGCTGCCCAAGTTCAGATCCGGCAGCTTGCCGTCGAAAAAGCGCGGCACGTGGCTGCGGATCGAGTGCGCATCCCAAAGCACGGCGATGCCGTAGCGGTCCTTCGCCTGCAACAGCAATTGGGCCAGCGCCAAGTGGTAGGGCTGCCAGTAGTCGCGACGGCGCGATTCGATCTCCGCCTCGCCCGGTGTCTGGCCTTCGGCATAGATCGGCGCCTCTTCGAAAGTCGTCGTCGGGCACAGTTCTGTTTCCGGCGCGCCCGGATAGAGTGGCGCACCGTCGGGCGGGCGGTTCAGATCGACGACGTAACGGCTGAAGGTCGCCGCGATACGTGGAATGCTGAGGTCGTCCAGGATGTCGGCATAAAGCCGGTCTACGTGCCAGTCGGTGTCGGGAACGCCGCGCCCGGCCTCGGTCATGCGGTCGGCGACCTCTGCCGGAATCAGCGTGCCGACATGCGGCATCGATACAACGAGCGGCCCGTCGCCCTGCACGATCCGGTAGACCGACATCCTCTCCTCCCTGCTTTCGCGAAACGGCGCGCAGACTGCGCGAGGCCGGCATCGCTGTCCAGGGTGGACAATGCGGCCCCGGAGTCCAATTCATCGTCAGGAGGTCTGGATGCGGCGGTATCTTCTCTTGGCGGCGATATTCACGGCAGCTTTCGGCGGCACGGCGGTGGCCGGCATGGAGCGTTTCCTGTGGGAGAAGCGGCCACTCGTGATGACGGTACCCAGGGCGGATAACGCCGCCTATGGCCAGCAGCTAGAGGTCGTCGCAAACCACGCCGAGGGCTTTGCAGAGCGTGACATGGTGGTGATCGCCGTTGTCGGCGATGAACGCGTCGAAGTCGACGGCCGGTTAGCGGCGGACCTGAATGGCGGCGACATTCGGCGACGGCTGAATTTGCCGCAAACACGCTTCGAAGTGGTGCTCGTCGGGAAGGATGGGGCGGTAAAACGGCGCTCGACCCAGGCGATCCCGGCAAACGTGCTGTTCCAAACCATCGACGCCATGCCGATGCGTCAGCGCGAGATGCGCCGAAGCGGGGATGGCAAGCCGGATGACTAGGGCCAGGTTCCATACCAGCCCTATAAAGACATTCTCATCGGATCCGAAAGCTGGTTCAGGGCGCCCACAGGGCCGGCTGGAGCCATGGCTTCGGAACGGAAAGCTTGCCCCGGCAAGGTGGTTCGGCGCCGCGGAGGCTGATCGACTGCCATGCTCCGCGCCATTCCGCCGGCAGGGGATACGGCGGCGCGACAACAGTCTCGGGCACAAAACCCAAACGCCCGTAGTAAGCGGGGTCGCCGAGCACGTAGACGTGGGACACGCCGGCATCTTCCAGCCGTTGCAGGCCGGCGCGGACGATCGCGCTGCCGATCCCCTGTCTCTGTCGGGCAGGGTCGACGGCGAGCGGGCCCAAGAGCGCAACCTTGTCACTGCTGCCGGCAATGTCGCATCTCGTGAGGATGACATGCCCCACCAGAGTCGAGCCGATGAGGCCGGCGAGCGACGAAGCGACCTGCGCTTCCTGCAACAACGCCCTCACCAGAGGCAGCAGATCCTCGTCCGGGAAAGCGTCCCGATAGACGGCCTCGATCAAGGCCAGATCGCCCGGCACGGTCTCACGGATTTCGATGCTTTCCATCAATTCCCGCCATATCCGTCGCCGCAGCCGCTACCATCCGAGTGTTACTCGCGAAGCCGAGCTTTCGCCACTGCCTTATCACAAGCGGATCGCCTTCAACGGAGCGGTGGCAATCCGCATCTAATTGGCGGACGGCGATTCGAACAGGGCCATCGCGGACGCCGCGGGGCCCGCAAGCAATGGGAGCCGGGCGGTCCCCGGCCACAACGACGAGAATGATGCAGCGGCTACGCTCTTACCTCGAAGACACGACGCGCCGGCTGGTCCAGGCAATCGGCCGAATCAAGCGGCATCGAAACCCCTGGGTGCGACGCGGGGTGGCGGGGCTGCTCATTCTCGGCGGTTTGTTGGGCTTTTTGCCGGTGCTTGGCGTGTGGATGCTGCCGCTGGGGCTGATCATCCTGTCCGACGAGGTAAGCTGGCTTCGCCGGTTCCGGCGGCGTGTCCATGTCTGGCTGCTGGCCCGCTATCGGCGGGTGCGCAAGCCGTCATAGCCGATACACCGACAAAGTCCGCGAGGGGCAACCGGCCGGCGACAGGCATCCGCCCCCCAAAGCCACCATCGCCAGCCGGTCCTAGCGGCCCCTGCCCGCTACTCGTTCATGACCAGCGTGTAGTCGTAGCGCTGACCCGCCGCCACCTCGATGGTGTGGGTGATTGCCGCGTTGCCGTGGCGAACCTCCACCTCGTACCAGCCCTCACGCAGCATCAGGTGCGGTCGATCGTCCTTTACACTGGCAATCGTCGCGCCTTTCTTTTCGCCGCGCGCATAGCGGCGTACCTCCCACATCATCGGCGCGCGGACGGCCGGTGCACCGATACGCGGAACCAGGCTGAGCTCGACCTCGCCGGCATTCAGGTTGATCATCTGTCGCTGCGATGGAGCATCCTCGACCCGGATGTCCTGCACGCGCCGCGCCGAACCATACTCGGCAACGATGCGATATTCGCCCGGCTGCAACGCCACCTCGGCAGGAGCGGCAGCCCTGCGTGCGATCACGCCTTTCGAGCCTCCGTCGTTCAGCGACCAGATCGCGAACTTCACTTCGTCGTTGATCGGCGCCCCACCCTTGGCGATGACGGCGTCGAGCCGGACGGTGCGCGTTTGCGCCTCAGCCGGATTGATGACACCAAGGACAATGCCGGCGGCCAGCGTCGGTGCCGCGGCCACCGCCGCCACGTTGGCGGCGCGAAGGAGGACCCGCATCTTGGAAGCTCCTGTTTTTGCCCAATTTTGAACAAAAGGGTTAACAGGTATTATAATAACAGCTTGGTTATTTACAATACGTGAACAAGCGCCGCTGATGCATACAAAGGCACCGGACGCGATGGCATCGCGCCCGGTGCTTCAGGGAGGTCGACGAAGTCGACAGGGAGACGGTTGAAGCGGACTAGAACAGTCCCTCGATCCAGCCGTTTTCGTCCAGATGAATGCTATTCGCCGACGGCACGCGCGGCAGGCCTGGCATCGTCATGATCTCGCCGCAGATCACCACCAGGAATTCCGCACCGGCGGATACCCGCACCTCACGGATCGGCACCACATGGCCGGTGGGCGCGCCCTTCAGGTTCGGGTCGGTGGAGAAGGAGTACTGGGTCTTCGCCACGCAGATCGGGAAGTGGCCGTAACCCTGCTCCTGCAGCTCGCGGAATCGCTCGCGCACCTTCTTGTCGGCAATGATGTCGTCGGCGCCGTAAAGCTGCATGGCGATAGTACGCATCTTATCCCACAGCGGTACGTCGTCGCTGTAGAGCGGCGCGTACTGATCCACGCCGGCCTCGACAAGCTCGACCACCTTGTGCGCGAGCTCTTCGGTACCGGCGGAACCGTCGGCCCAGTGGCTGCAGACAATGGCCTCAACGCCAAGCTCGCGGCAGTATTCCTTCACCGCTTCCATCTCGGCATCGGTGTCCTTCGAGAAACGGTTGATGCCGACCACCGCCGGCACACCGAACATTTTCACGTTGCGCACATGGCGGCCCAGGTTGGCGCAGCCCTTGCGCACCGCCTCGACATTCTCCTCGCCGAGGTTGTCCTTGGCGACGCCGCCGTGCATCTTCAGCGCGCGAATGGTGGCGACCACCACCGCCGCGTTCGGCTTCAGGCCAGCCTTGCGGCACTTGATGTCGAAGAACTTCTCCGCGCCCAGGTCGGCGCCAAAGCCCGCTTCTGTCACGACGTAATCGCCGAGCTTCAGCGCGCTCTTCGTGGCCATGACGGAATTACAGCCGTGCGCGATGTTCGCGAACGGACCGCCGTGGATGAAGGCCGGGTTGTGTTCCAGAGTCTGCACGATGTTCGGCATCAGCGCGTCGCGCAGCAGCACGCTCATCGGGCCATGGGCCTTGAGCTGCTTGGCGGTGATCGGCTGCTTCTCGCGGGTGTAGCCGACGACGATCTTGCCGAGCTTGTCTTCGAGATCCTGCAGGTCGCGGGCCAGACAGAAGATGGCCATGACTTCCGAGGCGACGGTGATATCGAAGCCGTCCTCGCGCACGAAGCCGTTGCCGGGACCACCCTGCCCCACCGTGATGCTGCGCAGCGCACGGTCGTTCATGTCCATGACGCGCCGCCAGGCGATCCGGCGCAGATCGAAGTTCAGCTCGTTGCCCCAGTGAATGTGGTTGTCGATCAGGGCCGACAGCAGGTTGTGGGCCGAGGTGATCGCGTGGAAGTCGCCCGTGAAGTGGAGATTAATGTCCTCCATCGGCACGACCTGGGCATAGCCGCCGCCCGCGGCGCCGCCCTTGACGCCGAAGCACGGACCCACCGAGGGTTCGCGCAGGCAGATGGCCGTCTTCTTGCCGATCCGGTTCAGGCCGTCACCCAGGCCGACCGTCGTCGTGGTCTTGCCCTCGCCCGCCGGCGTCGGCGTGATCGCGGTCACGAGGACGAGCTTGCCGTCCTTCCGCCCCTCGATCGACTTGAGGTAGTCGTACGACACCTTGCCCTTGTATGGGCCGAACTCGAGAATGGCGTCGCTTGGAATGTCGATCTTCGCCGCCACGTCCTTGATGTGGTTCAGCGTCGCCGCGCGGGCGATTTCGATGTCGCTCATCTCCCAGGCGTCCTCAGTGGTTTTAGCTTCAACATAAGACGAGTGCCGGCCCCCAACCGGCGGAGGATGGCGTGCACGCTAACCTGCGCCCGGAACCTGCGATGTCCCAATACCGACGGGCATGGCAACCAAATCCGTCACGCCGCGCGACGCATGCCGCAAACCTCTAAATCTTCCGGCTTTCCGGCGGGATTCCGACCTGCCAGGACAGCCGTCCGATCTCCCGATGCAGCAGGTCGAGGTTGGAATCGCGCACCGTCGGAAGCTGGTAGCGCGCCCGCTTGACGGCGGTGTAGTCCAGCGTCCCGACGATCAGTTCCTCCCCGCCGTCGGCCTGCGCGACCGTCGTACCGAAAGGATCGATGATCCGGCTACCGCCCCAGAAGCACAGGCCTCCCTCGTTCACCGCGAGATTCGCCACGACAAGCGGCATTCCGTACATCATCGCGTAAAACTCGAGCGCGAGGCGCCAGTTGTTCGGGTTCGAGAACTCGCCGGAAACGACATCCTCGGCCGAGGCGATTGGCACCATCAACAGGGTCGCGCCGTGCACGGCAGCAAGGTGAACCAGTGCGGGATTCCAAAGGTCGGCGCAGATCATCGTCGCCGCGCGCCAGGGGGTGTGCTCCAGCCGGAAGGTTTCGATATAGCGGCCTTCGGCGTAATGCTTCTCCTCCTCCAGATGGCCATAGCTGGCGAGGTTCAGCTTACGATGGATGAACTCGATCTTGCCGTCGCGCAGCGTGATGGCGGAGTTGTGGAACTGCGCGGCCACGCCCTCCTCGACGAAGCCGAAGGTCGTCCACATCGGCCCCGTCGCCGAGGCGATCTCGTGCATCAGCGGGTGGTCCCGGTCGATGGCCAGTTCGACCGCCTGCGGGCCGACCGAATAGCCGGTCATCGATAACTCGGGGAACACAAGCAGATCGACGTCCTGCTCGCGCGCCCTGGCGATATACTCCAGATGCTTCTCCTTGTTCGCGGCGACATCGCCCAGTTCCGGCGCGATCTGCGCGACCGCAACCTTGATCTTTTCCGCATGCGCCATGGCGGCCTCCCCTTGCATCGGCGGCTCACACATGCGGGCCCGGCCCGTATGCGCGCGTGCCGATCCGCGACTTGGTTTGTCCAATCATCGTCATTCATTTCCTGAATTGCGCCAATAGCGCCGCGGCCCGTCGAAACGAAGCCAGCCGATGTCGCGTCTTGCGCATAAGGCCTCTCCGGCGGGGATTACAGATCGTCGGAAGACACCGCGACGGAAAGCGCACCGGCCGTATGCGCGGTGCGCCGGCCGGGTCGGCCACCCTGGCCCGTCAAGCAACAGTGAGGCAGAAAATGGCGCTTCCCAGCCACGTCAAATACATCGTCATCGGTGCCGGCATCCACGGCCTGTCCACCGCCTGGCACCTTGCCGAGGCGCTGGAAGCCAAGGGCAAGGGCGGCGGCGAGGATATCCTGGTCATCGACAAGACCTCGATCGCGGCCGGGGCCAGCGGCATCGCCTGCGGCGTCGTGCGCAACAACTACTATCAGCCGGCGATGCGGGAACTGATGGCGCATTCCGTTGAGGTCTGGGAAAGCGATCCGAAGGCGTTCTCCTACCATCCCGTCGGCTACATGCAGATCAGCCCGGAGAGCATGCGCGAGGACGTCGGCTCGATCTACGAACAGCAGCGCAAGATCGGCTATATTAGCGAGTTCATCGAGGGCGCGGCCGACAGCCAGAAATACATGGAAGGCATCTTCCACGACTGGCAGGCCAAGGGCATCACCTCGGTCCTGCACGAGAAGAAGGGCGGCTACGCCAACAACACGAAGTCGATGTACGGCCTGGCCGGCAAGGCGGAGGCCAAGGGCGTTCGCATCCTCACGGGCGTTGCCGTGACCGGGTTCCAGACCGGCCACAACTCCAATGCCATCACCGCTGTCGAAACCGACAAGGGCGTGATCGAGTGCGATCAGATCGTCGTCGGCGTCGGCCCCTGGGTAAAGCAGATCTGGGACATGCTGGAACTGCCGCGTTCCGTGGATATTCTGGGCCGCGACGGCCAGATGCACCGCGACATCGGCATGTGGACCTACTGGGCGCTGCAGGAAGGCACGCTCGGCGTCGATCCTGACCTGCAGAAGACCAACTCTGGCGACTTCCCGCCGGTGATCCACGTCGATACCGACGCGCCGCTCTATTCGGACGTCGACGGCTCTCTCATCACCGACAAGATGTGGGGCATCTATTACAAGCCCGACCTCAACTTCGGTGGCATTCAGGGCGGCGCCATGCCGCACAAGGTGGAGCGCGACGCCGACGAGGTGCGCGTCGATCCCTATGGCCCGGACTCGCCGGAATTCATCGTCGACGACCACTTCGCGCACTTCTGGTGCTCCGCCCTGGCGTTCTGCCAGAAGCGCTTCGAAGGCCAGATCGTGAAGTGGAAAAACGAGCCGTCCGGCGGCCTCGGCTGCTTCACGCCCGACAGCTTTCCGGTGTTCGACCGCTTCCGCGAGAACGTCTACATCATCGCCGACTCGAATCACGGCTACAAGATGATTGGCGTCGGCAAGCTGGTGGCGCAGGAGTTGGTGAACGGCGAAAGCGAACTGCTGAAGCCTTTCCGCTTCTCCCGCTACGAGAAGGGCGAGCTGCACCCGACGAGCCACAGCCCCTTCCCCTGGAGTTGAGTCCGCCGAATGACCGGTCGGGCGGTTGTGCCGTCCAGCCGGCGCGGGCATCATGCGTGGCCGGTTCCCATCGGGGGCACAAACCAAATAAAAGGGAGGAGCGGCCATGAAGCTCATGGAGCACGAGAACGTCACCGCCACCGACGTCGAACTCGAACCCTCACCCGACGGCACGATGCATCACATCCTCATCGTGCATACCAACCTGCCGCTCATCGAATCAGAGCCGAATTACGACGAAGACAAGCTGACGCAGATGCTCAAGGACATCCAGGCCTGGATGCGCGAGCACACCAGCTTCCACTGCGCCCGCATCCGTCACCGCAGTTGAGCTAGTCCGCCGGCACGTCCGCCGCTGCCCCAAGCGTGCGCGGGCGGGGCAGCGCCAGGGCGGCCGCCGCGACTGCCGCCGCCAGCGCGGCCAGGACCGCAAAGAGCATTTCGAAGCCGGCGCCGTGAAGGCCGGCAACCAGCGGAACGGCCAGTGCGCTGACCCCTAGCGATACAACGTACTTCACCGAATAGACGCGGGCGCGCCACGCGCTTGCCGCGTGCCGGGCGACAAGCGCGTCGTGGATTGGGATCTCCCCGAAAACCGAGGCCATCATGAAAAGGGCCAAAATCACCAGCGCGCCCCCCTCGCTGATGCCTGCAAGCAGCAACAGCGGGACCTGCACCGTAACCACGGCCACGAACACCGGCTTGATGGCGCGGCGGTCGATCAGCCAGCCGACGCCAATTTGCGCGAAAGCCGCGCCCGTCAGCACCACGCCCGCCAGCGCGCCCACGGTGATGAGGTCGATCGATCCGCCGCCAAGGCGCGCCTCGAACAGCTTCGGCAGGACGACTGTCGTGGCGTGGAACACCAAACCACCGGCGAACGCGGCAACCGCGAGGACACCGATCAACCGCCACTGCCCGGCACGGTCGAGCGGCTCCGCCGGCGGCGTCGGTTGCGGCTTGGCCGCCGGCCGCCCCTGGCGGCGCGCTAGGAGGAGCAGACCGCCGTAGGCAACCCCGGTCATCCCCGCCACCACGGCCGGCACGGCGAAGGCGGCACGCCAGCCGTACACCTGTGCCAGCCCACCCGCAACCAGCGGCGCGGCCGCAACGCCAAGATTCCCGAAGACGCCATTGATACCGAGCGCGCGGCCAACCTTCTCGCGGCCCTCGACCACCATCGCGATGCCGACGGGGTGGTAAATCGCGGCGAACAGGCCGATCAGGCCTAGGCCAAGCGTAAGCATCCGGGCTTCCGCCGCCACGGCCGTCACCCCGGCGCCCAACGCCAAGCCAAGGAAAAAGATCGCAAGTAGGATCTCGCGCGGCACCCGGTCGCCCAGCCAGCCCGCCGGCAGCGTGGCGGCACCGAAGGCCAGGAACGCCGCCGTCGACGGCAGTAGAAGCTCGCCGTAGGCGCCGCCGAACTCGCGTTCCAGGGCCAGCACGACGGTGGGATGCAACAGCAGGAATAGGTGCGTGTAGAAGTGGCCGAGGTTGAGAACGGCGAATCGAAGGCCGGTGGCAGGCATGGACAGAGGCTTCCCGATTTCCGTGGCGGCGGACACTCTGCCATTTCACGTTGCGGCCGGCTTGCGCTAACCCGTCCATTGATGTCGGCAATCGGCCAACCCGTCCCAGCTTTCGACGAATCGCGCCTGAATGTTCCGCGCGCGCTGGTCGCCTATGCGGGCGACTATCCGGCCGGTCATCGTACCGGGCGCCACCATCACCGGCGTCATCAGTTCGTCCACGCCATCGGCGGCGTCATGACCGTGGACACCGAGGTGGGACGATGGGTGGTTCCGCCGAACTTCGGCGTCTGGGTGCCGGCCGGCATGCCACACGAACTGACGATGCACGGAAAGGTGGCACTGCGAACGCTTTATATCGAGCCAGCCGCGCAAACCGACTTCGGCCAAGCTTGCGGCGTGCGCCAGGTACCGCCCCTGCTCCGGGAACTGATCCTGCGGGCGATGAAGCTGCCGTCGCTCTACGACAAAACCGGCAAGGACGGGCGGCTCGTCGCCATCCTCTTGGACGAGGTCGCGGACAGCCCGGAAGCTCCGCTCCACCTGCCCTGGCCGGAGGACGCCCGCGCCGCCCGCGTAGCGGGCGCCTTGCAGGATTCGCCGGAAGACGGGCGGACACTGACCCAATGGGCTCGGCGTGTTGGGGCTGGAGAACGCACTTTGGCAAGGCTCTTCGCGCGGGAAACCGGGCTGGGATTCCGCGCCTGGCGGCGGCGCCTGCGCCTCTTGCATGCGCTGCGGCGACTGGCGGAGGGCACCGCGGTGACGACCATCGCCCTGGACTGCGGCTATCAGAGCGTCAGCGCCTTCGTCGCCACCTTTCGGCGGGAATTTGGCGTAAGCCCTGGCCGGTACCTTACGAATATAGAAAAATCCGGGTCATAATGTCGTATTTGAAGAATAACCCGCAGAAATTCTAATTACGCACGGCGGCATGACGTCTTGGGTTCGAGCGAATGCTCTCACCCTTTCCCTCTTCCCAGCTTCCATGCGACCATTATCCGTTCAGGGGGAGCTGATTGGTCGTGGTCGATTTCCTGCTTGCCACCTTCGTGACCTTCTTTGTGGTTGTCGACCCGCTGGGAGTCGCGCCGATCTTCGTCGGTCTGACGGCACACGACACGGCGCAGGAGCGACGCCGGCAAGCCAAGCTTGGAACCGGCATCGCCGCGGGC
Organism: Ferruginivarius sediminum; assembly: GCF_003344765.1. Classification (GTDB taxonomy): domain Bacteria; phylum Pseudomonadota; class Alphaproteobacteria; order Kiloniellales; family Rhodovibrionaceae; genus Ferruginivarius; species Ferruginivarius sediminum. The sequence continues at coordinate 98,631 of NZ_QPMH01000001.1, read as the reverse complement.
GTGCTCCTGGTCTTCGCGTTGGGCGGGGAGCCGCTGCTGCGCCTTCTGGGCGTCGGCTTGCCGGCGTTCAGGATTGCCGGCGGCCTACTGTTGCTGCTGCTGTCCATCGAGATGGTGATGGCCCGCCACTCGGGCCTGCGCATGACCACGGAGAGCGAGGAGCAGGAAGGCGAGCGCAAGGCGGACATCTCGGTCTTTCCACTGGCCATCCCACTGATTGCCGGGCCGGGGGCGATCACCTCCGTCGTGCTGCTGATGGGCGCGGCCTCGGGCGACTATCTGCGCCAGGGGCTGGTGCTCGCTGTCCTGGCCGTCGTGCTGTCAATCATGCTGTTGTGCCTGCTGGCGGCGACGACGTTGATGCGTGTGCTGGGCCTTACCGGCATCAACGTGGTGAGCCGCGTCCTAGGCCTCGTCGTCGCGGCCGTGGCGGTGCAGTTCATGATCGACGGCCTGCGCACCATCGGCGTGATTGCCGGTGCGCCCGGCATCGGCTGAAACAATTTCGCGACCTCAGTAGTCTTCCGACGGCCGGGCGATCAGCGAGTACCACGCGCGCTCTCCGGCCCGCGCCTCGATCACGTGCCGGACGGTCTTGCCGGCAAAATCGACGCGCACCTCGTACCAACCGTCGGAGAGCAGGATCGTCGGCTTGTCGCCGACCGTTTGCGTGACCAAGCGCCCAGCGCCCTTGCCCGGCACGTAATGGTGCACCGACCACGTCAACGCCTCGCTGACCGGCGCCGCCCCCATGATCGGCAGCAATTCGAATGCCACCTCGCCGGCATTGAGGTTCAGCACGACTTTCTCGCGCGCGCCGGCGCCCACCTGGATATCCCGTATCGAGCGCGCGCCCTGATAGAGCACGACGACACGATACTTTCCCGGATCGAGATCCACCTTGGCGGGCGTCGCATGCCGGCGCGCCACCATCTGGCCGGGCCTTCCGCCCTCAAGTTCCCATACCGCGATCCGCGCGCCGTCCCAGAGCGCATCGCGTCCTTCGCTCACGACCGTTTCGACCCGCAGGATGCCCCGGCCCTCCGTGGCCTCGACCGGTGACTGCGGATACGCGGTGGCAGCAAGGACCGCGGCCGCAAAGGCTGCATGCTTGAGGATGGCGGTCATTGGCAGGTTCTCCCTGAAGTCGCGATAACGGTGAGTCGGCACGGCATACTATAGTGTTCCGCCCCGAGATGAGTGGCGGACTCGCCTCCATTGACTTACGCCCCGCGCGTCGCCTCGGCAACCCGCTGGGTGGACGTTCCTGCGTCGAATTCTGCATGGAGAGCGGTATCGTTGCTGCCTATATTCGTGTTGCCGGGAACCGGGGACTGCAGATGAACGCGCCGAACGACACCAAGGCCATTGCCGCCGCCAGCAGCCGAATCCGCTGGCCCTGGCTGCTGTTCGGCCATGGCTGCGTCGCCCTGGGCGCGGCGGGCGCGGTGCTGCCGCTATTGCCGACAACACCTTTCCTGCTGCTGGCCGCCTGGGCCTACGCCAGATCCTCTCCGCGCCTGCGCGCCCGCCTATACGCCCATCCCCGTTTCGGGCCAGCCTTGCGGGCGTGGCAGGAGCAAGGCGCGATCTCCCGCCGGGGCAAGACCGCCGCGGTCGTGGCGATGGCAGCGTCCTGGGCATTGGCTGTGTGGACGACGGGGCATCCGGCCGTGCCCTGGATCATGGGCGCGGTGGCGGTCTGCGTCTCCACGTTCGTCCTGTCCCGGCCGAGCCCGGTGCGCAGCCCGGCAGAGTGACAGGCCCCCTCGCCTCGCCCCCCCTACATCGGCAGGCTCTCGTCCATCGACAGCAGCGAGGCGTTGCCACCCGCGGCCGTCGTGTCGATGGTTAGCGTCCGCTCAGTCGCGAAGCGCAGCATATAGTGTGGACCGCCGGCTTTCGGTCCGGTGCCGCTGAGCCCTTCGCCGCCGAACGGCTGGACGCCGACGACGGAGCCGATGGTGTTGCGGTTGACATAGCAGTTGCCGACCTTGATCCGTCGCGAGATATGCTCGACCACGTGGTCGATGCGGGTGTGGATGCCGTGCGTCAGGCCGTATCCCGTCGCGTTGATGGCGTCGATCACCTTGTCCAGGTGCCCGCCCTGATAGCGCACGACGTGCAGAATCGGGCCGAACACCTCGCGCTGCAGGCGGTTGATCGAGTCGATCTCGAACGCCCCCGGCGCCACGAAAGTGCCGTTGGCGCACTCCGGACCCAGTTCCAGCCGGCGGATCGTCCTGGCCTGATTCGCCATCGCCTTGGCGTGACCTTCCAGCATGTCGCGCGCCTCGCTGTCGATCACTGGCCCAACGTCGGTGGATAACAGCGCGGGGTCGCCGACCTTCAGTTCGTCCATGGCACCGGCCAGCATGTTGATCATCTTGTCCGCCACATCGTCCTGCACGAACAGCACGCGCAGGGCCGAGCAGCGCTGTCCGGCGCTGGCGAAGGCGGAATAGAGGACGTCGGCCGCTACCTGCTCCGGCAGGGCGGAGGAGTCGACAATCATGGCGTTCTGTCCGCCGGTTTCGGCGATGAACGGCAGGATGGGGCCGTCACGCTCGGCCAGCTTGCGGTTGATCAGCTTGGCCGTCTCGACCGAGCCGGTGAAGGCCACCCCGGCGATGCGCGGATCGGCGATCAGCGGCGCGCCCACGCCCGGCCCGTCGCCCGGCAGCAGATGAAGCGCGTCCTGTGGCACGCCGGCACGATGCAATATCCGCACCGCCGCCGCCGCGATCAGGGGCGTCTGCTCGGCCGGTTTGGCGATGACGCAGTTGCCGGCCGCCAGCGCGGCCGAAACCTGACCGGTGAAAATCGCCAGCGGGAAGTTCCACGGCGAGATGCAGACGAAGGTGCCGCGCCCGCGCAGGTACAACTCGTTGCGCTCTCCCGTCGGCCCCGGCATCACTTGCGGCTCGCTGAAGTTCCGCTCGGCCTGGACGGCGTAATAGCGCAGGAAGTCCACGGCCTCGCGCACCTCGGCCACGCCGTCGGGAATCGACTTGCCCGCCTCGCGCGTGCACATCGCCATCAGTTCACCCATGCGCGATTCCATGTCGTCGGCGGCACGTCGCAGGATGTCGGCGCGCCTCGCGGCGGGGGTGTTGTCCCAGTCCCATTGCGCCCGCTCGGCACGGGCCAGCGCCTGCTCGATGGTGTCCTGATCGCTCCAGGTCACCTCGCCGACAACGCGCGTGTTGTCGGCGGGATCCATCACCTGCTGCGACGCCGCCTTGCCGTCGCGCCGGGCCTGTCCGCCGACAATGGGCGTCGCCTCCCAGGACTGGGCGGCGGCGCGGTCCATCTCCTTGCCCAGCGCCGCGAGCGCCTGCGGGTCGGAGAGGTCGACGCCGCGCGAGTTCACCCGCCCCTCGCCATAGAGGTCGCGCGGCAGCGGGATGCGCGGATGCCGGATCTGGGTCTGGCGCTTCACCGCCTCGATAGGGTCGGCGACAATGTCGTCGATGGGCACCCGCTCGTCCGTCACGTGGCTGACGAAGGAGGTGTTGGCGCCGTTCTCCAGCAGCCGGCGCACCAAATAGGGCAGCAGGTCCTCGTGCCCGCCGACCGGTGCGTAGATGCGGCACGGCAGGCCGTGGGCGGCCGGATCGACGACCTGGTCGTACAGCGGCTCGCCCATGCCATGCAGGCGCTGGAACTCGAAGTCGCGGCGGTTGCCGGCGGCCTCCAGCACGTAGGCCACGGTGTGCGCGTTGTGCGAGGCGAACTGCGGATAGATCGCGTCCTCCGCGTCCAGCATCCGCTGCACGCATGCCAGATAGCAGACGTCGGTGTTCATCTTGCGCGTGAACACCGGATATTCCTCCAGCCCGCGCTCCTGGCAATGCTTGATCTCGGTGTCCCAGTAGGCGCCCTTGACCAGGCGGACCATCAGCTTGCGCCCGTGCCGCCGGGCCATGTCGGCCAGCCAGTCGATCAGCGGCGCGGCGCGCTTCTGATAGGCCTGCACCGCCAGACCGAAGCCCTGCCAGTCCTTCAGCTCGGGGTCGCCGGAGATTGCCTCGATCACGTCGAGGGAGATGTCCAGGCGCTCCGTCTCCTCGGCGTCGATGCACAGGCCGATGTCGTGCTTCGCCGCCGCCAGGGCGATGTCGCGCATGCGCGGCAGCAGCTCGGCCATCACCCGCTCTCGCTTTGCGAACTCATAGCGCGGGTGCAGCGCCGACAGCTTCACCGAGATTCCCGGCGCCTCGATCGGCCCGCGTCCCTTCGCGGCCTTGCCGATAGCCTCGATGGCGGCGAGGTAGGAGGCATAGTAGTCGTCGGAATCCGCCATCGTCCGCGCCGCCTCGCCCAGCATGTCGTAGCTGTAGCGGTAGCCCTTCTTCTCGCTGGCCCTGGCGCGGTCCAGCGCCTCGTCGATGTTGCGGCCCATGACGAACTGCCGGCCCAGGATGCGCATGGCCTGCCACACCGCGCTGCGGATGAAGGGCTCGCCCGAGCGGTGGATCAGCCGGCGCAGCACGCGGGCATAGTCGCGCCGCTCCTCGCTCTCCAGCCTGACGACGCGGCCGGTCATCATCAGCGCCCAGGTGGAGGCATTGACGAACATCGATTCCGAGTGTCCCAGATGCGCCTCCCAGTCGGCGGTGGCGATCTTGTCCTTGATCAGCGCATCCATGGTCTCGCTGTCGGGCACGCGCAGCAGCGCCTCGGCCAGGCACATCAGCACGATGCCCTCCTTGGAGGACAGCTCGTACTCGTGCATGAACGCCTCGATGCCGCCGGGGTTGTGCTCGTCGCGCACGCCCTTCACCAGTTGCCGGGCGGTCTCGGCGACGCGCTCGCGCGCCTGGGCGGAAAGCTCCGCCTCGCGCAGGCGCTGGCGCACGACGTCGGCCTCCTCGGCGCGATAGGCGTCGCGTACCGCCTTGCGCAGCGCTCCGGCCTCGGCGAGTTGCGGATCGATGATCATCGCTTCTGCTCCCTGCCCCATGCATGTTCGCGGGTGCGCCTCGTCAGATATGACGATAGCAGATGGCGGAACGCATGTTTCTCTTTGTTTACGGCCATCAGCAATTTAAACTCCGATAAATCTGGTTATTGATAGATATTTCTCCTGCTATGAGCGCGAAAGATAGAGGACTTGACCACATCGATCTCGCCATCCTGCGGGCGTTGCAGGGGAATGGCCGGCTGACCAACGTGGAGTTGGCCCGCCGTGTGAACCTCAGCCCCACGCCCTGCCTGGAACGCACGCGGCGGCTGGAGCGCGAGGGCTACATCGCCGGCTATGCCGCGCTTCTGGACCGCACCAAGCTGGGCGCGGCAATGACGGTGTTCGTCGAGGTGGAACTGGACCGCACCACCCCCGACGTCTTCGACCGCTTCAAGGAGGCGGTGACCGCCCGGCCCGAGGTGCTGGAGTGCCACCTGATCGCCGGCGGCTTCGACTATCTGGTCAAGGTCGCGCTTTCCGACATGGACGCCTACCGCGACTTCCTGGGCGGCGTCCTGGTCTCCATGCCCGGCGTCAAGGCGACACACACCTACGTTGTGATGGAAGAAGTCAAGGCCACGACCGAGGTACCGTTGCCCGACGCGCCAGGGTGAGCGGTCGTCAGGGCCGCGCTACGTGCCAGACCCCGTCGACGCCGTCGCCCCGGACGTCGGCGGGCTTGGAATCGCCGACGTAGAGGTAGAGAGGCTCGCCGTCATAGGCCCACTGCCTGGAGCCGTCCGGGCGGGTAATCGGTGTAAAGCCGTCGAATCCTTCCGCCTCGCTGGACGCATGCAGCGGCGGCCAGGCGGCGGCGCAGAGTCCGGTGCAGTTCGAGGTGCCAGGGGTATCCTCGTCATAGGTATAGAGGGTCATCCCCTCCGGCCCGACCAGCACCTCGCCGACGCGCGTCTCCCGGCTTTGCCCAAGCTGCGTCGGCGCCACGCTGGGCCCGGCACAGCCGGCCAGCAGCAAGGCCACCACCGAGGCGAAAGCAACATCGCGGCCGGATTTCACGGATAGGGCTTGCATCGAATCACCTCCCGAAACCCTGGAGATCTCTCTATTCGTCCGGAATCGATAGGTGGGAAGCCGTGGCATGATTTACAGGCGGAACATGGCATTCGCGAGAATGTGATGGCGGGGGCAAGGTGCGCTCGCAAGCGACGCGGCCGAAAGTCCTGCGATGGTCGGCGTTAACCGACTCTCTGCCATCTTCCCCCCTTACCGAAAATCCCGGCTCGGATACACCACTTCCGGCCCTGGCCGCTTCACCTCGTCGGCGCGGGCGAGCGCGTTGGTAAAGCCCGGCGCCTCCAGGGCGGCGAGGCGGGCGGTCAGGTCCGTTACCCGTTCGGCCACCACGTGGATGACGAGGCCGTCGCGCTGGACCTTGCCCGTTACCGCGAGCAGGCTTCCCTGGAGGAAGGGGCGGCGGTAGGTTTCGAAGACCTTGGGCCACAGCACCACGTTGGCCACGTCCGTTTCGTCCTCGAGCGTGGCGAAGATGACGCCCTTGGCGCTACCGGGGCGCTGGCGGACCAGGACGAGGCCGGCGACCGTCAGGCGGCTGTCGTTCTCCGCCTCCCACAGCGCCTCCGCCTTGACGACGCCCTCGGCCGCCAGGCCCTCGCGCAGGAAGCTCAGCGGGTGCCGGCGCAGGGTGAGGCGCAGGCTGGCGTAGTCGTCCACCACCTGCTCGCCCGGCGCAATGGCGGGCAGCGTCACCGCCGGCTCCTCGCCCATCTCCTCGGCATTGGCGGCGGCGAAGAGCGGCAGCGGCGACTCGTCCGGCAAACCCTTCACCGCCCAGAGCGCGTGGCGCCGGTCCAGCCCCATCGAGGCGAAGGCGTCCGCCCGCGCCAGCGCCTCCAGCGCCTTCGTGGACAGCCCCGCCCGCCGCCACAGCGCCAGCGGGTCGTTATAGCCATTGCCGCGCGCCGCCTCCACCGCCCGGCCCGCCGCTTCGCCAAGCCCGCTCACCTGCCGCAGGCCCAGGCGCAGCGCCTGGCCGTCCGTGCTGTGGCCCGGATCGGCCGGCTCCAGCGTGCAGTCCCAGTCGCTGCGGTTGACGTCCACCGGCCGCACCTCCACGCCGTGCCGGCGGGCGTCGCGGACGATCTGCGCCGGCGCGTAGAAGCCCATCGGCTGGCTGTTCAGCAGCGCGCAGGCAAAGGCGGCGGGATAGCGGTGCTTCATCCAGGCCGAGACATAGACCAGCAGCGCGAAGCTGGCGGCATGGCTCTCGGGGAAACCATAGGTGCCGAAGCCCTCGATCTGCTTGTAGCAGCGCTCGGCGAAGTCGCGGTCGTAGCCGCGTTCGACCATGCCCTCGACCAAACGATCCTTGAAGTGATGCACGGTGCCGTGGCGCTTGAACGTGGCCATGGCGCGGCGCAGCCTGTCGGCCTCGCTGGGCGTGAAGCCGGCGGCGACGATGGCGATCTGCATCGCCTGCTCCTGGAATAGCGGCACGCCCAGCGTCTTGCCCAGCACCCGCTCCAGGTCGGCGCTGGGATAGGTCACCTTCTCCTCGCCGCTGCGCCGGCGCAGGTAGGGGTGGACCATGTCGCCCTGGATCGGGCCGGGGCGCACGATCGCGACCTCGATCACCAGGTCGTAGAAGTCGCGCGGCTTCAGGCGCGGCAGCATGGTCATCTGCGCCCGGCTCTCCACCTGGAACACGCCCAGGGAATCCGCCCGGCACAGCATGTCGTAGACGCCGCGCTCCCCGTGCGGCACCGAGGCCAGGTCATGGCGCCGGCCGTGATGCCGGGCGATCAGGTCGAAGCCCTTACGGATGCAGGTCAGCATGCCGAGCGACAGGACATCGACCTTGAGCATGCCCAGCGCCTCCAGGTCGTCCTTGTCCCACTCGATCACGGTGCGATCCGCCATCGCCGCGTTCTCGATCGGCACCACCTCGCTCAACGGCCCGCGCGTCATGACAAAGCCGCCGACGTGCTGCGACAGGTGGCGGGGAAAGCCCTGGATCTCGTCGATCAGCGCCAGCGTGCGCAGAAGGCGCGGGTCCTCGGGGTCGAGGCCCAGCTCCCGCACCCACTCCGCCGTACCGCCCTCCCCCTCGCCGCGGCCCCAGACACCGCCCGAAAGCGCGGCAACGGTGTCCTGGCCGAGGCCCATCGCCTTGCCAACATCGCGGATTGCCGCGCGCCGGCGGTAGCAGATCACCGTCGCCGCCAGCCCCGCGCGATCGCGGCCGTACTTGGCATAGACGTACTGGATCACCTCCTCGCGGCGCTCGTGCTCGAAATCGACATCGATGTCGGGCGGCTCACCGCGCTCGGCGCTGACGAAGCGCTCGAACAGCAGATCCAGCTTCGAGGGGTCGACCGCGGTAATGCCCAGGCAGTAGCACACCGCCGAATTGGCCGCCGAGCCGCGCCCCTGGCACAGGATCCCGCGCGAGCGGGCGAAGCGCACGAGGTCGAACACCGTCAGGAAGTACGGCGCGTAGCCAAGCTGCCGGATCAGCGCCAGCTCGTGCTCGATGGTATCGCGCACCTTCTCCGGCACGCCGCCGGGATAGCGCGCCTTCGCGCCCCGCCACGCCAGGAACGCCAGTTCCTCCTGCGGCGGGCGGGCGCGGCCGGCCGTCTCCTCCGGGTACTCGTAACGCAGTTCGTCCAGGGAGAAGTTGCAGCGGGCAACGATCTCGTCCGTCCGTGCCAGGGCGTCCGGGTGCCGCGCGAACAGCCGCGCCAGCTCCGCCGGTCCCTTCAGGTGACGCTCGGCATTCGCGGTCAGGCGCAGGCCGGCGGTGTCGATGGTGCAGCCATGGCGGATGCAGGTGAGCACGTCCAGCAGCGGCTTGCGCCCGGCGTGGTGCATCAGCGCGTCGCCCAGCGCCACCAGCGGCACGCCCGTCCGCGCCGCCAGATCGGCCAGCGCGGCCAGCCGCCGCGTGTCGCGCCCGTCCAGGCGCACTCCGGCGCCCAGGTAGCACGCGCCCGCGAAGGTCCGCGCCAGCTCCGCCAGCTTTTGCGCGAACGCCGCGCCCGGCGCCGGCGTCTCGGGCGGCACGACGATGGCGACCTGCCCCTCGGTATGGGCTGACAGATCAGCCATGTGGAGGATGCAGTTGCCCTTCTCCGCCCGCCGCCGGCCCAGCGTCAGCAGGCGGCACAGCCGGCCATAGGCGGCGCGGTCGGTTGGATAGCAGATCACCTCCGGCCCGTCGCGCGGCACGATGCGCGCGCCCACCAGCAGCGCCATCCCCTGCCGCCGCGCCGCGACGTGCGCCCGCACCGCACCCGCCAGCGTGTTGCGATCTGCCACCCCGATCGCCGTCAGGCCCAGCGCCGCCGCCCCCGTCACCATCTCCTCCGGGTGCGAGGCGGCGTGCAGGAAGCTGAAGTTCGTGGTGACGGCAAGCTCGGCGGTCATGGTTCCGTGTGGGTGATCTTCCGGTTGCACACGCCAAAAAACCCTCGATCCCCCCTCACCCAAAAACACCATGCAGATACCACTGCCCGGCGGTGCGCATGAGCCAGTAGCGCCGTCCCTCCGCCGTCTCCACGCGGAAATAGTCGCGGACTTCCGCCGCCTCCCGCCACCATTCGGGAGAGAGGCGCTCCGGCCCCTCGGCGGCGGCGGTGCGGTGGCGCAGGCGGCGCCAGCGGAACCGCGCCGGCGGATGGTCGGGCAGCAGGGCCGTCGCCTCCACCGGCTGCGGCCGAGCCAGCAGGCGCACGGGACGCGGCGGCACATCCGGCCAAGTGGCGGCATCGCGTGCGAAGGGCGGCGCGGGGCGGACCGCGCGTTCCGGCAAGCGGCTTCCATGGGGGCGCGGACGGGTGACGGTTCCCGCGCCCAGCCGGTTCTCCAGCCGGTCGATCAGGCTTGCCAGATCGCCGCCGCCTTTCGCCGGTGCCGGGCTATCCGCCGCGCGGCCCAGGCCGAGTTGCAGCGCGCTCAGCGGCTCCACCGCCGTGGCGGCCAGGGTCATCACCTCCACCCCGAAGCCAGGGTCAAGATTGTCCAGATGCTCGGCGAACAGACGCTTCAGGTGGTCGGCGTCACGGCTGGCCCGGCTGGTGCCCAGGCGCACGGGTTGCAGCGTCCCGTCCACGCGATACAGCGTCAGCTCCAGCCGCCGCGCGCCCTGCTGCGCATCCTCCAGTCGGCGGCACAGCGCGACGATCAGCTCTTCCACCATCGCCGCCAGGTCGGCGCGCACGCCGATGGGCTCGCCGAAGCCGCGCCGGACGTACAGTGGCGGAACCGGGGTCAGCGGGTCGATCGGCTCCCTGGCCCGGCCCAGCGCCTGATCCAGCCGCCGCACCACCTCGCGCCCCGCACGCGGCGCCAGCGTGGCCGTCGGCAACGCAGCCAGGTCGCCGACGGTGCGAAGGCCCAGGCGGTGCAGCAGCTCGCCCTCGGCCGCGCCAAGACGCAGGGCCACTGGCGGCAGCGGCGCCAGGACCGCGCGCTCGTCTCCCGCCGGCACGGTCAGCGTCGGACACGTGTCCGTCGTCGCGAAGCGGGCCAGCGCCCAGGCCGCGCCCGGCGTTCCGGCCATCGCCGCCCGTGCGCCCAGCCCCAGGCGGCGCAGGCGGCACACCAGATCGGCCAACATCGCGTCCTCGCCGCCGAAGAGATGGGCGCAGCCGGTCGCGTCGATCAGCACGCCCGCCGCGCCGCCGCCATCATGCGCGCCGTCCGGCGCGGTCCAGGGGCTGTAGCGTCCGCACCAGTCGGCCAGACGCCGCAGCGCCCGCGCGTCGGCGGCCGGATCGGCCGTCGCCATGCGCAGCCCCGGCAGTTGCGCCCGCGCCTCCGCCAGCGGCAGGCCCGGACCCAAGCCGGCGGCAGCCGCGCGGGCGTCGACGGCAAAGAGCACCTGCCGCCCGTTCTCTCCCGCAACCAGGGCCAGTGGCCTGGAGCAGCTTCGCGATTCAGGAGATCGCGACGCCCCCAGCCGTTGCAGCCGCTCCGTCGCGAAACGGGGCAGCCATAGCGAAATCACCCGTCGCATCGTCCCACTCCACCTCGAAATCCGCCGGATGCCCGCCGCGCACGCGCAGCAATTCCAGCCGCCAGCGCGGCCGTCCGGGCAGTGCGGCCACCGCGCCCGCCGCGCCCGGCAACGCCCCGACCCGCCAGCGCGTCGCGGCGGTGCTGGACACCTCTCGCCCGCGCGGCGCCACCGAGGGGCGCAGCAGCGACAGCGCGGTCATGCCCCCGGCCTCGGCCCCGAGTTGCAAGCGCCGGGCGGCGACGCGGTCCAACGCCCGAACCTCGCCCACCACAGCTGCCAGGTCGGAGCAGCGAAGGCCTTCCTCCATCGCCCACAGCACCGTGGCGTCGTCGCCCGCACGCGCCAGCAGCAGGCGATCCGGATGGACACCGAAGGCGGCAAGACCCGGCGGGTAGAGGTCCTGCCGCCGGGCGATCCATAGCACCGGCCCGGAAACCCGGCGCAACAGGTGTCCCAGGATCGCCAGGCAGAAGCCCGCGGCCGGGCCGTCGTCCCAGTCCGCGCGCCCGGGAACCACCTCGTGCAAAGCCGCGCGCGCCAGGCCACCGCCCGGCAGGGCATCGTCCAGCGCCGCCGCGCCCGTGGAAAGCACCGGACGACGCTCCGCCGCCTCCCCACGCTCGATCGCCCGCACCCGTTGGCGCAATCGACCCAGGCCGGGCTTGCCGCTGTCATCGCTCATCACACACCTCACGTTCGAGGTTTGTTTTGTTCTTGTTTCGTTCTAAATTCGAGATACCGGCGAGTCAAGCCGCCGCCCGCCCCCTGGACAGCCCGTGGAACCTGGGGCAGCATCGCCGCGTCATGGCGAACACCCGGCCCGATCCGATTGAAAAGACCGACACCGCCGAAAAGGCGGACCCGCTCACGCCGCATGGCGGGTTCGCGGATCTCGTCGGCTATCGAATCGGCGATTGGGAATCCGGGCACGCCGAAGTGATCCTCGATGTCGAGGCGCGGCACCTGAACCGTAGTGGCGTGGCGCACGGCGGGGTGATGTCGACGCTGATCGACGCCGCCTGCGGCTATTCCGGCTGTTACTGCACCGTGCCCGGCAACGCCCGGCGGGCGATGACGCTGCAGCTGACGACGCAGTTCCTGGGGCAGGTCCGGCACGGCGACACCCTGACCGCGACGGGCCGCGTCGTCGGCGGCGGGCGCAGCGTATTCTTCGCCGACTGCGAGGTGCGTACCGCCAAGGGCGAGCTTGTCGGCCGCGGCGAAGGTGTCTTCAAGTACCGCCGGGGCAGCGAGACGCCAGAGGGGCTGCCAGCCCGCCAGACTCACGGTTAAGGGCTTGCCTTCCCGCCCGCCGCCCCCACATGCCGGTGGTTCGCCGTCGTCACCGCCAAGCAGCGCAGGAGGCGTCGATGCCGCGCAACCGGCCCGTCACGCGCAGCGATATCGAAACTATCGTCGGCAACCTCGAAGATGCCCGGATTGCCGAGATCATTGCCAGCAAGACGACCATCGCCGAGCTCATGGAAGCCCGCCAATGGGTGCTGAGCAACGATACGCCGGGCATCCATCGCCAGCGCAGCGCGCGGGTCAATCGGTTGTGCGAGATCCTCGACAGCGCAATGCCGCAGGACGAGGACGGCTAGGGCGGCCACCGCGCATCGCGCCGGCCCGGCCTAGCGCCCGCGGAATATCGGCTTCTCCTTCGCCAGGAACGCGCGCACGCCTTCCCTGTAGTCCTCGCTGTCGCAGAGGCGGGCGGGTGCGTCCAGTTCCGCCTCGCTCAGCCGGGCCGGGTCCATCAGCCGGCGGGCAAAAGCCTTGTGTTGACGCGCGGCCAGCGGCGCGCCCGAGGCGATCCGCCGGGCCGTCGCGTAGACCTCGTCGGCCACCACGTCATCCGCCACGACGCGGGTCGCCAAGCCCTTGACGAAGGCCTCCTGCGCCGTCCAGACGCGCCCTTCCAGCAGCAACTCCAGCGCCGCCGCCCGGCCCACAAGTTCGATCAGCTCTTCCAGTTCCGGCAAGGCCAGCATGTGTCCCAGACGCTTGACCGGGATGGCGAATTGTGCGCTCTCGCCCGCGATGCGCAGGTCGCAGAACATCGCGATTTCCAGCCCGCCGCCCATGCACGGCCCCTGGATAAGAGCGACCACCGGATGCGGACAGTCGCGCAATCCATGGAACGCGGGCACCATCTCGCTGTTATAGGCGCGGGCCTGCTCGGCCGAATACCGGTGCCGTTCGAACTCGGCAATGTCGGCGCCCGCCCCGAAAGCCTCGCCGCCGGCGCCGCGCACGACAACGCAACGAAGGGAATCGTTGTGCCCCACCTCTTCCATGACCTCGGCCAAACGCCGCCACATGGCCAGGTTGCACGCGTTCCGGCGCTCGGGCCGGTTCAGGGTTACGGTGGCAATATCGGAATCGACGTCCAACAGAACAGGATCGGTCATCACAGCCTCGCACCGGTGATGGCGGACTGCTCCATACCATGCCGGCGCGGCGTTTGGAACGCGCGGGGGCGACGCCCGCAGGTCGGTTGGCCGACGCCTGCCCCGCCATCGATGACGCGGCGCGAAATCCGGCCTTCAGACGCGGGCCCGCGAAAGGTACTGCAACAGCCCCTGGACGATGATCGTCACCTGCGCCTCGCTGGTCTCAAGATCGCGTGCAATCTCGGCCCGTGAACGCCCGTCCAGTACGGCCCGGAGTACCTTCATGTCCCGACGAGAGAAATCCAGCACATTGATCATACCTAATTGGTATCTAAAAATGTCCAGTTGTCCAGACTTTTGAGAGACTCCTATACATGATTGTGATCAAAAAACAGGCTGAGGCAAAAATTCCGCCTCACATATGAATAACAAATATACATTTGTTGCCCCTGTTTATACAGCAAATATCGAATATACAGTATGGATTTTCGCTTATGAATAGAGCGGACGGGACGAATATCCCGAACTGGTATTGCGTCCCGTCAAAGACATCCCGCTTTCGCTGTAACAGTACTTCTAGCCTCCACCTGAACGTGAAACGCATGATCCTCCGCCCGTCCGAACCTCGGCTTGCATTGCAGCGCAGCGCGCGGAAGTATGGCGGTGCAGCAAGGGGACTTGAGACTGAAGGGGCGCAATCGAAGATGTCTTGTACCGACGGCACCTCGGCCGGGCGGCGGACCGGGTCCGTCAATCACGGCCGCACTCGCGTCAACCTGGCCCTGCAGGGCGGCGGGGCGCATGGCGCATTCACCTGGGGCGTGCTGGACCGGCTGCTGGAGGAGCCGGATCTGGATTTCGCCGGCATTTCGGGCACCAGTGCGGGCGCGATCAACGCCTCGCTCTTGGCCTATGGGCTCGCGCTTGGCGGCCGCACGGCAGCGCAGCAGAAACTGACGCAGTTCTGGCGCCGCATCGCCGCGCTCACAGCGATGAGTCCGATGCAGCCGACTGCCATCGACCGCTGGTTCGGATTCGGCAAGCTGCAGTTCTCTCCGGCGTATTGGGCGCTTGAACTGTCTTCGCGACTGTTTTCGCCGTACGACTTCAATGCATTCGACGTCAATCCGGTGCGCGAGACGCTGTCGCAGTGCATCGACTTCGACGTTCTCCGCGACATCAACGGACCGCCGCTTTTCATCAGCGCCACCAACGTGCGCGAGGGGCGCGTCAAGATCTTCCGCCGACCCGAGATGAGCCTGGAGGCCGTCCTGGCCTCCACCTGCCTGCCGTTCCTGCACCGCGCCGTGGAGATCGAGGGGGAGGCGTACTGGGATGGCGGCTATCTGGGCAATCCGGCCGTCCTGCCGCTCTACGAGGAGACCGACTGCCGCGACATCCTGGTGGTGCAGGTCAACCCAACGACCGTCGACGAGGTGCCGACGACCGCGCAGGACATCTTCGATCGGATGAACACCATCACCTTCAACGCCGGCCTGATGCGCGAGCTTCACGCCCTGCAGACGGCCGTGCACGAGGCGCACGAATGCGATAACGAGGAGCCGGTCCGCCTGCACCGCATCCATGGCGACGACGCCCTTCGCGGCCTCGGTGTCTCCTCGAAGCTCAACGCGGACTGGCGCTTCCTGCGCCACCTGCGCGATGTCGGCCGCGCCACGGCTGAAGACTGGCTGAGCGAGCACCGCCCCGCCCTCGGCCAGCACTCGACGCTGGAGCCGATGGCAATGTACGTTTAGGCCGCTGCCGCGGCACGGCGCGGCAAGGAGACATATTTCGACATCCAGTCTTACAATTTTTCAATGAATTTCTCTCAAATACGTTGACGTTAGAGAGAAGTTTCGACTACCGTCCACGTGCATTCACCATTCTTGCGAGGAGCCATGTGGCGCGTCTGGTGGGGCCGCCCCACGGCCCGCTTATTTAGCACCGCCTTGAAAGTCGGGTTGACCGCCGGCCTATGCACTGTCGGCTTCGGAGCGGCGGCGGCACAAATGATTTACACCCACTACCCGAAGCCGGGCGAAACCTTCGTTAACGGCTGCCTGACCCTTCCCTTGCATGCCGCCCCGACAGCTCTCAGCAAGCAGATCGGGATGGCCGAATTGGGCGGGCGCTTCGAGGTAATAGGTTTGGCGGGAGAATACGTCGTCCCGGAGTCCATGCGGCTGAGTGACTCGGACCCGATATACGCCACCGGCAAGCAAACATCCCACGAGGCCACTGCACAGACGGGGCGCGAGAAAAACGTCGCGTATGCCTGGATAGAGGTGAGGCATAAAGGTGAGGCGGCATTTGCGTCGTCGCGCTGCCTCATTGGTCCGGGTTTGTACGAACAACAAACCTTCGAGGATGCCAATCGCAAATTCAAGTCGGCACGCATGGGCTCGACCGGCAAGGGCTTCAATGTCAGGCCGGTTTTGGGCCGGGGCGGCAAGGAGATCGGCGGGAACATGGCCCATGCCGACGCCGATGCCGAAAGCCTGCGCCGGCTGATCCAGCGCCACGCCACCAGCGATCCTCATGAGGCCTTTGCAGGTTTTCGCATGCGGGGCGGCCTCGGCGAGTTCAACGCAAGGGCCGCACCCGAATGGATACTGACCAATCCCGCTGCCGACAAGCATGAGTTGAGGGAACTGCTGAAATGAGGCGCCGCGCAGGACAGCTTTGCCTGGCGGCCGCACTTGCCGCCGTCGCCAGCCTGAGTGGTTGCAAGACGATGGAAGATGCAACGGAGACAGTGAAGTCGTCGCTGGACTCGGCGTCGGAAACCCTCGACGCGAGCTTTGCCGAGATGGACAAGGATATACAGGATGAACTGGACTTCCTGGAACAGCGCATCGGACCGAGCGACGAGTATGTCTTCGGCTACAATTGGGCGGCAACGTTCCTGGGTGCGGCGCCGCTGTACAAACCCGGCCACCCTTTCAACGATTATCTCCAGAAGGTTGGCACCACCGTCGCGCTGGGCTCACACGCACCGTATTCCTACAAGGGACTCGTTTTCGCGATCCGCAATGACGACGGCTTCAACGCCGCGGCCTTTCCGAGCGGAATCATCATGATCAATCTCGGCGTTCTCCAGGCAGTTCATAGCGAGGACGAGCTTGCTGCGGTGCTGGCGCATGAGATTGCCCATCATGAGTTGCGGCACAACATGCTCAGCGTTGCCCAGGGCAAGTCACTAACCATCCTCGACGCATTGATAAAGGACGAGTCTCAGGATGGCAGCGATCTCATGGAGACTATGACCCTGGGCTACAATCGGCAGCACGAGTTGGAAGCGGACCGACGCGGAGCTGAATTACTACGCATGGCCGGCTATGACCCATACGCGCTGGTCCGGGTCTTGGAGGCCCTGGAGAACAAGAAGGGAAGCCTTGGAGGCCGCAACTACCCGAAGGCCCGCCCCGTTCTTCTCCGGAAGCATCTGCGCTTCATAGGGGCCGACACGCCGGCCGACATCCCTGATATCCGTAATGCCCGCTTCCAGAGGGCGGTCGAAGGCTTCGTGAAGCCTGGCGACGAGGCCCGCATCGCCGAAACCGCCGAAGCCAGTTCGCAAAGAGACTGACCCGGCGCACCATTCCGGCAAGCCGCATCGTCGGCGTGAATATAGGAGCACTCGCAAATGCCGGAGGGGCGACACAACGATCCGAGCGAAACGCCCGGCGTGGAGGCGTGGCTGCGCCGGCAATGGTATGTCTATCTAGTCGAACGGGCTTGGATTCCGACGAAGAGTAGGGCGGCCCTCCTTGCCAAGGGCACCCTTTCACGCCTTTTCTTCCACCGGCGACGGATCGGCCGCCACGTGGGCGATGTCCGGTACGAACTGGAAATCCCGCCACTGCGTTGGCTCGACGTGCTGCGTAGACATGTCCTGTCTGTTGCGTTCCTAACCGCGTTCGGCAGTGCCGCCATTATCATCTATCCCCAATACGAGATGAAGGCGCAGCGCGAACAGGAAATCGAGAACATGCGTGACCACTTCAAGGAGGTCGCGCAGATGATCTATTTCCGCGATGGCAACACGACCGTTGCAAAGGAGCTTATAGAGAAGGCCGAGGGATTCGACCGTCAAATCCGCGCGATGGATAGCGACCTAAAATATCTATCCGCTTTCATCGACGGGATGGACGTCGTCTACAGGTTGCTTAATCTTGATCGCCAGTTGACGAACAAGGAGCGGAACGCCGCGCATCGCGCTCTTGCGTCGGCTGAAACTCTGATCCGGATCAAGCCGGAGGCACCGGACGGCTATCTGCTGCGCGGCCAGGTCTTCATGGCGCTCGACCAACTCGAACAAGCGCGCAAAGCACTCGACACCGCATACATGAAGGCCGACCGGGAAGGCACGCCCGTACGCAAGGCGCTTGCGTCCTGGCGGATCGCGATGGTGATCGTCGAAAAGGCCCTTGAGGGAAATAGCTGGAATATCCGTGAGGCTCACGCGGCAAGAGCACTGTCCCGTTTGCATGAAGCTGTCGACATCTTTTCGGCAGTGGATGCACGTAATACGGATGATGATTACAAAACGAAGGTCGCAACGAAATGGCCTTATATGACAATCGGCAACATATATCGCGACCTCCTTTATGATTACGACAATTCGATCGAGTATCATAAGAGGGCTTTGAAAGCTGATCCGAATTTCGCCATGGGATATTTTAACCTTGGCTTGGCTTATCTCGACAAGGCGAACGAGATGCGTGTTTCCACCGCGACGAAGCTTAAGCAGACGGTCAGCAGCGGCTCGGAGAATTCGTCCGATCCAAAGTGGAAACGCGAGAATACGTATGGACTTGCCCGAAAAGCATTCAAGCAGGCAATCAGGGCAAACCCCGGACGGCGGGAAGGCTATTATGGCCTAGGCATGCTATACGGCTCGCAGAACAAATATCCGATCGCCCTTCGGTATTTCGACAAAGCCATCGCCAGGGACAAGTGCGAGGAGGCAAGCATCACTGTCAGGGCGACTTCATCCGGACAAAAAGGTTGTTACTTGAAGGCGCTCAAGTATCGCGCAATTTCAAGACTGGATATGGGTGGGGAATATGATGAAGCCCTTGCGGATCTTGACGCGGCCATCCGGATACAGCCCGACGATGCGGAGTTGTACGTCTACCGCGCTCGCCTCTATGTCCGGCAGCAAAAGCTGGCACAGGCGAAGACCGATGTCGAGTTCGCCACCGCCCTTGGTGGGGCAGGCCATATGCTCCCGCTCACCGAGGCCGAACTGATGCTTGCTTTCGGGCGCTCGGACACAGCCATCGAGAAGGCGGAAACGGCTATCAAAATCGCGCGGGAAGATCACGGCTGGCCCAGCCTGCCCGAGGCCCACGAACTAATGGCTCGCGCTCACCTGAAAGCTAAGAGAATGAAGCAGGCGCGAAAGAGCCTTGACCTCGCTGTCTCAAAAGCTAGTTACCGACCTGAACGGTTTTATCTCGCACGCGGATGCCTTCGGCTATTGGAGTCCAAAGAGAGCGCCGCACTGACGGACTTTCGCAAGGCCTTGGATTGGAACGGCACCTACCGCCCAGCAGTCTATGCGCGGCGGCTGGCAATGACAGACCTGGAAAAGTCAAATGACGATAGCCGGATCATCCTACCGACCGGTGTGAACATGACCAGCTTCTGGCGCCTTCGCGATCCCTACTACCAACTCTGCCGCAGGGCGAATGCGACCCGGGTCGCCGACGTCCCACGCTCTTCTCTCAAGCGCCACTAAAGGCGGCGCGCAGTTCACGCGCCGCGGATTTCGGATCCTCCGCCGCGCAAATGGCAGAGACGACGGCGATGCCTTCCACGCCGCTGTCCCGAAGCGCGACGGCGTTCGCGGCCGTGATTCCGCCGATGGCGACGGCGGGCAGAGCGACGCGGCGGCGCAGGGCCGCGACGCCATCGGGCCCAATGGCGCTCCCGGCATCCGCCTTGGTCCCCGTGGCGAAGGCCGGGCCTATACCGATGTAGTCGACCAGCGCGGGGTCCGCGGTCTCGGCCTCGTTCTCGTCGCCAACGGAGAGGCCCAAAACCATATGCTCGCCGACCAGCCGACGGGCATCCGCCGGCGGCATATCGTCCTGGCCCAGGTGAACCCCGTCGGCACCGGCGGCCAGCGCGACGTCCACGCGGTCATTGACGATCAGCGGCACACCGCGCGGGACGAGCAGCACCTTCAGCCGCTTCGCACGTTCCAGCATGGCCCGAGTCGACGCGTTTTTCTCGCGCAATTGCACTAGGGTGACACCTCCGGCAACGGCGGCCAGCACCACCTCTTCCAGCGGACGCGAGCCCGTATCGCCCGCGCCGACCACGAGATACAGGGAGAGGTCGGGGACTTGCCGGGTCATCCGTCGATACTCGCCATCCGCTGCAGCGTGTCTTTATCCATCGAATCCAGCGCATCCAGCAGCCGCCAGCGCAGGCTGCCCGGCCCCTCCGCGTCCACGGCGGCGCACTCGCCGGCAACGCCATAAATCGCCAGGGCATGGGTGGTGGCCTCGGTCGCGTCCGCGCAGACGGCAAGGCAGGCGGCGACCAGGCCGCTCAAAGCGCAGCCCATCGCCGTCACCCGCGCCATCATCGGCACGCCGTTGGCAACGGCGAACAAGCGCCGGCCGTCCGTGACGTAATCGATGCTGCCCGTGACCGCCACCGTGGTGCCGCATCGCGCCGCCAGCTCGCCGGCCGCGTCCAGCGCTTCCAGCGAATCGACGGAGGTATCCACGCCGCGCACGGCGCGCCCCGCCGCCACCCCGGCCAGCGCCAACACCTCCGAGGCGTTGGCGCGGATCACCGCCGGCTCCAGCTCCGCCAGCCGGCTTGCCGCATCGTTGCGGAATACCGTGGCGCCGACGCCGACGGGGTCCAGCACCCAGGGCATGCCGAGTTCCCCGGCCTTCACGGCGGCCTGCGCCATCACGTCGACGGCCTCCGAGGTCAATGTGCCGATATTGACGACCAGCGCATCCGCCGCCGCCACAACCTCGTCCACCTCCTCGGGCGCATGCGCCATTAACGGCGACGCCCCGGCCGCCAGGAGGACGTTGGCCGAGAGGTCCATCCCCACCAGGTTCGTTATACTGTGCACAAGCGGCGCCTGCTCGCGCAGGGCCGCCAACGTCCCGCCGACGTCCGCCATCCCGTCCTTCCACTCGCGCTGGCACGAAGAATTGCACAAGCGCTTCGCCGGAGAAAGTGGCAGAGCGCGTTTGCGCTGGCCATGGCAACGGCTGTAAGACATGCCTGCACGATCCGAAGGAGCCCGCATGTCCGATACGCCGCCCAGCGAAACCGCCCTCACAACGGCCCGCATCCTGATGGAAATCGACGCCGTGCTGTTCCGCCCGCACGAGCCGTTCACGCTGACGTCGGGCCGCAAGAGCCCGGTCTATGTCGACTGCCGGCGCATCATCTCCTTCCCGCGAGCACGGGCGAAGCTGATGGAGCTGGCGGTCGAGACGCTGGTAAGCGAAGCGGGATACGAAAGCCTGGACGCTATCGCGGGCGGCGAAACGGCCGGCATCCCCTTCGCCGCGTGGATCGCCGAGCGGCTTGGCCTCCCCATGGTGTACGTACGCAAAAAACCTAAAGGCTTCGGTCGCAACGCTCAGATAGAAGGTGAACTGCCCGAGGGCGCGCACACCTGCTTGGTGGAGGACCTGGCCACCGACGGCGGCTCGAAGATCAACTTCGTGGATGCGCTGACAACTGCCGGGGCCGAGGTTCGTCACGCCTTCGTCGTGTTCCACTACGGCATCTTCCCGCAAAGCACGCAGGTGCTGGCGCAGCGCGGCGTGAAGCTGCACGCGCTGGCAACATGGTGGGATATGCTGGCGGTGGCCGAGCAGCAAGGCACCCTGGATGCCGAGGGTCTGCGCGCCGTACGCGGCTTCCTGGAAGCGCCGGAGGACTGGACGCCCGGCGCGGCGTAAGGTGCCCGGCGGTCGCAAGCCAAGGCTTCGCGCATCCGGCCGTGTCGGTTACGATCCTGCCAAGACGGCACACCGACGCGAGCATGGAGCAAGCGAAAGCGATGCCACGCCTTCTTGCAACCCTGGCGGCGGCGCTGTTTTGCGCCCTGGCAACGCCCGCCAGTGCGGAACGCGGAACAGCTGGCGGGGCGGGAACGCTGACCATCGGAATCACGCAGTTTCCCGCTACCTTCCATCCCACCATCGATGCGATGCTGGCCAAGAGCTACATGCTAGCCCTCGGCCGGCGGCCGATCACCGCATACGATCCGGACTGGCGGCAGATTTGCATGCTGTGCAGCAAGCTGCCGACGATCGAGAACGGACTGGCGGAGAAAGAGGAACTGCCGGACGGCAGCGAGGGCATCGCGGTCACCTACAGCTTGCATCCGGATGCCACGTGGGGCGACGGCGAGCCGGTCACCAGCGAAGACGTGCGCTTTACCTGGGAAGTCGGCAAGCATCCGAAGTCGGGCGTCGCGGCCGGCGAGATCTACCGCCGTATCCGGGAAATCGAGATCCACGACGAGCACACCTTCACCGTCCACGTCGACCGGGTCACTTTCGACTACAACGACTTCGCGCTCTCCATCCTGCCCGCCCACCTGGAGCGGGAGGTGTTCGAGGCCGACCCGGCACAATACCGGAACCGAACCACTTTTGACGCCGAGCCGACCAATCCGGGCCTCTACTTCGGCCCCTACAGGATGGTCGAGGTGACGCAAGGCGCCCGCGCGGTGTTCGAGCCCAACCCGACGTGGTACGGGCCGGCCCCGGCCTTCGACCGGATCGTTGTGCGGGTGATCGAGAACACGGCGGCACTTGAGGCAAACCTGCTCTCTGGCTCCATCGACATGATCGCGGGCGAGCTGGGGCTCAACATCGACCAAGCACTGGCCCTGGAAAAGCGCCACGGCGAGCGATACGAGTTCATCTACCAGCCCGGCCTTGTCTACGAGCACATCGACTTCAACCTGGACAACCCGATCCTGGCCGATCGCAAGGTCCGTCACGCGCTGGCCTATGCCGCCGACCGGCAGGCGATCACCGAACAACTCTTCCAGGGCAAGCAACAGGTCGCGCACAGCAGCGTCAGCCCGCTGGATACCGTTCACACCGAGGACGTGCCGAAATATCCCTATAAGCCGGATAAGGCGGCGAAGCTGTTGGACGAGGCAGGATGGAACCGCATGAAGGGCGGCATCCGCCACAATGCGAAGGGTGAGCCGCTGCGCCTGCGCCTGATGACAACGGCTGGCAACCGCACGCGCGAACTGGTGCAGCAGGTGCTGCAAAGTCAATGGCGCCAAGCAGGCATCGACGTGCGTATCAAGAACGAGCCGGCGCGCGTCTTCTTCGGCGAGACGGTGACCAAGCGGAAGTACGGCGGCATGGCGATGTACGCTTGGCTGTCCTCGCCGGAGAGCGTCCCGCGCTCCAGTCTGCACTCCGACATGATCCCGAGCGAGGAGAACGCCTGGTCCGGCCAGAACATTCCGGGCTTCGCGAACGAGCGCATGGACGCCCTGATCGACCGGACGGAGCGCGAGCTGGACCCGGAAAAGCGCAAGAAACTCTGGGCAGAGATACAGCAACTCTACGCCAGGGAGCTTCCGGTCCTCCCGCTGTTCTGGCGGGCGCAACCTTTCGTCCTGCCGACATGGCTGACGGGACTGGAGCCGACAGGCCACCAGTTTCCCACCACACTGTGGGTCGAGGAGTGGGGCCGCAAGGCCGGCGGATGAGTACGCGCACGATCCGGACGCGAATACCTGGGCCGGAGCCGGTCGCCCGATGCTGAGCTACGTGATCCAGCGGCTGTTCGAATCGCTGCTGGTGCTGTTCGTCATGTCGTTTGTCATCTACGCCCTCATCGGCCTGATGCCGGGCGACCCAATCGACCTGATGATACAAGCCGACCCCAACCTCACACCGGCCGACCAGCAGCGGCTGAAGGCGCTCTACGGCCTCGACCGGCCGTTGGTGGAACGCTACTGGAACTGGCTTCAGGGCGCACTGCAGGGCGACTTCGGCTATTCGCGCCTCTACTCCCGACCGGTGCCGGAGGTGATCTGGCCGCGGCTCGCGAACACCGTCCTGCTTCTCGGTCTGTCGCTGCTGCTGGCCCTGCTGATCGCCCTGCCCGCCGGCGTTGCCGCGGCGACCCGGCCGGGCTCGCTGCTGGATGGCGCGGTCAACCTGACGGCCTTCGCCGGCATCTCGGTGCCGCCGTTCTGGCTGGCGATCCTGCTCATTATACTGTTCGCGGTGACGCTGGGCTGGTTTCCGGCCGGTGGAATGGGGGAGAGCGATGCCGGCATCGTCGAGCAGGCGCGCCATCTGGCCTTGCCGGTCCTGGCGCTGACACTGTCGCGGATTGGCGGAATTATCCGCTATGTCCGCGCCTCGATGATGGAGGCACTGCGCCAGGACTACGTGCGCACCGCCCGCGCCAAGGGGCTTTCGCGCCGCCGCGTCCTGATCAGCCACGCGCTGCGCAACGCGATGATCCCGGTGGTGACGATCCTGGCACTCGACATGGGCATGCTGTTCTCGGGCGCGCTCATCACCGAGACCATCTTCGGCTGGCTCGGCATGGGCAAGACCATCTTCGACGCCATCATGGGCAACGACTACAATCTCGCGCTGATGGGCCTGTTGTTCGCAACAGTGCTGACGCTGGCGGCGAACCTGTTGGCGGACCTGGCCTATGCGTGGCTGGATCCGAGGATTGCGTACCGATGAGCGGGATTGCTCGGAGGTATGGCGGGAGCCCCCTCACCCTGTCCCTCTCCCCCGACGCGGGGGAGAGGGAACGAGAATTGCGCCTGCCCTGCTACACGGCCGAGATTCCTCAATGTATCGGTTGTCGTCCCCTCGCCCCCGCTTGCGGGGGAGAGGGACAGGGTGAGGGGGCACGTCGCCGATGAGCGGGACCGCCCCTGCCCGGCTCAGCGCGGAGGCGAGCCGTGCCATCGGCCCGTCCGGATCGCCGCTCAGGCTGCTGTGGCGGCGGTTCCTGCGTCACCGGCTGGCACTCACCAGTCTGGCGGTGCTAATCGTACTGGCGGCCGCTGCCCTCGCCGCGCCGCTGGTGGAGGCCTGGACACCGCTCAACGCGACCAAGGTGGATTTGATGGCCCGCTCCGCGCCGCCGTCCTGGGCGCACCCGCTCGGCACGGACGAACTGGGGCGGGACCTGCTGCTGCGGCTGCTTTACGGCGGGCGGGTGTCGCTGGCCGTCGGCATCTCGGCGGCGTTGATGGCAGCCGTAATCGGGACCGTGATCGGCCTGGCGGCGGGCTATTTCGGCGGAACGCTGGATTCGATCCTGATGCGGATCACCGACGGGGTGATCGCCCTGCCCTTGCTGCCGCTCCTGATCGTGCTGGCCGCCGTGGATTTCACCAAGCTGGGGCTGCCGGCGGCCTTGATGGAGGGACCGCAGGGCAGTCTTTACCGTATTGTCTTCCTTGTTGCGCTTGTCGGCTGGAACACGGTGGCGCGCCTCGTGCGCGGGGCGACGCTGTCGATGAAGGCGCGGGAGTTCGTCACCGCCGCGCACGCGCTAGGCGCCGGCAACACGCGGGTGATGCTGGTGCACCTGCTGCCGAACGTCGCCTCGCCGATCATCGTCGCGACGACGCTGTCGGTGGGCAACATCATCCTGCTGGAAAGCGTGCTCAGCTTCCTGGGCCTGGGCATTCAGCCACCGATGGCCTCGTGGGGCAACATGCTCACAAACGCGCAGGAATTGATATATTCCGCGCCAATGCTTGCGGTGTGGCCCGGCCTGCTGATCTTCGTCACCGTGATGGCCTTCAACTTCCTGGGCGACGGTCTGCAGGACGCGCTCGATCCCCGGGCAGGCGAAGGCCATCAGGTGCGATAATTAGCCGTCAGTGGCTCATGATGACCGGAACGGTCATGTGCTCCAGCACGCTGCGTGTGGCACCGCCCAGCACCAGCTCGCGCAGGCGGCTGTGGCCGTAGGCGCCCATGACGAGCAGGTCGCTGCCCTCGTCGGCAAGGCGGGAGAGAATGGTGTCCCCCGCCTCGATGTCATGCACCTCCAGGTGCTGCACTTCCACCTTCACGCCGTGGCGCGCCAGGTGAAGCGCGATGTCGGCACCAGGATTCTCGCCGTGGCGGCGTTGGCTCTTCACCGGGTTGACCGCCAGCAGGTCCACCTTCTCGGCCTTTTGCAGCATTGGCAGCGCGTCGTTCACGGCCCGCGTCGCCTCGCGTCCGGCGTCCCAGGCCACCATCACCTTGCGGCCCAGCACCACGTTGCCGTTCTCCTTTGCGGCACCGATGTAGGGCACGACCAACACCGGGCGGCCACAGCCAAGCGTCACATCCTCGACGAGGTCGCGCGTGCCCTCCGGCGTATCGTCGGGGTCCACCTGCCCGAGGATGGCAAGGTCGGCGTATCGGGCGTGCATGCCCACCTCATCGGCGATGGCATTCACCGGCACGCGCGCCGTCCTGGTCTCGTAGGAGACGCCGGCACGCTTGGCCTTCTCCTCGAAGTCTTCCACCACCTCGCGGGCACGTTCTTCCTCGCGGGAGAGATATTCCCGCGTCAGGTGCTGTGGCATGTCGGCCCAGCCGGGAAGCTGGAACTCGCCCATGCAGTAGAGTGCGCTCAGGTGCGCCCCGCAGCGTGTCGCCAGTGCAAGCGCGGCCTCGATGCGCTTGGCGCAGGCCTTGGTGTTGTCGATGTGCAATAGCAGGTTCTTGTAAGCCATCTTGCTCCCCCTTCCATTCCCGCCAGTGTCCGCGGGGTCTTCAGGGAGTTTCGGCCCAGCCGCCAATCGCTTCATTGATTTTCATCAACCCGACGAGTTGCATGCGTGGCATGGGTACGGCTTTTCCGGTAACAGGCTTTAAAGGCAAAGCAACCGCTCGGGGGGCTGGGGCATGACGCAGGCAACGGAGCGCATCCATCCGGTGGTTCTGGCCGGCGGTGGCGGAACAAGGCTTTGGCCGCTGTCCCGGCAACTTTATCCCAAGCAGTTCTTCCCGCTGCTGGGCGAACAATCGCTGTTGCGGGACACCCTCGACCGCGTCGGCGACCACCAGCGTTTCGCCGCGCCCATCGTCGTTTGCAACGAAGAGCATCGCTTTCTGGTGGCGGAACAGCTTCGCGCCGGCGGCGTGAGCGGGGAGATCGTTCTGGAGCCATATGCCCGGAACACCGCGCCTGCCGCCTGCATCGCGGCACTGCACCTTGTAGAGCAGGAGCCGGAGGCCGTGATGCTGATGCTGCCCTCCGATCACGCGATCACCCGGCCCGACGCTTTCACTGACTCTCTCGCGCAGGCCGAGGCGGCGGCGCGCGCCGGCTGGCTCGTGACCCTCGGCGTCGCACCAAGCCGGGCGGAGACGGGCTATGGCTACATCCGGCTCGGCGGCGAGTTGCCCGATGTGCCTGGCTGCGCACACGTCAAGCACTTCGTCGAGAAGCCGGACAAGGCCACGGCCGAGAGCTACCTGGCGAACGGAAACTATCTCTGGAACAGCGGCATGTTCCTGATGTCCGCCCGGACGTTGTTGGACGAGATAGAAGGGCTGCGACCCGAAATCCTGGATTCCTGCCAAGCCGCACTGGCTGGTGCCGCGCGGGATCTGGACTTTCTGCGGCTCGACGCCGCTGCATTCGAGGCCAACCCCGGCATCTCGCTCGACTACGCGGTGATGGAACGCACAGCGCGGGCCGCGGTGGTATCCATGGACGCTGGCTGGAGCGACGTCGGCTCCTGGCAATCCCTATGGGAGGTGCTGGAAAAGGACGACGCCGGCAACGCGATCGCCGGGGACGTCGTCGCCATGGGCACTCGTGGCTGCCTCCTGCGCGGGGACGACCGGCTCCTCGCGGCGCTGGGCGTGTCCGATCTGGTTGTAGTGGCAACCGACGACGCGGTACTCGTCTGTCCGCGCGAGCGGGCGCAGGACGTGGGCGGGCTCGTGGCCGAGTTGAAGCAGCGGGCACGCCCGGAAACGCAGACGCACAGCCGGATCTACCGGCCCTGGGGCAGCTACCGGGATGTCGACCTCGGCCCCAACTTCAAGGTGAAGCGCCTGACGGTCGCGCCCGGCCGCCGGCTGTCGCTGCAACGCCACCGCCATCGCACCGAGCACTGGGTCGTCGTCCATGGCCAGGCGGCAGTCACCTGCGAGGGCCGGACTCTGCGGCTTGGGCCGAACGAGTCGACCTATATCCCGCGCGGCGCCGCTCACAGGCTGGCCAACCCCGGCAGCGAGCCGCTGCACGTAATTGAGGTGCAGTCGGGGGACCACTTGCACGAGGATGACATAGAGCGCCTCGACGACGCCTACGGCCGCACCTGACCAGCGCTCGCAGCAAGCTATTTTCTTGATATTTATACTACTTATTATTGTCATCTTGCGGATGGCCTTCGTTCGTATTATACAAGCCACAGCCGAGCAATATGAAAATTGCACTGTTATTCAACGTGAATTAGGAGATCGCCATGCGCTGGCTCCTTTCCATCGCCGTCGCCCTTGGCCTGGCGGCGACTGTGTCCACGGCCCAGGCGGCCTCGCCCTTGGTCGATGCCGACTGGCTGCACGACAACCTGGGGCAGTCCGACCTCGTCGTCCTTGACGTGCGCAACGCCATCGACGGCGGGTCGCGCGAGATTTACGAGCAGGGCCATATCCCTGGCGCGGTCTACAGCAACTATCTGGAGGACGGCTGGCGGGTCGAGCGCGACGGCGTGCCCGGCCAGCTTCCGCCGATTGCCGACCTTGAGAAGCTGATCGGCGGTCTCGGCATCGACAACGACGACCATGTCGTGGTCACTGCCGGCGGGACCAGCGCCCTCGACATGGGCAGCGCGACGCGCGTCTACTGGACGTTCAAGGTGTTGGGCCACGAAGAGGTTTCCGTCCTGAACGGCGGCCACAAGGCCTACGCCGCCGCCTATCCGCTGCAAACGGGCTGGAACGCGCCCGAGGCGACTGAGTTCGCCGGCCAGTTCCAGCCGCAGTATGTCGCGACCCGCGAGCAGGTGGCCAAGGCCGTGAAGTCCGGCGTCACGCTGATCGACAATCGTCCGCACGCCCAGCACATCGGCGCCAAGAAACACCCGAAGGCCGCAACGCCCGGTACCATTCCCGGCGCCAACAACGTCGAGGAAAGCAAGCTAACGGTGAATGGCGGCACCTTCGTCGACGCGGAACAGCTTGGCGCGCTATTGTCGGAAGCTGGCGTCGAAAGCGGGGGTGAGCAGATCACCTTCTGCAACACTGGCCACTGGGCATCGCTCGGCTGGTTCGCGCAGTCCGAGATCCTGGGCAACAAGCAGGCCCGGATGTACGACGGCTCGATGACCGACTGGACGAAGCATGGCCAGCCCGTCGAGGTAAAGGCGGACTAAAGGGCCTCACGACGTAAACGGACCGAAGCGATGACCGCCGCCGACACCACACTGCACGCCCCGACACGCACCGAACCGAGCCAGCCACGAATGAACCGGACGGTGATCGTGGCCGCGCTCACCCTGCTCGCGGCCGGGGCGGCCGCCGCTTTCGACGCCGCGGGACAGCGGATGGCCGTGCTGTACCTGATCGGCGGCGGCTTGGGCATCGCCCTCTATCATGCGGCCTTCGGATTCACCGGAAGCTGGCGGGCGCTGCTGGCCGACGGGCGCGGTGCGGGCGTGCGGGCACAGATGGTGATGCTAGCCGTCGCCTCGGCGATCTTCCTGCCAGCGCTGGCGCAGGGCAGCCTGTTCGGCCAGGGCGTGGTCGGCTCCGTGGCGCCCGTCGGTGTGTCCGTGATCGTCGGCGCCTTCGTCTTTGGAATCGGCATGCAGCTTGGCGGCGCCTGCGCGTCGGGGACGCTGTTCACCGTCGGCGGCGGGAGCACCCGCATGATCGTGACGCTCGTCTTCTTCCTGGTGGGATCGCTTCTTGGATCGCTACACATGCCGTGGTGGCTGCAACAGCCCAATGTAGGCGCGATTTCCCTGATGCGGGAACTGGGTCTCTGGGGCGCGCTGGCCTTGCAGTTGGCCATATTCGCGGCGATTGCAGGGGCGACCGTGTGGCTGGAACGGCGCCGCCACGGGCGGCTGCTGCCGACGAGCCCTTC
The DNA here is from genome assembly GCF_003344765.1 of Ferruginivarius sediminum. GTDB lineage: Bacteria > Pseudomonadota > Alphaproteobacteria > Kiloniellales > Rhodovibrionaceae > Ferruginivarius > Ferruginivarius sediminum. The sequence goes on along the minus strand of NZ_QPMH01000001.1, from coordinate 69,149 downwards.
CCTCGGCTTCTCCTGGCGGCGGCTGCTCGCCGGTCCCTGGCCAATGGTGATGGGCGGGTTGGCGCTCGCGCTGTTGAACGCGGCCACGCTCGCGGTGGCCGGGCATCCCTGGAACATCAGCTTCGGCTACACGCTCTGGGGCGCCAAGGCAGCAGCGGGCCTCGGCATCGATGTGGGAAGCTGGACCTTCTGGAGCTGGCCGTATCCCAAGCAGGCTCTGGAAGGCCCGGTCTTTGCCGAGACGACCTCGACGATGAACTTCGGCATCATCGTCGGCGCACTGCTCGCTGCGGGCCTCGCCGGCCGCTTCGCCCCGGCGCGGCGCATTCCCTGGAAATCGGCGCTTGCGGCCGTTATCGGCGGCGTGCTGATGGGCTACGGTGCGCGTCTCGCCTTCGGCTGCAACATCGGCGCCTACTTCTCTGGCATCGCCTCGGGCAGCGTGCACGGCTGGCTATGGCTGGTGGCGGCGCTAGCCGGAAACTGGATCGGGGTCAAGCTACGCCCCCTCTTCGACATGGCGGTCGAGCGCGCGAAGTAGCTGCCTTGCGTCAAGGCGTGTGCGCGGCCATGAAGCTGTCGACGGCAGCGCCGACGGCACGCTCGATCCGCTCGGGCGCTGGTGTTGGATCGACGGCGAACAGCGCGCGGATCTGCATGAAGCCCAGCAGCATCCCGTAGAACTGCTCGGCCGCAAGGCGGCTGTCCGGCACCCGCAGGCGGCCCTGGCCGTCCAGCTTTGACAGGTAGCACGCCAGCGTCTCGATCGCGCGACGCGGGCCCCGTTCGTAGGTCAGGCGCCCCAATTCCGGCTGGCGCGGCACCTCGGTCACGACGGCGCGGTGCAGTCCGAGCGACGACGGCGACAGCACGATATCCAGGAAATGGCGGCCGAGTTCGGTGAGAGCGGTACGCGGCGATTGCGCCGACAGTTCCTCGGCATTGAGCGACAGCAGCAGGCAGTCAGTGCGCGCGTCGACGATGGCAGCGAACAGCGCTTCCTTGCTACCGTGATGGTGGTATAGCGTCTGCTTGGAAACACCGGCCTCCCGCGCGATGGCGTCCATACTGGTCCGGCTGTAGCCGCGCGTCATGAACAGCCGCTCGGCCGCGGCCAGAATTTGCGTCTCCTTCGCTTCCCAGCGCGTTGAGCACTGCTGTGTATCCACTGTCGTCACTCGTACTCTCCCGATGGCTGCCATGCCGGTATTGTATGGCTCCCGGCAACACACTGTTGCCGCGGGCACGGCCTTGAAGTCACGGCTGGTGCAGCCATCTCCTGGTCATCCAAATTAGGGACTAGACTGTACAGTCCATTTCGAGTATCCGCCGGATGCTCGCTTGTCAAACGGAACGGATGAATCTGATGGCGCGAAGGCTTGGTGCGGCCGCGGCGATGCTCGCGGCATTTGCTTTTGGAGCGGTGGCCCTCGGTCCCGCGGCGATGCGCCCGGCGCAGGCACAAGGCCAGGGTCAGGGCGTGCCGGTGGAGGTCGCTCAGGTGACGACGGACACGGTAATCCAGGAGGCCACCGCCGTCGGCACCCTGCTCTCCAACGAATCCGTTATCATCCGCCCTGAAATCGCGGGACGCATCGTCGACATCCGCTTCGAGGAAGGCGAGCCGGTGGAGAAGGGCCAGCTTCTCTTCAAGCTGGATGATTCCGTCTATCAGGCCGAACTGGCGGACGCGGAAGCCCGGCTGGAACTCGCCCGCCGCAACATGCAGCGCGCCAGGGAGCTATTCAAAAAAGGCGCCGGCACCGCACGCAACCTGGATCAGGCGGAGTCCGAGTTCCAGACCGCGACCGCGGCGGTCGAGCTTGCCAAGGCGCGGCTTACCAAGACCACGATCGAGGCGCCCTTCGCCGGAATCGCCGGGCTGCGCAAGGTCAGCATGGGCGACTACGTCACCGCCGGCCAGGACATGGTCAATATCGAGGATATCGATCCGCTGAAGGTGGATTTCAGCATCCCGGAGCGCTATCTCGGGGCTCTTAAGATCGAGCAGACGGTGCGTGTCACTGCCGACGCCTTCCCCGGCGACACCTTCCAGGGCAAGGTCTACGCCACCGACCCGCAAATCGACACGGGCGGGCGCAGCATCCGCGTGCGCGCGCTGATCCCGAACGACGATCGCATGCTGCGCCCCGGCCTGTTCGTGCGGGTGCGCCTGCAACTCGAACGGCGGGAGAATGCAATCCTGATACCCGAGCAGGCCCTGGTGCCGCGCGGCGAGGACCGCTTTGTTTTCAAGGTGGTGGACGGCAAGGCGGCCCAGACCAAGGTCGAGATCGGACAGCGGCGCTTTGGCCACGCCGAGATTCTTTCCGGGCTGGAGCGCGGCGACATCGTCGTGACCGCCGGTCAGCTCAAGATCCGCGACGGCGCCCCGGTTCAACCGGTCAACCAGACCGGCATCCGGGATGACGCCGCTCCCGGCACGCTGGAACCCGGCGACGGCGATGACGAGGAGAGCTAGGGCATGAAGATCTCGGAGCTCTGCGTAAAACGGCCGGTCTTCGCGACCGTCCTCAGCCTTGCCATCGTGTTGGTGGGGCTTGTCAGCTACGACCGCCTGACCGTGCGCGAATATCCGAAGATCGACCCGCCGGTGGTCAACGTCGAGACCACATACGCAGGCGCCAGCGCCGAGATCATGGAATCCCAGGTGACCCAGGTCCTGGAGGAGTCGCTGGCCGGCATCGAGGGCGTGGACTTCATGTCCTCCACCAGCCGGCAGGAGCAGAGCCAGATCAACGTCACCTTCGAACTGACGCGGGATCCCGAGGGTGCGGCCGCGGACGTACGCGACCGCGTCAGCCGTGTGCGCGACCGCCTGCCCGATGAGGTGGACGAGCCGGTCATTCAGAAGGTGGAGGCCGACGCGCAGCCGATCATCTACCTCGCCTTTTCCAGCGACCAGCATTCGCCGATGGAGATCACGGATTACGCCGACCGCTACGTCAAGGACCAGCTCCAGACGCTGTCCGGCGTGGCGCAGGTGCGTATCTTCGGCGAGCGTATGTACTCCATGCGCATCTGGCTCGACCCCGAGCGGCTGGCCGCCTACGACCTGACGCCGCAGGACGTGGAGGACGCGCTGCGTCAGCAAAATGTCGAGATCCCGGCCGGCCGCATCGAAAGCCAGGAACGCGAGTTCACGATCCTCTCGGAAACCGATCTGAAGACGCCGGATCAGTTCAACCAGATGGTCCTGAAGCAGGAGAGCGGCTATCTGGTGCGCCTGGAGGACGTCGGCTATGCCGAGCTTGGCCCGCGCGACGAACGACGTGTCGTGCGCTTCAACGGCGAAAGCGCCATCGCGCTGGGCGTGGTCAAGCAGGCAACGGCCAACCCCCTTGACGTTTCCAAGGCGGTACGCGCCGCGCTGCCGCGTATCTCGGAGATCCTGCCAGAAGGCATGAAGGTCGAAGTCGCCCACGACAAGTCGGTCTTCATCGAGGAATCGATCAACAACGTCTACAAGACCATCGGCGAGGCGGTGGCACTCGTCATCGCCATCATCTTCTTGTTCCTGCGCTCGCTGCGCGCCACACTGGTGCCGCTGGTTACCATCCCCGTTTCGCTGATCGGCGCCTTCGCGCTGATGGACGTCTTCGGCTTCTCCATCAACACGCTGACGCTGCTGGCCATGGTGTTGGCCATTGGCTTGGTGGTCGATGACGCCATCGTCATGCTGGAGAACATCTACCGCCACGTGGAGCGGGGCATGCGCCCGCGCGACGCGGCGATCAAAGGGGCGCGGGAGATCGGCTTCGCGGTCATCGCCATGACGATCACGCTGGCCGCCGTCTATGCGCCCATCGGCTTCATGGAAGGCACGACCGGCCGCCTGTTCACCGAGTTCGCGCTGACGCTTGCGGGGGCGGTGATCGTCTCGGGGTTCGTTGCCCTCACCGCCTCGCCGATGATGAGCGCGCTGCTGCTAAAGCAAGAGACGCAGCACGGGCTGTTCTACCGCGTGATCGAAAGCGGACTGCGCGGGCTGACGGGTGGATATACGGCAGTGCTGCGCGGGGCATTGAAGGTGCGGCCGCTGGTGATCCTGGTCGGTCTTGCCGTGGCGGGCAGCGCTTATTTCTTCTTCAACCAAATCGATTCCGAGCTGGCGCCTTACGAGGACCAGGGCACCGTCCTGGGGGTCTTCCAGTCGCCGCAGGGCGCCACCATCGACTACACCGACAAGTGGGCACGGGAGCTTGAGGCCATCTACGCCGAGAACCCGAATATCGCGCGCTATTTCGTGGTATCGGGTTTCCCGATCGTTTCGCAGGGCGTGTCCTTCATCAAGTTGCCGCCCTGGTCCGAGCGCGACATTACCCAGCAAGACCTTGCCAAGCAGCTTCAGCCCAAGATGTTTAGTGTACCGGGCATTTTGGCGTTTCCGGTGAACCCGCCGCCACTGGGCGGAAGCTCCCGCGACAAGCCGGTCGAGTTCGTCATCATGACCTCTCAGCCCTACGACGAGTTGAAGGGCATGGCCGACACGCTGAAACTCGAGGCGGAAGAGAACCAGGGCCTGCAGAACGTGGAGTCCAGCCTCAAGCTCAATACGCCGCAGCTCAAAGTGCAGGTGGACCGCGACAAGGTGGCGGATGTCGGCGTGCCTGTGGCCGTTCTGGGCCGGACCCTGGAGACCATGATGGGCGGCCGGCAGGTGACCCGCTTCAAGCGCGAGGGCCAGCAGTACGACGTCGTCGTGCAGGTGGCCGACGTGGATCGCGCGACGCCCGACGATCTGCGCCGCGTCTATGTCCGCGGACAGAGCGGCGAGATGATCCAGCTCGCCAATCTGGTGGACGTGCGCGAAACCGTGGCACCGCAGGAGCTCAGCCACTTCAACCAGCTTCGCTCGGCCCGCATCACGGCAAATTTGGCCGAAGGTTATTCACTCGGAGAGGCGTTGACCTTCCTTGAGCAGGCAGCGCGCGCCGAACTGCCGCCCAGCGCGCAGATCGACTACGCCGGCCAGTCGCGCGAGTACAAGGAGTCGAGTGCCTCGATCTACCTAACCTTCGTGCTGGCCCTGGCCTTTATCTATCTTGTGCTCGCCGCGCAGTTCGAGAGCTTCCGCCATCCGTTCATCATCATGCTGACGGTGCCGCTGTCGATCACCGGCGGCCTGCTGGCGCTCTGGCTGGACGGCTCCACGCTGAATATCTACAGCCAGGTCGGACTCGTCACCCTGATCGGCCTCATCACCAAGCATGGCATCCTGATCGTCGAATTCGCCAACCAGGCCCGCGAGAGCGGACGCGCCGTGCGCGATGCGGTGGTCGAGGCTTGCGAACTGCGCCTGCGACCGATCCTGATGACGACCGGCGCGATGGTGCTGGGTGCCGTGCCGTTGGCCATTGCAACCGGTGCCGGGGCGCAGAGCCGTCAGGATATCGGACTCGTCATCGTCGGCGGCCTGCTGGTAGGTACCTTCTTCACGCTGTTCGTGATCCCGGTAGTCTACACCTACCTTGTCGGCGAGCGGCGGCAACCTGAGGGAGAGGCGGCCATCCCGGCCGTCGACGATACGCAGCAGCGCCGGGCGGCGGAGTAACCGCTGCCCCGCCCCTACTCACAGGCAGGTCAAGGTACCAGGCTGTGGACTACCGAACGCGACGGCCCCGCCCAAATCCGCCATCAGTCGTCGCGCTGCGTGCGCTCCAGGCGTTCGTGGCGCTCCTGCGCCTCGATGGAAAGCGTGGCGATTGGCCGGGCCTCGAGTCGCCGCAGGCTGATCGGCTCCGCCGTTTCCTCGCAGTAGCCGTAGGAGCCGTCCTCAATGCGCTGCAACGCGGCGTCGATCTTGGAGATCAGCTTGCGCTCGCGGTCGCGGGTGCGAAGCTCCAGCGAGCGGTCGGTTTCAAGCGACGCCCGGTCGGCGATATCCGGTTCCGACAAGCCGCCTTCCTGAAGGTTTTCCAGGGTTTCCGACGACTCCTGCAAGAGCTTCTCTTTCCACTGCAAAAGCTTTTGGCGGAAATATTCACGCATCGTGGCGTTCATGAAGGGCTCGTCCTCGGAGGGACGGTAATCGGGCGGCAGCGTCACCGACATCCTTGGATCCCACGCTCCCATGAAACACTGACAGTCCGGACGCGCGGGAGTATATGAATTTCGGCTCGTACCACAAGCCTCAATTCATGAAAGGCGGCGAATACATAGGCTTGTTTTTTCAGGATTTTTCTGAATCCCTATCTTTGAAGCTTCGCCAGCTCAACGCGCGCCCGCAGTTCGATCTCATCCAGAATGCCGTTAAGTTCCGGGTCATCGCTCTCTTCGCGCGCCCGTTCGACCTCGCTTGCAAGCCGGCCGATGGAGGCTTCCGACAGGCGTCCTTCCAACAGGCTGACCCGAAGTTCGTCAAGCAGATCCAGCAACCTCTCGCCGTGCTTCCGGCCCTTCTCCCGCTTTGCCAGCGAATCGGGCACCTCCTGCAAGGCGAGCAGTGCGTCCAAGCCGCCGACGGCTCCGCCGGAGGTCACACCCGCGGTTTCGCCGTCGCCAGCCGCGCCATCCAGGTTCTCGGCGAAACCGGATTGCTGTGAACCGGACGCGCGCTCCTTCCGCCGAACCGGGGAAGTGCTAGGCACGGAGGTTCGATCGATCTTCATCATCCGGCTCCCGAGAGCAGCGAATCCGGCCAATGGTCGGCAGCGTCGATGCCGCCAACCCTGCAGCGATCACGGTTAAGGCCAAGTAAATATGTCGCATGCACGATTCAAGATTCGTTAACCTTGAACACAGTAGGATGTACTTCCAATCACGTCTTCAATGACCGAAGGCGTCAAAGCACCATGGAACGCTGGATCTTCGGCACACTGATAACCCTGTCGCTCGCCGCTCCGGCAGCGCTTTTCACGTTCGACGCCTCGCGTTTGAACGAGCGTAGTGTGCCCATGCTGGACCACACCCAGAACGCCCAAGCCAGTGAAGGACCGGTCGCCGAGGCCAGGGCCGAGGGCTATCTACAAGCTGCGCGCACCCTCCTTCGTTCCGGCGACCCTGACGACCACGCCAGGGCGTGCCGCTTGATCGCACAGGCCGAACGGTCCACGCAAGAAAACGCGCTTGCGGAACTGCAAGCGCGCTGCCAGCAGGACTAAACTGCCTGCGCTCCGGGCTGAGTTACCGAAGCGGCATTCCAGGCTTGAGCAGGCGGAGCTACATCGGCTCGGCCACCCGCTCAAAGATCGAGTTCAGCGCGGGGGCAATCTCACCCACCGCACCGACAATACCCAACGCGATCAACGCGGCTATAAACGCGTATTCGATTGAAGTTGCCGCTGTTTCGTCATCAATCCACTGGGTGCAGAATGCCATCATAAGACAAACTCCTTGGCTGCCAGACTCAGCTTTATTGGTAGCCATTTAAAGTCACGTTAATAGATACAACGAAACCCCGGAAAAAGCGTCACGAATGCCGGCCCCGGCAAGATACCGCCGAGGGCGGCAAGACTTGCCGGGACCTTGGGCCGGCTTTGCCGCCCGGCAACCAGGGCCGCATCCACAAACCCCATATAAGCTCCTGAAAACGCGGAATTATTCCGTTTGGCACGATTTTCGCATCGTGCCGGACGGCGCTTACCTGCGCATTGGGAAAACGGATGAACCGCACGATGCCTCGAATGACTGGACATATCGGCCGCATCCTCCTCGCCGGGCTGCTGGCGCTGAGCGTCCTGCTTCCGGCGGGCGCGGCGGCGCAGTCGCGCATCAAGGACATCGCCGATGTGGAAGGCGTGCGCGACAACATGCTCGTCGGCTATGGCCTTGTGGTCGGCCTGAACGGCACCGGCGACGATCTGGACGACTCCGTCTTCACGCGCGAAAGCCTGATCGGCATGCTGCAGCGCCTTGGCGTCAACGCGCGTGACGAGGACCTGGACACCGACAATATCGCCGCGGTGATGGTCACCGCCAACCTGCCACCCTTCGCACGCCAGGGTACGCGAATCGACGTCAACGTCTCTGCCCTCGGCAACGCGGAGAGTCTCCTGGGCGGCACCCTGCTGGTGACGCCGCTGGTCGGCGCGGACGGCGAGGTTTACGCGGTGGCGCAGGGGCCGCTGGCGGTGGCCGGCTTCCAGGCGGGCGGCAACGCCGAAACCGTCACCAAGGGCGTGCCCACGAATGGACGCATCCCCAACGGCGCCATCGTGGAGCGGGAGATCGACTTCGAGCTCGCCTCGCTCAGCACGGTGAACCTGACGCTGCGCAACCCGGACTTCACCACGGCCCGGCGTGTGGCCACCGCAATCAACAGTTTTATCGGCGGCAAGACCGCGCAGTCGCTCGACCCGTCCACGGTTCGCGTGCAGGTGCCGGAGAATTACAAAGGCAGCACGGTCGGCCTCATCACCGATATCGAGCAGCTACCCGTCTCGCCGGACCAGATCGCCAAGGTGGTCATCGACGAGCAGTCCGGCGTCATCGTGATGGGCGAGAAGGTGCGCATCTCCACGGTCGCCATTGCGCAGGGCAACCTGACGATCCGGGTCACCGAGACGCCGCAGGTCAGCCAGCCCTCTCCCTTCGCCGAGCAGGGTGAAACTCAGGTCGTCGACCGCACCGAGGTCGAGGTTGACGAGGACGAGGAGCGCCGCATGGCCGTCCTGCCGCAGGGCGTCAGCCTGCAGGAGCTGGTCAACGGCCTGAACGCCCTGGGCGTGGGGCCGCGCGACCTGATCACCATCCTCCAGGCCATCAAGGCAGCCGGCGCACTACAGGCCGAGATCAAGGTGCTGTGATGGGCTTCTCTCCGGCAACCGGCGGCGACATTTCGCTCCTGCTGCAACAGCAGGGCCAAGCCGACAAGAACTCGGCCACCGCCGCGGCGCGGAAGACCGGCGGCGCGCCGGCGCAGCACGCCGTGCGCGAGGCCGCCGAGGACTTCGAGGCGATGTTCCTGGCGCAAATGCTGCGCCCGATCTTCGAAGGCGTCGAGACCGACGCGATGTTCGGCGGCGGCCCGGGCGAGAAAGCCTACAAGCAGTTGCTGGTCGACGAGTACGGCAAGGCGATCGCCCGCGCCGGCGGGGTCGGCATCGCAGATTCAGTGCAATCGGAAATCCTCAAGCTTCAGGAGGTCAAGTGATGACCACCGACGTTGCGGCGACACAGGCGGATTCAAGCGGACGCGTCAGCACGCTTCTGACGACCATGAGCCGCCTGATCGGTGTCCTGGAGCGCGAGATCGAGATGCTTCGCGACATGGAGCCGACTGAGATGCAGGCCCTGCAAGAGGACAAGATCGTCCTTGCTGCCGCCTACGAAAGCCAGATGCAGGCGGTTGCCGGGGACCCCGCCGCCGTCGCGGACATCGACGAGGAGCTTCGCGGCGAACTGCGGCAAACCACCTCGCGCTTCCAGGAGGTGCTGGCGGAGAACGAGCGCATGCTGCGCGCGGCGCGCCACGCCACCGACCGGCTTCTGGGCGCGATCGCGAAGTCGGTGCAGCGCCAGAAGACGCAACAGCGCGGCTATTCGGCCATCGGACGTCCACGCGCGGCGGCAGGAGCGCCCGCTTCGCCGATAACACTGGACCAGCGCCTCTAGGGGCCGCGGGAGCAGGAAGGAGCCTTCCGGGATGTCGCTCAACACGGCAATGCTGACTGCCGTATCCGGCCTTCAGGCCGCGCAGCAGCAGATGCAGATCACCTCGGGCAACGTCGCCAATGCGAACGTCGAGGGCTATTCGCGCAAATCGGCGGACCCGCAGACCCTGGTGGTCGGCACCGACAACGCCGGCGTGCGGCTCAGCACCGTCACCCGCGACGTCAATACCTTCCTCAAGCAGGAGGTGCGCCAGCAGGACACGGCGCTTTCCAACATGCGCACGCTGTCGGAGTTCCACAGCCGCATCCAGGAGCTGTTCGGCACCCTGGGAAACGACAGCACGCTCGCCAGTTCGCTGAACGATCTGCAGAGTTCGCTGGAGGCGCTGGCCAGCGAGCCGGAGAGCGCCGCGGCGCGCAACGACGTCATCGAGGCCGCGCAGGAGCTGAGCCAGCAGTTCAACCGCTTCACCAGCGAGACGCAGGCCCTTCGCGGCGAGGCCGACAACCAGATCGACCTCACGGTCAACGAGATCAACGACAAGCTGCAGGAGATCCGTGACCTCAACATCAAGATCTCAAGCGCCATCGCCACGGACGAGCCCATCGGCGAGTTGGAGGACCAGCGCGACCGCGCCCTCGCGACGCTCTCGGAATCCCTGGAGTTGCAGACCTTCGAGCGCGCCACCGGCGAGATGGTGGTCATGACGAACGAGGGCGGCCTGCTGGTCGACCGCACCGCGAACCTGTTGAGCTTCAACCCCACTGGCAACTTCCAGCCCAGCACCCCCGGCAACAGCGTTACACTGCCATCCACGGGCAACACGCTGACAGCCAGCGCCGGCGGGCGCCTGGGCGCACTGATCCAGGTACGCGACGGCACTCTGCCCGACTTCCAGGGCGACATCGATCGTCTGGCCAGCCAGATCCGCGACCAAGTGAACGAGGTTCACAACCAGGGCACCTTTGGCAACGCGCCAGGCGCGTCCGTCGCCGGCGCACGTAATTTCGTCGACGGCATGGGCAACGTCGCCGATGGCATCGCCGGCGTCTCCGGCAGCTTCCAGCTTGTGGAAACCGACGCGGCGGGCAACGTCGTCAACAACATCACCGTCGACCTGGACGCGGCGCCGCCGATTGCCGACGTCAATGACCTCGTCACCGAGATCAACAACCAGATCGGCGCGCAGGGCGGCAGCGCCACGGCTTCCTTCGCCGGCAACCAGTTCACGCTCTCGGCGGGTGGCACGGCCGGCGTTGCGCTGGATACCGGCGACGCCCGGATCGACGGCGACCTGGGCGACCGGAATTTCTCCCACTACTTCGGGATGAACGACTTCTTCCAGACGCCGAACGTCCCAAAAGACCCGGTCGCGGCCCCGTCTTCGATCACGGGCGCGGCCCAGACCATGCAGGTTCGCACGGACATCGTCGCCGACCAGGACCTCCTGGCTCGTGGACGGGTGCATACCACGGCCGGGTCCGAAGCGATCCCCGGCGGCGACGCCACGGTGACGCAGGCCCTGGGCGGCGTCTTCGAAACCACCTTCCAGTTCGCGGACCCCGGCGTCGGACCCGGCAACCTGGACGGCCGCGCGACGACGCTGTCCGGCTATGCCGGCGATGTCCTGCAGTTCCAGGCCGCCGAGACGGCGCGGCTGGAGCGCAACACCGAGTTCCAGAGCGCGCTGCGCGACGAGCTTCAGTTCCGGGCTGAATCCGAAAGCGGGGTCAACATCGACGAGGAGATGTCGAACCTTCTCAACTTCGAACAGGCCTACAACGCCTCCGCGCGGATTATTTCCACCGTGCAGGAGATGTTCGACACCCTGGCCGCGATGGCGCGCTAGGCAAGGAGGTCAATCATGACACGGATCGGTACCTTCGCGGCCAGCCAGCTCGTTCTCCAGCGCAACATGGATGCGCAGGCGAGGGCCCAGGACCTGAACATCCAGTTGGCCAGCGGCAAGAAAAGCCAGACCTACGACGGCGTCTCCACCGACGTCCGGCGCCTGGAATCGCTGGAAAAGGACCACGCCGCCAACTCGGCCTTCTCGCGGGCCATCGACCGCACCGCCTTGCGTCTGCAGGAGATGGAAAGCGCGGTCAGCGACATGCAGGACATCGCCTCGCGCTTCCGCACGGTACTGCTGCAGGCCGACAGCGGAAACAACCTCGACAGCTCGAACGTGCAGGAACAGGCGAAGCAGTTCCTCGATCAGACCGTCTCGCTGATGAACACCAAGCTGGAAGGACGTTTCCTGTTCGGCGGCTCGGCCACCAACCGGCAGCCGGTCGACCTCGGCGACGGCGGCGGCGGCCGCCTGCCCTTCAACGACGGTACGACCGGCGACATCGAAAGCGGCGCCTATTTCAAGGGCAACAGCGATGTCCTCTCGGTCCGCGCCGACGAAGGTGTCACCATCGACTACGGCATCACCGCCGACCCGAGGGAGGACACCGGCTTTCACGACCTGATCAAGGCGCTGAGCCGCGTGGCCGACCCGCGCCAGTCGCTGGGCGAGGAGGTGGAGAACGCCATCCGCGACCTCTCGGGCGCGGTGTTGGCATTCGAGTCCGGCTCCACCGCGATCACCGACCCGGCCGCGACGCTGGTGCCGGCCGTTGCGACGGCCGGCACGCTGCAGCTTGTCGACAGCGGCGGGGCGACCAGCACCATCAACTACGATCCAGCAGTCGATTCCCTTGAGGATGTCGCTGCCCGGATCAACGACACCAACGCAGCGGACGCGCGCGTCAGCTTCCGCAACGGCGCCGCCCATCTGCAGATCTTCTCGAACAGTGGCGGCACGCTGAATGTAACGGAAACCGGTGGCGGCTCGCTGATGGGCGACCTGGGCCTCACCCAGAACGGCCGGATCGAGCCCGGCGCGATCCAGCGTCTTGCCGACACCCGCGCCGACATCGGCAGCACCCGCGATGTCCTGGAGCGGACAAGCAACCGCCTCGCCGACGCCCAGGTCAACATCGAGGACAACATCAGCGGTATCGAGAACGTCAACGTGACCGAAGCGGTCACGCAGCTCAGCCAGGAGCAGACGACGCTCGAAACCTCGTTTGCCGTCACCGCGCGCCTGTCGCGCATCAGTCTTATGAACTTCCTCAGGTAATCGACGCCCTTAAGGAGGACCAGCGATGTCTCCCAGCCACAGCCAAGTCGCCCTTGCGGAGCGCACCCCGGACGACACGCCGGCCGACAACGTGGCCGTTATCGACACCCGCTTCGGCCGCTTCGAGGTGGACCTGGACAAGACCATCAACATGTCCCAGGGCCCGATCGGCTTCGCCGCCCTCCGGCGCTTTGCCCTACTGGACGTTCCGGGAGCCGAGGCCGGCGGCTTCAGGCTGTTCCAGTCGCTGGACGACGCGGGCGTGAGCTTCATTGTCCTGCCGTACGCCGAGGAAAGCGGCGCCATCGATCCCGCCGACCTCGACGCGGCCTGCACGATGAATGCCGTCCCGCGCGAGAACGCCGCCTTCCTGCTCATCGCCACGGTGCGGCGCGACGACGATGGTGGCGCCGTGACGACCGTCAACATGAAGGCGCCGCTGCTGATCGATACCGTGCAACGGGCCGCGCGCCAGGTGATCTTCTCCGACCAGCGGTACTCGACGCGGCAGCCGCTGATCTGACGGCGCCGATATTCGACGAGAACGACAGGGGCCCCGGCTATGACGGCCGGGGCCCCTTTGCTCGCCTGGAATGAGGAGGAGAAATACCGGCGACGGGCCTTCTAATCCGCCGCCGTCACGATGCCGAGGCGAAGCATATTCCGCAGCTTGCCGCGGCCCAGGCGCACCAGAAGCTGCTCGATCTGTCCTTTGGCAAGGCTGTTCAACGGCACTGACTTGCCACTGACCGTCACCTTTTCATCGCGCTCGGCGAACCGCTGAACCAGTACGTCCGCCGCGCCGCCGCGCCCAGTCTCCAGCCAGGCCCAAACGCCGAATGCCTCCAGCGGTCCAAGCCAGATGGCCGCGCCGCCGGTCGCCTCCGCCACCATCTGGTTGCCGCGGAATTCCGCGATTGAATTGTCGAGCAAGATGCGGTTCATCGCCAGCGGCATAGACAGGCGTTCCGGTACGTCTCGCCAATCCGCGTCGTAGATCGTCTTGCGGCACAGGAAGTATTCGCCCGTCGCGTACAGCCGGTGGGCGGCTGTGATGAGGGTCTCGTCGCTGACCGGCTCCGGCATCTCGACCTCGCGCGGCGTGCGCGCGGCGCCGTCGAACCCCGCGATCAGGCGGTCGTAGCCGGGACCTTCCAGCGTGATTTCCCGGTCGCCGGGCGCGGTCAGCTTGCGGCTGGCCGCGGCGGCCGGCCGACGGCAAAGCATCCGCACGTCGTCCAGAAGGAACGCCTTGGCGCCTTCCGGATCGGGTTCGCCCCCCATCACGAAGACATCGCGGCGGTTTCGTTCGTTCCGCGTGAAGTCCGTCAATAGCTCCCGCGTCTGTCGGTCCTCGACACCGCGCAGGACGGAAAGCTGCTGCGTGCCGACACTGAGTTCCGGGTCGTTCAGCCGAACCGCCGCGCGGCCGCCGAACACAAGCCCGGCCGATGCCATCTCGTCGCACATCTCGGTGACGAAGCGCGGCTTGAAACCGCTGGCGAGCGCGTTGTGGGCGAAGTGATCGACCCGATGCTCGTTACGCTGCCAGTCCTGCAGGTAGCCCCGGACGGCCCGGCGGGCGGTCTCGTGCTTTTGCAGGTAGCCCATGCCACCGCCGGTCAGTTCCTCCAGCAGCCGCAAGGCGCGCGTGGCGCGTTCGTGGCTGGAGCCGCCGGTGTCGGGCACCAGCGCCTGCATCAGCTGCCACATCGGGACGACCGCGATCATCCCCGGCATGCACATGTACTCGACATAGAAGAGGCCGCCCGGACGAAGATGGTCCGCCAGGAACCTATGGACGGCGGACAGCGGATCGCCCTCCAGCCACGAGTAGATGCCGTTCATGCCGATGAAGTCGAAGCTCGGCAGATCGTGCCCGGCCAGCTCGGTGAACGATGCCTGGACGAAGCGGACGTTGGAGAGACCGGCCCTCTCCGCCCACTCCCGCGCGTGCGCGATATGGCCTTGGTTGAAGTCAATGCCGACGAACTCGGCCTCCGGATAGACGGCGGCCAGCGCGTTCAGCGTCGTGCCGTTGCCACAGCCAAGGTCGCAGTACCGGAAATGGCCCTCCGGACGAGGCGGGTTGAAGCCGTTGAGGGCGGCGATATAGGCCATGCGCGGCGGCGACTGCTCCTGGATCACACCGGATCGGAACGGCACGTCGTCGGCGTAAAAGCCGCCGCCCTGCGGGGATTCGGCATCGTGGCCGTCCGCGGAAACGTCAAAGATGTCCATGATGTCGGTCCGCCTGCTCTAGTTCTCGTCGGATGCGCTGATACCAAGCTCGTCCAGCATCTCGCCGATATAAGGGGCGTAGGGCTTCCACTTCTTGACGGACTGCTTGTAGATCGGCTGGCGCACCTGCCAGACGCTGGCCGTCTTGATGTCGCGCTTCTGCTCGTTGAAACGCAGGCAGGCGTCGTCCCATTCCAGGCCACAAAAATCGATCAGCTCGCGGGTGACGCGCTCCTGATCCTTTACAAGCTCCTCGTACTGCACCTCGTAGAACTTCACCGGCAGCACCTTGCGCCAGTGCGCCATGATCCGCTGATACTGCCGGTGATGGTGGCCGACATCGGCCAGGTTCGTGCTGTAGGCGTGCGGCATGGCGAAGTTCTGCCGGAAGCACGACAGACAGGTATCCACCGGATCGCGCATGCAGTGGATGATCCGCGCGTTCGGGAACATCAGCGCGATCATGCCGACGTTCATGAAATTATGCGGCATCTTGTCGGTCACACGGATGGGATTCTCACCCGCCAGTTCCTTCAAATGCTCAAGGTACTTGTCGGCAAATTCGCGGATCTGCTCATCGCCGAGGTCAGGCACCCATAGAGGATATGGCTTCTGACCACCATCAGCCATCAAGGCCCTGGTGTGCCCGCTCAGCAACTCGTTCATCTTTGGCAGTTCGCCAGCGCCGAAGGCTTGGGGATGACTCGAGACGATCTGCTCGGTCAGCGTGGTACCCGAACGCGGCATGCCTACGATGAAGACGGGCCGCTCGCTGTCGCTGCCAAGCCCTTTACGCGCCTCGAAGAATTCGAGGGTGAAGATGTTCTCGTTGGCCTGAATGATCTTTTCCGCCTGATCACGGTTATATATGTGCCCCTGCGCCTTCAACTCGATGCGGCGAAGTTCGTTTGCGGCCTTGTAATAGAAGGTCGCGCGCTCCGGCGAATTGAGCTGATCGAAGACACCGCCCAATGCGTAATTATAGGCCATCAAATCAGATTTCGACGTGGTTTCCTGCGCTTCCAACCGCGAAAGGATCACCGCCACGTCGTCCTCTTCCGAGATATCCTTCTTGATCGAGTAGAGGTTGTTGAAAAGCCCGCCTTCCTGCTGCAGCTTGCCGAAGGCCTTGTCGAAGTGCTCGATTGCCGCTTCGAAATTGCCGTGGGTCTTCTCCACCGACGCCAGCATTGAATGGGCACTCGGCAGGTCGGGGTTCAACTCCAGTGCCCTGCGGCAGAGTCTTTCGGCCTCGTCCATATCGTCCTGGCGGAAGGCGATCGCTGCCAGGTCGCCGTAGAACTTCGCCACCTTCGGCGCAAGCTCGATGCACCGCTCAAGGTAGGTGCGTGCCTCTCCGTGCCTACCCTGCTGAATGCACACCGCAGCCTTGCCACTAATGGCGCCAACATCATCCGGATTCTCTTCAAGGACAGTGTCGAAAAAGAAATCCGCGTCCTTCGGACGTTCCACCTGAATCAACGCTGTGCCCATGCTGAGCAAGCTTTCACGGTTGCCCTCGTCAACCTGCAGCGCTTCGGCGAAGTAGGCGACGGCATCCGCGCCCCGCGCCCGCTGCAGCAGCCATTGGCCGACCGCATGCAACGCCTGAATGCGCTCCACGCCATGTTCTTCGGCCTCACTCAGGCGCGCCAAGCTGTCTTTGAGACGGCCTGCGCGAACCAGGGCGAAAAGGTAGTTGAGCCACGTCTCCGAATGACCCGGCCGGGTCTTGAGAGATTTCTCGTAATGGGTAACGGAGGCTTCGAAATCACCGCTATCGGATAGCAAGTTGCCAAGATTTCGATGGATCGCCGGGGAATTGGGATCGAGCCTCAAGGCCGCTCTCAAAGTCTCCTGCGCGTCCCCAGCCTGCCCCATCGCCCGGTAGGCGACCGCCAGATTAAGGTAATGCTGCGCGCGCGTGGGATCGATCTTGATGGCCTCGCGAAGCCGTGCCGCCGCCTCTTCATGGTTTCCCTGACGGTGAGCCAGTATCCCGTCCATCTGCCGCACGTCCGCATTTCCGGGCAAATCGACGCGCAACTCATCCAGCAGTTTGCCTGCCGCCCCGAGCTTTCCGGTTTCAAGCGCCTTCTGGCAATCCAGCAGCTTCCGATGGATCCCCGCCGCCTTCGGGTCCGACGGCCGTGCAATGGTCTGTGCATTGGGGTCGCGGGTCGAAGACAGGAGCTCGGCTCGCTTGCTCATAGAATATGTCCCTTTGGCTGAAACGGCTGGGATGCGCCGCGCAATCATGATGCGTCCCGGCAAACAACCGGTTTATGGCTCAAAGTCTCAAGGAACTTAGTAAACAATCGGTTAGCCGGGAGCCGTCGGAATTGCGGGCAATATTTGCCCACCCTGCAAAAAGCCCCCGGCGTTTTTTGCCGATGACCCTCACGCCCCTCTCATCGCCCAGCCCCGCCGCACCGGTGCGGATGGCGCTGCTTTTCCGGGGAAACCGTTGATGAATTGCAGGGTCCGGTGCTGCCGGGAAAACGGCTTCGACAACTTGGCACGAGATTTGCGTCGTTCGGCCTGCCGCGTCCTATTGGGCCGGCCCGTGGTGGAGAAGGACATCTCGCCACGGACGACAAAGCACTCCAAGTAGGAGATCGAACCATGGCTTTGAATATCGTTTCGAACTTTGCCGCCAACGTCGCACAGCGTCAGTTGGCCTCCGCCAACGACGCCGCCACCGAGTCGGTGGCCAAGCTTTCGGCCGGTAAGCGTGTGCTGGCGGCCAAGGACGACGCGGCGGCTTCGGCCATCTCGGCCCGTCTTTCGGCGGAGATCAACGGCCTGAAGCAGGCCAACGTCAACGCCGGCCAGGCGTCCTCGCTGTTGCAGATCGCCGACGGTGCGTTCTCCAACACGCAGGACATTCTGACCCGGATGAAGTCGCTGGCCGTGCAGGCCGGTTCCGACCAGCTCTCCGATACCGAGCGCAGCTTCCTGGACCAGGAGTTCCAGGCGCTTTCCTCCGAAATCGAGCGTATCGCCCAGGACACCGAGTTCAACGGCACCAAGCTGGTCAACGGTGATGTTGACGGCAACGTCAATCTGAACACCGGCGGCACCGCGATGGTGACGTTTGCCACCACGGGTGGCGGTACTGGTACCGTAACCCAGGCCTCTCTTGCGCAGGCGGGCCTGCAGGCTGTCGACGCCATGGGCGTGCAGCTTGCCACCAGCAACGCCGAGGTGGCCAATGCCACGGTCGGCCCGGTTCAGACCGGCACGCTGAATTTCAATACCGGCAACGGCACCTTCATGCTGTCCGGCGTCAACGTCATGACGACGGGTGGTGCCTCGACGACGGCCAACTTCACGGGCACGCTGGTCGATGCCTCCGGCAGCGCCATCACCGGCACGCCGGCCCTGACGATGGATGCCCAGGTGCAACTCATGGGCAGCGCCACAAACGTCGCGGGCACCATCACGGTGAGCATCGGCACCGCCTTTGCGCCGACCACGACTGGCGCGGTTGCCTCCAACGTCATCCTGTCGGGCGAGGAAACCAGCGAGTTCAACTTCAAGGTTGGCACCGGCACCAATGCTTCCGAGGACGAGATCAGCGTCAGCATCGGCAGCATCACGCAGTCCGCGCTTGGCATTGATGGGCAGAGCATCGATTCCAAGGCGAACGCCGATGCCGCCTCCGACGCGCTTTCCCAGGCGATTGATACGCTGCAGGAGAAGCGCTCCAACGTCGGTGCGTCGCAGAATCGGCTCGACTTCGCCGCGAACAACGTCCAGGTCTCTGTGGAGAACCAGGAAGCGGCCCGGTCCGAGCTGGAAGACCTCAACGTGGCCAGCGAGATCACGCAGTTCACCTCGCAGCAGCTCCTGGTCCAGGCCGGCACCTCGGTGTTGGCGCAGGCCAACCAGCTGCCGCAGAACCTGCTGTCGCTGTTCCAGTAAGCTTGCCAGGACTGTGGGAGGGGCAATTTCCGCCCCTCCCCTTTCCCGGCCCGGCGCCCGCGCTTCTTATTAACGCGATTCCTCCCGAGACATTTGTTAGGTGATAACGGGCGGCGCCGACGGAGACAGATGTCATGGAAGTCGGACAAATCAGCAACTTGGCCAATCAGGCCATGCCGGAGCGCCGCAGCGTCGGCCAGACGCCCGCCGCGACCAATGCGGCCACACGCGGCCAGACGAACCTCGCCCGCGCCCTTGTGGCGGACGACATCAGCGACGCCGGGCTCCCGGCCAAGGACCTGAAGCTCTCTGTCGACCGCGACCTGGAGCGGGTCGTCGCCCGTGTCGTCGACAGCGAGAGTGGCGAGGTCATCCGCGAGGTTCCGCCGGAAGAGCTTGTGGAACTGGCGAAGACCTTGCGCGCCCTGATGGGGCAACTACTGGACAAACGCGCCTGATACGGGCGGGAGGCGAGGATGGAAGTCTTCAACGCCGACAATCTGGTCACCGACAACGGCCGCGTCCGCTTTTCCGGCTTCGGGTCGGGCATCGACTTCCAGGCCGCGGTCGACGGCATCATGGAGGCCCGGCGCATCCCGGTCGACCGGCTGGAAACGACGATCGAGGACAACACGGCGCAGATCGACGCGCTGAACGACCTGCAGGCGCGGCTGCAAACGCTGGAAGAGGCGGCCGCCAAGCTGCGCGGCGCGGTCAGCTTCGATTCCGCCAACGACGTGTTCAAGGCGCGCGAGGCCTTCGCCTCCGCCAGCCGCAGCGACGGCCAGATCCCCTCGCAGGCGACCAGCATCCTGACCGCGAACGTCACCAACGATTCTCAGCCGACGAACCATAAGATCGAGGTGCTGCAGACCGCGCAGGCGCACAAGATCGGCAGCGATGCGGTCGCCGACGCCAGTGCCGGCCTGGCCTTCAGCGGCGGTGCCGGCACCTTCGAGGTGAATGGGCGCGCCATCGATGTCGCCGACGGCGACTCGCTGCTGGATGTCCGCGACAAGATCAACAACGCCAACACCGGCGACAACGCCAGCGGCGTCAGCGCCAGCGTCGTCACCGTGTCGTCCAGCAAGAACGTTCTGGTTCTGACCGCCGACGAGACCGGCCAGGAGATCGCGCTGAGCGAAACCGCCGGTTCACCGTTGCAGGACCTGGGTATCTTTGCCAACGCGGCCGGCGATCTGAAGAACGAGCAGCAGGCGGCGCGCAACGCCGTGTTCCGTGCCGACGGCCTCAGCGACGGCAGCGTCTTCGGGTCCGGTTCCGTCGGCGACGCATCGCAGGACGTCGCCACCGCCTTCGGCTTCCCCGCCGGCAACGTGACCATCGAATTCGACGACGCCGGCAACCCGGACGCGCCCTCGCAGATTACCTTCGATACCGGCGCGACCAGCCTTAACGAACTGGCGACCCTCATCAACGACACCGCGGATGCGAACGCGCGCGTGGTGACGGAAAACGGCCAGTCCCGGCTGGAGATCAACTCGGAATCCGGCGACACGCTGAGCGTCACCGACGTCGCCGGCACCGCGGCGGCCGACATGAACATCGCGGTGGACGACGCCATCACGCGTTCCACCAACACGGTGGACGACCTGTTCCGCGGTGTGACGTTGAACCTGCTTGCGGCCGAGCGCGGCACCACCATCGACCTGGAGATCGAACAGGACGAGGATGCGGCCCGTGCGGCCATCACCGACTTCGTCGACTCCTTCAACAGCGTCAAGCAGTTCATCAACGCCCAGCGCCAGGAAGTCGGCCTGGAGGATCAGGCCGAGGAGACCATCGGCGTGCTGCGGGGCGAGCCGATCCTGTCCGACGTGGAATCGCGCCTGAGCCGTGTGCTGGCGCTGGGCGCTCAGAACGTATCCGGCGGCATCGAGGTGCTGGGCCAGATCGGCATCGACTTCGTCGAGAACTCCAGCCTCTCCGACAAGACGCTGGAAGACACGCTGACGATCGACGATTCGGAGCTGAACGAATCGCTGCTGAACGACTTCGACGAGGTTCGAGACCTCTTCCGGTTCAACTTCACATCGTCCAGCACCAACGTCACGATGCTGAACTTCACCGGTGACACGCAGCCGGCGGGCAGCGACTATACGCTGGACATCGTCACCGACGGCAGCGGTAATCCAACGGCCGCCAGCACGATCAACGGCGTGGCGGGATCGGTGGAGATCGACGGCAACCGCCTCATCGCCACCGACAAGACCGGGGCGCAGGGGCTGACCCTGCTGTTCAACGGCAACGCCGACGAGACGCTGACCTTCAACGTCAGCACCGGCGTCGCCTCGGAAATGTTCTTTACCTCGGACCGGCTGGGCGACGAAACCGACGGTACCATCGAATCCGAGATTGACCGCCTGCGCGAGCGCAACGACAACGCCGAAGAGCGGATCGACACCCTGGAACGCCGGCTCGAATTCCAGCGCGGGAACCTCCTCGATCAGTTCATCCGCATGGAAGAGGCGCTGCAGAGCCTGGAGAACGCGCGCCAGCGGCTGGAGGAACTGACGAAGACGCTGGACCCAAGCAGCGGAAATTAACCTGATATTCAACCCAAACACGTAGTTTCGTATTCAGACCGAACAGCCGGGAGGCCGTTGATGTACGGAAACGCTGCGCACGCTTATCGCGCACGCCAGGTGCAAGGCGCGACACCCGTTCAGCAGGTGGCAATGCTGTACGACAGGGCCATCGCCTCGCTGCGGGAAGCCATTGACGCCATCGAACAGGGCGACATCGAGCGGCGCTGGCGGGCGAACAACCGCGCCGTTGAGATCATCTCGGCCCTGATGAGCGGCCTGGATATGGAACAGGGCGGCGAGATCGCGCAAAATCTGAAGCGGCTTTACACCTTCCTGCTACGCCGCCTTGGCCAAGTCGACTTGAAGAACGATCCGCAGCCGGCGCGCGAGGCTATCGACATCCTCGACCCGCTGCGCCAGTCCTGGCACCAGCTCTCCCGTACCAACGGCCAGCCGCAGCAAGCCGACAGCGGCGACGGTGCGGCCGGGACACTGCCGCAGCCGCAGGACGGGACACACCAGCCGCTGAATCTCGCGACCTGACGCCGCACCGCGGCCTTTTACGAGGGACAGTACCGCCCCGGCCGACCTTCGGCCGGGGCGGTTGCTTTTTCCCGGTACGCGCGCAAGGGCGGCACATGCTGCCGCAATATGGCAGCAAGATTTGCCGGTAGCCGCGAAACCCCGCTTCCCCGCTATTTTTATTTCGGTTTTTCAGTTGTTTATCAGGCTGTTCGGGATTGGCACGCAGGTTGCATCAAGGGGTCTGTTCGGTCGGCTATATGGCCGGCCGTGAGAACAAGAGGACAAGTGCAGCGCTATGGCACAGCCAATACCAGTTGCCACGGAACCGACGGCCCGCGCCAGCGAGCCGCGCCGCGCCAAGCAGGACAGCGGCGAGGACAATGGCTTCGCATCCATGCTGGCGCAGAGCAACCGGTCGTCGGACAAAGCGCCTAAACAGGACACAGCCGGCAAAGCCAGTGCGTCGGAGTCCGACACGGCCCGCGATAGCCAGGACAAGGCCGGGCGTGACGCGCAGAGGTCCGCGCAGGATCGCAATGCCGCAAAGGCGGGTGCCGCCAAGGGCGATCAGCGTGGCGAGGTCGAGCAAAAGGCCCAGGCGGCAAACCGTCCCGGCAAGGAAGGCAGCAAACAGCCCACGGCTCTGAGCGCATTGGCGGATGCCGATGCAGCACGCGATTCCAAGGCAGCGGATTCCAAAGTCGCTCAATCCGCCGCGGCCGAGACCACGGCCACGCGCAAGCAGGCGGCGGAAAATCTGCGCAACGCCCAGGCGACCCGCGCAGCCAACGACGGCAAGACGCGGGCAACAGGAACCCAGGCCGAAGCAGCCAAGGCATCCGACGCGAACGACCGAGGCACTGGGGCGGCCGCAAACAACGCCCGTTTCAGCGCCCAGCGCGTCTCCGTCTCGGTGACACAGCCGGGCACCACCACACCCGCCACAACGCCGCTCAGTGGGGAAACGGCCATCGCCGCGCAGTTCGCCGCGAACGCCGAGGCTGGCCGCGTCGAAGGCGGCACCGGGGCGAACAAGTCCGCACGCGGCGAACGTCAGGGGCAGGCAGGCCAAGCCCGCAGGGACATGACCGCCGGACAGGCGGACGCCGCTTCTCAGGTCAAGGCCAGCCAGACGCAGCAACCCGAGCGCGTGAACCCCGTCCAGCAGATGCAAGCCGAGGCCACCGCCGCACGTCACGTGAGCGAGACGCCGCCCACCTCTACATCCGCCCAGAGCGGCGATGCCCAGGCCACCGCCGGCGCCGCCAGCACGACGAACCAGGGCTTCGACCCGGTGCTTCAAGGTACCCACGGCACGACGCCAGGCATCCAGGGAGCGGAAGCCGCCGGACGTGCCGCCGAGGCGCAGGCGCCAAACCACGCTCGAACGCCTGCGCCCCTGCCCGTCCAGGAACAGGTGGCCGTGCAGATCCAACGCGCCGCGGGTCAGGGGCAGCAGCGCCTGAACATCCGCCTGCACCCGGCGGAACTCGGCCGCATCGAGGTCAAGCTCGACGTGGGCGATGATGGCGCGGTCCGCGCGGTGCTGGCCGTCGACAAGGCGGAGACGCTGGACATGCTCCAACGCGACACGCGCGGCCTGGAAAAGGCCCTGCAGAATGCCGGTCTGAAGACGGACGGCGGCAGCCTCAGCTTCAACCTTCGCGGCGAGCAGGGCGGCCAGGATCAGTTCGGGAATGGTGGCGGCAACCACCATCACGGTACTTCGCCAGCCGGTCTTGGAAGCGAAGAAGGCAGCGTGCCGGAAACCGTTGCCGATGTTCCCCCATCACTGCGGCTGTCCGACGACGGCCTCGACATCCGCGTCTAGTTAGGAGGCCAAGCCAATGGACGTGCAAGCAACCAGCGGCGCCGAGGCCCAGCAGGCCCAACAGAAGAACGGCCTCAACGGCACCCAGAAGCTGGCGGACGATTTCGACGCGTTCCTGAATCTCCTGGTCACCCAGCTCAAGAACCAGGATCCGCTGGAGCCGATGAAGTCGCAGGAGTTCACCAACCAGCTCGTACAGTTCTCCGGCGTCGAGCAGCAGCTCGCGACCAACGACAAGCTGGATAGCCTGGTCGACCTTCAAAACGGCAGCCGGGCCGGCTCGGCGGTGAATTACATCGGCCGCGAGATCGAGGCGGCAGGCAACCAGCTCAGCCTGCAGGACGGCAGCGCCAGCTTCGCCTACGAGCTGAACGACAATGCCGCTGGCGCGGTGATCCAGATCGCCAACGGCGAAGGCAACGTCGTGCGCACGCTGGAGGCCGAAACCACCGCCGGACGTCACGAGATGACCTGGGACGGAACCGACGAGGACGGCAACGCCCTCCCGGACGGGGCCTACACCATGAACCTCCTGGCCGTCGACGCGGAGAACAAGACCGTGCAGGGCACTACTAGCGTGTTCGGCCGTGTGACCGGCGTCGAGACGTCGGGCGACGGCGTTCTTCTCAACATCGGCGACATCGGTGTCGACCTGAACAAGGTGAAAGCAATTCACGAGACCAGCGGCCAGAGCGCCTAGCGCGGCCGTGCCGATGCCGCCGGTCAGGGAAGAAGACGGCGGCAGACAACGCCTGAAGGCGAAAGGAGAGCGGATATGAGCATCTTCGGGGCGATGGAATCGAGCGTTTCCGGTCTGAGGGCGCAGTCGAACGCGCTCGGCATGATCTCGGACAATATCTCGAACGTGAACACGGTTGGCTACAAGGAAACCCGGGCAGCCTTCTCCACCCTGGTGACCCAGTCAGCGACGAAAACCAGCTTCGACCCCGGTGGCGTGCGCTCGCAGCCGCTGCAACAGGTGGACAAGCAGGGCCTTCTGCAGTCCTCGGACAGCAAGACGGACGTCGCGGTTTCCGGCAACGGCTTCTTCGTTGTCAACGAATCGGCCAACCCTGCCGTCGGCGACGACGTCATGTTCACCCGTGCCGGACAATTCGCGACCGACAAGGACGGGAACCTGGTGAACTCCGCCGGATTCTTCCTGCAGGGCTGGCCCATCGACGCGCAGGGCAACCTGCCGGCGGCCCAGGAATCTCTGAACAGTCTGCAGACGGTGAACGTCGCCGGGTTGAGCGGCCTGCCGCGCGCCACCGATTCGATCGAATTGGGCGCCAACCTGCCCGCCACCGATCCAATTGGCCAGAACCGCTCGATGACGGTGCAGGTTTTCGACAGCCTGGGCACCGCCCACAACCTGGACTTCACCTACACCAAGACCGCCGCGAACCAGTGGGACGTAACCGTCGACCAGCCCGTTCTCTCCAGCGATCCCACCGGGCCGGCCAGCGGTCAGTTCGACGACGGCGGCGGCGCCCTGACGAATCAGATCCAGGCGACCATCACATTTGCGAGCGACGGCTCGGTCAATACCATCACGACGAATACGGCCGGCTACGACATCACCAACCTGCAGATCGACTACAGCGATCCGGGTGCCGGCAACGCCACCGGCGCAACGACGACGACCGTCGCCACCGACTTGGGCAACCCGGGCGCCAACGAATTCGATGCCCTGACCCAGTTCGACAGCGGCTTCGCGGTCAGCAAGATCAACCAGAACGGCCTGCGGTTCGGCAACTTCACCGGCGTCAACATCGATGATGAAGGCATTGTCACCGCGATCTTCGACAACGGCCGCCGCCGGGATCTGTTCAAGCTGCCGGTCGCGACCTTCAACAATCCGAACCAGCTCGAAGCGCGCAGCGGCAACGCCTATCTCCGCACCAACGAATCGGGCGAGGTCCTGCTGAACGAGGCTGGAGTCGGCGGCGCAGGCGCCATCGCCCCGTCCTCGCTGGAGGGCTCGACCGTCGACCTCGCGACCGAGTTCACCGACATGATCACTACGCAGCGGGCCTATTCCGCGGCAACCCGGGTGATCACGACCTCGGACGAGATGCTGCAGGAACTGACGCAGACAGCGCGCTAACGCGTCCCGCTTCTTGCTCTCCGCGGCGCCCGGCGGCCCCTGAAAGGCCGCCGGGCTTGTCGTGTTTGCCGGACATGGGCGGACAGCCGCACCTCCCCGCGTCGGCGTTTTCTTAACACTTCCGCTTTAACCCTCCCGTTTAGGCGTTTGTTAAAGCGCCAACCGTAGCGTGTACGAAAGTGGTGCAGGCAACAGAACTGCAATGGAGTGGTGTTTTCGATGCCGTCCGAAAGTCCAGGTAGGCCGTCAGTCATAGGCCCGGCAGGTGAACCCATGACCATCGACGATTTGCCGCCGCCGAACACCAAGCGATGGGTCGTGCGGCGAAAGGCGGAGGTCGTCGCAGGCGTCCGCGCCGGCCTCATCAGCTTGGAGGAAGCCTGCGAGCGTTACAGCCTTTCAGTTGAGGAGTTTCTTTCCTGGCAGCGTCTGATCGAGAGCCACGGTATGCGTGGCCTGCGAACCACCCGGTTGCAGGACTATCGCCGGAACCCGGGAGACGACCTGGAGTTTGAGGCGGCGCAATAGCCTCGCCAAGCCCCCTCGTGTGCCGCCTCAAGGCCGGGCCCCTTCTTGGGCCCGGCCTCCTGGGATAAGGGGTCTTCGCCTCGAATCCTGAACGAAATCGAGAAGATTGTCTCAAAAGCGGGCAATTTCTGCCGCAAGACTGGGCAAAAATTTCCTCTCGTTAACGACGCTTTTACCCGCACGGACCTAGCGTTCTTCGCGAGCCGAAACGCCGATTCCCGAATGCGGCCTTTGGGCGCTTGAACGAACCTGGCGGGAAACAACGCGTGAACAGCTTCATCGACACGCTGAAGAGTCTCGGGCCGACGCGTCTTGCGGCAATGGGGGCGGTGGCCGCGGGAATCATCGCCTTCTTCATCTTCATGACCAGCCAGCTCGCCTCCGACGAGATGGCGCTGCTGTACGGCGACCTGGACGCGCGCGACAGCGGGGAGATCACCGCCCAGCTCGATCAGATGGGCATCCCCTACCAGCTTGGCGCCGACGGGACGGAAATCCACGTGCCCGAAAGCGATGTCGCTCGGATTCGCCTGGAGATGGCCGAGCAGGGCCTGCCGAACGGCGGCTCCGTCGGCTATGAGATCTTCGATGAAACCAGCGGGCTGGGCACGACGAACTTCGTTCAGAACATCAATCACCTGCGCGCGCTGGAAGGTGAGCTTGCGCGCACCATTCGCTCGATCCAGGACGTGCAGCAGGCCCGGGTGCATCTCGTCCTGCCCCGGCGCGAGCTCTTCAGCCGCGACCGGCAGGAGCCCAGCGCCTCCATCGTCCTTCTGATGCGCGGAAGCACCCGCCTGGGCAAGAAGCGGATCCTGGGCGTTCAGCACCTTGTCGCCTCCGCGGTGCCAGGACTGCAGCCGAACCTCGTCTCCATCGTCGACCAGCAGGGCACGCTGCTGGCGCGCGGCGGCGAGGGCGACGACCTGCTCGGCGGCAACCTCAGCCCGCAGGAGATGCGCGCCAACTACGAGCAGCGCCTGGCGCGCACACTGGAGCAGCTTATCGAGCGCTCCGTCGGGCCCGGCAACGTCCGCGCCGAGGTCTCGGCCGAGATGAACTTCGACAGGGTCACGGAAAACCAGGAGATCTTCGACCCGGACAGCCAGATCGCCCGTTCGGAGCAGATCGTCGAGGAGACCGAGAGCGAGGTCGATACCGAGGGCGAGGACGCCGTCACCGTCGACAACAACCTCCCCAACCCGCAGGCCCAGGGCGGCCAGACTTCGTCCAGCCAGAGCCAGGCCGAGCGGACCGAGGAGACGATCAACTACGAGATTTCGAAGACGGTGACGACGCATGTCCGTCAGGCCGGCAAGGTCGACCGCCTCTCGGTCGCGGTGCTGATCGACGGCCGCTACGTGACCGACGCCAACGGCGAGCGGGTGTACGAGGAGCGCTCGGCGGAGGAACTGCAGCAGCTTGTTTCCCTTGCCCGCTCGGCCGTCGGCTACGACGAGGAGCGCGGCGATCAGGTCGAAGTCATCAACATGCGCTTCGCCAACCCCGCGGAGGAACTGACGCCGGCCGAGCCGACGACCATCCTGGGCCTGCGCGAGGAACAGCTCATGCGGGCGGCGGAGCTAATCGTCCTTGGCATCGTCGCCGTGCTGATCCTGTTGCTGGTGGTGCGGCCGCTGGTCAGCCGCCTGCTCGATGCCTCCCTCGCCCAGCCCGCCGCCGCCGGGGCTGGCGCGGGTGGCGGGGATCCGATGCTGAGCGACCAGAGCGAGGCCTATCCGCAACTGGCCGGGCCGACGAGCGTGCCGACCACCCAGGCGGCCAGCAACATTCCGGACTTCGGCGCCGATGACGATGAAGAGGAAGGCGAGCAGCTGATCGACCTGAACAAGGTGGAAGGCCGCGTGCGCGCCTCCTCGGTGCGCAAGATCGGCGAAATCGTGGAGAACCACCCGGAAGAGGCGGTCTCCATCATCCGCAACTGGCTTTATCAGCAACAGGGGTGAGCTGAGCCGTCATGGCTATGCGTTTGCGCGAGGATTACCGCTCTCTATCCGGCCCGGACAAGGCCGCGCTCTTGATGATGTCCGTCGGCGAGGAAAACGCCGCGCGGCTGTTCGCGCTGATGGACGACGAGGAGATCAAGGAAGTCTCCCAGGCCATGGCGAACCTGGGCAGCGTCACCTCCAACCTGGTCGAACGGCTGTTCACCGAGTTCGCCGAACAGCTCTCCTCCACCGGCTCGCTGGTCGGCAACTTCGACAGCACCGAGCGCCTGCTCCTGAAGGTCATGAGCAAGGAGCGGGTCGACCAGATCATGGAGGAGATCCGCGGGCCTGCCGGCCGCACCATGTGGGACAAGCTCGGCAACGTAAACGAGCAGGTGCTGGCCAACTATCTGAAGAACGAGTACCCGCAGACGGTGGCCGTCGTGCTCTCGAAGATCAAGCCGGACCATGCCGCGCGGGTACTGGCCCTGCTGCCCGAGGGGTTCGCGATGGAGGTCGTCATGCGCATGCTGCGCATGGAGGCGGTCCAGAAAGAGGTTCTGGACGACGTCGAGCGCACCCTGCGCAACGAGTTCATGAGCAACCTGGCCCGCACCTCCCGGCGCGACGCGCACGAGTTGATGGCGGAAATATTCAACGGCCTCGACCGCCAGACCGAGACCCGCTTCCTGTCCTCGCTGGAAGAGCGCAACCGCGATTCCGCCGAGCGGATCAAGCAGCTCATGTTCACCTTCGAGGACCTGGACAAGCTCGATCCCGGCAGCATCCAGACGCTGCTGCGCGCGATCGACAAGGACAAGCTCTCCGTCGCGCTCAAGGGCGCGTCGGAGGATCTGCGCAACCTGTTCTTTTCCAACATGTCGGAGCGCGCCGCGAAGATCATGCGCGAGGACATGGAGGCGATGGGCCCCGTACGGCTGCGCGACGTCGACGAGGCCCAGACCGAGATCGTGCAGCTTGCCAAGGAGCTTTCCAACCAGGGCGAGATCGTCATCGCGGACAACAAGGGCGAAGACGAGCTTGTCTACTGATTAACCGATCGAGCGAAGCGTTGTTGCACCAGAGCCCAGAGAACCGCATGGCCGCAAGGCACAAGTTCCTGTTCGAAAAGGATTTCGACGAGGAAACGGAGTTCTTCGACGAGCCCGAGTTCGCGTCCGGTCCCATGCTTGGCGAGGGCGCGGGCACGGCCGTCGAGGAAGAGCCGGAGCCGGAACCGGAAGCCCCGACCTTCTCGCAGGAAGACATCGACGCCGCGCGCGAGGAAGGCTACCGCGCCGGCCATGCCGAGGGACTGGAAACCGGCCGCGCCGAGGCAACAGCGGCGGCGGAACAGGCTAACGCCGATGCGCTCGACAGGTTGAGCCAACGTCTTGAGGAATTGAGCGCACAGGTGCGGGGCGCTGCCGAACAGCGGTCCAGCGAATCCCTCGAAGTTGCGCTGAGCCTGGTGCGCAAGCTGTTTCCCGCCCTCACCCGGCGGCATGGACAGTCGGAGATTGAGACGCTGATAGTCGAATCGCTGGAGCGCCTGCGCGAGGAACCGCGCGTCGTCGTCCGCGTGGCCGATGCACAGCTCGACGCCCTGCGCGAGCGCATCGACGGCCTTGCGGCGAAAAGCGGATTTGCCGGCAAGGTCGTGCTTCTCTCGGATGAGGACCTGGCACCCGGCGACGCCCGTGCGGATTGGGCGGACGGCGGCGCCGAGCGGGACACCGCCCGACTTTGGCGCGAAATCGAGAACGCCGCGGCCCGGGCGTTGGGGGCGGACCGCGCGGCCGATACCCTCGCCGACAGGGCCGCCAGCGACAACGGTGCACACGAAACGGCCGGGCAGACCGATGGAAACGGCCCGGCCACGACCGGCGAGACGGACCCCGCGAGCGGTCCCGAAACGGGCGAAACCGCGAACACCCCGGATCGCCGGAGCGCCTAGAGCGCACACGCCACCACGGAGGACGAGATGGCGGACGAGAAGGACAACCTCGAACTGGCCGACATGGACAACGAGGCGGCGCAGGTGCCGGAAAACGCCGAAAACGGTCAGAGCGACGACCAGGAGATGGAAAAGCCGCCGACCAACGCCAAGGAACTGGAAGCTGTCTACGACATTCCCGTCCAGGTCTCGGCGGTGCTTGGCAAGTCGAACATGCAGGTCAGCCAGCTGCTGAAGCTTGGCCGCGGCGCCGTTGTGGAGCTTGACCGCAAGGTCGGCGAGGCAATCGACATTTACGTCAACAACCGGCTCGTGGCCCGCGGCGAGGTGGTCGTCGTCGAGGACCGCCTCGGCGTCACGATGACCGAGATCATCAAAATGGACCGCTCATAAGGGCGCGAGCCGCGCCGGCAAGGGGACAATGGATGGCCAACGCCTCGACAGCACAAGCGACAGCCCGCGGCCGGAGGCAACAGGGCGCCACGGCACAGCCGGAAGGCGGCAGACTGGACCTGGCGACCATCCTGGGCGTCGTCGGCGCCTTTGCGCTGATCATAGCGGCGATGGTCCTGGGCGGCACGCCGGGTGCGTTCGTGGATGCACCGGCGATGCTGATCGTCCTGGGCGGCAGCTTCATGACCACGACGATCTCGTTCTCGTTGGGCGAGGTGATCCAGGCCCAGAAGGTGATGCTGAAGGCGGTCGTTTATCGCAACCGCGAGCCCGCGCAGGCGGCGATGCAGATGATCGGTCTGGCCGACACCGCCCGAAAACAGGGCACGCTGGCGCTGGAGAACCGCGAGCGCGAGTTCCGCGGCGAGCCGTTCCTGGCCCGGGCCATGCGGCTGGTGGTCGACGGCACCCCTGGCGAGGAGGTCGAGCGCATGATGCTGCGCGAGCTGGAGGCGACGATGCAGCGTCATGACCGGGCAACCGGCGTGCTGCGCCGCGCCGGCGAGGTCGCGCCCGCGATGGGCCTGATCGGCACGCTGGTGGGTCTGGTGCAGATGCTGGGCAACCTGGAGGACCCGGCGACAATCGGCCCGGCAATGGCCGTGGCGCTGCTGACCACCTTCTACGGTGCGGTACTGGCGCACATGGTCTTCCTGCCCGTTGCCAACAAGCTGGAGCGCAACTCCAACGTTGAGGCAATGGTCAACCAGGTTTACGCGCAGGGCGCCGCTTCGATCGCCCGCCAGGAAAACCCGCGTCGCCTGGAAGCGCAGCTCAACACGATTCTGCCGCCCGCTGATCGGGTGCGCTATTTCGACTGAACGCGGCAAGCGTAGGAGTTAGGACGATGCGACTACTCATCGTCGGTTCGCTGGAAGGTCATATCGCCACCGCCGGCCAGATCGCCCTCAAGAAGGGCGCCAAGGTCGCGCATGTCGACGACACGCCGCAGGCGCTTGAAAGCCTGCGTTCCGGCCAGGGCGCGGATCTCGTCATGGCGGACGTCTCGTTGGACGTCGGCGAGTTGATAGACGCGCTCCAGGACGAGCGCATCTCGGTGCCGGTCATCGCCTGCGGCATCGGCAACGACAGCCGCGCCGCGGTGGACGCAATCAAGGCGGGCGCGAAGGAGTATGTCCCCCTGCCCCCTGACCCGGAGATGATCGCCGCCGTCCTCGCCGCCGTGGCGGAGGAAGCCACCTCCTTCCTCAGCCGCGACCCGGCGATGGCCCGGGTGCTGAAGCTGGCCGAGCGCGTTGCCCCATCCGAGGCCAGCGTGCTGATTACCGGCGAAAGCGGTACCGGCAAGGAGGTCATGGCCCGCCACATCCACGGCAAGTCGAAGCGGGCGGACAAGCCGTTCATCTCCGTCAACTGCGCGGCGATCCCCGAGAACCTGCTGGAAAGCGAGTTGTTCGGCCATGAGAAAGGCGCGTTTACGGGCGCCGTCGCGCGCCGCGTGGGCAAGTTCGAGGAGGCGAACGGCGGCACGCTGCTGCTGGACGAAATCTCGGAAATGCACCCCCGCCTGCAGGCCAAGCTGCTGCGCGCGATCCAGGAGCGCGAGATCGACCGGCTGGGCGGAAGCAAGCCGGTCAAGGTGAATATCCGGCTGCTCGCGACATCGAACCGCGATCTTGAGGAAGCGGTGCGCGACGGCTCGTTCCGAGAGGACCTGTATTTCAGGCTGAACGTCGTCAATGTCGCGCTGCCACCGCTGCGCGACCGGCCCAAGGATGTCGAGGTCCTGGCCGAGCACTTCACCAGGAAATATGCCGAGGCCAACGCCCTGCCTGCCCCGGAGATCGATGACGAGGCGCTGGAGCAACTCAAAACCTGTCCCTGGCGGGGCAACGTGCGAGAGCTGGAGAACACCATCCACCGCGCCGTGCTGCTGGCCGCCGACGGATGCATCACGCCGGATACCATTCTCCTCAAGAATGCGGGCGCGACAGAGGCAACAAAGGCGGCCTCGGGAACGGAGCGCACTGCCGGCGCCACAGCCGGCAGCGAAACTGCGTCCAGTCATCACGGCGACAGCGAACGGCACGGCCTGGTGGGTCGGACGGTTGCCGACGTCGAACGCGACCTCATCCTGAACACGCTTGAGCATTGTCTCGGCAACCGTACGCACGCCGCAAACATCCTGGGCATCTCGATCCGCACGCTGCGGAACAAGCTTCGCGCCTACAGCCAGGAGGGCATCCGAGTGCCTGCCCCTGGCGAGGCGGACCGAGCAACGGCGTGAGACCGGCGCCGCGAAAGGCAGCGGACCCTGTAGATGGCCGATAGCAGCAACACCGGCGGCGCCAGCCTGGCGGGATCGATACCCGGACGCGCGCTCGACAGCCTGCGTCGCGGGGACATCGCGCTGGCGCTGGGCGTGGTGAGTATCCTCGTCGTCCTTATCATGCCGATGCCGTCGTGGATGCTGGACGTGTCGCTGGCGCTGTCGATGACACTCTCCGTCCTCATCCTGATGACTGTCCTGTTCATCCACCGAGCGCTGGACTTCAGTTCGTTTCCAACTGTCCTGTTGATCGCGACGATGCTGCGCCTGGCATTGAACCTGGCCTCCACCCGGCTGATCCTGGCGCACGGCCACCAAGGGACAGACGCCGCCGGCCAGGTGATCCAGGCATTCGGCGGTTTCGTGATGGCGGGCAACTTCGTCATCGGCATCATCGTCTTCGGCATTTTGGTGATCGTGAACTTCATCGTCATCACCAAGGGTTCCGGGCGTATCGCCGAAGTCTCCGCCCGCTTCAGCCTGGATTCCATGCCCGGCAAGCAGATGGCGGTCGACGCCGACCTCTCCGCCGGGCTGATCGACGAGCAGGAGGCCAAGCGCCGCCGCAAGGAGCTGGAGGACGAAAGCAACTTCTTCGGCGCGATGGACGGTGCGGCCAAGTTCGTGCGCGGCGATGCGATCGCCGGCCTGCTGATCACCTTCATCAACGTGATCGGCGGGATGATCATCGGCATCGCCCAGCAGGACCTGTCGTTCTCGGCCGCCGCGCAGAGCTATACCCTGCTGACGGTCGGCGACGGACTGGTTTCCCAGATACCCGCGCTGATCGTGTCCACCGGCGCCGGCCTTCTGGTTTCCAAATCCAACAACGTCGGCTCGGCCGACAAGGCGCTGTTCGGCCAGCTTGGCGCCTATCCGCGCGCGCTTGGCCTGTCGTCGTTCCTGACGTTCTCGCTGGCGCTGCTGCCGGGAATCCCGATGCTGCCCTTCCTGCTGCTTTCGGCGACGGCGGCGGGGCTGGCCTGGATGAGCCACAGGCGCAACGCCGTCGCCGAAGTGCAGGCGGCCGAGCAGTCGCAGCAGGCGGCCCAGGCCGCCCAGGCGGAAAAGGAAGAGCCGATCGCCAGCGCCCTTGCCATCGACGAGGTGCGCCTGGAGCTGGGGTATGGCCTGCTCAGCATGGTGAACAAGGAGGGCGCGCGCCTCACCGACCAGATCAAGGCGCTGCGCAAGCAACTGGCGCAAGAGATGGGCTTCGTCCTGCCCTCTGTCCGTATCCAGGACAACCTGCAGCTTCCCGCCAACAGCTATGTCCTGCGCATCAAGGAGATCGAGGCGGGGCGCGGCGAGTTGCGTGCCAATATGCTGCTGGTGATGGACCCGCAGGGCCAGGACATCCCGCTGACCGGCGAGAAGACGACCGAGCCCACGTTCGGGCTGCCCGCCATGTGGGTCGGGGAACAGCAGCGCGAGGAGGCACTTTTCCGCGGCTACACGGTGGTCGATCCGCCGACCGTGATCACCACCCACCTGACCGAGATCATCAAGGATAACATGGCCGAGCTGTTGTCCTACGCCGAGACGCAGAAGCTCCTGGACGAGCTGGACAAGGACCAGCAGAAGCTGGTGGCCGACCTGGTACCGAACTCGATCACAGTGGGCGGTCTGCAGCGGGTGCTGCAGAACCTTCTGAACGAGCGGATCTCGATCCGCGACCTCCCGGGCATCCTGGAGGCTGTCTCGGAGGCGACGAGCTACACCCGCAACGTCACCGCCATCACCGAGCACGTGCGCGCACGCCTGGCCCGGCAGATCTGCAACGACCACACCGGCGAGGGCGGATATATCCCGATCCTCGCGCTCTCCCCGCACTGGGAGCAGGCATTCACCGAGGCGATCGTCGGGGACGGCGAGGACAAGCAACTTTCAATGGCGCCCTCGCAATTGCAGGAATTCATTAATGCCGTTCGGCAAAGCTTCGAGCGGCAGGCCATGATGGGTGAGCTGCCGGTGCTGCTGACCAGCCCCGGCATCCGGCCCTACGTGCGCTCCATCGTCGAGCGGTTCCGGCCGCAAACGTCGGTGCTGTCGCAGAACGAGATACACCCCAAGGCGCGCATTAAGACGCTAGGACAAATCTGATCCGAGGCCCTGAGCGGACATGCGGCTGAAAACGTTCATCGCGGATTCCCTGCCCCAAGCCATGGAGCAAGTGCGCGAGCGCTTGGGCGACGAGGCAATCATCCTCTCGACCGAGGACGATCCCGAGGGCAACGGGGTCCGCATCACGGCGGCCCTGAATGAGGAGCTGGAAGAACCCGGCATCTTCGACGGGGACGACGGCCTCGATGCCTTCAACCGGCTGAGCGAGGCGCTGGAGTATCACCGCGTCCCTGTCGGTCTGTCGGACCGCCTGATGACGGCCGCGGGCAATATGGACGGCGGCACGCCTACGATGGCGCTGGCAAGCGCACTGGACCTGGAACTCCGCTTCATGCCGCCGCCGCAGGGGCCGACCGAACGGCCACTGTTGCTGCTGGGGCCGCCGGGCGCCGGCAAGACGGCGACAGCGGCCAAGCTGGCCGCGCAGGTTCGCGTGCGCGGCAAGAAGGCAACCTTGATCACGCTCGACACCGGCAAGGCCGGCGGGCTTGCACAGGTGACCGCGTTCACCGAGGCCCTGGGCGCCGAATTGCGGGAAGCCCGCGACGCCGAAAGCCTGAAACGGGCGGTGTCCGCCTGTCCGGATAACCACTTCGTCGTTATCGACGCCATCGGGGCCAGCCCGTTCGACGGCGACGCCATGCGCGAGACCGCTGACTGGCTGGAACTCAGCGGCGCCGAGGGAGTCCTGGTGCTGCAGGGTGGCGGCGATCCCCTGGAATCCGCTGAGTTTGCCATTGCCTACGCGGAGGCCGGCGCCCAGCGCCTGATCGCAACCAAACTTGACGCGACCCGACGCCTTGGCGGCGTTCTGAGTGCCGCCCACGCTGCGGACCTGACCCTGATGGGCCTCGGGACCGCGCCGACCATCGGCGGCGGACTCCGCCCCGTAAACCCAGTCCAATTGTCCAAGCTGATACTGCCGGAAGAGGCGGGCGACGAGCCGGAGCTAACCTCTCCCGCCGTGGCGAATGGAGCCGGCACATGACCCAACAAACACCAACAATAATATCGCGGCAGCAGAACATGCAGGTGCGGCGCAAGATCCTCGCCGTCGCCTCCGGAAAGGGCGGCGTCGGCAAGACCTGGTTCTCGATCACCTTGACACATGCCCTGGCCAGGGCCGGCCACCGCGCGCTTCTGTTCGATGGCGACCTGGGGATGGCGAACGTCGACGTACAGCTTGGTCTCGATCCGGTCCACGACATGACACGTGTCATCACCGGCCGTCTTGCCATGGCGGACGCGATACACGAGGTGACCGAGGGCGGCTTCGCTGTCCTGGCCGGCCGTTCGGGCTCCGGCGGCCTCGCCACGATGACACCGCGGCAGGCCGACAGCCTGGGCCGCGCACTTAGCGCGATCGCCCCAAACTATGACCGGGTCATCCTCGACCTTGCCGCGGGTATCGACGGCACGGTACGCGCGCTGGCCACACACGCCGGGGTGGGCATCGTCGTCGTGAACGACGAGCCGACGTCGATGACGGATGCATACGCCTTCATCAAGATCACCAAGCAGAAGCGTCCCGATACCAACCTGCGCGTGGTCGTCAACCAGGCGCGCTCGCACAGCGACGGCGAGCGGACCTACGGTGCGCTGCGCAAGGCGTGCGAGAGTTTCCTGCATATCGAGCTGCCGCTGCTCGGCGTTGTGCGGCGAGATCCGTGGGTCAGCGAGTCAATCCGCCGGCAAACCCCGCTTCTGGCCCGCAACCCGAACGCACCCGCCGCCCAAGACGTCGAAGCCATTGCCGCCAACCTTCTGGAGCTCGAACAGGCATGAGCGGTGTCCTCCCCTATCGCGGCCACGCCCCGCCGGTGGATCCCTCGGCGGAAGCCACGCAACGGATTCCCGCCTACGTGCGCGAGGCTCCGCCGGGCCTTCGCGCCGCGCCCGGGACCACGCTCCGGGCAACGGTTATCGGCCATGACAGCCAGGGGCATCTCCTCGTGCGCAGTACCGACGGTGTCCTTGCGC
Source organism: Ferruginivarius sediminum (assembly GCF_003344765.1). GTDB lineage: Bacteria > Pseudomonadota > Alphaproteobacteria > Kiloniellales > Rhodovibrionaceae > Ferruginivarius > Ferruginivarius sediminum. The sequence continues at coordinate 31,979 of NZ_QPMH01000001.1, read as the reverse complement.
TGTCCACGCATATCCGGCCGAGGCAGGGCAGCACCGTCGTCATGCAGCTTCGCCCGGTCGGCGCCCAGATCCAGGCCTATATCCTTCAGGTGATTGAGGCGAACGGCGCGGCCTCAGCTCCAAATATGCCCGCGGCCGGTCAAGCAGGGACGGCTTACCCTGGCGACGGTGACGAGGCGGCCGCGTTGACCCGCATCTGGCCTGCCTTGAACGAAGCGATAAAGGCCCTCGAATTCGGTTTCCGGGCCGGCAGTCCCGACGACGGCTGGCCATCCTTACTGCCAAGATCCGGGCCGACGCTGGCGGCCGGCATGCTGGCAATGATCGCGGCCCTGCTGCGCGGCGACGCCCGAGATTGGCTTGGCGCCGGTCTGCGTCGCGCTCTTGCCCAGGCCGGACGCGACGACCTTGCCCAGCGGCTAGAGAACGACTTCGCCAAGTTGAGCCGCCTTGCCCGCACCGACTCCGCCGATTGGCGAGTGTTCGTGCTGCCCATCCTGACCGGCGGGGCCGTCCGGCCACTGCGCCTTTTCCTGCGGCCACCCGACGACAGTGGCGACAGCCGGGTCGCGCGCCGCTTTATCGTCGAGGCGGAACTGCCGCAACTCGGACCGCTGCAACTGGAAGGGCTGATCAACGGCAATCGCCTGGAGTTGATCCTGCGAAGCTACGCACCGCTTTCGGACACGCTGCGCGATGACCTCCGCGCCGCGCACGAGCGGGCCGCGGCTCTTGGCGGACTGTCGGGACGGCTGCGTTTCGCGGCCGACACAAGCTGGAAGTTCCTGCCGGTTCCGCAGGCCGAAAGCGGCACCCACGGCGTCGTCATCTAATTGAGCTTTCGATCAGGACGCGCCGTTATCCTGGTCGCTGCTTCTGCGACGATGAAGCTGGGTGCCAAGCTCATCGAGCGTGGCCTGTTCCGTGCGAAGTTGCCTCCGGCGCGCGCGCTCGTCCTGGCTGGTCTTCGCCAGTTCGTATTTTTTCAATTCACGGAAGGCGTCGGCAAGATCGTCGCGCGCGGCCTCGACCTCGCGGTCGATGTCCTCGATGGATTTTTGCAAACGCGTTTTTCTGGCCAGTTCGGCCTCTAGAAAGTTGGAGAATGCAGGCCGCGCCGATTCGTCCTGCGCAGCGATTTCACCCTCCTTGGCCAGGCCCTCGTCAAGGCGCTCCAGGTCGGCGCGCAGCCGCTCGCTGAGACGCTCCAGGTCCGTCAGTTTCTGCCGCTTCTCGTCCAGCCGCCAGCGGCTGATGCGGACAAGCTGCTCCAGCGGCTTCATTCACCGCCCCCGCCGTTCCGGCGCGCCTTGCGCCGGGCCGGACGCGGCTTCTGTTGCGCTGGCTGGGCCGAGGCCTCGCCGCCAGCCTCGTTGGCGCCAGCGTCGGCATTTCCCTCAGTCGTCGCGGCACCAGTCTGCCAAGGCATGTCGAGCGCGGCGGCCAGCTGTGCATAGCCGTCCTCAATACCTGCGCGCTCGGACTTGTCCTGACCGAGGAAAGCTTCCAGGCGCGGATTGTAGTGAATCGCCTGATCGACTTGCGGATCGCTGCCCGCCTTGTAGGCGCCGATGCGGATCAGCTCACCCATGTCCTCATAGGTCGACAGCAGTCGCCGGGCCTGGGTGATCAGCTCGTTCTCCGCCTTGGAATTGCAGGCCGGCATGGTCCGCGAGATCGAGCGCAAGAGGTTGATGGCCGGATAACGTCCGCGCTCGGCGATACCGCGTTCGAGCACGATATGTCCGTCCAGGATGCCGCGCACGGCGTCGGCCACCGGCTCGTTATGGTCGTCACCCTCCACCAGCACGGTGAACAGGCCGGTGATCGATCCCTTGTCGGTGCCGGGGCCGGCGCGTTCCAGTACCTGCGGCAACTCGCCGAAGACGGAGGGCGTATAACCCTTGCTGGCCGGCGGCTCGCCAGCCGCAAGGCCGATCTCGCGCAGCGCCATGGCAAAGCGCGTCACCGAGTCCATGAGGCAGAGTACGTCGCGGCCACGGTCTCGGAAATACTCCGACAGCGCCATCGTCAGATATGCGGCCTGCCGACGGGTTGGCGGCGGCTCGTCGGAGGTCGCGACCACGACGACCGAGCGCGCCAGACCTTCCGGCCCCAGTTCGTCCTCCAGCCACTCCTGCACCTCGCGCCCGCGCTCGCCGATCAGGCCGATCACGTTGACATCGGCGGCCGTATAGCGCGCCAGCATCGAAAGCAGCACCGACTTGCCGACGCCGGAGCCTGCGAAGATGCCCATGCGCTGTCCGCGGCAGCATGTCAGGAAAGTGTTGATGGCCCGAACGCCGAGATCGATCTTGCCACCGACGCGCCCGCGCCCGTGCGCCGGCGGCGGCGCGGCGCGCAGTGGGTAGGCATCCCGCCCCTGCGGCAGCGGGCCCTTGCCGTCGATCGGCTCGCCGAGCGCGTTGACGACCCGGCCGAGCCAGGCGTCCGTCGGACGGACGGTGGGTTCCGCGACCGTCAGCTCCGCCTTGCAGCCAAGCCCCACACCCTGCAACGACCCGAATGGCAGCAGCAGGGCCCGGCCATGACGGAAGCCGACAGCCTCGCAGGGTACGCGCCGGCCGCCGCGCGCAATCACGTCGCAGCGTCCGCCAATGGAGAGTACACGGTCCAGGCCGGCGACCTCGACCAGCATGCCAAGCACGGAGGACACGCGGCCGTACTGCCGCTCCGCGGGAAGCTGCTCAACCTCGTCCAGGAAGATTTTCAGCGCTGGCGTCCCCGTCAACGGCCCTTTCCCCGCCATCCGTACGGCCCTGCCTGGGCTTCGGCGCGAAGTGTGGGGCGGACGACTTTAAGGATACGTAAAAATCGCGATATCAACTCTTCATTAACGAACCTTTCCGATATTGGTTAATAGGGTTAGCCTATCGATCGCGAGCGATATGTACCGTTGGAGGGAGAGGCTATGCGTGTCCTCCTCGTCGAAGACGACAGCGCCATGGCGCAGAGCATCGAAACGATGCTCAGGTCTGAAAACTACATCTGCGACGTCACCGATATGGGCGAGGACGGCCTGGAGATCGGGAAGCTTTACGACTACGACATCATCGTCCTCGACCTTATGCTGCCGGATATCGACGGCTATGAGGTTCTGCGGCGGATGCGGGCGGCGAAGATCGAAACGCCGATCTTGATCCTTTCGGGCCTGTCCGGCCTGGACGACAAGATCAAGGGGCTGGGCTTCGGGGCCGACGACTATCTCACCAAGCCCTTCGACAAGCGGGAACTGATCGCCCGCATCCAGGCCATCGTCCGCCGCTCAAAGGGGCACTCGGATTCCATCATCAGCACCGGCAAGTTGGCGGTGAACCTGGATGCCCGGACGGTGGAGGTGCAGGGACAACCGCTACATCTGACCGGCAAGGAATACGGCATCCTGGAACTGTTGTCCCTGCGCAAGGGGACGACGCTGACCAAGGAGATGTTCCTGAACCATCTCTACGGCGGCATGGACGAACCGGAGTTGAAGATTATCGACGTCTTCGTGTGCAAGCTGCGCAAGAAGCTGGCCAACGCCACCGGCGGCGAAAACTATATCGAAACCGTCTGGGGGCGTGGCTACATGCTGAGAGACCCTTACGAGGAGCGGCCCAGCACGGACGACGCCAAACCGGAATCGGCCGAAGGCCCGCGCGGCGGCAGCAAGGCCAAGGAGACCGAGAAAACCGCTGCCACGGCGTAGTGTTTTTCAACGGTCGGGCTTGCGCAAAGGCTGGCGGCGCGCCGCTGCACGGCTCTGTCAGGTGCCCGACGCGGCGACTGTGGTCGGTGCATCCGCGCGGCCGTACAGGCCACGTTGTTCCGGAATCGTGCGAAAGTGGTCGGAAACCCCCAGCACGGTTTCCGCGCCGCCCAGCGTCAGGTAGCCGTCGCCAGCCATGGCCTTCGCGACCTTGGCAAGAACCTGGGCCTTCGTCGCCTGATCGAAGTAGATCAGGACGTTGCGGCAGAAGACGACGTCGAAACGGCCCGCCGCCGGCGGCTCGCCCAGTAGGTTGTGCTCGCGGAACTGCACCATGTGGCGGATTTCTTCCTTGACCTGCCACTGGTCGCCGCGCTGATCGAAGTACTTAGCGAGAAGCTGGATAGGCAGCCCGCGCTGCACCTCCAGTTGCGAATAGATCCCATCGCGCGCCCGCTTGAGAATCGCCCGCGATATATCGGTACCCAAGATTTCGATGTTCCAGCCCTCGAGCCGCGCCCCCATTTCCTTCAGGATCATGGCAAGCGAGTAGGGCTCCTGCCCGCTGGAGCAAGCTGCGGACCAGATACGGATACTGCGGCTCGTGCTGCGTGCGGACATGAGTGCCGGCAGCACGAATTCGCGGAACTGATCGAACGGCTTGTTGTCGCGAAAGAAGAACGACTCGTTGGTTGTCATCGCCTCGACAACGTCGTCCAGCAGCCGCGCATCCGCACCGCTGCCCTCGCGCCGCGCCAGCGCGCGGATCAGCGCGTGAACATCGACGTACTGCCACTGGCGCGCCACCGGGCCTAGGCGGCTTTCGGCCAGATACGCCTTGTCGCTTCCAAGGACGAGACCGGATCGTCCGTGCAGCAGGGCGGCCAGCTTTTCGAAATCCTGCGGGTTCATGCTGCCGATCTCACCGCGATCTTGCGGATCTTGGGGGCAATTTCGGCCAGCGGCAGCACCGCCGACACCAAGCCGGCGCGGGTTACCGCGCCGGGCATCCCCCATACGACCGACGTTTCTTCGTCCTGGGCAATGACGTGGCCGCCGGCCTCGACCACGATGCCGCACCCCTTGCAGCCGTCGCTGCCCATACCGGTGAGAATGACCGCCAGGATCCGGCTGCCATAGACGTCCACCAGGCTGCGCAGCATCGGATCCACGGAAGGCCGGCAGAAATTCTCCGGCGGCGCATCCGAAAGACGAAGGTAGAGGCCCCCGCCCCTACGCTCGGCCAGCATGTGATGCCCGCCGGGGGCGACATAAATCTTGCCGCCCACCAATGGCTCGCCATCCTTCGCCTCGCTACAGGGCATCGAAGTCTGCCTTGCGATATGCTCGGCAAGCAGCGCCGTGAAGGTCGCCGGCATGTGCTGGGTTATCAGGATCGGCTGGGACACGGGGTCGAGCCCGCCCAAAAGTTGGAACAACGCCTGCGGCCCGCCCGTCGAAGAGCCGATGGCGATCACTTGCGGCGGCAGGTCCGGCGGTGCCCGGCGTACAGTGGCCTTACCGGCACTTGCCACGACCGGCTTCGGCTTGGAGACGTTCACCCCGGGCCGGCTGCGCACGTCCCTAGCCGATGCCAGCGGCGGGCTGCCTGCGGCCTTACGGCGCGCGGCGCCCAGCGCCTTCACCTTGCTGCGAAGCTCTTCCTGGAAATCCGCCTTGGAATGCAGGCCGCCCGTGCTGGGTTTGGCGACATAATCCGCCGCCCCGGCGTTAAGCGCCCGGATCGAGACGTCGGCGTTCGCCTTCGTCAGCGTGGAAGCCATGATGACCTGGACGCCGGGCTGGGCGCGCAGCAGTTTCGGCAGCGCCGTCAGACCATCCATGACCGGCATCTCGATGTCCAGAACGACGACATCGGTCTCATGGCGCTGCAAGGCCTCGATCGCGCGCTGGCCGTTACCGACCGAGGCAACGACGCGCATCTCGGGGTCCTGCTCGATAAAGCGCGTGACCAGCCCGCGAACGACGGCGGAGTCATCGACCACCATCACCCTGTAGGGCTCTCCCCCGCCACGACCGCCGGGTTCGCGGCCGCCGTCGGCCCGTGTCATGTCATAACAACCCTGTCTGGGCGAACTTCGTTTCCACGATTTCGCTATCGAATGGCTTCATGATGTATTCATTGGCGCCCGCACCCAGCGCTTCCTGTATGTGCGCCATGTCGTTCTCGGTCGTGCAGAACACCACGACCGGCCGCTCGCCGTCCGCCATGGCGCGCAGAGCGCGCAGGAAATCGATTCCCGACATGACCGGCATGTTCCAATCGAGCAGGATGACATCGGGCATGCTTATCCTGCATGCCTCGATCGCCTCCTGCCCGTTCACGGCTTCATCGATGGCGAAATTGAGACCCTCGACGATCTTGCGGGCGACCGTGCGGACGACCTTGGAATCGTCCACGATCAAGCATCGCTTCATGAACCGGCCTCTGGCATTCAAGCGGCCTGCGCACCGTCGTAATCGAGCAGCCGCTCGACATCGAGAACCACCATCAGCTTGTCCTTGAGCCGATAGATCCCCTCGGAGAATTCTCGGAACTTGGGATCCAGCGTCGGCGGATTGCGGCCGAAGTCCTTCGCGTGAAGACTGAGCACCTCACCAACGTCGTCGACCATGAGGCTATAAAGCTCGCCACCGTGATCGACGACGATGGACATGTTCTCTCCCTCGTCCGCACGCGAACGCAGACCCAGGCGAAGTCGCACATCCACCGCCGTCACGATGCGCCCGCGCAGGTTCAGCGCCCCCGCGATCTCTGGCGGCGCGAGTGGAATGCGGGTGATATCGCCGTCAGCCAGGACGTCCTGCACCTGCAACACCGGGATACCGAAAAGCTGGTCGGCAATGGTGAACGTCACATAGTCGCTGGAACCTCCCCGGCCGGCCTTGTGGGCGAAGTTCTCGTTGGCGGTCTCGGTCATGCGGCACCTCGTGTTTCGGCGAAGTCGCCGTTCAGCGTTTCATGCAGGGTGTCGAGAAGCGTCTCGCGGTCGAACTTCGCCACGTAGTCGCAGAATCCGGCTGCGCGGCCACGCTCCATGTCCTGCGGCGAAGCATGCGAGGAGAGCGCCACCAGCGGCGTGCGCGACCAGCGGGTCTTGCCGCGCAGCGTCTCGGCCAGCTCGTAGCCGCTCATGCCCGGCATCTCGATGTCCGAGACGATGACGTCGAAGTCCTCGCCCGAATCGCAGAGTCCCAGTGCGGCATCCGCACTCTCGGCCGTGGTCACCTCGTAACCGGCAACGTCCAGCAGCGGGGCCAGCAGGTTCCTGAAGAACGGGCTGTCGTCGATCAACAGCACCCGCTTGCCGTCGCCCGCGCCGTCGCCCTTGCTGGCTTCGGAATGGAACCAGTCGCTGAACGCCTGCGTCAGGTAATAGCCGGCGTCGATCACGTCGGTTGCCTTGCCGGCGATGACCGCGCTGCCGAGATAGCCGGGACGCTCCCCGGTCAGCTCGATGCGCATCGGCTCCTCGACGATATCGACGATCTCGTCGACCACCAGCCCCATGGAACGCTCGCGGTCGGTGAACACCAGGACCGGGCGCTTGCCTTCGCCCTCCAGGCCATGGGCGCTTTCCATCTCCACCAGCGGCATGAGCTGACCGCGGTACTGCACCACGCGCTGCCCATTGGAGGTTTCGACGTTGGCCATGTCGACCTCCTCCAGACGCGCCACAAGGCCGAGCGGCACGGCCTTCGGCGAGTTGTCGCCGGAGCGGAACACCAGCATCGCCACATCCTCTTCGTCGCGTTCCTGGGTGCGCTTGGCGATGTCCGTTTCCTCGCCCTCGGCCAAGGTAAGCTCGCCGCTTGCAGATGCGATGCCGTTGGGATCCAGGATCATCACCACGCGACCGTCGCCCAAGATGGTGTTACCGGAGAACAGCGGGATGTTGCGCAGGATCTTGGCGACCGGCTTGACCACGATTTCCTCGGTATCGAACACGCGGTCCACAATGATGCCGAAGCTGTAAGTGCCCACTTGGCTGACGACGATGAAGCCGTCGGTTTCCTCGCCGGTATCCGCGTCATGACCGGAGCCAGCCTCCGCCGTCTCTTCTTCGCCCGCGCCCAGTCCAAGCAGTTCGCGCAGGTTGACCAGCGGCAGCAGGCGATCGCGCAGGCGAAGGACCGGCGTATCCTTGATCCGCTCGATGGCGTTGTCGCTGCCACCCTTCACACGCACCAGTTCCACCACGGAAAGCTGCGGCATGGCGAAGCGTTCTCCCGCACACTCGACGATGAGGGCGGACACGATGGCCAGCGTCAGCGGGATCTTCACCGTGAACTTCGTCCCCTCGCCCTCGCGGGAGGACAGTTCAATGGTCCCGCCGATCTGCTCGATATTGCTGCGCACGACATCCATGCCGACGCCGCGGCCGGAAACGGCGGTCACCTGGTCGGCGGTAGAGAAGCCGGGCTTGAAGATGAACTGGAGGATCTGCTGCTCGGACAGGCCGGCAACCTCGGATTCGGATGTCAGGCCATTGCGGATCGCCTTGTTCTTGATCTTCTCGACATTGAGGCCGCGGCCGTCGTCGGCGATCTCGATGATGATGTGCCCACCCTCGTGGAAGGCGTTGAGCGCGATCGTCCCGATTTCCGGCTTGCCCGAATTCAGGCGGTCGCGCGGCTCTTCAAGGCCATGGTCGGCGGAATTCCGAACCATGTGGGTCAGCGGATCCTTGATGAGCTCCAGAACCTGCCGGTCGAGCTCGGTATCCTCCCCCTTCATTTTCAGCTCGATCTTCTTGTCGAGCTCCTGAGCCAGGTCGCGGACGATGCGTGGCAGCTTCGACCAGGCGTTACCGATCGGCTGCATGCGGGTCTTCATGACCCCTTCCTGCAGTTCGGAAACGACGTGGTTCAGGCGCTGCAGGGGCGCGGCGAACTCGCTCTCGCGCTGATTGCGGAGGATTTGCAGGAGCTGATTGCGGTTCAGCACCAGCTCTGAAACCGTCGTCATCAGGTTTTCGAGCAGTTCGACGCTGACCCGGATCGACTGGTTCGCCACGTTCGATTCACGCGCCCCCTCCCGCTCGGCAGGCGCCTTCGGCTGGCACGGCGAGCCGGCACTCTCCGCCGCGGGCGCGGGCGCCGGCGCCGGTTGGGCGGCAGCCTCGGGCTGGGATTGAGTCGCTTCCCCGGCCTCAGCCTCTGCAGCCGGCTGGTCAGGCGTCCGCGCCGCCGTCGTCTGTTCCGCCACCTCAGCGGTTTTCGCCTCGACGCCGTCGTCCATGGCGGGCCATTCCACCTCAGCATCTTCACCAATGTCCGGCTTGGCCGGCACCGGGTCGGCGGCAGCCTCCCACTCACCTTCAGGCGCCTTACCCTCGGCAATCTCGACAAGGTTCTCCAGCCGGGCGATCAGTTCCGCGTCGTCGCCCTCCGGCTCGGCCTCCGTCTCTTCCAGCGAAGCAAGGATCTCGCGGATCTGGTCGAGGCATTCCAGCACCATCGACACGCGCTCGGCATTGATGGTCAGCTCCCCCTCACGCACCTTGCCGAGAACCGTTTCCCCGGCGTGCGCGACCGCCTCAAGGCGCGGCAGGCCGAGGAAGCCGCAAGTTCCCTTGATGGTGTGCATGACCCGGAAGATATTATCGAGAAGGTCCGGCGAATCGGGGTTCTGCTCCAGCTTGACCAACTCCGTATCGAGAAGCTGGAGGCTCTCGTTCGTTTCGGTCAGGAATTCGCTTAGGAGGTCGTCCATGTCCGCCCCTGCGTGTCGTATGATTCTGGCGCCGGACCGCAAAACCACGTGCATCGAAGCCCGACATTCGATGTCGAAGCTGGATATTCACAGAAATTGATTAAAAGAGAGTTGACTACGGCCCCAGTCACCGCCTCCTCCTTGCTCCGGCCGCCGCCTTGCGCTATCCGCGAAGTGTCGGCAATGACCCTGTTATGAGGAGACCAGCAATGCCGCTCTGGCGCTTTGTCCCGGTTGCCAGCCGCAACGACAGCCATTGGCAGGACCGGCGCATCTGGCACGGTCTGATCGTCCGCGCACCCTCGGCGGCGATGGCCCGGATTCTCGCCGAACGCGCCGAAGAGCGTGAGAGCCGCGGCGCCATGGGCAACGAGACGCACAGCTACCGTGGCGGCTTCGCCGACGCCAACCTTTACTGGGTCCAGCGGCTCTCGGACGACGAGGCACGGAAGTACGGCGGCGAGGCCGGGGAGATCGGAGTCGTCGACCCCGGCACTTACGAGGAAACCACGCTGTCGGTGGAGTACGGCCCGACGATGGTCCGCCGCGGCCGAGGCCCGGCGAGTCGCGAGGCCGCGAAGTAAACCGACCGCCGCGGCTGGTAGAAGGACGCGCTGGCGCCCATGTGGGACTGCGTGGCGTCCATGAACCGAAACATGTCGCACCAGCGGCAGCCGCGACGGCGGTGAAAAGCGCTTCATGGCGGCCGACGCGCCGTGCGCCCACGGCGGTCCTTGAGTGACAACGCCGCAGCCACGCCAGCACGCGCCGGAGGAGAGCGCCACGATGACCCAGACCGTCGTCACATCGCACAAGAAGAAAGTCGTAATCGGGTTCGACCAGCCGTTCTGCATCATCGGCGAGCGGATCAATCCGACAGGCCGGAAGAAGCTGGCCGCGGAGATGGCGAGCGGCGACTTCTCCACCGTTGAGCGGGATGCCCTCGCCCAGGTTCAGGCCGGCGCCAGCATGCTCGACGTCAACGCCGGCATCCCGCTGGCCGACGAGCCGGAGATCCTGGCCCAGACCATCAAGCTGGTGCAGGAACTGACCGACGTGCCGCTGTCGATCGACTCCTCGATCGTGAAGGCGTTGGAACGCGGCCTGGAAGTCTATCAGGGCAAGGCGCTGGTAAATTCGGTCACCGGCGAGGAGGAGCGCCTGGAAGAGGTGCTGCCGCTGATCAAGAAGCACAACGCCGCGGTCGTCGCCATATCCAACGACGAAACCGGCATCTCCGAGGACCCCGACGTCCGCTTCGCGGTGGCGAAGAAGATCGTCGAGCGTGCGCAGGACCATGGCATCCCCAAGGAGGATGTCGTCGTCGACCCGCTGGTCATGCCCATCGGGGCGTTGGGCAACGCCGGCAAACAGGCCTTCCATATCCTCAACCGCCTTCGTAACGAGCTAGGTGTCAACAGTACCTGCGGCGCCTCCAACGTCAGCTTCGGGTTGCCGAACCGGCACGGGCTTAACTCGATCTTCCTGGCGATGGCGGCGGGGGCCGGCATGACCTCGGCAATCATGAACCCCCTGCACGAGCCGGAAATGACGGGCGTGATGGCGGCCGACGTGCTGATGGGCGTGGACAAGGACTGCCTGCGGTGGATTAAGAAGTTCCGCGAACCCACGCAGGCGGCTGGCGAAGGCGGCGAAGGGCGGCGCGAACGCCGGCGGCGCCGGGCCGGCGCTTAAGCGGCCACAGCGACGGGGGACCGGCGCCGGCGGCGACTTTAACGAGTTGAGGTAGTCATGGCGGATGATGTCCTGATCGTCTTCACCCCCTCCGGCCGGCGCGGCCGCTTCGAGAAGGGGACGACCGTCCTGCAGGCCGGCCGCCAGCTCGGTGTCGACATCGACTCCGTGTGTGGCGGCCGTGGCCTATGCGGGCGCTGTCAAGTAAAGGTTGCCGAGGGCGATTTCGCCAAGCACAACATCAAGTCGCGCGCCGACCACGTCAGCCCCTGGAACGAGGTCGAGCAGCGCTACCACGAGAAATCCCGCAAGGGCGTCAAGCCGGGACGCCGCCTGTCCTGCCAGGCGCGGATCCTGGACGACGTCGTCGTTGACGTTCCCGCCGACAGCCAGGTTCACAAGCAGGTCGTGCGCAAACGGCCGGAAGTGCGCGACATCGTGCTCGACCCGGCGGTGCGCCTGCACTACGTCGACGTCGAGCAGCCCGACATGCACAAGCCCAGCGGTGACCTGGAACGTCTGCTGAAGTCGCTGCGGGAGCAGTGGGACCTGACGGAGCTGGAGGATGCCGACCTTCGCCTTCTGCAGAACCTTCAGAAGGCGCTGCGCGATGGCGCGTGGAAGGTCACCGTCGCCGTGCATCGCGGCAAGCGGCTGACGGCGGTCTGGCCAGGCTTCCACGACCGGGCGTTCGGCGTGGCGATCGACATCGGCTCCACCACCATCGCGGCGCATCTTTGCGATCTGGCCTCGGGCGAGGTGCTGGCGTCGAACGGGATCATGAACCCGCAGATCCGCTTCGGCGAAGACCTGATGAGCCGTGTGTCCTACGTCATGATGAATCCCGGCGGCGACGCCGAGATGACGGCGGCGGTGCGCGAGGCCATAAACGACCTGATCGCGGAGACCGCCGAGGAGGCCGGAGTCTCGCCGGAGGAGATCCTGAACGCGACCTTCGTCGGCAACCCCATCATGCATCACCTGTTGCTGGGCATCGACCCGACGGAGCTTGGCGGCGCCCCCTTCGCGCTGGCGACGAACAGCGGCATGACGCTGTGGGCGGAAGAGCTGGGCGTGCGGATCCATCCCGACGCGCGTGTCTACGTCCTTCCCTGCATCGCCGGGCACGTCGGCGCGGACACCGCCGGTGTCGTGCTGTCGGAGACGCCGCACCTGTCAGACGATATCGTGCTGGTCGTCGATGTTGGCACGAATGCCGAGATCGTCCTGGGCAGCAAGGACCGGCTTCTGGCCGCATCCTCCCCCACCGGGCCGGCGTTCGAAGGCGCGCAGATCTCTTCCGGTCAGCGCGCCGCATCCGGCGCAATCGAGCGGGTTCGCATCGATCCCGAGACGCTTGAGCCGCGCTTCAAGGTGATCGGCTGCGACCAGTGGTCGAACGAACCGGGCTTCGAGAAGAAGGTCAAGCGCCTGGGCGTCACTGGCATCTGCGGCTCCGGCATCATCGAGGTGCTGGCCGAGATGTACCTCGCCGGCATCATCACACCCGACGGCACCATCGACGGCGCGATGGCGGCCAAATCGGACCGCGTGCAGCAGGACGGCCGCACATGGTCCTACCTGCTACACGCCGGCGAACCGGAGATACGCATCACCCAGAACGATGTGCGCGCCATTCAGCTTGCCAAGGCGGCGCTTTACGCCGGTACGCGGCTGCTGATGGATCACCTCGGTATCGAGAGCGTCGACCGCATCGTGCTTGCAGGGGCTTTCGGCGCGCACATCGACGTCAAGTATGCGATGGTCCTGGGCCTGATCCCGGACTGCAACCTGGAGAAAGTCACCTCGGCCGGAAACGCCGCCGGGACCGGTGCACGCATCGCTCTGCTGAATCAGAAGGCACGCGACGAGATCGAAAACGTCGTCCGGAAGATCGAGAAGATCGAGACTGCCGTTGAGCCGCGCTTTCAGGCGCATTTCGTCGAGGCAATGAGCTTCCCGCACGCCACCGCGCCCTACCCCATGCTGCGCAAGGCCGTACCCTTGCCGGCGCCGAAAAAGGCGGCGCAGCCCGACGGCGACGAGGGTGGTGGCCGACGCCGCCGCCGGCAACGCTCGCGTCAGCAGGCGGAGTAGTTGGGCGCTTCCCTCCACCCCAAGCGTAAGAGCCCCTTCCCCCTTACAATCTTACAATCCAACAGGCCCTGGCAGTACCAGGTGCAATTCCGTAGGCTGCACGGCGTATGATATCGGATCGATGCCGAACCTCCCTTGAGGTTATCCCGGCATCGTTATCCATACGCTTCCTATCAGCCAGCCCGAACCTTGGTCAGGAAAGTTTCCACTTCCTGGTTCAAGTCTTGCGCAACCTCGGTCAATTCGTCCGAAGTGGAGAGAACCGCCTGTACCATTTCGCCCGTCTGCTGGGCGCCATTCGTGATGTCGGTGACGCGCTGGCTCACTTCCTGGGTGCCCTTGGCGGCTCTGTCGAGGCTGCTCGAAATCTCGGAGGTCGCACTGTTCTGCTGTTCCGCGCTTGATGAAGCGTGAGCAACGGCCTCATTGATCTCGTTGATGGTCCTGCTGATCGCCTCGATTGAATCGACGGTAAGCTCCGACACGTTTCGAATGTCGTTGATTTGACCGCTGATATCCTCGGTTGCTTTCTGTGTCTGGTTTGCCAGGGACTTCACCTCATTGGCGACGACCGCAAAGCCCTTGCCGGCTTCGCCGGCGCGGGCCGCCTCGATCGTCGCGTTCAAGGCAAGCAGGTTGGTCTGCTCGGCAATGTCCTGGATAAGTGTGACGACCGCTCCGATCTTGTCGGCGGATTGCTTGAGGTTTTGGACCGTACTGCTGGTTTCCTTTGCCCGTGAAACTGCGTCGGTCGCCTTTTGGGAAGACTCGTGGATCTGCCGCGTGACCTCGTGCACCGATGCCGATAGCTCTTCGGTCGCCGACGCAGTGGATTCCACGTTTGTCGAAACCTCCTCGGCGTGCCCCGCGGCCCCCGTAGCGTCGCTCTGGGCATGCTTGGCACGTTCGGAAAGGTTCCTAGCGTTATCCCGTACTTGGTTGCTGCTCTCGGAAACGCGATAAACGATATGCGCCACCGACTGTTCGAAGGTATCAGCGAGTTCTTGCATCGCACGGCGCCTTTCCGTGCGCAACTGCTCATCAGCCTGCTCTTGCTCCAGGCGTTCCTTCTCGAGCGCATTGTCCCGGAAGACGCGGCAGGCCTCCGCCATATTGCCGATCTCATCCTCGCGTTGCGCCGCAGGAATCTCGACATCGGTGTCGCCATCGGCAAGGCGCCGCATCGCCTCGGTCATTTTCTGCAGCGGCGTCAACAGTACACGGCCGAGCGTCAGTGACAGGGAAACAGCGACAACGACGGTCAAGACAGCGAAGATGATACCGGTTATTGCCAGACCTTCCTTCTGGGCACCTGCAATAGTCGCCTCGATCACGTCGCCCGCTTCGCTTCGGCGCTCTGCCGCCGCTTCGGTGAGCCGGCCCCGCGTATCTTCCACCGTTTGGCCGAACCGGGTGCTGGCTTGCTCCACAAACGTGCGATTTGATGCCAGTTCGTTTTCGGCCGTCGCCTTGGCCTGCTCCAACGCCTCCGTGGTGTAGAAGATTTCCAGGCTGCCTACGCGCTGCAGCTTGTCCTTGATCTCCCCTTCGATATGAGCTGTCTGCTTCTTAGCGCCCTCGTCGAACTTACCTATCTCGGCAAAGACATTGCCGCCCTCCTCCACAGCGCGCACCCCGACGACAGCGTCCAAGCTGACGATGCCAGCAAGGATCGTCTTCGCATCGGCCTCGTTGAAGGTCCACATGGGGTGTACCAGCATCGGTGCACTTAAAGTGACGATGGTATTCAACTGGCGATTGAAGGCCTCGTTCTGTGCATCGATCGTACGCCCGCCGGAGGCCTCGATCGCCTTTAGCAGGCGGCCCATCGTCTCGTCCTGCACCGCTTCGAGGTCTTGGAAGGAACTGCTCACCTGTTTCCGCGCGGCCTGCGATGTCTGCTCCTGCAGATCGATGGTGCGGTTGCCCAGCGCCTGAAGCGTGGACATCTGCTGCTGAAGGGCTACGCCAAATCCCGCGGCCAGCACGATTGCCAGAATGGGAATGGTGATAAGGAGAACGCGCGCCTTAACGCTATTTTTTGCCGAACGCATATCCCGGATCTCTCCGTCGCTTGACAAACCAATCGTGCCGGATGCTCGTGCCAGGTAAGGGGGAGGTCGGTTGCGGGACAGTCTCGAGCGGTCCCGCAACCACTGCCCTCATACAAAACGCAACGAGGCGAGGCCTATTCCGCCCAGTCGCTTACGCCATACTTGTCGAGAACTTCCTGAAGTTCGCCGCTCTCTCGCATACGGCGAACGCCCTCGGTCCACAGTCGGGCGTATTCCTCGGCGTTGCCGGCTTTCATGCTGAAGCCGAGATACAGCGGCACAGCCTCGCCGATTGTGCCGGCAAACCTGAAGCTTTCTTTCATGCCCATCTGGTCGATGTTGTAGCCAAGCACATTCGCGCCATCGATCGCGAAATCGGCACGGCCCGAGGCAACCATTTTGAGGTTACGCTGCAAGGCGCCGTCTCCCTGATTGACGACCTGCTGGCCTTCGTTGCTACGTTGCCACTCCATGAAGCGGTCGCCATAGTTGTATCCGGCAACGACCGCGACGGTGCGCTCGCCAATTGATTCGATGCCGTCGTACGACCAGCCATCGTCGGCATCGGTAACGGCCTTGATCTCATAACTCGTCAGCGGCTCTTCAGGGAGGACCATCTGCTCGGTTTCCGGCTGAAAGCTGACAGCGATAACGCCATTCACCTTGCCGCGGGCGCCCATCTTTAGAGCTCGTTGCCAAGGGTTGTTGACGTATTTGATAGTGTGACCCTCGCTCTCATAAATACGCTTTGCGAGTTCCACGACATAGCCGGGCGCGTCACTGCCAGGCTCGCAGTTGTAGGGGCACCATTGATCGGCAGTTATCGTGATTTCATCTGCGCTCGCCTGTGTCGCCAAGCCGAGGATCGCAGTTAGCCCGGCGGCGATACCGAAAGTCTTGCGCAACACTTTGAAGTCCCTCCCTTTCGTACAGTCCAATTGGGCGTCATAGCTGTTTCGCGCGTCCTTATGGGGCACGCTTTCCGCCGCATAGGACACACGAAACTTCGGATAAGCCGCCACCTACATCACATACGAGAACTTTATGATGTATTAACAACTAACTTGCGTGGACACCTTTTCGGAGGGTATCGAAAGATTTCCTTTCGCAATGCCGGGCGGAGCCAGGACGGCAGTTGTGTGCGTTCGCGGCACACTCGAACAGCTCGCTGATGAAATGCGCCCCACGAAGTCCAGGACCGCATTGGGCCAAGCGTCAGAAACGGGAGTGGTCGCAGCCGTGGGGTGTTTCCCTCTGCAGCTATGATAAGAGTTGCCGCCCGGCTGCTACCTCTCATTGCGCCTTATCTTAAAGCAGGTTGTTCACGGCCTTGTCACCGCCCCTCTGCCTCGCGCAAACGGAATCTTCCGTTCGCCCGCAACGGTCGTTGCCGTGGCGGGAGCGCTCCGAACCGGGCGTGTGTTTAAGTTCCATTTCTTCCGCCGCCATTTCTGGAAAAGCCTCCGGTTCGCTCAACTCTTCAACAAATCTGTCAATCAACTGTTCGTCAACACTACCCATGCAATAGATATGGGCATAGTTTCGCCATTCACCTCGTCGATCAGGTGACGGAACATACTGTGTCGACAGCGAGTACGTCGAAGTGATCGCATCATTTGGCTTGCGGAAAAGGATCGACAATGACAGCGGCGAGCGCTGTACCCAGAGATCGAATTGCAGGACGTCGCTTAATTCCCGCAATCGCCGTTCGGCGTACTCTGCAATACGCTGGCAATGCAGGATGCGTTCGACCTGGGCGTCATACGACATGACGGCGGCATACCACCACAGCAACAGCGGCGAGAGGCCGTTTCGCGAGCCCGCGAAAGTGGTATCGGGGGCGCCGATATAATCCGGATCCTCGGGTGGCTTGATCAAGTACTTCCGCTTGGTCATGTATATTCCAGTCGGCCACGGCGTTCCCGGCCATTTGTGCCCGCTCATCACCAACGAATGAATGTAAGGCAGCCGGAAGTCGAAGACCGGACCACGCTGCGCCGTTTCTCCAGCGTGATAGGCCATCTCAAGAAACGGTAGGTAAGCAGCTCCCAGCGCACCATCGACATGGATCCAGAACCCGGTGCGCCAGTCCCAATGCGCGGGATGCGCCGGATCCGCCCAGACTCGGCGCTGCGCCAAGCCATGGCGCCGGAAGATCGGCATCAGGCGCTTGCCAATATCGTCAACTGGATCGTGCGCTCCCTTGAATGTAGTACCGACGGTAAGGACGAGCAGGATGGGATGGCCGCGTGCCGCGAAGAATTCGACAAGCGTTTCGAGCTTGTCGATATCGACAACTCCACAGCCTACCGGGTGCGCGCCATCCGGGCCCAACGACGGTACATTCAGAGGCCAATGCCCGTCCTCTGTGATCGGGCATTGCCCCGGATATTCCGCTGCTCCCACGTCACCGTAGGCAGGAATCTCCATCGCTCGCAACGCCTTGAGTATCGAGTAGTGGCGATCTTCCGAGAAGAATGCGATAGGGCGAAAGGCATTCGGATTGTCGATTGTGTGATCCGCCCCTGCCGTCTCACCACCCAGTTCCCGATCGGGAACCTTTTGACCACCTTCGTGAAGCGGCCTGCCCTTCAGGTAGTCGCGACCCTGTAGAAGGCTGTAGAGATTGCCCTCCGTCGAGCCCATGCTGAGTACATAACCCCAGTGCGAATCAGGATCTTTCGGGTCACTGGGCCATCTCGCGTTCCATAGGGACGCGTAGTAATCCAGGACCGCACACTCGGCGAACTTGGTATTCTTACCCAAACTTCCTGAAATAAAGGGGTCGCCAATGTTGTTCAATAGAGTGTTCATGTATCTGGAGAGATGGGTCTGGAAATCCACATCCAGAAATACGGACTGATTTTGCTGGCCAAGATATGTCTCAGCATAGAGCTCTTCGTGCGTTTCCACCCGCAAGAGCGCGCGCTTTCGTTCAGCTTCGGTCAGGGCCCTTGGTAGTAGCTGCAGGTCCGTCGAGTCGAGTAATTCGACCTTGAGCCCCCCATAAATATCATTCGGATCTGCCTGCGGCGGAGATACAAAGTATTTATCACCCTTTTTTGCAAGTGTAGGGATTTGTTCCTGCCACCCTTTTCTATTTGGTCCATATGGAACAACATTCTGGTTGTTTACGTCTTTATACATACCTTCCTCCGATGTTATTTCACACATCGAGCGGATCTACCTTAGATTGTAATTCTATGGCGAAGTACCCGTTTTGACAAGCAACCATTTGGCTTGTCCGTGAGCACATTTCAGATTATAATGCCGCGCGTGGTCCGCCGGTTATGCCAAATTAGCGCCGGCAATTTCACTTGCTGCGTGTATAAATTGCACGTTAGTTTTTTTGGCGCCGACGAACTGGGATTACGGGTTGTCCCTTGCCGTAGGTTACGGCACGGATATGAGCCGATGATTGTTCGTGTCTTTGGACATAATGGCTCGGCTGAACCTGCATAGATTTACGGCAGCTGTGTCCGCTATATCGAATTTTCGATATTTAGATGAATTTAGATAATTAATGACAATTTTCTACTTTGTATATGCAGCCTTTGCATGATGTGTTACAGATATTATTTAATAAAATTCACAACATCGCATTGAAGATGGTAGAATCCAGCATTCAGATGCTGCAGTGCAGGCCAAGAGAGGCGGAAATGACAATGTGCCAGAAATTGCATCCTCTGAGGATTACGGCATGCCTTAGTGCGGCCATGCTCGCCTTTACCGCGCCGTCGGCTGTCGCAGGCGGGCTATCCGGAATTCAGCCAAACGAGGCTTTTACCGGTGGCTTCGCCGGAATCGAGGTGCTCGAAACGTCCGAATTGGCCGCGCACCGCGGCGCCGGCATCTCATTCGGCACCTTTTTTCAGAACATCATCAACGCAACCGGGGGCGAAAGCCGGACGCTCGTGGTCCTGAACGGTCGCGACCCAGTGCCAGATAGCGGCCCCGGCGATCTGTCTTCCACGGACACGGTCACAACGGCGACCCGCACGCAGAGCGGGACAGCAACCGTAACACGGACCAGTAGCAGCACCACCAGCACTACGACGAGCAGCATGACGATCACCAGGAATTGACCGCGCGGCAGTGCGGCCGCGTCGATGCTTGCGACAATCAGCCCCGCGTGCCGCCCGCCATGTCCCGCTCCTCGGCGGCGGCGCGCGGGCCGAAGCGCTGGATGACACGCCCCATCGACAGGCCCTGGACGACGATCGAGAATATGACCACGGCGTAGGTGGCCACAAGGATAGTCGCCTTGTGCGGGCCATCGGGCAGCGAGAGCGCGAGCGCGACCGATATACCGCCGCGCAGCCCGCCCCACACCAGGATCGGCACCGCACCACGCGTAAAGGTCCGGCGGAAGCGCAAGAGGCTTACCGGAACCACAACCGCGGCCGCCCGGCCCAGCAACACCAGCGGTATCGCCGCCAAGGCCACCGGCGCGATCTCCGTCCGGAACGGAATGGCCAGCACTTCCACGCCGATGAGCAGGAACAACGCGGCGTTCAGGATCTCGTCCACCAAGTGCCAGAAGTTCTGCACGTGTGTCCTGGTGGTCTCGCTCATTCCCAGGCGCATACCACGATTGCCGATAAAGAGGCCGGCGATGACCACGGCGATCGGCCCGCTCATGTGCAGGCCTTGCGCCAGCGCATAAGCTCCCATCACAAGCGCCAGGGTCAGCATCACCTCCAGCACGTACTCGTCCAACCCGCGCAACAGGTGGCACACGCCCAAGCCCGCCAGCGCGCCCAGCACGGCACCGCCGACTGCCTCCTGGGCGAACAGAAGCAGGACCTGCGTCGCGTCCACGCCCTCTCCGCCATGTCCCTGTCCAAAGGCGATTGCCACCAGCACCAGGAACAGCACCACGGCGACGCCATCATTGAACAGGCTTTCGCCGGCGATTTTCGTTTCCAGGCTCTCGGGCACACGATGCTGCTTCAGCAATCCCAGCACCGCGATGGGATCGGTCGGGCTGATAAGCGCGCCGAACACCAGCGCCACGGCGAAGGGCACGCCGGCCAGCCACCAGAACCCCAGCGCCACCAGTGCCGTGGAGATCAACAGGCCGACGGTCGCCATCGACAGGACGATCCAGCGCTGTCCGGCGAGGGACGACATATCGACATGCAGCGCCCCGGCGAACAGCAGGAACCCCAGCATCCCGTTCATCAGCGCGGCGTAGAAATCGATCCCGCGAACCAATGCCCGCGCGTCCTCCGCCAGCGTCGTGGCCGGCAAAAGCGCATCGAGCGCGATCACGGCCAGGGAAGCGCCCAGCGCAATGACAACCAGCCCTATCGTCGTCGGCAGCTTCAGCGTGACGTGGTTCAGATACCCGAAGCCGGCGGCGAGCACGATGAGCAGCGCGGCGATCTGGAACACGGTCATCTTCGGCGCCTTCCTTTTGGTGCCGGGAAGCCTAGCGGACAGGGCCCAGGCTAATGCGCCAGATCGGGTTTCCCGGCTACTCACGCCACGGCCTGCGTAAGAACGCCGTGAACCGACTCCTGGAGGCCGGCTGCGCCACGGCTCAGGTCGCGGCCGTGACGGGTCAGACGTTGCAAATGGTCGAACACTACGCCGCGCAGGTGAACCAAGCCCGCCTAGCCGACGAGGCAATCCGGAAACTTATAGAGAACGAGGGCAGCCGATAGTTTGCAAAACCACACCGATTTTGCAAAACCTTTCAGTCTCGAAACCGCCGGAAACCCGCAGAAAAGGTGGTGGGCCAGGAAGGACTCGAACCTTCAACCTGCCGATTAAGAGTCGGATGCTCTGCCAATTGAGCTACTGGCCCGCTGATGCCGGGCGTAGATAGCAACTTCGCAACGGTTTGTGAAGGGCCGCGACAGCGCATTTTCAAGAAATTCCGCCGGCCTCCCGCTGTCGGCCGTCAATCCGCATCGTCCAGGCCACGGCGGGGGATACGCACGTCGCGGTGAACGTAGACCGCCATCGTCAGCCCAAGCGAGGTCATGACCGTCAGCATCGCCGTCCCGCCATAGGAGATCAGCGGCAGCGGCACGCCTACGACGGGAATCAATCCCATCACCATGGCGATGTTGATGAAAACGTAAAGGAACATGTTCGCCGTCAGCCCCAGGGCCAGCAGCCGGCCGAAGTGGTTGCGCGCGCGCAGGCTGATCGCGAAGCCGTAGATCAGGACGATGGCATAGAGGCCCAGCAGCGCCAGGCCGCCCAGCATGCCGAACTCCTCGGCCATCATGGTGAAGATGAAATCCGTCTGCTTTTCCGGCAGGAAGTTCAGGTGGCTCTGCGAACCCTGCAGGAAGCCCTTGCCGAACATACCGCCGGCCCCCAGGGCAATCTTGGACTGCATGATATGATAGCCGCTGCCAAGCGGATCCGACTCCGGATTGAGGAACGTCAGCACCCGCTGCTTCTGGTAGTCGTGCAGGAATTGCCAGGCCACCGGAATCGCCGCCCCGGCAACCCCCAGGATAACGGCAAACTTCCACAGGCGCACGCCGGCAGCGAAGAAGATCGCCCCCGCGACCATCATCAGCATCAGGGCCGTGCCCAGGTCCGGCTGGTTCAACACCAGGCCGACCGGCGCGGCAATCGCCAGAAGCGGCGGGATCAGCCGTGTGGGCCGGCCGATATCCTCCTCCGAAACGCCGTGGAAATAGCGTGCCAGTGCCAGGACGATTGCGACCTTCATGACTTCGGACGGTTGAAGCTGGATCACCTTCAGGTCGATCCAGCGTTGCGCGCCCATGCCGATTGTCCCCATGACCTCGACCGCGACCAGCAGGGCAAGCGCGCCGAAGTAGATGAACCATGTCCAGCGGAACCACATTCGGATGTCGACCAGCGCCACGCCGACCATCAGCACCAGACCGCCGCCGAAACGCACGGCCTGGCGCGACGCCCAGGGGTCGTAGGAGCCGTTGGCCGCCGAGTACAGCATCACGCAGCCGACGGCCGCCAGCACCGAGACGACGAACACCAGGCCCCAGTTCACCTGCAGCGCCTTTTGCGCCAGGGTCATCTCCGGGTTTCGGCGCAGTCCTTGCGTCTGCATGCGCGCTGTCCGTTCCCCTAGGTCTCGGTTCCCGCCGGCTTGCCGGCCACCTGCGCGGGTGCGCCGCGGCGGGCCGGGTCGCGGCGCTGCGTCTCGACCAGCACATCGCGCACGATCGGTGCCGCCGTCGTGGAACCGCCGCCGCCGTGCTCCACCACGACGGCACAGCAGTAGCGAGGCTTGTCCACTGGCGCAAAACCAACGAAAAGCGCATGGTCCCGCCGGCGCCAGGGCAAATCCTCGTTCTTGATGACGCCCTGCCGTCGCTCGGCCATGGTGATGCGACGCACCTGCGCGGTGCCGGTCTTGCCGGCCATCTCCCAGCCTTCCTGGCGGATGCGCTTGCCATAAGCGGTGCCGCCCTTCTCGTTGACGACGGCATCCATCCCCGCGCGCACGACGTCGAGGTGTGGCAGCGGCACTTCCAGGTCCGGAAAGGCGCGCTCGACGACCGGGGTCACGTCCTCGTCCCGGCCTGAAAGCCCGTGTGCCAGGTGCGGCCGCACGGCCTTGCCGCTGGCCAGACGCGCGGTCATCACCGCAAGCTGCAGGGGCGTCGTCAGCACGAAGCCCTGTCCGATGGCGGCGACGAGCGTTTCGCCCCCCTGCCACGGTTCGCCGATATAGGCGCGCTTCCACTCCTTCGTCGGCACCGTCCCGCCACGCTCGCCCGGCAAGTCGATGCCTACCGTCTCGCCCAGGCCGAAACGCTTGGCCATCTCCGCGATGCGGTCGATCCCCACGCGCCGGGCCAGCTCGTAGAAGTACACGTCGCAGGAGTTCTTGATCCCCTCGACCATGTTCAGCTTGCCGTGGCCCCAGCGCCGCCAGCAATGGAAGCGCGCATTGCCCAGCTTGTAGAAGCCGGGGCAGTACACCTCGTGCCCGGCGCCGATACCCGCTTCCAGCGCCGCCAGTGCCACCACCATCTTGAAGGTGGAGCCGGGATTGTACAGTCCGCCGATGGCCTTGTTGGTCAGCGGATGCTGCGGGTTATTGACCAGGGCGCGCCACTCGCTGTTGGAGAGGCCGAAGTTGAAGGCATTGGGGTCGTAGCTGGGCACGCTGCCCATTGCCAGTACATCGCCGGTTTCCACGTCGAGGACGATGGAGGATGCGCTCTTTTCCCCCGACAGCCGCCGCTGCACGAAGCCTTGAAGTTCGCCATCCAGGGTCAGGATCAGGTCGCTGCCGGGCTGGCCTTCCTCACGTTTCAGTTCGCGGATGGTCCGGCCCACCGCGTTGACCTCCACCTGACTGGTGCCGGCCGACCCGCGCAGTTTCTCGTCATAGCGTTTTTCCAGACCGCTCTTGCCGACACGGAATCCCGGCAGTTCCAGCAGCGGGTCGCCGGTCAGCTCGTGCTCCGCCACGGCGGCGACGTAGCCCAGCACGTGCGCCATCTCGGCGCCGTGGGGATAGTGCCGCGTCTGCCCGACGTCGATCGAGATGCCGGCAAGGTCCGGGGCATTCACCTCGACCTGACTCACTTTCTCCCATGACAGGTTCTCGCGCACCGTCACCGGCACGAAGGCGCGTTTCTGCCGGACCTCGCGCAGGATGCGCTCGCGGTCGCTTTCGTCGATGGGGATAATCCGCGTCAGCCGGTCCAGGGTCGTCGTCATGTCGTTGGCCTGCTCGGCCACCAGCAGGACACGGTAGTTCTGGTTGTTCACGGCGAGCGGCGCGCCGAAGCGGTCGAGGATGCGCCCGCGCGGCGGCGGCAGCAAGCGCAGCGAGACCCGGTTGTCCTCCGCCAGTGTCGCGTACTTCTCGCCCTCGACAACCTGCAGGTAGTACATCCGCCCCGCCAGCAGGCCCAGCAGCGCAAGCTTGCCGCCACCCAGCATCAGGGCCCGGCGGGAGAATGTCTTGAACCGGCCGTGATCCTCGTTGAGCAGGGCCATCGTCGCTCCGTCGCGAAACCTCGTTTTCCGCCGCCGACACCCGAAGCCGGCGGCTAGGTGCGCAGCATGCTTCGCTGAACCTGTACGAACAGCCACGCCAGCGGCGGATAGGCTGCCACCGTGGTCATGAACTGAAACGCCGCCGGACGCGCGTCGACCAGCGTCCCCGCCAGCAGCGCGTTCAACAGCCAGGACAGCGTGCAGGCGCCCAGTGCGATGACGGCGAATCCGAACCAGATCACCATGAAGCTGCGCGACATGAAGAAGCGGCGCTGAGACACCACGGCAACATGCACCAGCAGCAGCACCAACACGCCCACACCGAGCGCGGTCCCCGCGGCCAGATCGTGGAACAGGCCCACTGCGAAGACGGCAGCCGCCGGCATAAGGTCCGGGCGGTGCACCGACCAGTAGTACACCGCGATCAGCGCCAGCCACGGCACCACAGGCGCCAAGTCGGGCAGATGCAGCGGCACCATCCCCACCATGACCAGCGCCAGCGTCAGCAGCGTCGGGGTGATCTGGCGGGCAATCAGGTCCAGCCGCTGCCAGACCGTCAGTTTCACCGTGGCGCCCCCGTCGCCGCCGCGATCCGTGCGCTATAATCATCTTCCCGCGTCATCAGGATTCCCGGCATGCCGTAGTCCACCACGCGCAAGTATTCCATGCGGTTCCAGTCAGCGAAAGGCCGGACGCGGACGCCATGCTCGCCGGCCTTGACGATCTCGCCCACCGGCAAGCCGGGTGGGAATACGCCGCCATGGCCCGAGGTCACGATCCGCTGACCCACGGCCACCTCCGCCTCTTCGGGCAGGTAGACGAGCTTCGGCCGATCGGAGTTGTCCCCCGCCAGGATGCCGCGTTGCCGGGTGCTTTCGATGACGACCGGAATCCGCGAGTTGATGTCGGTGATCAGGAGAACACGCCCGCTCGTGCGGCCAACCTCGGCCACGCGGCCGGCAAGCCCCTCGCCCGTCAGCGCCGCTTGGCCCTTGGCAATCCCGTGGTTCGTCCCGGCGTTGATCAGGACCGAGCGCACGAAGGCGCCGCCGCTGTCGGCGATGACGCGACCGGTGACATAGTCTGTCTGCGGCTCGGGAGCCATGTCGAGAAGCTGAGCCAGCGCCGCGTTCTCGGCCTCCAGCCGGCGGGCAACAAGCTGCCAGTGCTTGAGTCGCGCGTTCTCTTTCCGCAAAGCGGCGTTTTGCGCACGCAGGACGGCAAGCTCCCGCCCCTCCCGGAGGACGTCGGCGACCGTTGCGACAGGTCGCGATGCCGCGTCGAGGATAGGTGCCACCGCGTCGACGACGGTCGTGCGCGCGCGCTCCACGAGAATGCCGTCGGCCTTGCCAACCAACATTAGAGCGAAGGCACCGCCAACAAGCAGCAGGAAGGCAAAGCGATGCAACCATGCCCTGACGGGCGTGGTCAGATCCTCCAACGGTCGCATCGGTCGTTTCACTCAGGTCCTCCCCAAGCCCGGACCTGTTCCTCGGAACTAATTTTTACTGCGACACCTTCTCGGATTCTACTGTGCATTCGTTAAGAAAGAAACAGCGAACCCGACCATCGCACTGAAAAAATTGGTTAAGACGAGCCCCACAACATCAGTACATCGTGATCAGCACGTTCTTCAGCGTCTTCATTTCTTCAAGGCACCTTCCCGTGCCCAGTGCGACGCAAGAGAGCGGATCGTCGGCTATGGAAACCGGCAGGCCGGTGGACGCCCGCAGGACGTAGTCCAGGTTGCCCAGAAGCGCGCCGCCGCCGGTCAGTACGATGCCCTTGTCCACGATATCCGCGGCCAGCTCCGGCGCGGAATGCTCCAGCGCGACCTTCACCGCCTCGACGATGGCACCGACCGGTTCGGCCAGCGACTCGGCGATCTGGCGCTCGGAGATGACGAGTTCCTTGGGCACGCCGTTCATCAGATCGCGGCCCTTGATCTCCATCGTCCGGCCCTCCTCCCCGTGCTCGGGCGGGCAGGCGGAGCCGATCTGCTTCTTGATGCGCTCGGACGAGCCTTCGCCGACCAGAAGATTATGATTGCGCCGGATATAGGCGATGATCGCCTCGTCCATCTTGTCGCCGCCCACGCGGACCGAGCGCGAGTAGACGATGCCGCCGAGCGACAGCACCGCGACCTCGGTGGTGCCACCGCCGACGTCGACGACCATGCTGCCCGTCGGCTCGGTCACCGGCAGGCCGGCGCCGATCGCTGCGGCCATCGGCTCCTCGATCAGGAACACGCGGCGCGCGCCCGCGGCCTCGGCCGACTCCTGAATGGCGCGGCGCTCCACCGCCGTCGAGCCCGAGGGCACGCAGACGATGCACTGCGGCGAAGCAAAGCTGCGCCGGTTATGCACCTTGCGGATGAAGTGCTTGATCATCTCCTCGGCGACCTCGAAGTCCGCGATGACGCCATCGCGCAGCGGCCGGATCGCCTGGATGTTCCCGGGCGTTCGCCCCAGCATCATCTTGGCTTCGTCGCCGACGGCGAGAACCTGTTTCTTGCCCTTGGCCTCGGCGATCGCGACAACCGAAGGCTCGTTGAGGACGATGCCGCGACCCTTGACATAGACCAGCGTGTTCGCGGTCCCCAGGTCGATCGCCATGTCGGCGGAGAGAATGCCGAGGAGACGGGAGAACATTGTGCGCGGAAACCCCTTACCCACTAAATATGCCACGGTGGGCGCTGTTGGGTGACTAACGGCCCACGGTGGCGATTTCAAGGCATTTGTGGCGGATCGCTCCGCCGTGGACGCGGCATCCGCGGCAGCGCCCGGCCGTCCCCTGGCCGGGCGCCGTTCGCATCGTGCTAGGCGGACATCACGTCCGGTCCGGCCGCCTCCTGGGAGGTTGCCGTCTTCTCTCGCTTCACCATCAGTTTGTTCAAGGCGTTGATGTAGGCCCGGGCCGACGCGACCAGCGTGTCATAGTCCGCGCCCTGCCCGTTCACGGTCCTGTCGTTCTCCGCCAGACGCACCGTCACCTCGGCCTGCGCGTCCGTACCCTCGGTAACGGCGTGGACCTGGTAGAGCTCCAGCGTCGCCTCGTGCGGCCACAGTTCGCGGATCGCGGCGAAGGTGGCGTCCACCGGTCCCGAGCCCTCGGTCTTCGTGTGCTTGCGTTCGCCCTCGATCTCCAGCTCCAGATCGGCCGTCTGCGGGCCGGTCGTGCCGCATTGGATGCCCAGCGAGACGAACTTGATATGATCGTTGTGCCGCAGCACGGCGTCGTCGATCAGCGCGATCAGGTCGTCGTCGAAGACTTCCTTCTTGTGATCGGCCAGATCCTTGAAGCGCTTGAACGCGTCGCCCAGCTCGTTGTCGTTCAGCTCGTAGCCCAGTTCCTGAAGCTTGCTCTTGAACGCGTGCTTCCCGGAATGCCGGCCCATGACCAGCGTCGAGCGGGTCAGCCCGACCGACTCCGGCGTCATGATCTCGTAAGTCTGGGCGTTCTTCAGCATGCCGTCCTGGTGGATGCCGGCCTCGTGGGCGAAGGCGTTCTTGCCGACGATGGCCTTGTTCGGCTGCACCGCGAAGCCTGTGATCCCCGCCACCTGCCGCGAGACGCGGGTAATGTAGTGGGTGTCGACGCCGCAGTCATAAGGCATCACATCGTGACGGGTCTTGAGCGCCATCACGACCTCTTCCATCGCGCAGTTGCCGGCGCGCTCGCCGATACCGTTGACGGCCACCTCGACCTGCCGCGCGCCCGCGCGCACCGCCGCCAGCGAGTTCGCCACCGCCAGGCCCAGGTCGTTGTGGCAGTGCACCGACAGGATCGCCTTGTCGATGTTGGGCACCCGGTTGCGCAGCATGGCGATCAGGTCGTGGAACTCCTCCGGCACGGTGTATCCAACCGTGTCGGGGATGTTGATCGTCGTCGCCCCGGACTTGATCGCCGACTCGACACAGCGGCACAGGAAATCGTGCTCCGTCCGCGTGCCATCCTCCGGCGACCATTCGACGTTGTCGGTCAGGTCCCGCGCGTATGAAACGCTGTCGATCACGGCCTGATGCACGTCGTCCGGCTCCATCTGCAGCTTGTACTTCATATGCAGCGGAGAGGTGGACAGGAAGGTGTGGATGCGCGGCCGGCGCGCGTGCTTGACCGCCTCCCAGCAGCGGTCGATGTCGCTCTGCCGCGCGCGGGCCAGGCCGCAAATCTGCGCGTTCTTGGCGTGCTTGGCGATCTGGGTGACCGCCTCGAAGTCGCTGGTGGAGGAGATGGGGAAGCCGCCCTCGATGACGTCGATGCCCATCTCGTCGAGGGTCTTGGCGACCGACAGCTTCTCCTCCGGCGTCATGGAACAGCCGGGCGACTGCTCCCCGTCGCGCAAGGTGGTGTCGAAGATTACGACCCTGTTCTGTTGGCTGGCCGATTGATTTTCAGTCATGGTCCTTCACGTGTCCTTCCCGGATCGGTGACGTTCAGCCGATGCACGACGCATCGACGGCACACCGGGGTGCTGTCCTTCCTTTTTTCTCCCCTGAACGCCTGCACCCCGACGGCGCGCGGCAGCGCTCAGGGGCGAATAAGGAGGAGAAGGCCGTCACCAAGGAGAAGGTCGAGCGACAGGGTCGGGATGCCGCCACCGGCAGTGGCGGAGAGGATCGGATCAATGCGGGTCGAGTCGGACACCATCTGTGTCACCGGAGATCGCGCGTCCTGTTCATCCGTGTCGCTTGGCGGCGGCGAAGGTACAGCCGATACCGTCCGTGCCGCAAGTCCCAGCGTTTTACCTTCCCACGGTTCTTGCGGCAAGTATCAATGTAAGACGGTTAATGGAAAGTTGAAGCCGCATACGGATTGCATCGTCTCGCCTTGCTCACGCCTGGCGTGCCTTTGCCAGCGCCGCCTCGCGGATGTCGCCAAGCGTCCGCGTGGTGGAAATCGCCTCCGGGTCGATGCGCAGTTCCAGGACTGCCGGCTTGCCGGACTCCAATGCACGCTCGAACGCCGGCGCGAAGGCCTCCGTGGTTTCCACGACCTCGCCATGCGCGCCGTAGGCATGGGCCAGTGCCGCAAAGTCGGGATTGGTGAGACCTGTCCCGCTGATCCGGCCCGGATACTCACGCTCCTGATGCATGCGGATCGTGCCGTACATCGAGTTATTGACCACAATAACCACGATCGCCGCCCCGTGGTGTACGGCCGTCGCGAGTTCCTGTCCGGTCATCAGGAAGCAGCCGTCCCCAGCGAAGGCCACGACGGGACGATCCGGCCGCGTCAGCTTGGCCGCCACCGCCGCCGGCACGCCATAGCCCATCGAGCCGGAGGTCGGCGCCAACTGACTGCGATAGGCGCGGTAGCGGTGATAGCGGTGCACGAAACCGGCGTAGTTGCCGGCGCCGTTGCACACGACCGCCTCGGCCGGCAGACGCTCGCGCAGCCACGCCATGACTTCCGCCATCTGTACGGGGCCCGGCACCGGCTGCGGCGTTGACCAGTCGAGATAATCGGCATGCGCCCGCGCCGCTTCTCCCGCCCAGGCCGGATGGTTGATCGGCGGCATCTCTCTCACCGCCGCGGCGAAGGCGGGCGTGGCTGCCTGGATCGCCAGGGCTGGCTGGTAGACGCGGCCAAGCTCTTCCGCGCCGGGATGCACATGGACCAGCGTCTGCCGGGGCACCGGCGGCTGCACCAGCGTGTAGCCCGCCGTCGTCATCTCGCCCAGACGCGCGCCGACGACCAGCAGCAGGTCGGCTTCGCGGACCCGTTCGGCCAGCTTGGGGTTCGGGGCGATCCCGACATCGCCGGCGTAGCAGCCGTGGGCGTTGTCGAAGTAGTCCTGACAGCGGAAGGAACAGCCGACCGGCAGGTCATTCGCCTGGGCGAAGGCCTCCATATCGGCCTTGGCCTGCTGGCTCCACCCGCCGCCGCCGAGCAGCACGAACGGCCGTTTCGCCCTACTCAACCGCTCGCGCAGCTCTGCCATCTCCCCGGCGCCCGGATAAGCGCGCACCGGTCGGCAGGCGGGAACGTCGGCGACCACGGTCGATTCCGTCAGCACATCCTCCGGCAGCGCCAGAACGACAGGTCCCGGCCGCCCGGCCATCGCCGTGTGGAACGCGCGGCTGACGTATTCCGGGATACGGGCCGGATCGTCGATCTCGGCGACCCATTTGGCGAGCTGGCCGTACATGCGGCGGTAGTCGATCTCCTGGAACGCCTCGCGGTCGCGCATGCCGCGCCCCACCTGGCCAATGAACAGGATCATCGGCGTCGAGTCCTGAAAGGCGACGTGAACGCCGGAGCTGGCATTCGTCGCGCCCGGCCCACGCGTGACGAAGCAGATGCCGGGCTTTCCGGTCAGCTTGCCATAGGCGTCGGCCATCATCGCCGCGCCGCCCTCCTGCCGGCAGACGGTGAGGGCGATCTCCGGCGCGTCGTGCAGCGCGTCAAGCGCGGCGAGGTAGCTCTCGCCCGGCACGCAGAATGCACGGTCAGCGCCGTGGATGCGCAACTGGTCGATCAGGATCTGCCCGCCGGTGCGCGGGCCGTTGGCCTGGGCCATGCCTCCGCTCCTGTCGCTTTGCCGCCACCGCGCTTAGCATACGGCCACGGAACGCGCCAGGGCGAGCATTGCCGGCGGCGGAAAGACGCGCCATCTTGCCGGCATGTTTCGCGCCCTCGCCGTTTTGCTTGTCGCCTCGATCTGGTCCTTTCAGGTCGTTTCGGCCGAGTTGCCGCCTGTCCCCTCGGACTGGCGGAGCGAAGTTTTCGCCGATCACCCGCTGACCGGCTCACTGTGGAATGCTGCCAGCGGCACCCGCGCCACGCCGGCCGAGCTTGCCGAGGCCGGGGCGGCTGCTGATTTCGTGCTGCTGGGCGAAAAGCATGACAATCCGGACCACCACCGGCTGCAAGCATGGATGGTGGAAGCGCTTGCCGCCCTGGGCGCCCGGCCCGCTGTCGCTTTCGAGATGATCGACGCGGACCAGGCGGACGCCCTGCAAGACCATCTGGCGGCGCGCCCTCGCGACGCCGCCGGCCTCGGCCCCGCCATCGGCTGGAAGGAACGGGGCTGGCCGGACTGGGAAATCTATGAACCCGTCGCCGCCGCCGCGCTGCGAGCCGGCCTGCCCGTCCGCGCCGCCGACGTAGCCCAGCCGCTTCAGCGCAAGGTCGGACGCGAGGGCCTGGCCGCGCTGGCGGAGAGACGTGTGCGGACACTTGGCCTGGACCGGGACTTGCCCGAGGCGTTGCGGGCCGACCTCCGACAGGAACTGGTGGAATCCCACTGCAACATGCTGCCGGACGAAGCCATCGCCCCGATGGCGAAGGTGCAGCGGCTTCGCGACGCCGCCATGGCCGAAAGCCTCGTTTCCGCCGCCAAGGAAGGCGTGGGGCAGGCTGTCCTGATCGCCGGCAACGGCCACGTTCGCGGGGATCGGGGCGTTCCGTGGTATCTGCGCGACCGGCTGGCTGAGCCCAAGGTGCTGACCCTGGCGATCCTGGAAGTGCGGGAGGGTGAGACCAACTGGCGGTCCTACATGTCTGTCGCTCACGGCGATGCGCCGCCGGCCTTCGACTACGTCTGGTTCACCCCCCGCGTCGACAACGAGGACCCCTGCGAAAAGTTCGCCGACCAGTTCAGGAACTAGACGACATGTCCGTCACGGGGGCGGGTGGCCCGCCTCCAGGTGTGCTGAGATACGTGGGTTGCACCGGCGGGTGCCGAGCCACAAGCACAGTGGAGACGGACCATGGA